>DATMZI010000135.1:0-37096 GCA_035607085.1 Candidatus Eiseniibacteriota bacterium | reverse complement strand
ATGTCCTGATTCCCGAATCGGACGAAACCGCCGCAACTCTCAGCGACACCACCGTCGCCGGCGTTTTTCTCGGAACTCCCCGCTACGCGTCACCCGAACAATTCAACGGCCGTGCCGTCGATGCCCGCTCCGATCTTTTCTCCCTCGGCGCCATCCTCTTCGAAATGCTCACCGGCAAAACCGCCTTTCCGGGCGAAACTTTCGCCGAGCTTGCCCATTCCGTTCTGCACGTCGCGCCTCCCGCTCTCACCGGCTCTCCCGCCATCACCGCCATGGGGCGCATCGTGCATGCTGCTCTTTCTCGTGCTCCCCACGAGCGCTACCAGAGCGCCGAGAAAATGGCTGAAGATCTCCGCAAAGCTCTTCTTGCCGAGGGCATCGATACCGTCGCACGCGCGCAAACCCTACGCCGCATGATCGTTCTCCCGTTCCGCCTCATGCGCCGCAGCGAAGAACTCGAATTCCTTACCTATAGCCTTCCGGAATCCATCACCGTTTCGCTCTCCACTCTCGATAATCTCGTCGTACGTTCTTCCATCATTGCCGCGCAATACGCGCAAGACGTTCCGGATTTCCAGAAAATCGCCAGCGAAGCCGAAGTGGATGTCATTCTCACCGGTACGCTTCTGCCCGTTGGCGAACAGCTCCGCATCACTGCCCAACTCGTGCAGGTCCCGGACGGGGCCGTGCTCTGGTCCCATTCCTCCGAAGCCACCGTTAAGGAACTGCTGCAGCTCCATGACACTCTGGTAGACCGCGTCGTCCGGCAAATTCTTCCTCAGCTCTCGCCGACCGATCAGGCCGCGCTTCATCACGATCGCCCCGCCAGCCCCACGGTCTATCAGCTGTACCTTCGCGCCAATGAATTTTCCCGCGGGTGGCAAAACCTCCCCGTGGCCCTTCAGCTCTATGAGGATTGTGTTCGCCTCGACCCCCGTTACGCGCCGGCGTGGGCCCGTCTCGGACGCGCACGCTGGCTGTGCGACAAATACACTCAGGGCTCCGCCGAGGGTCTGCGCTCCGCCGATGATGCTTTTCAAAAAGGTTTCGAGTTGAGTCCGGACCTTCCACTGGCGCACCACCTCTATACCCACCTCCAGGTCGATCAAGGCCGCAGCTTGCAGGCGCTGCAGCGGCTCCTCGATCTGGCTTCCAGACGGCACAGTGATCCCGAACTTTTCGCTGCGTTGGCCCACGTCTGCCGCTATTGCGGCCTCCTGCAACCCGCCCTGTTCGCCCATCATGAGGCGCGCCGCCTCGATCCCCAGGTACCCACCACCCTCAACCACACCTATTTCATGCTCGGCGATTACGAACGCGCCTTGGCCGCATCTCACCAGGACTTCGGTTACGGCACCGCTTTGATTTTGCTCATGCTCGATCGCGCCCCGGAAGCCATCGCCATCCTCCGGCAGCAGGAAGAAAACAGCACTTGGCGTCTCGGCAAGCTCTTTCTAACTTCCATGCGCGCGTTGGTTGAAGGGAACCGCGCGGAAAGCCTTCAGGCCAGCGGAGAACTCCTGCGCACTACGTTCCGCGACCCGGAGGGCCTGTATTATCAAGCCCGCCAGCTCAGTTACCTGGGCGCGGACGATTGGGCCCTTGAAATGTTTGGCCGCTCCGTGGACAACGGTTTCTTCTGTTACCAATCCTTTGTCCGCGATCCCTGGCTCGATCGCCTCCGCGGAAAGCCGGCCTTTGCCACGATCATGCAGAAAGCCTCCCAGCTTCACGAGGAAGCTTTGCGCGTTTTCCGTTCCAACTCCGGCGACGCCTTCCTCGGGCTCTCCGCGCATCATTACGACTAACCCCGGGCCGCCTTTTTCTTTACCTCGCTACTTCATTACGCATCCCGCTTTTCTTTTTTTCTCTTCGCCTCTGCGCTTGGCTGCTATACAATCCCGCCACTTACCGTTTCCGGAGGCACCATGTCCGCCTCGCCCGTTTCCATCCTCGAACACAACAAACAACTCACGATGCGCTGGTTTGAAGACGTCTGGAACCAATCCCGCCGCGACGTCATCTCCGAACTCTTCGCGCCCGAATGTGTCCTCTACGAAGGACACACAGCAATTCGCGGCCCGCAAGAATTCGCCGCCTTCTACGACCGCCTGCAGTCTCAGCTCTCCAACATCCGTGTCACGCCTGGAGTCGTTCTCGCAGAAAACGACCTCGTCAGCCTGCGCTGGACTGTCAGTGCCATCCACAAAGCCACGGGCAAAAACACCTCCGTCTCCGGCATCTCCATTGTCCGCGTCAAAGACGGCCGCTTCGTCGAAGCCTGGCAAAACTGGGACGCCGCCGCCCTCGCTGCCCAGCTCTCCGACTCTCCTTCCGCACCTTTGTTCTAGACTTTCTTCTGACTTGGCCTCCCGGCGACGCTTACCCGCGCCGGTAGCCCTTCATGTACGCCGGAACCTCGGTTCCGGCTTTCAGTCGCCCATCGGCGATCGGCGCCGCCGGCACCACCGGCAGCGGCAACACTCCAGCCCAGACCGGCAGGGAATAGTCTTCTTCGTCGTCCACCGGCCCGCCGGTGCGGACCTTGGCGGAAACTTCTTCCAATGGCAGCGCTAGCACGGCGGTGCCTTTCATCTCCTGCTCGGTCGGCCAGCGGATGTCCTGCCAGCGCCCTTTCATGATGTGCTCGGTAAACAGCCGCAGCGCTTCCATCTTTTCGGCGGGATCGTCCACCAACCGCGCAGTGCCCAGTGCCACCACCGAGCGGTAATTCGCCGAATGATGAAACGCCGACCGCGCCAGCACCAGACCGTCCACCAGTGTCACCGTGACACAGACAGGAATGCCTACACTCAGCGTGCGCAACATCCGGCTCGCCGCCGACCCGTGCAGGTACAGCGTCTCGCCGCTCCGCCCAAAGTTCGTCGGTATCACGTACGGCTGCCCATCCACCACAAATCCCACATGGCAAACAAACGCCTCATCCAAAATCTTGAAGACCGTCTCGCGGTCGTACGCACCGCGCTTCGGCAACCGCTTTACCTGGGTCCGTTCCGTTGGCGTAAATGTGCTCATAGTTTTAGCGGCCGCCTTCTGAGGCCAACGCCTTTCTTAGGCCATGCTACGGCACCACTCGCAAGCCGCAAGAGCCAATCTGGACGCACGATTAACACCACCGGTAATTCCAAGCGAAGTGAGGAATCTATCTTGGATGGGTCAATCACTCCGGTTTCGCCGCAGGCGCCGGCTTTGCCTCGCCCCGCACCACGCGAAAACCGACATACTCCGGAGCGGCCGTGCAATTCGCCTTCGCGTCCGCGGGACAATCCGCACTGCCACCGATCACTTTGCCTTTGCCGTCGCGCGTCAGCACCCACTCCGCCACATTGCCGCCTAGATCGTAAAGCGGCTCTTGGTCGTCTTGGCCTTGTCCCTGAAAACTTCCCGCCTCCTTCAACAACGGCGCCGTCCCGCTCAACTTCTTGGCCGCTTCGCGCAACTTTGCCGCATCTTCCGGATTCGGCGTATACCCCGCCCAGTAATCCAGCGTGTTCTCTCCCCCACGTTTGTCATAGAGGCTCTTCACCTCATCCTCATACGGAATCCGCCACACCTGTCCGGTCACCGCAGAAAGACAAGAAGCGTATTCCTTTGCGGCTGCCAAACTCACTCCACTTGCCGGTTGATTTGGCTGGGCCGAGTTTTCTTTCACGGCCTTCCAATCGCCATGCTTGGCCTCACAATCGAAATACTGCGATCGAGTCACCTCGAACCGCCCGACTTCGACGCCGCTTCTCTGGACGACCTCAGGAACCAGAAGAAAATAGTTTTTCTGCTTGCCTTGCCCCTTCACCGAGACCCGCTCTCCATATACAGTTTCCGCAGACTTCACGTGGTTACGGCGAATTGAATGTTCTAACGGCGAGTCCTTTTTCACGGCATCAGACGCGGGGTTTTCGGTCTTGAAGAGATATTTCTCAAACCAGGCCACTTCTTCTTCCACTTTGCGCATCTGGTGCGTTAGTTTGCGTGGGCCGTGCGGCTCGCCGGGAAACACCACAAACTTTACCGGGACTTTGTCGTAGTACTGCAGCGCGCGGAAGTACGACCAGCTTTGCGCCGGCGGCACATTGGTGTCGGCGGTGCCATGGAAAATCAGCACCGGCGCTCTAATTTTATCCATCTTGAAAAACGGCGACTTGCGAATGTACAGCTCCGGATCTTCAAACGGCGATTTGCCGAAATAATATGAATCAAACGAATCGCCAAACATCACGTTGCCCCAGTCGCTGATCCACTCCACATCGCCCGCGCCGACGCTCGCCACTTTGTAGCGGTCCGGATAGTTGGTGATCAAACTGGTCGAAAGGATCGAACCGTTCGACCAGCCGAGAGTCGCGATTTTGTCCGGGTCAACCAGCCCTTTTGCGATCAGCGAATCCACGCCCGCGTTGATGTCGGGAGTTTCCAGATCGTAGTATTTTCCGCAGCAGATAGACTCCACCCACTGTAGCCCGTAGTTGTTGCTGCCGTGATAATTCGGCTTCAACAAAAACGCGCCGCGCTGCGTCAGCAGATTGTTCGGATACGCCCAGCTGTCTTCCCAGGCATCCGCATCATGCCCGCTGGGCCCGCCGTGGATCGCGGTAATCAGCGGATATTTTTTCCCAGCTTCGTAATTCGTCGGGTAGTACAGAATTCCTTCTACTTCCTCGTCGTTCGCGCCCTTCCAGTGAACCACTTCGCTCTTCGCAAAGGCACGGTTCTTGACCAGCCCATCGTTCAACTTGCTCACCTGCACCGGCGAAACCAGCTTGGTGCCGTTCAGTTGCGAGCGATAGATCTGCGGCAGTTTGCTGGCCGTCGAATGGAAATAAACAATCTCCTTCCCGTCCTCCGGCACTTCAAAAAATTGAATGTTCTTTGCCTGCTCGCCTTCCAGTGACGCGCGCTTCCAGGTCCATCCGTCGCCAGACTTCGTACGGGTGTACCGCGAAGTTTCAAACCTTGCCCCCGCCGCGAGTCCCACCACAAATCCATCCTGCGTCGCCGCCAGGTCCGAGCCGATGCCGTTCTCCCAATCCAGCGGCACCTGTACACTCTTACCCCCCGCTACGTCGTAAAAATAAAGCAGCTCCACTGTGGCCGTCAGAAATTTCGGATGGCTGGAGTACGGTGCCCACGCATAAAAACCCGAACCGTCCGGCAACCACTCAAATCCGCGTGGATAAATTCGACCCTCCGTAAAAATCCGCTTTTCGGTTCCGTCGCTCAAGTTGTGCAGTATCGCGATCGGCGGAGTTTTTTGATCGAACGTGTAGTGCAAACTTTTTTCATGCACCGCGGCCACGGATTTTCCGTCCTTCGAGACCGCCCAGTTGCCAACCCAATCCGTGTTCGTTGTCAGCCGTGTAATTTTCTTGTCCTTCACGCTGATCTTGTAGAGGCGCACCGGCGGCTCATGCTCGGCGTCGTCCACAACTTCCGAATCATCTTTTTTCTGCTTCATTTCCTGTGCGTAAAGCGATGGATCTTCTTGCGCGCTGAAAATAACGGTGTCTTTGTCGAGCCAATCAATGCGGCGTGGCGCGCGCGCCAGTTCCGTGATGGACCACGGCTCGCCGCCAAATGGATTGATCAGCCAGATCTGCACCGGAGCGGTATCCGGCTTCATGCCGTGCCGCGCGCGATTGCTGGTGAACGCGATCATCTGGCCGTCGGGGGACCACTGCGGCTGGCCGTTGTTGTCGCTGCCCCGCGTCAACTGAATCTCTTTGTTTTCGGTGAGGCTGGAGAGAACCAGATTGGAGACGCGCGCGTCTTTTTCCTTGTCGCCGGTGGACTTTACCCACACCAGCCACTTGCCGTCGGGCGAGATGCGCGTCTGCGGCGCCGCTGTTTCGCCGTAGATGAGGTCTTCCGGTCTCCACGGTTCTTTCTTGTCGCTGGAAGAAGTCTCTTGGTCCGCCCGGGAATAGGGAGGAACCGAGAGGCTTGCAAGAAACGCGACAGCAAGAAGCACGGAAAGAGTCGGAACAAAGCGGCGCATCGGCGATCCTTGTATTTGCAGATGTTTGAGCGAACGGAGAAGGATAGTCGAATTGACGGGAATAGGGAATGCGGTACGCTGAATGCTCGGAACGAGGGAGAGACGCAATGGCGGTGAAACCGATCTTTACAACAGAGATTTTTCGGTTTTTCCAGGATTTGAAGAAGCACAACCGGAAAGAGTGGATGGACAGGAACCGCGGGCGGTATCAGGAAACGGTGTGCAAACCCTTTCGGCGGTTGCTGGAAGAGTTGTCGCCCGCGCTGCTGAAGCTGGACGCGAATTTCGACGTGGCGGCGAGGGGCGGGAGAAACTTCTCGCGCATCAATCGCGACATTCGTTTTGCCAAGGACAAAACGCCCTATCGAGCCCAGATGTACTTGAAGTGCGGCGTGCCGCCGCCGGGCGAAATGGAAGGCGGCGAAATGTATCTGGGCATTTCCGCCGAGGCGGTGACTTGCGGCTTCCGCATCTACGCGATGCCAAAACGCAAACAGTCGCCGATCGCGCTGTTAGCGGAGCCGAAGCTGGCAGCGAATCCGCTTCTGCTGGTGCAGCAGAGAAAACGCCTGGCGAAAAAGTACGACAGCTACTGGTATTCGACGGTAAAAGGCCAGTGGACGAAAAACGCAGGCTGGCCCACGATTGCTGACTGGCCAAAGCTGCACGCGTGGATTGTGCGCAAGAAACTTGCGAAGTCCGCCGCAACGCGCGCCTCGCTCTCCGCCGACGCCGCCAGAATCTTCCGCGACTTGTATCCGCTGCTGAAGTTCACGTCGCTTTAGAAATATTTCTTGGGTGTGTAGCATTTTTTGTTGCACCACCGCGTAAGTCTTTCTTTTCCGAGTTGGTGTACAGCGGACCTTGCGATCCATGCCGCGAGCGCAGCGGACCTGGCGTTAAGTCACTTGATCCGCGTCAATCGTCCCAGGCGATTCCGCGCACCGTGGTACCGCGCGCTGGCTATCCCTGGACTGAGCCGTTCGGGGTCCGCCGGATTTGGAGCCTGGCCACATGGAACCGGCGGGGGAAGAACTTTGAACGGGATCGTACCAGGGAGGCTTTCGGCCCCGGCGTGTTTGACGCCGCTCTTTACCGGGGCCGAAAGCGTGTGTGGGGAGCTTGCGCGAAGCTCAGGATGACGAAGCGCGGCTGCGCTTCGCTGTTCCTGGCAATAAGGCGCTCAGCCGCGGCGGGCGTTGTCGGCGTCTTCGGCGAGTTGCTGCAACAATGCGAAGAAGCCGGCGGACTGGCCGGCGAAGAGGCCCATGTCGGTCAGAAACTTGACCGCACCTTTGGCGACGCCTTTGGTTTCGGTGGGGCGAATCACGGAACACGGCGGCAGCTTGCGGCTGAGAAACGGGCATGGCTCCGGCATGATCAGGCTAGTCTGAAAATCCTCCGCGGTGAAGCCGGAGGGAAATGGACCAGCGTTCAGGTCTGGGAAAGTGACCTTGACGCCGGTGACCGGATCGGTCGCGGTGAGTGGGACTGCGTCGCCGGCAAGGTCGGACCAGGTCTGAAAGTGCATGGTTTCAGTCGGGCCTATGCTGATGAGAATGCGCAACACTTCGGTGTGCGTTGCCCGCTGCGCCATAGAAGGATAGAGGCTATTGCCACCCTGCTCGATGGTGGGGAAGTGGAAAACGGCGGTGTTCACGATGGCTTGGAGAAAATTGGGATCGCTGGTGTCGGCGTCCGTGCGCGGTATGGCGGTGTGCTGGCCTTTATTCAGGTCGGGAACGGCTTGGGGGAAAATGAAGCCGGGATCGAGATCGGGATTGTGCGAGCTGCTGCGGTAGCGGGTATACCAGCTGGTGTCTAGCGTGAGCTGCGTTAGGTTGGTGAGCCGCATCTTGCCGCTGTTTCCGCTGGCCTGACTGCCCGGTAGTGTGCGGAATGACTCCAGGTTGACCGGCGCGGCGCCTTTTGCTTCGAGATACGCGTTGAGAAAATTCTGATGAGTGAATTCGTCGTCGGTGTTGTCGTGGATGTATTGCGGCATGTCGTCGTCAATCGCGGCGAGCAACGCGGTGTAGGCAGCATTGCCGCTGCCGCCGGGGACTTCGCTGGTGTTGGGCACGCCACCGAGTTCGTTGTACTGCACCCAAAAATCGGTTTCGAGGATTTCGGCTGCCGCGGCGAAACGGAGCAGGGCAGCGTCGCCTTTGGTCAACCCTCCCGGCTTGACTTCGTCGTCTTGCAGGGCGAACGCGAAGGGAGCGTGGATGGCGTTGGCGCCAAGAGTTATCGCTCCGGCGGCCAAGCCTCTTTTAAAGAAGGCGCGGCGGGTCGAGGCAGGGTTAGCAGGTTGAGTTTGCATCGTGAGTCTCCTTCGAGGACGAGAACGTTTGCGGGAGCCAGAGGTGCTCGTCGTGGTGTTGCGGAAGCAAGCTTAAGAAGGCGCAGCAGGCAGGGTGTCATCGCGCCATCAAAATTGCGTCGAAGGTTTGTTGCATTTGTGTCGCAATCTTCGCTCAGGCGAATCCGGTAAGCCGCTGCAGTAAATGACGAGGTGGATAAATTGACGGTCCGGCGGGAGTCGCATACGATGCGGGCGCGGAGTTGGTTGGCGGTGTCCGGAGGAATTTGTGATGCCTAGACTCGCTTGGTCAGTGATCGCCGCAATGGTGGCGGTATTTGCGACGACGCTTGTGGAGGCGCGCGCGCAAAAGCCCGAACAGAAGGCAGACAAGTCCGACAAGGGCGGCGAAAAGAAAGACGACAAGAAGGACGAAAAGAAAGACGACAAAAAGGACGAGAAGAAAGACGAAAAGAAGCCCGAAGAAAAGATGGTGCAGACCAAGCACACCATCAAGATTGGCGGGCAGGAGATCAAGTACACGGCGACGGCGGGAACGATTTTGTTGAAGCTGGAAGACGGGACGCCGAAAGCCAGCGTGTTTTATATCGCATACACCAGGGACGATGTAAGCGATTCGGCGAAGCGGCCGGTGACGTTTACCTTCAACGGCGGGCCGGGATCGGCTTCGATCTGGCTGCACCTGGGCGCGTTTGGACCTCGGCGCGTGAAAATGGGCGACGCAGGCGCTCTGCTGCCGCCGCCGTATGAGCTGGTGGACAACGAATATTCGCTGCTGGATCTGACTGATTTGGTTTTTATTGATCCGGTATCGACCGGGTATAGCCGCGCGGTGCCTGGCGAAACGCCAAATCAGTTTCACGGAATTCAGCAAGACGTCGAGTCGGTGGGCGATTTTATCCGTTTGTATGCCACGCGGAACAAGCGATGGACTTCGCCGAAATTCCTGGCTGGGGAAAGCTACGGGACCACGCGCGCGGCGGGGCTTTCCGGTTATTTGCAGCAGAGGTATGGCATGTACCTGAACGGAATCATCCTGATTTCGTCGATTTTGAATTTTCAAACGGCGGAGTTCGATACCGGAAACGATCTTCCGTACATTTTATATCTGCCGACGTATACGGCGATCGCCTGGTACCACCGGAAATTGCCCGCGGATTTGCAGGGCGCCGGGCTGCAGATGGCGGTGGACGAATCGCGGCACTTTGCCGCGCATGAATACGCCGATGCGCTGATGGGCGGCGACAATTTGCCGGCGGCGCGGCGCACGGAAATTGCGCAGAAACTTTCGCGGCTGACGGGGTTGCCGGGCGACTATCTGCTGCGCAGCAATTTGCGCATCGAGATCCAGCGCTTCGACAAAGAACTGTTACGCGACCAGCGCCGCACCGTGGGGCGATTGGACGGGCGGTTTATCGGAATTGACGAAGATGCGGCGGGTTCGCGGCCGGACTACGATCCCAGCTTGGCGGCGATTGTTGGTCCATATACCGCGACATTTCATGATTACGTGCGCGGTGATTTGAAATTCGAGAGCGATCTTTTCTACGAATATCTGACCGGGCGCGTGCGGCCGTGGAGTTTCGAGCCTTACGAGAATCGTTATGTGAACGTGGCGGAGACGCTGCGCAGTGCGATGACGCAGAATCCGTTTTTGCACGTGTTTGTCGGTAAAGGCTACTACGATCTGGCGACGCCATTTTTTGCGGCGGAATATACGTTCGATCATTTGAGCCTGGACGATTCGCTGCGACCGCATCTTTCGGGCGGCTACTACGAAGCAGGCCATATGATGTACGTGCACATGCCGTCGCTGGCGAAGCTGAAGCAGGACTTGGCACAATTTATGCAGGCGAGCATGACTCAACAGAAAGGCGCGGCGAAGTGAAGCGGTTCGGATCGATCGCAATCTGGGCGGTGATTGCGGCGGGCGGCGCACTGGCACTGGGGAAAATTGCGTTGTACCGCGGTGAAGCAATCAACGCGACGTGGTTTGTGATTGCGGCAGCGTGCTGCTACCTAGTGGCCTACCGGCTGTATTCGGCGTTTATTTCCGCGAAGTTGCTGGCACTGGACGACACGCGCGCGACGCCGGCTGAGCGTCTGGATGATGGGCGCGATTTTGTGCCGACGAACAAATGGGTTTTGTTTGGGCACCACTTCGCGGCGATTGCCGGGCCGGGGCCGCTGGTGGGGCCGACGCTGGCGGCGCAGTTCGGGTATCTGCCGGGCACGCTGTGGCTGATCGCAGGTTCAGCGTTCGCAGGATGCGTGCAGGACTTCATCATTTTGTTTTGCTCGATACGGCGCGACGGAAAAACGCTGGGTGAAATGGCGCGCGACGAAGTGAGCAAACGCGGCGGGTTCATCGCGCAAATCGCCGTGCTGGCGATCATGATCATTTTGCTGGGCGTGGTGGCGCTGGTGATCGTGAACGCGCTGAAGTCGTCGCCGTGGGCGACGTTTACACTGGCCATGACGATCCCGATTGCGCTGCTGCTCGGCGTGTACTTGCGATATTTGCGGCCGGGGCGCGTGCTGGAAGCTTCAGCGATTGGCGTGGCGCTGGTGTTGTTTGTGGTGGTGGCAGGGCAATGGGTCGCAGATTCTCCGGCGTGGGCGCATGTTTTCACGCTGGGGGGTGTGGCGCTGGCGTTCTCGATCATGGCGTACGGATTTGCGGCGTCGGCGCTCCCGGTCTGGCTGCTGTTAGCGCCGCGCGACTATTTGAGCGCTTTCATCAAGGCGGGCGCGATTTTTTCCTTGGCGGCGGGAATTTTGATTGTACGGCCGGACGTACACATGCCGGCGCTGACGAAATTTGTAGACGGCACAGGCCCGGTGTTCGCGGGGAAGATTTTCCCGTTTTGCTTCATCACGATAGCGTGTGGGGCCATCAGCGGGTTTCACTCGCTGATTTCCAGCGGCACCACGCCGAAGATGATTCAGCGGGAAGGGCACGCGCGATTTATCGGATACGGCGCGATGCTGATGGAGTCGTTCGTCGGCGTGATGGCCATGGTGGCGGCGTGCGCGATGACGCCGGGCGTATATTTTGCGATCAATTCGCCGCCGGCGATTGTGGGCGCGGCGGGCGACGCGGCTACGGCGACGATTTCGAGCTGGGGCTATCGCGTGGATTCCGCGACGATGGCGAATTTGGCTCACGCGGTGGGCGAACAGACCCTGTTCAATCGCACTGGCGGCGCGCCGTCGCTGGCGGTGGGCATGGCGCAAATTTTCTCACATACTATCGGCGGTGAACGGCTGCTGAGCATCTGGTATCACTTCGCGATCATGTTTGAGGCGCTGTTTATCTTGACGGTGCTGGATGCGGGCACGCGCGTAGGGCGTTTCATGGTGCAGGAGCTGGCCGGCAGGGTGTGGAAGCCGCTCGGCCGAACAGGATGGATTCCGGGAGTTTTATTTTCTAGCGCCCTGATTGTGGGCGCGTGGGGATATTTTCTGTATCAAGGCGTGATTGATCCGCTGGGCGGAATCAATTCGCTGTGGCCGCTGTTCGGAATTGCCAATCAGTTGCTGGCGGCAGTGGCGCTGGTGGTCGCGACGACGATCCTGATGAAGATGGGCAAGCTGCGCTGGATCTGGGTGACGCTGATTCCTACGGCGTGGCTGGTGACGATCACGATGACGGCGAGCTGGCAGAAGATTTTTGATCCGAGCCCGCGCATGGGGTTTTTAGCGGCGGCGAACGCGATGGCCGCGCAGCTGGCAGCGGGAAAAATTCCCGCGACGAAAATCGTGGAGACGCAACGGCTGATTTTTAATCAGCGGCTGGATGCCGTGGTTACGATCGTGCTGGCCGCGATGATTCTGGTCCTTCTGGTGGAAGCGTTGATTCAGTGGACCGCGGTTTTGAGCAAGCGGAAGGCAGCCGTGCTGCAGGAGTCGCCGTACGTGGCGACGCGATGGGCGGCTGGGACGGAGGGCGACTGATGAGCGGCGGGAATTTGTCGGAGCAAGTGTGGAGTGCCGTCGCGCGGCTGTGGCTCGGAATTCGCGAATGGTGCGGCGATGCGGCGTATGATCGGTATCTCGAATCACAAGAGCGAACGGCATGCGCCGCCGTGTTTTTGACGCGCGAGCAATTTTACCTAGAGCAACTGCAGAAGCGCTATTCGCGCGTAAGCCGCTGCTGCTAACAGTTTTTTCACATCTCATTTCTTGCCTTCGAGCCGAGGCGCGCATAGAATCGCTGCTCCCAGAAGATGCCCGGAGAATTTCAGACTCCAAAGGATTGGCGGAGGCGGAGCCATGGCAATCAACGAACAAAAAACTTCACGAACTCCTGGGAAAAGGAGTTTCGGATTTTGGCGCGACATTTCACGCGGCACTGATTTCGATTGGCGACAAACTTGGCTTATACAAAGGATTGGCCGCGGGCGGCGCGCAGACCCCAGGTGAGCTGGCGAAACGAACCGGCACGACCGAGCGGTATGTGCGCGAGTGGCTGTGTAGCCAGGCAGCAGGCGGCTATGTGACGTACGACGCCGCGAGCGGAAAATTTTCACTGAGCGAAGAGCAGGCATTTGCGCTGGCCGACGACAATAGCCCGGCATTTCTTCCCGGAGCGTTTCAAGTGGCTCTCGGAGCAATTCAGGCTAAGGATGAACTGGAGGAGCGCTTCAAAACTGGCAAGGGCATAGGCTGGCACGAACACCACTCGAACGTGTTCGTGGGAACAGAAAGATTTTTCCGGCCGGGCTACGCCGCGAATCTGATCGCGGCGTGGATCCCTTCGCTGGAAGGAATGGACGCAAAGCTGAAGGCTGGCGCGAAGGTCGCGGATGTGGGCTGCGGACTGGGTGCTTCAACGATCTTGATGGCGAAAAACTATCCGAAGTCGGAGTTCACCGGCTTCGACTATCACGACAAATCCATTGAAACCGCGAAGCAGCGAGCCAAGGATGCCGGTGTCGGCGATCGCATCAAGTTTGAATTGGCCATGGCCAAGGATTATTCGGGCACGGACTACGACTTCGTAACATTTTTCGATTGCCTGCACGACATGGGCGACCCGGCGGGAGCTTCCGCGCATGTGTTCAGCACGCTCAAGAAGGACGGCACGTGGATGATCGTGGAGCCGAGGGCGGGCGACAAGATTGAAGATAATCTGAATCCGATAGGGCGCGCGTTTTACGGGGCGTCCACGCTGTTGTGTACGCCGGCGTCGCTGTCGCAGGAAGTGGGGCTGGCGCTTGGCGCGCAGGCCGGAGAAAAACGCCTACGCGAAGTGGTGACTTCGGGCGGATTCACTCGCTTCCGGCGCGCCACACAAACGCCGTTCAATCTCGTCTTTGAAGCGCGGCCATAAGATCTGAACGAAATGTCAAAGCACTTCTTCGTCATCTTCCGAATTGGTTCTGAGAATCGTGACTTTGTGCTGGACTTTGAGTCCTTGCGAGCGCACGCCCGCCAGAACGTCGCGACGAATCTCTACCCGCAGAGTTTCCGGCGCGAAGACACCGGACTCCTCGCGTGGAAAAAATTTCACAAATTGGGCGGCAACGTGCGCCGTAGCGAATGCAACCGGAGTGGTGTAGAGACCACGGCCGCGGATGGTGTAGAGAGAAGGGAAGAGCACGTCGCTGCGCATCAGCACGTGCACATCTTCCTTGGGTCCGCGCTGAACGCCACGCACGGAAACCGCGGCCGCAAAACGCGCATTCTGCAGAACGCCGCGGCGGATTAACCGGGCGATGGCGCGAGGCGAAGAAGTCTCCGGGAAGCGGGATTTTTGCATACCGCGCGACCTGGAGAGCTTGCCTTGCTTATGCCAGCGGCGCAGGCGGTCAATTTCATTGCCACCGATTTTTGCGTCGAGGTCGCGCATGGGGATGAAGCGTGGCAGCGTGGCGACTTCGTCCTGCGCTGCGAGCACCACGCGCGCCGCGCCGACTGGATCGATGAAGCGGAATGTTTCAATTTCCGAAAAGCGCTTGGCCAGTTTGAATTTTCCGTTGCGATAGATGCGAGGGTGGGAGACGGCTTCGTCGAACGAAACTTCCGGCGACCACTGCGAGATCGGATCGTCGCTTTCCGAGCTCTCGTAAAGACGGATTTGAGCGGAAAGCACTTGGTCGCACAGATCGGCGGCGCGTTTGACGAGCAAGTTGGTGAGGCCCGGAGCGGCGCCGGCGTTGATAACGGCCGCACGGTTTTTCACTTCGAATTTCTTGGCGTAGCGAAACTGTTCCGCGTGGAACGGGTTACGCGTCAGGTGCGAGCTGAGGTCGAGATAGTGGGCACGCAAGCGAAGCGCGGCGCGCATCACGATCTCGTTGAAGACTGAAGCGGAGGCGTTGATCAGAAGCTGGCAGCCTTTGGCCGCGCGAACGATGCCACGCAAGTTGCGCGCATTCACTTCGGCAATGGCAATCGGGCTTTTTTTGCCAAGAAAACGGCGCGCGCGCTCCGGGTCTCGGTCGCCGCACCACACGTGGTGGCCTTGCCGGTCGAGCAGTTGTGCGAGAAGAGAGCCTGTCGCCCCGGCTCCCAGAATGAAGATGCGCATGGCGTCGGGAAACTGTACCACAACGGCTGTTTCGGCTCGCCAGTTGACGTTGCTTTTGACAGTTCTTTGCGAATCGCGCTGGATTTGGACCGTGCAGAGCTGTTGATTGCGAACCGCTCTACGGAAGGGTACACTTCAGATGCTCCGACCGGGGCGGCCTAACGGGAGAAAACCTACGGCCATTCCGGCGAAGCCCAGATTTGAGGGCTGAGGGTTTGGGTGGAAACGTCCGAGCCTCCCGTTTTGCCGGCCGCGATTCACGCGGCTTGGTTGGAAAGGAGCGCATCGCCGAAAATGTGTTCTTTTTCGGCTTGCGCCCGATTCCACTTAACGGATCGGGCATTTTCATTTTCTGCAGCGAGAAATTGCGGAATCCATGGCACTGCATGACCAATTCGGCCGCCAGATCACCGACCTGAGAATTTCGGTGACCGACCGGTGCAATTTCCGGTGCTTTTACTGCCGTTCGGCCGACCCCGAAAATTATCAGGAGCACGATCAGATTCTGTCGTGGAATGAGTTCGAGCGTCTGGGACGCGTGTTTCACGATCTTGGGGTTCGCAAAGTCCGCGTCACCGGTGGCGAACCGCTGGTTCGCGAAGGCGTGGAAAATTTTGTCGCCCGCCTAGCGGAAGTCGGATTCGAAGATTTGTCCATGACTACGAACGGGCACCTGCTTTCACAGCGCTGCGAAAAGCTATTGGCGGCAGGCCTGCGGCGCATCAACATTAGCCTCGATTCGTTGAATCCGGTCAAGTTTGAAAAAATTACGCGCACCAAAACATTTGCATCCGTGATGGCGGGCATCGAGGCTGCGCAGGGTTCACGCTTGGCGCCGGCAAAAGTGAACGCGGTGTTGGTGCGCGGTTTCAACGATGATGAGGTCGAATCTTTTGCGCAGTTCGCGCGCGAGCGCGGCGTGATCATGCGCTTTATCGAATTCATGCCGCTCGATGCGGACCGTCATTGGTCGCGCGATGTAGTGGTTCCGGCCGCGGAAGTTGTTGCGCGAATCGACGCGCGGTGGCCGCTGGTGCAGATACCTCACCAAGCCAGCGAAACCGCGCGCAAGTACCGATTCGCGGACGGCGCGCCGGGCGAAATCGGGCTGATTGCGCCAGTGACGCAGCCATTTTGCGGACACTGTTCACGCATCCGCCTGACCGCCGACGGCAAGTTGCGCACCTGTCTGTTCAGCAAGGAAGACCATGACTTGCGCGGCTTGCTGCGCCAAAATGCCACTGACGAGGAATTGGCCCGGTACATCCGTTCCGTGGTGAATGAAAAAGAAAAAGGGCACCGCATCAACGAGCCGGATTTTGTGCCGCCGTCGCGAACCATGGTCTTTATCGGCGGGTAGAAATGACCAAAATCACATACATTTCATCCAACCAGATAGAACCGAAGACAACTGTTTCAAACGCACATGGTTAAAATCACATCCATCTCCAGCCGCACCGCACTCATCGGAATCGAGCAGCCGGAAACTTTGCGCGCACCAGAAATCGAGAAGGGTGTGGGCTGCGACTTCGACAACTATTTGCTGGTTCCGGATCGCACCCTGGACGAACGGATCGGCGCGGCGAAAGCCAGGCTCGGTCAGGATGCGGTGATCCTCGGGCATCATTATCAACGCGATGAAGTTGTAAAGTTTGCCGATTTTCGCGGCGATTCGCTGAAGCTTTCGCAACAGGCCGCCGCCGCCGACGCCAAGTACATCATTTTTTGTGGCGTGCATTTTATGGCCGAAAGCGCGGACATTCTGCGCCGCGGAAATCAGATCGTGGTGCTGCCGGACTTGAACGCCGGCTGCTCGATGGCCGACATGGCTGACATCGGCCAGCTGGAAGCGTGCTGGTCGGAACTCGGCGGCGTCACCGACACGGCAAAAATTATCCCCGTCACGTACATGAACTCCACGGCCGCGATCAAATCCTTTACCGGCGAACAGGGCGGATCGGTTTGCACCAGCTCCAATGCCGCGGCGGTGATGACGTGGGCGTTTGCGCGCGGCGAAAAGGTCCTGTTCCTTCCGGACGAGCACCTGGGCCGCAACACCGGCTATCGCATGGGCATTCCACTCGACCAAATGATCGTGTGGGATCCCTATGAAGAGCTTGGCGGCAATACGCCGGAAACGATTCACAAAGCCAAAGTGATTTTGTGGAAGGGCTACTGTTCCGTGCACCAGCGATTCACCCCGGCGCATGTTGCGAACGTGCGGCGCGAGCACCCGGGAATCCACGTGATTGTGCATCCGGAATGCCGGTTTGAGGTGGCGCAGGCGGCCGACGAAATCGGCTCAACGGAAGGAATCATTCGCGCCGTAAGAGCTTCGCCGCCCGGAACGAAATGGGCGGTGGGTACGGAAATCCATCTGGTCAACCGGCTTTCCAAGGAACTGAAGGATCATCAGGTGATTTCGCTCGATTCCAGTGTGTGCGTATGCACTACCATGTTCCGCATCACGCCGCTGCACCTGCTTTGGGCGCTTGAAAATCTCGCCGAGGGCCGCGTCGTCAATCAGATTTCAGTGGATGAACGAACGCGGGAATACGCTCGAACAGCGCTCGACCGTATGCTTGCTTTGCGTTAGCATCACTGCGGGCTTGCTGTACGCTTGCGAGTGCGAATTACAAAACCCGTCCCCACCCGCGTGACAGGGGAAAACATGGCTGACGAAGACGACGAGCTGCCGCAAGACGAGACTCCCGAAGAGCCACAAAGGTTATTCACGCTGACCGAAGCCGAGCGCGCGCGCCGCGAGGTCGAGCCCTTTTTGGTCGAAGCGATGGAGTGCCGCAAGAAATTATCCGGGCTCGACAATGATCTTTCCGCCGTCGCCGCTCGCATCATGATGATGGGTGGCGTGGTGGTTCCTTACGAAAGCCTGGCGCGCCTGCGGCATGAGCACACCAAACTGGCGGAAAATTTGAAAAGTTCGCTGGATCGCATCCTGGAAACCGGCTGCATCATCAAGGATCTGGATGTAGGCCTGCTCGATTTCCCGTCGATCGTCGATAACGAAGAGGTTTATCTCTGCTGGAAGCTAGGAGAGGACCGCATCCGTTATTACCACCGGCAGGATGAAGGCTTTGCGGGCCGCAAGCCACTCGATCCGCGCGACGCCGGTTCCGGCGACAGCGTTCAGTAATTCCTCCGCCCATAAAGCGCATTTCCACGATAGTGAGAGCGAACTTTGACCGATCATTCCCATAATTCTCCAAACCGTCTGCAAAATTCCGCCAGCCCTTATCTGCGTTCTGCGGCACGTCAGCCGATCGATTGGCATGAATGGAACGACGAAGCGTTTGCCCACGCGAAAGCGCAGGACAAACCGATTCTGCTGGATATAGGCGCGGTGTGGTGCCACTGGTGCCATGTGATTGACCGCGAGAGCTACGAAAATCAAACCATCGCCAAAATCATCAACGAAAATTTTGTGGCGATAAAAGTGGATCGCGACGAGCGGCCCGACGTGGATTCGCGCTATCAGTCCGCCATCAGCACCATTTCCGGACAAGGCGGCTGGCCGTTGACCGGATTCTTGTTGCCCGACGGCAAGCCCTTTTTTGGCGGTACCTATTTTCCGCCGGAAGATCAGTTCGGCCGGCCGGGTTTTCGCCGCGTGCTTCTCGCCGTCTCGGAATCGTACAAGAATAAGCGCGCCGAGCTGGAGAGTGCCGCGGGTTCACTGCTGGACGCGGTGACGCGGGCGGAGATATTCACCGGAGCGCACGGCGCGTTTGATATTGGCGTGGTGGAGTCGCAGATCAAATCACTGACGCAGCTTTTTGACATTCGTAACGGCGGATTCGGCGGTGCGCCAAAATTTCCCCATTGTTCGTCCATTGATTTGATTCTCGAGGAATATCAGCGCATTGCCGGTCAAGCCGCAAGCAAGGGCGACGGTACCGAGAGCGACAAACACCTGCTGGCGATGGCGGAAACCACGCTGGAGAAAATGGCCCGCGGCGGCGTGTACGACCAGTTGGCCGGCGGATTTCACCGTTACTCGGTTGATGAAAAGTGGCTGGTGCCGCACTTCGAGAAGATGTCCTACGACAACTCGGAACTTTTGAAAAACTATTTGCACGCCGCCACCCTCAGTACGAAACACGATTGGGAAGCTTCCTTTCACGACACGGCGCAAGGCATCGTTCTGTGGGTCAACCAAGTCTTGTCCGATCAGGAAAATGGCGGATTCTACGCCAGCCAGGATGCCGATTATTCTTTGGACGACGACGGGGACTATTTCACCTGGACGCTTGAAGAAATTCACGACGTCCTTACGGAAGAAGAGTCCCGAGTCATTGAGCTTTATTACGACATTGAAGCGCATGGCGAAATGCATCACAACTCCGCGAAAAACGTGCTTTGGATTGCACGGGGATTTAAAGAAATCGGCGACGCGCTTGGCAAGAAACCCGACGATATTGTCGCCATAAAACTGCAAGCGGAGTCTAAGATGCTCAAGGCTCGCGCCCGGCGTCCCACGCCCTTCGTTGACAAGACGATGTACGTATCCTGGAATGCGATGTTCGTTACTGCATATTTGGAAGCCTCACGAGCATTGAATAAGCCGTGGCTGGCTGATGATTGCCGGAAATTCGCCCTCAAAACGATGGACCGCATGCTTGCCGAAACCTGGACGGCGGAGAAGGGCTTTGCTCACCGTATCGGCGGGCCGGCGCTCGATGGTTCGTTGGACGACCAAGTGTTTGGCGCGATCGCGCTGTTGGATTCTTACGAAGCCACACTGGAAGAGCGTTACTTTAGCGCCGCGCGCCGCACCGTCGACTTGGCCATTGAAAAATACGGAGACGCTGATGGCGGCGGATTCTTCGATCGGTCCAGTGAGGCGCCGCCGATGGGCGGATTGGATGTGCGGCGCAAGCCCTTTCAGGACTCGCCGACTCCGGGAGGCAACTCCGTCGCGGCGATTGTTCTGACGCGGCTATATCGATTCAGCAACGAAGCGAAATATGCGGAATGGGCCCAGAAAACGCTGGAAGCTTTTGCGGGAATCGCGCCGCAGTATGGAATGTTCGCGGCAACTTACGGGCTTGCGGCAACGCTCTATGCCCGTCATCCGGCGCAGGTAGTCATCACAGGAGCGCCAAACGATCCGACGGCTGCCGCATTGGAGGCCGCAGCCAACTCCGTTTTTCGTTATGGAAAGTCTGTGTTGCGAATATTACCTGGCGTAACTCCGGCCTCGCTGCCGGTGGCTCTGCGCGAAACCTTGCCGCATCTGCCGCAGGACCAACCGCTGGCACTGGTCTGCTTCGGCAACGCCTGCTTCCCGCCGACTTCCCATCCGGAGCGGCTGAAGGCGCTGCTTCTCCACAACCCGAGCAACGCCGTCGCCAGCTGAACTAAATTCCCAAAACTACTTCTTCGGGCGCGACTCCGGCGGCACTAGTCCGTTCGCGCGGTAATACACCACCAACTGTCCGTAGTGTTCGCCAGAGTGTTCCGCCAAGCCGTAGGCCAATTCGTCGACTCGATAGAGCCTCGGGCCGCCCGCGTTAACCGCAGTGGCCATGCCCGCGTCGCCCTTGCTCTTGATCAGGTCGGCTCCGTCCTGCACGCACTTCTTTACGAACGCCACGACCTGCGCCTTGGTCTTCAGTTCATCGCGCTTCGGATCATCGCCATAGCGGGCCTTTTGCCCATTGACGGCGTCGGTGAAGAAATACATGGACCCCGCCGCGTGCAGCAAATTGGCCAGGAACGTCCGCGAATCAGGATTCGGTTTGTAGTCGTACTTGTCTTCCGGCAGGTCTTCGGCAATGGCGACCAGTTTCCGGCCGATGTCGTTCCACTGATCCAAAACGGCTGCCGAAGGGCCCAGCGCCGGCTTGGGTGGCTCCTTGGGCTTGGCGTCCGTTTGAGCGACCACCGGCATCGCCGCCAAAAATGCGGCAAGGCAAACCGCGGCAAAATACGCAACACGCTTCATACACTCCCCCTCTCCCTTTTGGCAGGAACTTCCTGTGAGGCACATTCAGGCCAACGCCCACTTCGACGGATGGCCGCAGTGGATGTAAGCCCCGGCCGCCGCGTTTTTACAACCTTTCACAACCGTTCACAACTCTTTACAAATTGGGCCCCGGCCGCCGCGCCCCATCTTACTGACAGGAGGCACCCGCTGCACGCAAAAAGTATAGGAGGCTCCGCGCATGGTAATCTGAAGGAGTTGCTCCGGAGGCAAGTTTGAACTGGTCCTGGCTCACGCTGCGGGTCGCGATCGCGGCGACCTTGCTGTTGCTTCTGTTTCTCTCGCAAAGATTTTGGTACCGCTCGTTGTGGCGCTGGAGCGCCAAATGGGGCAGCCGCGTCTTGCGCATCGCTGCGCGCCTGATTTACGTCGCGGGCTTGCTTCTGATTATCGTTAGCTTGGTTGATTCCATCCGCAATGGCCACGGCCGACTACTTCCTCGCGGTACTTTTCTAAACGTTCTCGCTGGACTCTGGTTCTTCAGCGCCCTGTTTGCTTATTTCGCCGTCAAAATCGTTCACGGACTCGACCGCGTATGGCGCTTTGCAAGGCCCTCTTCAAAAGGGGCCGACCTTTCTTCGGGGTCGGGTTTGGATTTGCCACCCGATCCGAGTCGCCGCTATTTCTTCAAAACGGCAACGGCTGCCGCTGGAGCGGCCCCGTTCATCGGCGCCATGTACGGATTCGCCGCCGAGCGTCTGAATTACCAGGTGCACCGCGTCGAAATCCCTGTATCCAACTTGCCGGCCCTTCTCGACGGCTTTAAAATTACCCAGCTCAGTGATATTCACCTCAGCGGCTACATGCCGCGCGCGCAGGTCCGCCGCGCCATTGAAATGGCCAACCAACTTGGGGGCGACCTGGCCGTAGTGACCGGCGACTTCATCACCGGCGCGGACGACCCTTTGGAAGACTGCGTCGAAGAAATCCGTCGGCTCTCATCGCCGCTCGGTGTCTATGCCTGCAATGGCAATCACGAAATTTACGCCGACGCCGAAGATCGCGCTCAATGGCTGTTCGCGCAAGCGGGCATGAGGTTGCTGCGCCAGGAAAACGCGGTTCTCAACTACCGCGGAGCGCAGCTAAACCTAATCGGTGTGGACTATCAGCGTGAGCGTACGCCCGGCGGCCGCCGTGTCAGCCTTCTTTCCGGCATGCAGCACCTAGTGCGGAAGGACTTACCGAACATTCTGCTTTCGCACAATCCGAATTCCTTTAATCGGGCCGCCGAATTGGGGGTCGAACTTTCTCTCGCCGGCCACACTCACGGCGGCCAGGTGCAGGTGGAAATCCTCGATCACCGCCTGAGTCCCGCGCGCTTTATCACTGACTACATCGCAGGCTTGTATATGCGCCCGCTCTTCACCCCGGCAAAGACCGTGGCCTCGCAAAAGTTTCTGCACGCCACCACATTGCAGGGTCCGCACGCGGCGATTTACGTGAACCGCGGCCTCGGCACCGTTGGTGCGCCCGTACGCCTCGGTGTACCGCCGGAAATTTCTTTGCTGGTTCTGCGCAGCGCCTGAAGACGGCGCGCCACGCGACTCATCAATGGTCATGGTTATTCTTGTAATGGGCACCACCGGAGCCGGCAAAACTACCGTTGGCAAACGGATGGCTCAGCGCCTCGGCTGGACTTTTCTTGACGCCGACGATTTTCATCCGCCAGCCAACATCGAAAAAATGAAGCATGGCGTTTCGCTCACCGATGCCGACCGTGCGCCCTGGCTCGCCAACATTCATGCGCGCCTGGTTCAACTCGCGTCAGCAGGGAAGTACGCCGTACTCGCCTGCTCCGCGCTCAAGCAGAGCTATCGCGACACGCTGGCCGCCGGACTTGATTTCCGCATCGTCTATCTGCGCGGTACTTACGAACAGATGCGCCAGCACATTCTCGCCCGCCACGGCCACTTCGCCGGTGAATCCATCCTCGCTGGCCAATTCGCCGATCTGGAAGAACCCCGCGATGCGATCACCATCACTGTTGAAGGCAGTCCAGATGAAATTGCGAACCGCGCCATTGAAAAATTGCAGCTCTGACCACCGCATGCCGCGGGCATCCAGCTCACCGAAACTTCCATCCAACTTTGGTGTTAAACGAATGCAGTACCTTCGCCGCGCGAGGTCTGGACCCTTGCCGGCCTCAGGGAATCCCATGTCAAACGAGGTTTCTAGCGGTCTTATTCAGAATTCGCAAAATCGTTCCATCGCGATCTTCCGCTGGCTCACGCTGGCCGCAGCTCTGGTCGCTCTCGGTCTCTTCCACTCCAACCAAGTAAGAGCGCAAGACCCGCAGGAACGCCAAGACCAGCCAGCTCCGCCACCCGCCCGATCGCAGCAGCCGCCTCCACGACGACCCGACGTGCAGCCGGCCCCGCCGCAAAATCCTGCCGATTCGCGCCCCGTCACTTCGCGCGACACATTTCCGCAGGAACAAGATCCCAACGCCGTTCCCACGCCAAACCGCCAATCGCATGATCGTCCGCCGTCGGCGGCAAACGCGCCTGCGAACGCTCCCGTTCCTGCAAACTTGACCATTCCTGCCGGCACGGTCATCTTCGCGCGTCTCGCTGAGCCGCTTTCGAGCGATCACAATCACGCCGGCGACACTTTCACTGCCACGCTCGACAGACCCATTATCGCCGACGGCTGGGTCGTGGCGCGCCGCGGCGAAACTATTCTTGGCAACGTCACCACCGCGCAAAAGGCCGGCCGCATCAAGGGCGTTTCGCAACTCGGCCTCGAGCTCTCCGATCTCACCGTGGTCGACGGCCAGCAGCTGCCCATGCTCACCGAATTGTGGAAAGGTTCCGCTGGCACCTCGCATGGTACCGATGCCGCCGGCGTCGCCACCGCCACCGGCGTCGGCACTATCATCGGCGCAGCTGCCGATGGCGGAACCGGTGCGGGCATTGGCGCCGGTGCAGGAGCCGCTGCCGGACTTGCACTGCTGCTTCTCACCCGCGGCAAGCCCACCGTGCTGGGCCCGGAAGCCCTGCTCAGCTTTCGCCTCAAACAGCCGCTAACGATTTCAACAACTCACAGCCAACAAGCATTCCTGCCCGTTGGCCCGAACGACTACCCTTCACCATCACTGCGCCGCCGCGGTGATGCTTATGTCGCCTACCCGCCGCCTTACTATGCACCGTGCGGCCCATACGCGTGCGGTCCTTACTATGGCTACTGGCCGGCTTTTGGCTTTGCCTACTACGGCAGGTATGGCTACCGTGGCGGCTTCTACCGTAGCGGGGTTTATCGCTTTCACCGCTAAACAGTCGTTTGAAGAAGGCTCTCTTACAATGACTGGGCCGAGCCCGTCCACGGACGCGCTTGGCCCAGATACTTGACCAGCAGAACTTCGTTCCCTTTTTCGTTGTACAGCATTTCGTCCACCAGGTGCCGCGCCAGCAGAACTCCGTAGCCACCCGGCCGCATTCCCTGTTCTTCGCGCACCATTGCATGCTTCAGCGGATCGCCCGGGGGATTCGCCAGCGCTGAGTGTTTCAGCTCCTGCAGCGAAAATCCCTTGCCCGGATCCTTGATGCGGCACGTCACCATCTTGCGGGTGCGCACGTAGGAAATCTCCACGTACTCCTCAGGGTCGAAATGCCCGCCATGCTCCATGGCATTCAGCAGCACCTCGCGGAACGCCACTCCCGCATCGCGTCCTTCTTTATCCGGCAAGTCGGAGATCTCCCGCATGAATTGCAGCAGCCGGTCGGCCACATTCGCATCGCAGCGCACTTGCAGGTTCACCCAGTCCGGCGTCGCCGACACCACTTCGATTCCGTCGTCCCAGCATGGGCAGTTGATTGCGATGTCCACGATGCGCTCGAACGATTCCATCGCAAACGGTTTGGCGAAGTAGCTGAACGCCCGTTCCCGCATCGAATCCAGCACGTCCTGCGGCGCGCTCTCGTCAGTCACGATAATCATCCGGGTGTGCGGATGCACCCGCCGCATCTTGCGCAACAGCTCCACGTCCTCCGCTCCAGACGTGTGCCCCGCCGTTACAATCAGCCCGAATTGCCGCAGCTTCACCTGCTCCAGCGCGTCCGTCGTACCCGCGGACAGCACAATTTCCCAGGCCCGCGGCTCCAGTACCTTACGCAGGGCCTGGTCAATCTCCGGGTCACCCTCAACCAGCAAGGCAAGCTGGTGTGTAGCCGGTTCCTGAATCGCCATGAAAGCTCCTTGCGGCGTGAATCAGCATCTTACGCCTCCGGCCTTTTCGGTGACGACGGCTTTCTGTGTGCACCTTTATTTTTTCGGCGGCGGAGCTTGTTGCCGCTGCGCGTCCTCCGTCCACGGTGGTGTCAGGCCTAGCGATCGCGCATAGGCAATGGATTGTCCGAGGTGCTCCGCCATGTGCCGCGTGATAAACAGCAAGATTCCGCGTTCCGTGTTTTTTCCGCCAAACCAGTCCAGGCTCTTTTCCAGGTCCGCGTCCGGCATCTTCATGATGGCTGCCTTCAGGTGCGCGAAGGATTCCTTCAGCGTGCTGACCACCTTGGCCTTGTCGGCAGTGGATTTCTCCAGGCTCTTCACATCGATCTCCGTGGGTGCCGGCGTGCCAATCAGTTTCGGCAAATTGTAATTCGCTGCTGCAACGTGCAAGAATACTTCCGCGATCGACCGCACATCCGCTGCCGGCCTCCATGAATATTTCTCCGCCGGAATCGCATCCGCCAGCCGCGTGAATTTATCTTCCTGTACTCGCACCTCGCCCAGCACCTCTGCCCGATATCCGCTCACTCCCGGAGTCGGATCCTTGTAGGGATTCACCTGCGCCGCCGCTCTTACACCGGTCATCACCGCCAGCATCGTCAGTAAGAGTGCAACTCTCATCTCGTTTGCTCCTCAGAAATACGCTTTAAAAGACAGGACCGCCGTACAACGAAGGAAATCTCCATAGCTCTACAAACTTCGAACGCGCGGTCCTGTCGCGCCAGATCTGGCGCGGCATCTTAGCATGGTGCGAGGGAGTGAATTGTCATCAGAAGGTTGCGAATAATCCGCCCCAACCACCACGCCACGATGTAGGCATCAATTCGGGCCGGATCGTTGCGATGGCCGTCATTACTTCGATAACTCTGATCGGCAGCATGCTCTGTCCGAAAAAGCTCTCCGCGCCCTAATCGCACCACCCGAGAAGCGAGCCCCGTGAAGCAATCGTCTTAGTCAAGCGGCTTTTGGTGTAAGGTTTGTCCTGCCAGTCTCATGAGAGCCATCGTCTACCGCCGCTACGGCCCACCGGACGTGCTGAAACTGGAAGAAGTCTCGAAGCCCGTCCCAGCTGACAAGGAAGTCCTGATCAAGGTCCGCGCGGCTTCCGTCAATCCCTATGACTGGCACTTTATGCGCGGCGAGCCTTATCTTCTCCGCGTGATGGCCGGTCTGCGGCAGCCCAGAGAAACGCGTTTGGGTGCCGACGTGGCCGGCCACGTCGAAGCCGTCGGCAAAAACGTAACTCAATTTAAATTAGGCGATGAAGTATTTGGTTGTTGCAAAGGAGCCTTTGCCGAATACGCCTGTGCTTCCGAATCAAAATTGGCCGCCAAGCCGCGAAACGTCACCTTTGAGCAAGCCGCTTCGGTACCCATCGCCGCATTCACCGCACTGCAAGGGTTGCGAGATAAAGGAAAAATTCGGCTTGGCCACAAAGTCCTCATCAACGGCGCCTCAGGCGGCGTGGGCACTTTCGCCGTCCAGATCGCCAAATCCTTCGGAGCATACGTGACCGCCGTGTGCAGTACCAGAAACGTGCAATTGGTCCAATCGATTGGCGCGGACCGCGTCGTCGATTACACGCAGCAGGATTTCACCAAAACCAGCGATCGCTATGACATCCTTCTCGACAACGTAGGAAACCGTTCCTTGTCGGCATGCAGGCACCTGTTGAATTTCAACGGCATCTACATCGAGGCCGGAGGAACGGCAGGCCGCTGGATGATCGGTCCTCTGCTGCGTGCCATGGAGAAACTTCTGTGGTCATGCTTCGGAGCCCGAAAGCTGGTCAGTGTTTTCGCAAAAGTGACCAAAGAGGACCTGACCAGCCTGTGCAGCCTGATGCAGTCCGGACAGCTAACCCCGGTTATCGATCGCCGTTACTCCCTCCCCGAGCTTCCCGAAGCCGTCCGTTATCTCGAACAAGGCCACGCCCGCGGCAAAGTGGTCATCACTGTGTAGCACCTATCCTTATTTGGCGGCTCACGCAGAGGCGGACGCGTGGACAACAGAGAGCTTGCGACTCCTTCCGCTCCGGTTGCCGCCCCTATCCCCCGATGCGATAATTCAGCGTGTATGTGCAAGTGCCTGGGAGCGTTCGGCTTTTTACTCGCCACTCGTCACTTGCCACCTTCTGGGGGACTTATGGCACTCCGTGATACTTGGATCGAAAAGCGCGAAACCGAACAGGCCAGCGCGAATGCTCTTGGCAATGGTCATGGTCGCAACATGTCCCAGATGCACCTGGCTGGCAAAGGCGTCGTCACCGAAGAGATGGCCTACGTCGCCAAACGCGAAAGAATCGAACCCGAATTAGTCCGCAGCGAAGTCGCCCGCGGCCGCGCCATCATTCCCGCCAACATTCACCACCGCAACCTCGAGCCGATGGGCATCGGCATCGCCTTCAAATGCAAAATCAATGCGAACATCGGCAACTCCGCCACCACTTCCAACATTGATGAAGAACTGAAAAAACTGCACCACTCCGTGCACTATGGCGCCGACACCGTGATGGACCTTTCCACCGGCGGCGACATCCCCACCATCCGCAAAGCCATCATCAACGCTTCACCCGTGCCCATCGGCACTGTTCCCGTTTACGAAGCTATCTCCCGTGTGCGCCGCCCCGAAGATCTCACTTTCGATCTCATGCTTGAAGTCATCGAAGAACAAGCCGAACAGGGCGTGGACTACATGACCATTCATGCGGGCGTGCTGCGGCAGCATGTGCCCCTTGTCCGCAAACGCATCACCGGCATTGTCAGCCGCGGCGGTTCCCTGATGGCCCACTGGATGGAACACCACAGGCGACAGAATTTCCTCTATGAACGCTTCGACGACATTTGCAAAGTTTTCAAGAAGCACGACGTGAGTTTTTCGCTAGGCGATGGTTTGCGTCCCGGTTCTATTGCCGACGCCAGCGACGAAGCACAATTTGCCGAACTGAAAGTCCTCGGCGAACTCACCAAAAAAGCCTGGGAACACGGCGTTCAGGTCATGATCGAAGGCCCGGGCCACGTCCCGATGGACAAGATCAAAGAACAAGTCGACAAGGAAATGGAGTGGTGCCACGAAGCGCCGTTCTACACCCTCGGTCCGCTCGTCACTGACATCGCTCCCGGTTACGACCACATCACCAGCGCCATCGGGGCGGCGATGATCGGCTGGCACGGCGCTTCCATGCTTTGCTACGTTACGCCGAAAGAGCACCTCGGCCTGCCCAATCCCGAAGACGTCAAGCAAGGCGTCATCGCATACAAAATTGCCGCGCATGCCGCCGACGTGGCCCGCCACCGCCCCGGCGCACGCGATCGCGACGACGCGCTCAGCTACGCGCGGTTCCTTTTCGACTGGAACAAACAATTTGATCTTTCGCTCGATCCGGAAACCGCGCGGGCCATGCACGACGAATCCCTGCCCGACGATTTCTACAAGGAAGCCAAGTTCTGCTCCATGTGCGGACCAAAATTCTGCAGTATGAACATCACGCAATTGGCCGAAGCCGAATCCGGCCAGGACCAGGCCGAACGCAAGCAAAAATTTGCCGACCTCCTGGTCAAGGTCCAAGGAGCCTAGCGGCAGAGAACTCTTTCAACCCCGTTCGCGTACTTTAGGGTAGGAAGAAGCGAGGAGGTCCCTCATGTTCAGTTTGCTCTTCTTAACGGTACTGTATTTTCTGCCGTCGATTATCGGCAGGGACAAGCGCGACGCGACCGGGATATTCCTGGTGAATCTGTTCCTCGGCTGGACGCTGATCGGCTGGGTGGTGGCTTTCCTGTGGGCCTGCGCCTCCGACCGGCCCATTTATGCTCAATGCGCCCCTGCGGGCGTGGTCCGCTTCTGCTCGCACTGCGGCGCTCCGGCGGTTTCCCTGGTGCAGTACTGTGGCTCCTGCGGCGCAAGGGTCTGACTGCTCAGCATTGCTCTGCTCTCTGGCTGATAAATTACTGGTTCGGCATCGGTGGAATTATTTCGCACTTCGTACTTCGCTTTCTCCGCTACAGTAAATGAAACGCAGCTGCGCGCCGACGCCCGCCGGTTGCGAGCTGCGCTCGAAACTGATCGTCCAACCACCTGCCATGAGCGCGCTCGAAACCACCACGCCCACGCTGGAAGTATTGGTTGTTGACGATTCGCCGGTTTGCCGTAAGATCCTCGAACAAATTCTGCCTGCGAACCTTTACTCCGTTTCCTATGCTAGCAGCGCCGGTCAAGCGATGCAGCTAGTCAAACAAAAATCTCCCTCTATCGTGATCACGGATTGGGTGATGCCGGATTTCTCTGGCCTGGAATTGTGCAAGCACATTCGCGAGGATAGGTTCGCATCGTATACCTACATCATCGTGATGACCAGCAACAAGGGAGAGGACGGCGTGTTGCAAGCGCTGGAGGCGGGCGCCGATGATTTTCTGGTGAAGCCTTTTAATTCGAACGAGATGCTGGCACGCGTGGGTGTCGGCCGCCGGATCATCGAACTGCACCGCCGTCTGGAAGATAAGAGCGCGGAACTGGAAGAAGTGGCGAGTACCGATGTTCTGACCGGACTACCCAATCGTCGGGCCATTGAAGAATGGGCGAACAAACAGCTGCGCGGCGCCAAGCGTCACAGATTTCCCCTGTGGGTGGTGCTCGGAGATCTGGATTCGTTCAAGGAAATCAACGACACATTCGGCCACGAGGCGGGCGATACCGTACTGCGCACTTTCGCCGACACTTTGCGCAGGCTGACGCGAATCTCCGATATGTGCGGGCGGCTGGGAGGCGACGAGTTCCTGATCGTCATTTCCCATGTGAGCGCGGTCAACATCGAAGTGGCGATCAACCGCTTTCGCGAATTGTTTGGCTCGCTGTCGTTTCCGTTCGCAGGGCATAGCGTCAGTATCTCCGCGACTTTTGGCGTAGCGGGCAGCGAGCGCGGCCACATCCAGGATTTTGACGCGCTGGTCCGGAAAGCCGACGAGATGCTCTACCAAGCCAAGCGTGCCGGCCGCAACTGCGTTTACGTCGCCAAGATGGATTGATGGTTCTTCCTGAAAACACTGGACGTGTCCTCGCTGCTCCTTCGGCTTTCTTTACCGCATGGCCGGCGGGGGTTATACTGCCCGCGCTGGTCACAAAAACGCGGTAGTTGTTCGTCGGAGGGTGAATGGCTCTGGTGCGGGCAGCGAGAGTAGCGGAGATTCCCGCGGGCTCAATCAAGGAAGTGCAAGTGGCCGGAACACCGGTGGCGCTGGCCAATGTCGGCGGCAAACTCTACGCCATCAACAACACCTGCTTGCACCGCGGCGGCCCGCTTGGACAAGGTCAGTTGGAAGGATCGGTGGTCACTTGCCCGTGGCATGGCTGGCAGTTCGACGTCACGACCGGTAAGGCGGTGATGAATCCGGCCGCGTCCGTCGGATGCTTTGCAACGGAACTGCAAGGCGAGGAAGTTTACGTGGACCTGGGTTAGTTTCCCTTTAACTAAAAGAAATTAAATAACTTAGTCCGGACAGTCGCGGCAATACGCCGCAACCGTATTTTTCCCCGCAAAATTCGCGTAACCCTCACATTTTGTTTGGCTTTGCCTGGACTGCCGTGTATAGTACCGCCGAACCAAGCTGAAACCAGGAACTGCAATAACAAACCCTGCAACCAGGTTCAATGACGACGACGCCAACCGCTACCCGACACTACTGGATATTCACCGCAGATCCGCACCACTACCATTGGGACACGCTTTTTGTGAAGGGCAAGGAAATGTGGCACGGTGCCGGTTCGAAACCGGACGCCGTACGGGCGCTGAAGCAGGTGCGCCGGGGCGATCGCGTGCTGTGCTATCACTCAGCGCCTGAGCGTTCGCTCTATTCCATAGCGGAAGTTACGCGGGATCCTTATCCGGATCCGCACGATCGCGAGGGCAAGAACCTGGTGGCGGACCTGCGCGCGTTCGAAAAGCTGCCGCGGCAGGTGGCGCTCACCGAACTGCGCAGCAACAAGGCGCTCAGGAAGGTAAAATTCCTCAAGAACGTGCGGCTAATTGTTTCGCCAATCACCGATATCGAGTACCAGGAAATTCTGCGTATGGCCGGAATCGTGGCTACTCCGGGAATTCCGCTGCCGTAGGCGTTTTTGTTTCGGCGTTACTCCACGAGAAGAGAGATAGCTCGCTCGGCTCGCTTTAGCAGGCGGCCCGGAATGACGCTCGAGGCCGGGCCACTAAAACGGAGGTGAAACTATGGTGAAGCGCACTCGCGCACTTTGGGGTTCGGCTGCCATCCTGGCGGCAACGACGTTCGCTTTTGGACAAACCTCCGTTAACAAGCCTGCGTTAGACGAAATCGCCGGCGGCAAGACCCGTGTGATTGATCTGAGCTACGCGATCAGCGAAAAGATGGTGCCGTGGCCCGGAGATGCCAAGGCGTTCGAAGCGAAAGTCAATGCAACCGTAGAGAAGGAAGGCTATTTCACGCGCAGCTTCTGGATGCTGGAGCACTACGGTACACACATGGATGCGCCGGCGCACTTCCCGCCGGGAACAGTTACGGTTGACAAAATCGCCGCGGAGAAATTTTTTGGCTCGGCAGTTGTCCTCGACGTGCGCGAGGAGGCAGAGCGCGATCCGGACTACCAGTTGAGCGCGAAGGACGTCTCCGCGTGGGAGCAAAAACACGGAAATATTCCTGCCGGCTCGCTCGTAATTCTCAGGACTGGTTGGTCCGCAAGATGGCCGGACGTGGCGCGATACCGCAACCAGGATGTGAACGGCAAAATGCATTTCCCGGGATATTCGGTTGAAGCGGCAAGAATTTTGCTGCAACGACGGGTCAGCGGTCTGGGCTGCGACACGTTGAGCATTGATCCGGGCAACTCGGCGGATTTTCCGGTGCACCATCTGGTGCTGGGCGCAGGCGTCTATCAGTTGGAGAACCTGGCGGATCTGAGTAGCCTGCCGGAGGCGGGCGCGTTTTTGATAGCGGCGCCGATCAAGCTGGAAGGCGGGTCGGGCGGGGCGGTTCGTGTATTTGCGCTGGTCGGAAAGTAATGGCCAGCTGCAAGAACATTTTAGCGGTTTGATACGTCTGATTAGCTGGGATGTCCCTGGGGGTGGTTGGTGAGTCCATGCAAAATTGCTGCGCGCGCATTGCTGTGTGCCGCGTTAGGGTTTGCGAGCGCCGCAACCGCGACTGCCCAGAACGAAGCACAGCAATTTCCTGTAGCCTACAGGACACTGAAAAACGGGATGAGGGTGCTGGTACAAACCGACCACAGCATTCCGAACGTCGCTCTCTATATTTTCTATCGCATCGGATCCCGCAATGAACGCCCCGGAACGACGGGCCTTTCGCACTTTTTCGAGCACATGATGTTCAACGGAGCGAAAAAATATGGTCCCGGCGAACTGGACAAAGCGATGGAAGCAAACGGAGCCGCGAACAACGCGTACACGACGCAGAACACCACGGTTTACCAGGACTGGTTTCCCCGTTCGGCACTGAATCTGATCTTCGACATCGAGGCAGACCGCATTCAGTACCTGAGTTTCGATCCCAAGAAAATCGAATCGGAGCGCGGCGTGGTGGCGTCCGAACGGCGCACCGAAGTGGACGCCAACAACAGCGGCATTCTGGATGAACAACTGCAGGCGACCGCATTCATAGCACACCCTTATCAATGGCCGGTGGTCGGCTGGACGAGCGACATCGAACACTGGACCATGGACGACTTGAAGCATCACTTTGAAATGGGCTACGCGCCGAATAACGCCACAATGGTGGTGGTGGGCGACGTAGCGCCCGAAGAGATTTTTAAGCTCTGCGAAAAATATATTGAGCCGATCCCGCAACATGCGCCGCCTCCGCCGGTGACGACGGTTGAGCCGGAGCAAATGGGCGAGCGCAGGCTGGTAGTGCGGAAGCCGGCGGAACTACCGCTGCTGCAGATCGCCTACCACGTCCCGCAAACCAACAACTCCGATTTTTACGCTCTGAACATATTGCGTACCGTGCTGGTGCAGGGCGAGAGCTCGCGCCTGTACCAGCGCTTGATCGACAAGGACCAGATTGCGCTCGATGTCGGCATATCGCTGGGACCGGCGTTCGACCCGACGATCGCGAAGTTGTCGGTGCAGCCAAAGCAAGGAGTGGACCCCGCGAAGTGCGAGGCGGCAGTTTACGAAGAGCTGGACAGGATTAAGAGGGCTTCGATCACCGATCAGGAGTTGGAAAAGGCCAAGAACATTCGCCTGGTGGAGTTTTATCAGCAGATGAGAACGATCAACGGGCGGGCCAACACCATCGGCACCTATGAAGTGTTTTTTGGCGATTATCACAAAGTGTTTGAGGCAGCGAAGAACTACGGCGCGGTGACGAAGGAAGATGTGCAGCGAGTAGCGCAAAAATATTTTGGCGTGAATAACCGGACAGTAGCCACGCTGATGCCCGAGAGCGGCGAAGAGGGACGCGCCAAGTAATGAACCCCGCCCGCACACCAATGCGTCCTCTCAGCCTGATCCTTGCTGCCTTGATGCTTGGCGCTTTTATCCTTGCGTCAGTTTCGCAGGCTCAGACGCTCAAGCTGCCGCCGCATGAGAAAATCACGCTGAAAAACGGCCTGACCGTGCTGCTGCTGGAAAAGCGCGGAGTGCCGATGGTCAGTTTTGCGGTCATCGTGAAAGCGGGTGCCACCGCCGATCCAGCGGGTCAGGAGGGATTGGCCTCGACCACCGCCGGACTGCTGCGCAAAGGCACCACCAAGCGCAGCGCGCAAAAGTTCGCCGAAGACCTGGATTTTATCGGCGCCAGTTTTGGCGCTGATGCGAGCGACGACTTTACCGCTGTTTCCGCCGAATGCCTGACCAAGGATTTGGACAAAGGTCTCGATTTGCTGAGCGATGCGATGCTGCACCCGGCATTTCCGCAAGGCGAAGTGGACAAACTGGTGTCGCAAAGCATAGACGGTGTGAAAGCGGCCAAGGACGAGGCGGAATCCGTCGCCTTGACTTATTATTACGGCTATTTATTCGGCAAGCATCCGTACGCGCGGCCGGATGGTGGCGATGAGCTCTCTCTGGCGCGCATTAAACGCGACACTATCGTGAAGTTTTATGAAGCGAATTACACTCCGGGTAACACCATTCTGGCTGTCGCGGGCGAATTTAGCTTGGCCCAGCTGAAAGCGAAGCTGGAAGGCGCGTTTGGGAGCTGGACCACGAAAGGCGCAGCACCGGCTGCACTGACTGCACCGCAGCCGGTGAAAGGGAAGAGGTTGCTGCTGATTGACAAGCCGGACGCGACGCAAACCTTTTTCGTGATTGGGAATACCGGCACGGCCGTGAATGATCCGGATCGCGTCGCGATTCGGGTGGTGAACACTATCTTCGGCGGGCGCTTTACTTCCCAGCTGAACGAAGCGCTGCGCGTGGAGTCCGGCCTGACGTACGGCGCGCAATCGTTCTTCGATTCGAAGCAGCAGCCGGGCGCGTTCGCGATTTATAGCTACACGAAAAATGAAACGACAGTGCAGGCATTGGATCTGGCGCTGAAGGTACTGGACAGACTGCACAAAGAAGGTGTGACCGCGGACGAACTGGCTTCGGCGAAAGCGTACATCAAAGGGCAGTTTCCCCCTTCCATCGAAACGTCGGGCCAGCTGGCACGGCGCATCGCCAGCGACGAGTTTTTCGGATTGAACGACGATGAAATCAATCAGCTGGAAGCGCGCATTGATGCAGTGACGCCTCCGGTCGCCAAGCAAGTGATCGAAAGGCATTTTCCGGCGGACAATCTGGTGTTCATGCTGATCGGCAAAGCCGCGGAGATCCGCTCGGCAGTGGAGAAATACGCGACGCAGCTGGATACGCGAAAGATATCTGATCCGGGATTCTGGCCGGCGCCGGTAAAGTAGCTGCTTGCACTCGGGGTTTGTGTTTTACCTAAGAATGAATCAAAGGCGCAGCCCAGCGCGGAAGCGGGGCTGTGTTCTCGGGAGGATCCATGAAGGTACGTTTCGCCATGCTGCTGGCGGTATTGCTGGTTGTGGCCAACTTTGCTTGCGCGGCGGACGATTCGCCACTGTTGGCGCAGGAGCCAAGCATCAGCAAGACGGAAATCGTGTTCGCCTATGGCGGCTATCTATGGAGCGTGCCGCGCGCCGGAGGTGAAGCGCGGCAACTTACGACGGGTGGCCACGAGAGCAGTCCAGATTTTTCTCCCGACGGGAAATGGATCGCGTTCACCGGCCAATATGACGGCAACGAAGATGTGTACGTGATGCCCGCAGAAGGCGGCGAGCCGCGTCGGCTGACCTGGCACCCGGCGAATGACAGTCCGGTGGGCTGGACGCCGGATAGCAAACAGATTCTGTTTATTTCCACCCGCGATACTTACGCGGATATCACGCGAATTTACAGCATACCGGCGGAGGGCGGTGTGCCGGACGTGTTGCCGATGTGGCGCGCATTTGAAGGCTCATACTCGCCGGACGGAAAAAGCTTCGCGTACGTGCCGAATCTTAAATGGCAGGACGCGTGGAAGCGCTATCGCGGTGGGCAGACTACGCCTATTTATATCGTGCGGTTGAGCGATCTGCACCTCGACAAATTGCCGAGGGAAAATTCCAACGATGCCAATCCGGTGTGGGTCGGCGACACGGTCTATTTTTTGTCGGACCGCAACGGGCCGGTCACGATCTTTGCTTACGATGTGAAATCGAAGCAGGTGAAGCAGGTGTTGGAAAACAAAGGACTCGATGTCAAGTCAATCTCCGCCGGGCCGGATGCACTGGTGTACGAACAGTTCGGTGGAATTTATACGCTAGATACGAAGAGCGGTAAGGCTGAGCGCGTAAGCATTCATGTCGCGGGTGACCTGCCGGCGACGCGTCCGCATTGGGAAAATGCGGCCGACAAAATTTCAAACTCCGGCATTTCGCCGACGGGAGCGCGTGCCGTATTCGAAGCACGCGGCGAAATTGTGACGGTTCCGGCGGAGAAGGGTGACATACGCAATTTGACGCGGACCGCTGCCGCAGTGGAGCGGGATCCGGCGTGGAGCCCCGACGGAAAGTGGATTGCCTATTTCTCCGATGAATCCGGCGAGTACGCGCTGCACTTGAAGGATCAGAGCGGCTTGGGCGAAGTGAAAAAAATCAACCTGGGCAATCCGCCGTCGTTTTTCTATGGCCCAAGCTGGTCGCCGGACAGCAAGAAAATTTCCTACATCGATAAGCGGCTGAACGTTTGGTATGTGGACGTCGACAAAGGCGCGCCGGTGAAAGTGGATACGGATTTATTTGATGATCCCAGTTATCAGCTTGACCCCGCCTGGAGCCCGGACAGCAAGTGGATGACGTATTCAAAATATTTGCCCAGCCACTTTCGCGCGGTGTTCGTTTATTCAATCGACAGCGGCAAAAGTTCGCAGATTACTGACGGGTTGGGCGAGGCGCGGTTTCCGGTATTCGATAAGAACGGCAAGTACATCTATTTCGGCGCCAGCACGGATTTTGGTCTGTCGTCGGGCTGGCTGGACCTGACGAGTTATCAACATCCGGTTTCGCGAAATATTTATGCGGTGGTCTTGAAGAGGGGCGAGCCTTCGCCGGTCGAACCGGAAAGCGACGACGAGAAAGTCGCGAAGGCAGACGAGAAATCGAAAGACGACAGTAAGGGAAAAGAAGCAGACAGGAAAGATACTGACAAGAAGGACACCGACAAGAAGCAAGCGGATAAGGACAACAAAGAGACCGACAAGAAAGACGCGGACAAAAAAGAAGAAAAGGTTACGGTCACCATTGACCTGGACGGCATCGGCCAGCGCATCGTGTCGCTGCCGATCAAAGCGGCGAACTACGTTGGATTGAATCCGGGGAAAGCGCGTGTGTTGTACCTGGTGGAAGCGCCAGTGCTGGCGTCTCGGGGCGGGCCGCCGCAGTTCACCATCAGCAAGTTCGATTTGTCTACGCGCAAGACCGAGACGTTTCTCAACGGTGTGAGTGCCGGAGCTTTTTCGGCAAACG
>DATMZI010000112.1:0-25030 GCA_035607085.1 Candidatus Eiseniibacteriota bacterium | reverse complement strand
CGAGTCCATCGCTAGGGGCTTTTCACACATGACGTGCTTGCCGGCACGGAGCAGCATTGCGGACTGGCTGAAGTGGACATAGTTGGGCGTGCAGATGTGAACGGCCGTAATCTCGGGGTCAGCGGCGATTTCCTCTACGCTCGAGTAAGCGCGTTCGAGGCTAAGAGCTTTGGCGGCGGCGGAGCTGCGGTCGTTCGAACTGACAAGAGTGCCTTTGACGCGAACGGGGATGCGGCGCAGCGCTTCAATATGAGCTTTGCCGACGAATCCGGCTCCGATGACAGCAGCTACATGGTTCATGAGCAAGAGTCTCCAAAAGTGATATGAGTTCGGCGGTGACAGGCATTCTACGACAAGAGGGGGTAGGAGATGCTAGACGGGTCGGTCGGCGCCTCATCCGCGAACAATCCTGGTCCCTGACTGACGAAAGGGGTATAGTGAGCGCAGCGAATCTTCGCAACCCCGGCTCGAACCCAGACCAAACAGCCTTTCCTCGTCGATGTGCAAGTTTCGGACGAACAAACACGTCCGAACATGAGTGGTCCAGCCGGAAAGAGACAGAAATGGGAAGCAGCGCCTCGATTGGATTTCCGGGTCAAAGTGTCACTTCAGCAGTCACCGATCTAAAATTAACGATCTGTCCTTTATGCAGTTCGCAAAACGGGGTGCCGCTGTTCACACAACGCACTTACACGCTCATGCATTGTGAAGCATGCGATCTGGCATTTATTCATCCTTATCCAAAGAATGCGACGCAACATCACGAAGCGGTTTCGGAGTACGACTACGCCGAGCTGGAAGTGGTGCGCTGCGCGAAGCAGTATGAGAATGAAAAATTGTTTTACGAAAGATATTTTGAACTGATTGACGGGGAATGCCGGAAAGCGTCATCAGTCTTGGATGTAGGGTGCGGCTGCGGACACTTGCTGGAACGACTGGCGGTACACCGTCAGCTGGAGCGGGCGGGAATTGAATTGAACCGCGAGAGGGCCGAGTTCGCGAGGAAAACGGCGCGGTGCGAGATTTTCGAAGCGCCGATTGAAGAGTTTGGCGCCGAACGGCGTTTCGATGTGATCGCGCTGATCAATGTGATTTCGCACATCCCCAACATTGACAGCCTGTTTCAGAGGCTGCGCTGCCTGCTGAGGGAAGGCGGGAAGGTGGTCATAAAAACAGGAGAGATGAAGCGTGACGTAAAGAAAAGCGCCATTTTTGATTGGGAATTTCCGGATCACCTGCACTTTCTGGGCTGGAGAACACTCGAATATATTTGTGCTAGACATGGATTTCGGGTGCACAAGCATTTGAGGACCACACTAGCGAAGGAACGTTTTGCTGCCAGCACCTGGAGAATGAAAGGGCGAAGCGGGACGCGCAATGCGATCAAGGCCGGAGTAGCCCGTGTGCCTTTTGCACTTTCGATACTGGCGACCTGCTACGAGGCGGTACATCACGGCAGCATCTCTTCATCGTTCATCGTGCTGCAGGCGGATTAGTCAAGAGCAAAGCGAAAGGATTGCCGTGCGCCCGCGCCAGCATCTCTTTGCGGACTAGTCCTTGCCAGAGGCGAGGGCCTTGCGGACCTGTGCCAATTCCTTCTTCTTGTCGTCATCAACTTCAGGGAACTGGAGGTTGAGAGAGTGCAGGGTGTCGATGATGGCGCCGGCGACGGCGAGCCGCGTGAACCATTTGTTGTCTGCAGGGATGATGTGCCAGGGCGCGTATTTGGTCGCAGTGTTCTGGATCATTTCCTCGTAGGCGTGTTGATAGTCCTTCCAGTAGGCACGTTCTTTCACGTCGGCCATGGAAAACTTCCAGTTTTTTTCGGGCATTTCCAGCCGTTCTAGGAAGCGCTTTTTCTGCTCACTCTTGGAGAGGTGCAGGAAGAACTTCACGACGATTACGCCGTTGTGACCCAAGTATTTTTCAAAATTGTTGATGTCCTGGTAGCGCTCTTCCCAGATGTGTTTGCTAATGAGTTCCTTGGGGAGCTGCTGGGCGCTGAGAAGTTCCTGATGAACCCGGACGACGAGTACTTCTTCATAGTAGGAGCGGTTAAAGATCTCGATCTTGCCGCGTTCGGGCATGGCTTTGTGGGCGCGCCAGAGGTATTCGTGGTCCAGTTCCTCTTTGGAAGGCGCTTTGAACGAAGTCACGTCGCATCCCTGCGGGTTGATGCCGGACATGACGTGCTTGATGGCGCCGTCTTTGCCGGCGGCATCCATGGCCTGAAAAATCAGCAGCAGCGCCCAGCGATCCTGGGCATAGAGTTTTTCCTGGAACTGGGAGAGCAGCTCGACGCTGTGTTGCAGAGTTTTCTTGGCTTGCTTTTTGTCCTTGACGCCGTTGGTGTCGCCGGCGTCGTAATCCTTCAAACGGAAATTGTCGCCTTTGGTGACCCGATACGGTTTTGCAAGATCCGCGGATTCCTTCACGAGTTCTTTGAATTTCATAGGTCACAGTCTAGTACAGAGGCAGGGAAGAGGTCGTCGCCTTTTTGCTGTTGTCGATTTCGGTCTTCGGAAAATGTTGAACGGACCGTCTAGTCTTGGTCGGAACCGGACTTGTCTTTCCTGAGGATTTCCCAGGTGTTGTTGTCGCCATGCTGCTGGGTGAAGAAAAGGCGCCAGCCGGCGCGGAACGGAGTAGGGATTTTGGCGCCCAGCAGGCCGTTGACGGTGGGATCGCCGTCGGATTCATGCCAGCCGGTGATTTCGTTGTCGCCGTCATTCTGGAAGCCCGGTAGACCGCTGAATTGCGAGTCCAGAGTTGCGGGAGCGTCGCGGCCCTCGGCGAGAATACGAATCGGTTTATTCGACGGGTTTCCGTAGTCGGCGTTCAAATCGAAGAGATAAGCGGAGTCGAGAGCATTGCGCTGTGCGTGCAGCGTGTCGCCAGCGTCCTCAACAAAAACGACACGATTCTGATCCCAGAATCCACAGTTGTCGAGGCCGGAGTGAGCGACATCGCTGCGGTACACCATGGAGAGCAAGCCTGCATCGCCGGCTAGTTGGAGTCGGAAGATGGCGCCGAAGCCACCGAATTCGGAACCAGCTTCGGTGAGTGCGTTCGTGTCGCCGGTGGCATCAAAAACGAATTCCGAAAAATTCGTGCCGGGACGGAATTGGCCATTTTCCGGGCGCTTGAAAGGAGTGCCACCTGCGGCTCTCGCCGCCGCATTGGCGTCATAAGGCGATGAGCCTTGTACAGCCGTGTCATGGATCGTGACCCAGGCGGTCTGAAAAATGTTGCCGTAAGTATGCAGATCTTTTTGGTCCTGCGATTTGATGTCGCCATCCACATTGGCGCCGCCAAAGACGATGGCGCCGGCGTGAGCCTTCGATTTCACCTGCAAGACTTGCAGTTTGCCTCCGGCCTTCAGATTAGAGGGGTTATTGGGAAGAAAGCGATAGACAAAGCTGTTGGGCTGTTTGGCGTGGGGAAATGCAGTACCGGTTTTTCCACCGACGTCTTCGACGAGGATCAGGCGACCCCAAAGATCGGCTTGGACGCCTTCGTATCCCGCGCGGCCCAGGATTCCGGAGATATCCTCAACCTTGGAAGGAACATCGAGCGTTGCCTGCATGATGCTGGCGTTGGAGCCGCTCTCCGACGTGAACAGCAGGTGCCCCGAAAAGGGATACCAGGTAGAACCATCAAGCGTAGGGAGAGGCTGATCGTTGATGTCTTTTTCGGCCATTAAGGTGACACGGTGAGCGCCGTCGGCGTCGAGATTGATGCGGGTGATTTTGCCGTGGCCGCCGGGCCCGTTCTCGTGACCCTGGAAGAGGAAGTGAGTGCCATAGTCATAGCTGGGATCAAAGCCCTTTTGGTTTTCGAGGACCAGGTAGGTGTTTTTGTCGGGCTCGGTTTTTGTAGCTTCGACTTTGTGGACTGCGGACGGCAGATCACCAGGCGCGGGCACCGGGGGGCCATCGTTGCCGTAACCGTAATAGCTCTGCTCCCCGGGATTCTCCAGCTTCCAGGAACCCTGGGCGGCGATGGTTTCGTTCAACTCCGGCGAAAGAATATTCGGCGCCGAAACACCCACGACCTTGGGATTGGCCGATGAGACCGAAGTGACCCTGCCTGGCTTTCCGCTGGGGCCGTTGCCGTCGTTGGCGAAAGCAGGTGAGACTTGCAGAAAGCTCGCCGCCACAGCCGCCAACATGGACATACCTTTTCGCAAACTTTGCTGCATAACTCTGCTCTCCTTAAGAACTCAAACGCGAAATATCTCGCGTGTGAGCGTGGTTTGTGAGGAATACAGCACAGACGCTGCGCAGCGTGTGCATGACCTGGACACGCCGCTAGCCTCGTCCGTCTGAGTCAGTAATAGGTCGCACGTGTTATTGGCGCATGAACGCCGCGTCAATTCTGGCCACTTACCGGGAAGGTGAGTACAATGCCCGCTCTTCCATGACACAGCAGACAAGACAACTGGCGCGCAATCTAGGCCTGCGGGACTATTTCGCGCTGGCCTTCGGCACCATGATCGGCGTGGGCTGGCTGGTGTTGATGGATGACTGGCTAGGCCGCGGTGGCCCGCTCGGTGCGATGCTGGCGTTTGGAATTGGCGGCCTACTGCTACTTCCGGTGGGTTACGTCTATGGCGAGTGGGTGAAGCGGCTGCCGGATGCGTCCGGCGAGGCGGCGTACACTGCGCAGGTGTTTCCGCCAGTGGTGAGCTACTTCACTGGCTGGATGATGCTGCTGGCGTACTTCATTGTTTGTCCGTGGGAAGCAGTGGTGGTGGGACGAGTGGCGGCGTACTTGCTGCCGTCGCTCAATTCGATCGAGCTGTATCGTGTGGATGGGCATCCCGTGTATTTGCCGCGACTGGCGTTAGGCATCGCGATGACGGTTTTCTTGGGCGTTCTGAATTATCGCGGAATACGGGGAAGCGCCACGTTTCAGGGCTGGGCGGCGGGCACCGTTCTGGTGTTGTTTGCGGTGGCGACGGCGATGGGCGCCGGGCACGGCTCCTTGACGAATTTTCAACCGGCGTTTCGCGCAGCGCCTCTGGTCTCGGTCCTGCTGGTATTGCAGATCGTGCCTTATTTCCTGACGGGATTCGAATCGGTGCCCAAAGTGGCGGAAGAAGCGCACCGAGGATTTCCTGCGCAGGGATTCTTTCGCGCGATTGTGATGGCGCTGTTTGTGGGCGCCGGATTCTATGTGCTGGTGGTTGCGGCGGTGTCGTATGTGGCGCCGTGGCAGACGTTGCTGGGGCAACGATTTGCGACGGCGGCGGCATTTGGCCAGGCGCTGGGAACGCAGTGGCCGGTGCGGCTGATCCTGATCGCCGCGATGTTCGGATTATTGCAATGCTTCAACGGTAATTTTGTGGCGGCCAGCCGCATGCTGTTCTCATTTGGGAGGCGAGGAACCATTCCGGCGCGATTTGGAGCGGTGCACGAAAAGTTTCAAACACCGTCGGCAGCAATATTGGGCGTGACCGTGGCAACGGCTGGCGGATTGTTCCTGGGCGACGCGCTGCTGGTGCCGGTTACGGAAGTCGGATCGATGGCTGCCGCGAGCGGTTGGTTTGCGGCGTGCCTCTCGTTTTTTCTGGTGGAAAAACGCGCGGCGCCGCGATCGATCGCTGCGCTTGGTGCGCTGGTGGCCCTTCTGTTGGTCGCCATGAAAGTGGTACCCGCGTTTCCCGGACATTTTTCGCGGCCAGAATGGATTGCCCTGGCCTGGTGGCTCGCAATCGGAGCCGGCTTGCGCTTGCTGGGCGGTCGAGCCGGAATGCGAGCGTCACAAAGCGCTCATGTATAATTTCGTTGAGGTTGACTTCACCGGAAAATGATCCCTTACCTGCACATCGGCCCCTTGACGCTTCCTAGCTTTGGCCTAATGGTGGCGACGGGCTTGCTGGCCGCATCCTATATTTTGCAAGCGGATCTCCGACGCCGCGGCATTCGGGCCGATGCGTTTTTGATCATCGGAATTGCCGGACTGGCGGGAATTGTCGGTGCGCGGCTCTATCACGCTCTGGAATCGCCGGCGGAGTTTTTTGCCGACCCCCGCTCGTTCATTTTTACCCGCTATGGATTCGCGTGGTTTGGCGGCTTCCTGGGCGGATTCGCGGCGCTGCTGATCTTGGCCCGGCGCGAACAAATCCCTGCGCTGACCTTTCTGGATGCGTGTTCTCCTGCGGCAGCGGTCGGCTACGCGATTGGGCGCATTGGATGTTTTCTGAGTGGCGACGGCGACTACGGAATCCCCACGAGCCTGCCGTGGGGAATGAGTTTCCCAAATGGAGTGGTACCAACGACGGAGCGTGTGCACCCCACGCCGCTTTACGAATTCGCGGCGTGGATGCTCATTGCGTACGTGCTGTGGCGGATCGGCGCCCGCTTTCTGCAGGAAGGCAAGCCTTCAGGGCGCGTGTTTTGTGCGTATCTGATTCTGACCGGCGTCGCGCGATTTCTGGTGGAACTCATCCGGCTGAATCCGCGATCCTTTTGGGGCATGTCCAACGCGCAGACGGCGAGCGTAGCGTCGATACTGCTGGGCCTTATTGTGGTAATTTCTCGCAAACCTGGAGCGTTGCCCGTGCCACAGGACAATCAGACCAGATGACGCCAAAATTGCTCTACAAAGACCATGCGTAGCTCTTCAGCCAGAACAGCGTTGATCGTTGTAAGTGGCCTTACGGCGGGCTTTGTGGCTGCCAGTATGACAGCGCTGACGCCGGTATTGCTTGCTCTCCTTGGTGTGCGCATTTTTAGCTACTTGGGCTGGACGCGCGCGAAAAATCTTGCTTTAGGCGTTTCCACTTACTACTCCGTCTTTCTTGTGTTGGGCGTGGCAGTAGGCTTGACAGTGTGTTTGCGTTTGTGGGGACGGCGCTTCCGAAAAGAATCTGATTCACCGCAATAGCCGGCTATTGCTTGTACACCACACCTTCTTTCATTACAAACGTAGCGTGCTCGAGTTGATGAATGTCAGCGATGGGATCTCCATCGACCGCGATAACGTCCGCAAATTTCCCAACGCGAATGGAACCGAACTGTTCCGGCTTGCCGATCAGTGTCGCAGCATTGATGGTCGCGGACTGAATGGCCTGCATCGGCGTCATCCCGTATCTGACCATGAACGCGAATTGGCGTGCGGCGGCATCATAGGGGCACACGCCGGCGTCGGTGCCGAACGACATCTTCACACCGGCCTTTACCGCTTTGGTGAAATTGCGACGCTGGATTTCGCCAAGGTCGCGGTCGTGTTCGAGAAAATCAGCGGGAATTTTATTGGTCTTGCCGGCCGACTGGATGCACTCATCGTCATAAATGTCCATATCGAGATAGGTGCCATGCTGCTTGGCCAGGGCGATGCCTTCGTCGTCAATCATGGTGGCGTGTTCGACGGAGGCGACGCCAGCGAGGATCGCGTTCTTGATCCCTTGCGGCGAGTGTGCGTGCGAAGCGACGCGCAAGCCGAAATTGGAAGCTTCACTGACAGCTGCCTGCAGCTCTTCCAGCGTGAACTCTTGTGAGTTGGGATTGCTGCCGTGAGTCAACACGGCTCCGCTCGAAAGCAGTTTGATGTGATCCACGCCGTCGTGCGCCAATTGGCGAATTTTCTGGCGCACTTCCCACGGGCTATTCGCTTCGCCGTAATTGAAATCCCAGGGCAGCCTGATGTCGGGCGCTTGTCCGGTCATCGCGCCGGCGCCCCCGGTAATCGTGACGTACGCGCCTGCGACGAACATGCGCGGGCCGACGATATAGCCCTTGTTGATGGCGTCGCGCAGTGCGACGTCGTTCAGAGCGCGATACACGCCGACGTCGCGCACCGTTGTAAATCCTGACTCCAGCGTCATCCGCGCGTTAGGAACGGATTCGAGTACAACCTGCGACGCCGTGCGTTTGAGCTGTGACATTGGGTCGCCGTTGCCATCGTGCGCGCCGTCGGCGAGATGGGTGTGGCAGTCAATCAGTCCCGGTAGCACCGTCTTGTTGGAGAGATCAACGACTCTGGCGCCAGGAGGGATTTTGATGTCGCTGCCCAGAGCTTCGATTTTCTCAGCGCGCACCAGGATCACTTGCTTGTCGAGCACGCGGCCGTTTTCGACGTCAATAACGTGCCCGGCCTTGATCGCAGTGACGGAATCTTGCCCGGATCGCTGCTGCTGAGCGCCAGCGTTTCCGACGAGAAAGCAGAGTGGGAAGGCAAGAAGAATCCGGCTGACGTTCACACGCGCCTCGTCTTGTTTCGAGAGTTATGCACAAAAAGTCTCGCGCATCATAAACAGGAGCGCCAGATTCTTCAATGGCGGAAAATGTGCCGTGCCTAAATCATTTGTCGCAGCACGTAGGTCAGAATGCCGCCGTGGTGGTAGTAAGCGACTTCTTCCGGCGTGTCCACACGCGCGATCGCGGTAAACTTCTTCTCGCTCCCATCTGCAGATTTCGCGCTAACGCCGATCGTGGCACGTGTCGAAAGGGAAGTGACTCCCGTAATTGCAAGAGTCTCGTGACCTGTCAGGCCAATTGTCGCGGCGGTCTCGCCCGGTTGGAATTCGAGCGGCAGGATTCCCATGCCAACCAGATTGCTGCGGTGAATACGTTCGTAGCTTTCGGCGATGACCGCGCGCACGCCGAGCAATTTCGGCCCCTTGGCAGCCCAGTCGCGCGAAGAGCCCGAACCATATTCCTTTCCCGCGATGATGACGAGCGGCACTCCCGCTTCGCGATATTTCACCGAGGCATCGTAGATGCTCATCTGCTCGCCATCCGGTTGGAAAGTAGTCCAGCCGCCTTCCGTTCCCGGCGCAAGCTGGTTCTTAAGGCGAATGTTAGCGAACGTGCCGCGGGCCATGACTTCATGATTGCCGCGCCGCGCGCCGTACGAGTTGAACTCGTGCGGCCGGACGCCGTTAGCGATCAGATATTTTCCGGCGGGCGTGTCCACGCCGATCGAGCCCGCAGGCGAAATGTGATCGGTCGTGATGCTGTCGCCCAGCACCGCCAGCACTCGGGCGCCATGAATGTCGGCCAGCGGTGGAGCGGTCTTTGCCATATTCTCAAAATAGGGCGGCAGCTTGATGTACGTGGAATGGGAATCCCACTGATACAGATCGCCCGCTGGCACGGCCATTCCTCTCCAGTGTTCGTCGCCGTCGTAAACCGCGGCGTATTGCCTTTGATATTGCTCTTGTGTCACCGCCTGGCGTACCGTGGCCTCAACCTCCTGCGGCGTCGGCCAGATTTCGCTCAAGAAGACTGGCTTCCCGGCTGAGTCGTAACCCAGCGGTTCGCTTGTAAGGTCCACGTCCATCCGTCCGGCCAGCGCGTAGGCAACCACCAGGGGCGGCGAAGCGAGATAATTCGCGCGCACCAGCGGATGAATGCGGCCCTCAAAATTCCGGTTGCCGCTCAGCACTGCCACCGCGACCAGATTGTTTTCTTTAATCGCGTGACTAATAGCATCGGGCAGAGGGCCACTGTTGCCGATACACGTCGTGCAGCCGTACCCGACAAGATTGAATTTAAGTTTGTCGAGATACGGAGTAAGGCCGGACTTCGCCAGATAGTCGGTGACGACTTTCGATCCGGGCGCGAGACTTGTCTTGACCCACGGCTTCACCTGCAGCCCGCGTTCCACTGCTTTTTTGGCGAGCAACCCGGCGCCAAGCATCAGCGATGGGTTTGACGTGTTGGTGCAGCTGGTGATTGCGGCAATCACCACCGCGCCGCTGGATAGCTCGAACGAATCGCCGTTGTTCTGCACGTGCGCTTGCTTTGCCGGTGCGCCCTCCACAATTTTCGTGAACGACGTTTTAGCCTGCCGGAGCGGTACCCGATCCTGCGGCCGTTTTGGTCCCGCGACCGTGGGTTCGACTGTGCCGAGGTCCAGTTGCAGGGTGTCCGTAAATGACGGATCAGGCGTCGCATCTGTACGGAACAATCCCTGTTCCTTGCAGTATGCTTCAACCAGCGCAATCTGCTCGTGCGGCCGCGCCGTGAATTGCAAGTACGCCAACGTCTCCGCGTCAACCGGGAAGAAGCCCATCGTTGCTCCGTACTCCGGCGCCATGTTGGCAATCGTCGCGCGGTCGGGAACGCTCAAGCTGGAAAGTCCGCTGCCGTAGAACTCCACAAACTTTCCGACGACTCCTTTTTTGCGCAGCATCTCGGTCACAGTCAACACCAGGTCCGTCGCCGTCGCGCCCTCAGGCAATTTTCCATGCACCTTAAATCCAACTACCTGGGGAACCAGCATCGAACTCGGCTGACCGAGCATCGCCGCTTCTGCTTCAATGCCGCCGACGCCCCAACCGAACACGCCGAGCGCGTTCACCATCGTGGTGTGTGAATCCGTGCCTACCAGGGAGTCCGGATACGCTTCGAACCGATTACCGGACGGCACTGCGCAAACCACGCGGGCAAGATACTCCAAGTTGACCTGGTGGCAGATTCCGGTTTCTGGCGGCACCACCTTAAAATTCTGAAACGCAGTTTGCCCCCAGCGCAAAAACGCATAGCGCTCCGCATTGCGCTGAAACTCCAACTGTGCGTTCAGGCCAAACGCATTTACGTTTCCGAAGCTGTCCACTTGCACCGAGTGATCGATCACCAGCTCCGCGGGGAAGAGCGGGTTGATGCGCTTCGGATTGCCGCCCATTTTCTTGACCGCTTCTCGCATCGCTGCGAGGTCGACCACCGCGGGTACGCCGGTGAAGTCCTGCAACAAGACGCGCGCCGGCATGAAGGCAATTTCTTTTTCCGCGGCCTTTGGCGTCCAGTTTGCCAGCGCCTGAATATCTTCCCTGTGAACGAACCGCCCATCCTCGTTGCGCAACAAATTTTCCAGCAAAATACGCAGTGAAAAAGGAAGCCGGGCCATGCTTCCCGAACTTTGCCGCTCGAGATGCTCGAGCCGATAGATATCGAAAGACTGCGCGCCGACGTTCAATTTGTCGCGCGTCCCAAACGAATTTGCGGCGGAGATGGCCATCTGCGGTCCTTTCGGGCGTTCCGAACCTCCTATAATAACCGAACTCGGAGTGTGCAGCGTGAGCGACGGCGCAATGTTTCTGGCTGTCGCGTTATACTGGGTGCGTCGTGAAGATCCTGCTGCTTGCCACTTATGAATTGGGCCGCCAGCCCTTCGGATTGGCTTCCCCTGCCGCTTGGCTACATAAACACGGACATCTCGTGCGTTGCCTCGACCTTTCCAGGCAATCGCTTGACGAAAATGCGGTACGCGATGCGCAGCTTATTGTTTTCTATCTGCCAATGCACACGGCCACGCGGCTGGCATTGTCATGGGTCGAAATCGTTCGCGCGCAAAATTCGCAAGCGACCCTTTGCGCATGCGGGCTGTACGCGCCGCTGAATGAATCCCGCTTACGTGCTGCAGGCTTTTCCTGCGTCCTGGGCCCCGAGTTTGAAGCGGACCTCGCCGTGCTTGCCGGGGACATATCGCGGCCGCAAATTCTGCCAGCCACGGAAAACGGCCACGTTCCTTTGCCGCGGCTGGCTTTCGAATTGCCCGATCGCTCGGACCTGCCGCAATTGCGCAAATACGCTCACGTCGTCCTTCCCGGGGGCTCGCATCGCACCACCGGTTACACCGAGGCTTCACGCGGCTGCAAACATCTGTGCCGGCATTGTCCAATTGTGCCGATTTATTCCGGGCAATTCCGCGTAGTCTCGCGCGACGTGGTTCTCGCCGATATCCGCCAACAGGCCGCAGCCGGCGCACAGCACATCACTTTCGGGGATCCCGATTTCTTCAATGGCGTTACTCACGCCATCCGCATCGTGGACGAACTGCACTCCGAATTCCCGCGACTCACCTACGACGCAACCATCAAGATCGAGCATCTTCTTCGCCATTCCGATGCGCTTCTAAAACTCTCGCGGACGGGATGTCTGTTCGTCACCACCGCCGTGGAATCACTCGACGATGAGATTCTGCGCAAGCTTGACAAGGGGCACACGCGCGCCGATTTTTTCCGCGCTCTCCAACTTTGCGAGGATGCGGGACTGACCCTGCAGCCGACGTTCGTTCCCTTCACACCATGGACAACGCGTGAAAGCTATCGCGATCTTCTGGAAGTGATTGCGGACCGAGACTTAATCTCGGCTGTGCCATCGGTCCAGCTCGCGATACGATTGTTGATATCGTCGCGTTCCCGGCTCCTCGAGCTGCCGGAAATCGCGGCCATGGTCGGCGATTACGATTCCGAGAAACTCGTGTATCCCTGGAACCACTCCGATCCCGCCCTGGACGATCTCTCCACGCGCATTTTTGCCATCGTTGCCAGTGCAGAAGAGCAAAAATCGTCACGCGCATCTATTTTTGAACGCATCTGGCAATCCGCGGCAGAGACCCTCCCCGGTGGCTCGTTTCCTCTTCCCGTCTCTCGCCCGCAGCGCACTGTCCCATTCCTCAGCGAACCTTGGTACTGTTGAGCGGAGCCCACCGGGGACCAGTTGGTTCCCATACAAGGATTTGCGCAAGAAATTCCAGCAAAGGAAGGGTTCATTTAGGCGCGCCTGCACCCCGCATGATCAGTCACGACCACAAAACCGTCTTACTGTTCGCCTCCAAACTCGGTTACCAGACGCGCAGCTTCGACGCAGCTGCCCGCCGCCTGGGAGTTCGTCTGGTGTTTGTAACCGACCGCTGCCACGAACTTTCCAATCCCTGGGGTGACGATGCGCTTGCGGTGCGCTTTGATGCGCCCCAGCACGCCGCGGGCCGTGCACTGCAGGAATTTCGCAAGCGCCATTTCGACGGCATCATCGCCCTTGGCGACCGGCCCGCCCTGGCTGCCGCTTACACGGCGCGTGGCCTCGGAATTTCAGCCAATCATCCGGTTGCCGTTGAGGCTTGCCACAGCAAGCTGCGCATGCGGGAAATCTTCCGCGAAGTCGGTTTGCCGACGCCTTGGTTTCGCGCGATTCCTCTTTCGCCGGCGCCGGAGCCCGCCTTGCTGGGCCTGCGCTATCCCTGCGTAATCAAGCCGCTCTCGCTTTCCGCGAGCCAGGGTGTGATGCGAGCAGACAATCGCGAGGATTTTCTTGCCGCAGTGCTGCGCTTGAAACAGCTCTTCGATCGGCCCGAACTCCGCTCGCAGCGAGAATCGGATTTTTCGCAAGCCCTCGCCGAGGAATACATCCCAGGAGCCGAAGTAGCCGTCGAAGGCATTCTTGTCAACGGGGCGTTCAAACTCCTGGCAATTTTTGACAAGCCCGACCCGCTCGAAGGGCCATTTTTCGAGGAAACGATTTACATCACGCCCTCGCGTCTCCCCGCCGCACAGCAATGCGCCATCCACCGCGCCGCCGAGGACGCGGCCCGCGCCGTCGGTCTGTCGCATGGGCCAGTCCACGCCGAATTTCGCGTAAACGAGCGCGGCGTCTGGCCGGTTGAAATTGCTCCGCGTCCGATTGGCGGTCTTTGTGCGCGTTCGCTGGAATTTGGTTCGCCGCAGCACCGGCATTTGATCGGTTTGGAGGAACTGATTCTTCGCCACGCGATTGGCGAAGAGATTTCCGGGTGGCAGCGCGAAGAACTCGCCTCCGGCGTCATGATGATTCCAGTTCCCTCGAGCGGCGTGCTTGAATCAATCCACGGCATCGAAGATGCTCAACACGTCCGGTGCATCACGGAAATCGAAGTCACGGCCCGCATTCGCGACACTATTCTCGCGTGGCCTGAAGGTTCCTCTTATTTGGGATTTATCTTCGCCAAGGCCGAAATGCCGAACCACGTTGAAGACTCGCTGCGCTCGGCTCATTCACGGCTTCGCTTTAACATCACGAAGGCGCTGCCGGTCGAACATCCAATCACCGGAAAAATTCTCACTCAACCAAGCTAGTCAGGGGTTCAGCCCTTGGCTTTTGGCGCCACGTAGCCTTCTGGCAACTTGGCCCCTTCCCCAAAAAAGAATTGTTCGAGCTGCTCTTCCATTATTTTCTGGGAATTGGGGTCCAGGGGATTCAGCCGGTATTCGTTCATGATCATTTTCGAGTGCTCGATCCACAGCTTCCAGGCATCTTTTGATACATTTTCGTACACCCGCTTGCCCAGTTCGCCCCGCCAGGGTACGCGATCTAGCCCCGGCAGCTCTTTGCCAAATTTCACACAGTGCACCATGCGCGTGCCAGGCGTCACCGGCGTATCGGAGGGTTTCTCCGGTTCACAGGAATCGTTCGCCACCACATCCTCCTCGAAAATCGCGTGAAACTTCACATTAGCGCAGTTTTGAATAAATTCCTAACTCACTCACTGTCTGCTTCGATTTCCCAACCGCCCGCGCCGCATTTTTTTTGGCACACTGGCTTGGCGACGTGCTGCTCGCAACTCGCCTGCTCGAGGCGGTAGGCAGCGCGCACCGCCAACCTCTGCCGCAGCCCAGGGTTGATTGCAGTAGAATCGTTTCGCCGCGGTTTTGTATGCCTCTTGTCGGGGGACTGCACATGGCACGCGTTACGGCCCTCTTTTGGGATATCGGTGGAGTCGTTCTCACCAATGGCTGGGATCGCAATTCCCGTAAAGAGGCCGGGGAAGCCTTTCATCTCGATTGGGAGGATTTTCAGGACCGCCATGAGCTTTCTTTCCCGGCCTTCGACGCGGGGCAGCTCTCCCTTAACGATTATCTCGATCGCACACTCTTCTATCGTCCTCGCAAGTTTACCCGCGAAGAGTTCGCCGCGTTCATGTTCGCCCAATCCAAGGAATTTCCGGCGGTTCGTGCGATCCTCGATCAATGCGTTGCCACCAACCGCTATTTCGTCGGTGCCATCAACAACGAGCCCCTCGAACTCAATCAATACCGCATCGAAGCCTTTAACCTTCGCCGTAGCTTCCAGGTTTTTTTCAGCTCCTGCTACCTCCATACGCGCAAACCCGAAGAAGGAATTTTCCGTCTGGCGCTTGCCGTCACGCAGCGGCGGCCCGAGGAATGTGTCTTTATTGACGACCGATCTCTGAATCTCGAAGCGCCCCGCCGCCTCGGAATGTCCGTGATTCACTATCAGTCACCGGATCAACTGCGCGCTGACCTGCGTAATTTACAGGTTGAGGTATAGTTCTTTTGAGCGTTCGCTTCATCTAACAAGCTGCCTGTTTCAAGGAGAGCGCATGGCCGCCGATTCGGTTCCTTCCAACATATCCTTTGGTGGTGCAAGCGAGCCTTGCGCTATCGTGCTCTTCGGCGCGTCCGGCGATCTCGCTAAACGCAAGGTAATTCCCGCGCTTTTTGATCTGGCTGCCCACGATTCGCTAGGCTCGCGATATTCCATCGTTGGCTTCGCCCGCACGCCCATGACCGACGAAAGTTTTCGCGCCACCGCCAGCGATGCTGCAAAGACTATTTCCGAGGGCGGACCCGTTGATCCCGCCAAATGGAATGAATTCGCCGCCAATCTTTTCTACAGTGCAGGCGACTACGGAGACCAGGAGTCTTACGCGAGGCTCTCTAAGCGCCTGACCGAGCTAGACGCCTCCCATAACCTCTGCGGCAATCGCATCTTTTACCTTTCCACGCCGCCCGAAGTGTATGCCGACATCATCGAGCAGCTCGGCCGCGCTGGCCTTTCCCGCCCCTGTAATCCCAAAGCGTGGGTCCGCATCATCGTCGAAAAACCGTTTGGCCGTGACCTCGCCTCCGCCAAGGAACTCAACCAGATTGTCCACAACGTTTTCGAGGAAAATCAGGTCTACCGCATTGACCACTACCTCGGCAAAGACACAGTGCAGAACCTGCTCGTTCTCCGTTTCGGCAACGGCATTTTCGAGCCGCTGTGGAACCGAAATTACGTGGACCACGTGCAAATCACGGCCGCCGAAACGCTCGGCGTCGAACGCCGCGGCGGTTTTTATGAAACCGCTGGCGCGCTCCGCGACATGATTCAGAGCCACGTGCTCCAGCTCACATCGCTCGTGGCTGTCGAACCCCCGGCCGCCTTCGACGCCACCGCCGTGCGCAACGAAAAACTGAAAGTGTTGCAATCCATTCGCCCTTTCGACCTGGAAGCCGTCGCACAAGCCATCGTTCGCGGTCAGTATGCGAAGGGGAGCACCAACGGTAAATCCGTTCCTGGTTATCGCGAAGAGCAGGGCGTCAGTTCGCAATCGCGCACGGAAACCTTCGTCGCCGCAAGAATCCTCATCGACAACTGGCGCTGGGCCAATGTTCCCTTCTATCTGCGTACCGGCAAACGCCTCGCCAAGCGCAGCACCGAAATCGTCATTCAATTCAAGCGTGCCCCGCACGTGGTTTTCCGCGGCCGCGAAGCTGAACCCAATCGTCTCATCCTGAACATCCAGCCGGACGAAGGCATCTCGATCTCTTTTGGCGCTAAGCGCCCCGGCACCGAAATGAGCATCGGCAACGTCAATATGGATTTCAGCTACAAAGAGGGGTTTGGCGAAGCTACGCGCAGCGCTTATGCCACCTTGGTCAACGATTGCCTGCGCGGCGATGCCACCCTGTTCGACCGAGGTGACAACGTCGAAGCTGCTTGGTCACTAGTAGATCCTATCCTCGATGTCTGGAGCGCCGCAAAAACTGCCACCGTCCCGCAATATTCTTCCGGCAGTTGGGGGCCACGCGAATCCGACGCCCTCCTCGAACGCGACGGCCGCAAGTGGTACACTCCCTGATTCGCGCAGCGCGCACTTGAAACGATTTAACTCTAGCGAGGGAACTCGTGATTCTGGCCGGTGACGTCGGGGGCACCAAATGCAACCTCGCGCTTTTCTCCGAGCGTGGCGGGCAACTCAACCCCGTTTTCAAGCAGCGCTTTCGCAGCAAGGATTTCGCCAAGTTCGATCTCATTGCCAAGGAGTTCGCGCGCGTCGCCGCGCCGCACCTGGACAATGAAAAAATTCGCGCCGCCGGCTTCGGCATTGCTGGCCCGGTGATCGACAATCGTGTCCGCGCCACCAATCTTCCCTGGACCGTGGACGCCGCAGTCCTCTCTCAGGAGCTCGACATCCCTCACGTCGCGCTGCTGAATGATCTCGGCGCCTGGGGCCACAGCATCGAATATCTTTCGTCTAGCGATTTCGCTGTGCTCAATCCTGGCACTCCGGAACCCGGTGGAACTCGAGCGCTCATCGCTGCAGGCACCGGCCTCGGCCAAGCCATCCTGGCCTGGGACGGTTCACGCTACCGCGTGGTTCCCTCCGAAGGCGGTCACTCCGATTTCGCTCCGCACACCGAACAACAGATCGAATTGCTTCGCTTCATGCGACGCCGCTATCCCCAGGTCAGCTTTGAACTTATCCTCTCCGGCCGAGGCTTTCGCACCATTCACGAGTTCATCGATCCGGGCGTCAAACATCCCTCCTTCGCCGATCCTGACGCCGATCCCGCGCCGGAAATCACCCAGAACGGCCTCAACAAAACCTGTCCGGTCTGCGTTGAAACTCTCGATCTTTGGACCGATATCTACGGCGCCGAAGCCGGCAACCTGGCGCTGAAGGTTCTCTCTCTCGGCGGCATGTACGTTGCCGGTGGAATCGCCGTAAAAATCCTCGAAAAAATGAAGGACGGAACCTTCTTCAATTCGTTCCGCGACAAATGGCATTTTGAAAAACTACTGCAGAATATTCCTGTCTCCGTCATCCTCAATGAAAACGCGCCGCAGCTGGGCGCCGCCTACGAAGCTCTCCGCGTGGTTCAGCGTTAGTTCGCCGGATCCGACCTGCATGCAGCGACCACCCTTGCGGATTACGAGAGCCGACTTCTCTCTATAGTCCCGATGGCTATGGCGACACGGTACGTTTCCTGCGGCGCCATCCGTCTGGAGCGCATGCAACAGGTTACTGCGCAACCGTGGCAACATCCGCCGTCTTTTCTTTCTGCCGTCTCCAGCATCGTTGCTACGCTCTAAGCCATGGAATGGACGTCCCTTCGTGAGGGATTTGCTGAGTTTGACGATTGGAAACCTGTCCCCCGCCCCGTCGCCTGGTTGGCACTTGCGTTTTACGTTCTGTTTCTGCTCTACGCCGCGTTTGATCGCACCGGCTTTCTGTTCCTCGACTACGCTAACTTGGCCATCCACGAAGCCGGCCATCCGCTGTTCGGGATTTTTGCCGAGGAGAATCAAGTTGGCTTCGGTTACACGCTGATGATACTTGGCGGTACCCTGCTCGAACTCATCGTTCCCGCTGTTTGCGCTTTCGCGTTTTTCTTTCGCCGCGAACTCACCGGCGTTGCCTTTTGCCTGTTCTGGTTCTTCGAAAACTTTCTATACATCGGCCACTACATGGCCACCGCCCGTACGCTGGATATTCAACTAGTCGGCGCGGGCGACCACGACTGGGAGATTCTCTTCACCCACTGGAACACCCTCGTCCACGACCAGCAGATCGGCCACTCCACGCAAGCCCTCGGCTGGCTCGGCTTGCTCGCCACTGTAGCCTGGTTCGCATGGCGCTCTCTCCGCCAACCTTGCAAGCCGCCGTCTTCCTAGCGGCCTCCGACTGAGGCGACTTCCTCGGTGTTGCCGTGTTGAACAAATCCCCGGACCACGTGAACGGTCTCGCTTGTACAAAACTCACCGGTCATGGATCTTGCTGTCCCTTTCTTGCCAAGCGCAGGCACTCCCGTTTTCAGCAACTTGCGCATTCTGTACCCAAAAAAGCCGGGAGTGTATGTTGACGTTTCTTGCGGCGCTACTTCTTCACCTCTACTTCGTGAGAGACTTTCAGCCATGACGACGAAACCTTTGCGGCTTGATGTGAATGAACAGATAGAGTGTGCGCAGACTCTGGCTTCGCGGTTCTATACCGATCCGCACATTCTGGAAATTGAGCGAGAGAAGATTTTTCGGCGGTCCTGGCAACTGGTGGGGACGCTGGATCAGGCTTGCGGTGAAATAAACGGCGTCAAACGCACAATCGCCGATCCGGAGAGTTATTTCACCATGGATGTCGCTGGTGAACCTGTGATCGTGGTGCGGGATAAGGTAGGCATGCTACGGGCGTTCAGCAATGTTTGCCGGCATCGCGCCGGGCCGATCGCGCTAGGCAGCGGTTGCAAGAATGTTTTGCGCTGCCAGTATCACGGGTGGACCTACACGTTGGATGGACGGCTGATTGGGACACCGGATGTGGAGGGCGTGGAATTTTTTGATCGCAGCACCATGGGGATGGTTCCGCTGCGGTTAGAGGTCTGGGAAGACTTTATCTTCGTGTCCTTTCATTTTAAGCAAGATGACGGGACGCTTGAGTCGCTCTCTACATACCTGGGGAAGATTCCGGAACAAGCACGGGGGTTTCAGTTCGCCGGATTGCAATTGGCGGAGCGGCGCGACTACGTCATCAACTGCAACTGGAAGGTGTACGTCGACAACTACCTCGAGGGCTACCACATTCCTATCGCGCATCCCGGGCTGATGCGGGAAATTGATTACTCGCAATATCGCACCGAGACGTTTCGCTACTACTCCCAGCAGTTTGCGCCGATTCGCGCGATGAAGCCGAGCGATGCAGGAGAACGTTTCTACGCACCTGGAACGGGATTGCAGGAAGCGCTCTATTTCTGGATTTTTCCCAACCTGATGCTGAACATTTATCCCGACAACATTTCCACCAACGTGATTGTGCCGTTGTCGCACGACAAGACGCTGACGATTTTCGAGTGGTTCTTCCACGACGTGGACTCGCCGAAAACGAAGGAACGTATTGAAAAGGCAGTTGCCTTCAGTGACGAAGTCCAGCAGGAGGATATTCTGCTCTGCGAAAATGTGCAGAAAGGTTTGCGGTCCTCGACTTACGACCGCGGCCGCTATTCGGTAAAACGCGAAAATGGCGTGCACCATTTCCACATGCTGCTGAGCGAATTCCTGGGAGAGAAGGGAACCGAAGTTAAGAAAGATTAACCATACAGAAGACCTAGGTCGGTCGATCACGCAGAATTGGCCGGGAAATTTGTGGCGAGCGCTTGTGGCTGAGAGTCTAGATGCGACGAGGTTCTTACCCCGATCGCCTGGCAGTCAGCGAGCGGGTCAGCGAACGAGTGACGGGCGGCGAGAACAGGAAAGGGCTCCGAACGGAATCGGAGCCCGAACGCATGCGTGGGCCGAGAAGTCACTGTTTACAGGGAATCACGTTGCCGTTGGCTTGCAGGTTGTGGGCTCTTCCTGCAGAACGACTTTGTGCTTCTGTGTGGTTGCGGTGGTGCCCATTCCAATCTCCTTCCTAACGAAAAAGCGGCTGCGTCGATGCCGCAACTCCAAAATCGAGCCTCGTCAGCGCGAGGATGAAGCGGGGCCGTTGAACTCGGGCCAATAGGGTTTGTCGGCATCGGCCAGAACGCCGTCGGCGTAGCGATCGTGATGGCGAACCCAGGCCATGGTGAAAGGCAAATGGTCTTCATCGCGCCCTTTGGGAGCGTAGTCAAGGTAGTTATAGGTGTTGACGGTAGTTTCGGTACCACGGGCATAAGCGGAATAAGTGTGAAAGACGTTGCCGCTGGGGTCTTTGTAGAAGACGCTGATTCCGGGAGCTTCGGCGCTGGGAAATTCGACTAGGTCGAAGTTGTAGTCGACTTTGCCCTTGGCCAATTCTTCTTTGGTGAAAGAAACGCGGTAATCGTAATTGAAATCGTTGTCGTGAGACGAAACCCAGGGGAAGCGCCAACCCATGCGTTTTTTGAAGGGTTCGATTTTCGAGACAGGGGCGCGGGAGACGGCGGCAAAAGAAACGTCCCGCTGGGAAAGATGAACGAGCGCTGGGTCGGTGTGGTCCATGTTGAAGGAACAGCTGGGGCAGCCTTCGTTCCAGTCGGGACCGAACATGAAGTGATAGATGATGAGCTGGCTGCGGCCGTCGAAAAGATCGGCAAGAGTTTTCTTGCCGGCGGGAGAGTCGAAGACGTAGTTCTTATCGACTTTGACCCAAGGCAACGCGCGGCGCTCGGCGGCGACGGTGTCGCGGTCGCGCGTCAGCTTTTTCTCTTTGGCGAGCAATATCTTGCGGGCGGCGAGCCACTCCTGTCTGGTGACAACTTGGTGCTTTTGAGGTGCTGCTGATTTCGTATGGGTACCGGTGGTGCTCATTGCGACTTCTCCTTCGAATTTTGAGTTTCGGGCTTGCGGGCTGGTGAAAGATTTGCGGCGAGCTTTTTGTCGCGGAAGATTCTGACCGCGGCTGCGCTTACACCGCCGGTCGAAACGACTCCGGTGATGAGCAATGCGATGCTGGCATAGCATTCGGGGCACATGATGAACCTCCCTTGCAAGCTTATCCCCCGACGCCGAAAGTCAGGCGGATTGGGCGCGCTGCTGGGCGAAAGCGGGCGGTTCGTCGGCACTAGGTCCCCAACTGGCAGGAACCGCAACGTTGAGAATCCGGAGATACACGCTAAACTGGCCGCGGTGTTGATACCAGTGACTGAGCATGACGTCCCGAAGGAATTCTCCGCGAGGCTGAGCGAGGACCTCGTGGCCTCCGGCAACCAGACGCCAAGTTTCCTGCATGCTCGGGTCGTCTCCCTTGGAGAGGACGTTCCGAACTGTTGCGATGCTTTCCTCGAATTTGTCGAGGATTTCCTTGCGGCTTGTGGGTTGGGGAAAACTGGCGAAATCAGGAGCCTGGGCCGGATTGTTCTGCACGAACTGAATCACTCCGCCAGGCACGTAAGCCAGGTGATAGGCAAGCTGGCCAGCGGTCATGGATTTTTCGTGCGGCTTCCAGGTGAGTTTGTCTTCGGGGAGGCGTTCCAGAAATTTTCTGGTGATAGGCGCCTGGATTTCGAACTCCGCGAGAAGTGATTTTGCGATCGACATTTTGATTCTCCTTTTCGTTCTGGCTACTTCAGAAAAAGCAGATCCCTCGGCTGCGGGGCGGCCATTCGCTCTGCTCGGGATGACAGGTTAGGCTGACAACATCAGAGAGCCGGCCTGAAGCCACGCCACAGCTACTGGACGGCCGACTTGGAGTGGCCCAGCTCGGCGCGCTTGCGGACACTTTCGTGAATGTAGGTCCAGCCGGTGACGACGCCGGTTTTGAATTCCGGCTGGATGAGGCCGAAGCCGGAGTGACGGAACTTGATGACGGTCACTCCGTTTTCTTCGCTGAGACGGTATTGGACGTTGTTAGCGACAGGATGAGACATCATAAGCGGGCCGACAAATTCAAGAAGCGTTGGCTTCTTGATGGCTTGAACGCTGGCCCAGAAATGGCCATTGCCGTTGCCGAGATCACGGTACCAGCGGCCGCCGGGCCAGGGTTCAAGAACCATGGGGAGAAGATCGCCGTCGGGCTTTTCGTTGTAGGGGCCGAGCTGCTCGAGGAGCGCGGCGAAAGTGTTCTCGAGTGTTGCTTTGACGCGGATTTCCTGGGTTACGGTCAGCGTTAGGTCTTCCAGTACAGAAGTGGCAACGGTCATGACTGCTCCTTTTCGGTTTTTTCGAAATTGGAAATGGGAAGCGATTTGGCTTCGGCGCGTTCTTTGATGCGGGTGAGCTGATGGCGCCAGAAACGCTCGAAGGTTTCGGTCCATTCATGCAAGGGGCGAATGGCATCGGCGTTGGTGCGGTATAGCATGCGGCGACCATCGCGGCGGACGTACACCATGCCGACGTCCTTTAGGACGCGAAGGTGTTTAGAGACGGAGGGCTGTTCGAGGCTGAGAGCGTCGACGATATCACCGACGGAGCGCTCATCGAGAGCGAGAAAAGAGAGTATATCGCGGCGGCGAGACTCGGCGACGGCGTTGAAGGCGTCGGAGGTGGTGGAGGCACGAGGCATGGGGAAACAATACATTCCCATATGGGAATATGTCAAGCGAAAAAGATCCGGTCTTTCAAGCCCAAGGAAATCAGCAACTTACCCAAACCGGGGGAGACTTGCTGGGACGAGAGTGACTCCCGTTCCAATGTAAAAAGATTTAAGGCTTGGCGGGAGCTGGAGCCGGGTTCGCGGGCGCTTGAGATTTGTTGAAGTCGAAATTGACCTTGGGCGCGGTGCGAGAGCCTTCGTCGGCTTTGAAGTAGGCGTCGTTGCGGGTGAAGCCGCTCATGCTGGCGACCAGGCTGTTGGGGAAAAGAGAGAGGAACGTGTTGTAGTCCTGCACGGCGTCGTTGTAGCGACGGCGTTCTACGGCGATGCGATTTTCGGTGCCGGAGAGTTCGTCTTGCAGGCGAAGGAAATTTTCGTTGGATTTGAGCTGGGGATAATTCTCCGTGATCACGAGCAAGCGGCTCAACGCAGAGTCCAGGGCGCCGTTGGCGGCGATCTTGTCGGCCGGTGTTCTGGCGCCGATCAGCGCGGAGCGAGCTTGCGCAATTTCACCGAAAACCTGCTCTTCGTGAACGGCAAAGCCTTTCACCGTCGCCACAAGGTTGGGGATGAGGTCGGCACGGCGCTGCAGCACCACATCGACCTGCGACCACGCGGCGTTGACGGCTTCGCGCTTGACGGCCATCTGGTTGCGGCGGCCGACGAACCCACTGCCAACGATGAGCGCGAGTATCAGCAGGATTACGACGATGATCAGACCGACTTTCATAAGCGATTCTCCTTCAAGGCAAAACGGTTTCGAGAATGAAATGGCGAACTTCTGCCGAAAAAACCGAGCTAAAGCCGGCACAACGTAAATAAGTAAAGAATCGCCGGACGATAGGTTGCGATGCGGCAGCAACCCAAAGGCAGATTTCTCGTTTTCGCTCGGACTGACGGGTTGGATGTGCTGTGCGCATGGTTTTCACAGGTGCGCCTTTTTCAGGCGCTGCCACTCGCGTTTAGGGATGATTGTGTCGAGGCCGAGTATGACGGCGGCAATGGCTTCGAGGTATTTGCCGAAGGAGCGGGAGATTTCGGCCGAAGGATGATTGTCGCGGAGAGCGCGGCCGAGTTCGAAGGCCGCAGCGTCGGCGCCTGTTAGTTCTTCAACTCGTTGGTAGAGGCGGTCGCGGTCCGCGGGGACATCTTCGCCGAAAGCGATGAGGACGTGGCGGAGAAGAACCGTGACGCCGGAGATGGATTTGGCGTAGATTTCACGGAGTTGCGCTTCGTTTTCGGAATAGTGGACGAAATGGATGCGCAGTTTCTGCAGGAGCGCGCGGAGGTCGTGCTCAATTTCAATGCGATGGAGGTTCATGGGGACTTCGAGATCGGCGACAGGATCGGAGCCGAACAGGACTTTATGATTCTGGCCGATGTCCAGGAGTTCGATGGCGAAAACGTCGGCGGACTGGCGAAGCTCGGCAAGGGTGAAAAATTGGGGAGGTGGTTCGTTAAGCTGGCCGGACCACCAATGGATGACGCGGGCGAGGCGAGCGAGATCGCTGGCCCTGGCGGAGCTCAGGACGCATAGAAGATTCAGATCGGACTTGTGTTCGCGATACTCGCCACGCGCAGCAGAGCCATAGAGCACGACAGACTCGAGATTGTCGCCAGCGGCTTCGCGGAGGCGACGGGTGAACTCGGCTAGTTTTTCTTCGCGTGCGATCATGTAGTCTGTTGAGTCCTTTTTCTCGTAAATCTTAACGCTGGATCACCAGCTCCCGGAAGCGCCACCACCGCCGCTCGAGCCTCCACCGAATCCGCCAAAGCCGCCACTACCGCCGCCCCAGCTTCCTCCGCCGCCCCAACTGCCGCCGTAACCGCCTCGGCCGCCGCCCCCTCCGAGGAAGGGAAGAATCCACCAGCAACCGTCCATGCCGCTGCCGCGACGGCCGGAAGCGCGCCGGACAACGGAGCTGAAAATCTGGAACATGACAAACAGAATGACAAAAATCGCGAAAGGACTGATAGGCCATTGGTTGGATTTGGGTTGGCGCGAAATCGGTCGAGTCGGCGGAGCGCCCGAGAGAGTGACACCTTTGTCGTCGGCAACGTACTTGGCCAGTTGCCAGGCGGCGACTTCGACAGCGGCGCCGACATCGTTTTGTCGGAGGAAGGGAACCATCGCACGACCGGCGTCGCCCGCGCGGGCATCATTAATGACGGGCTCGATGCCGTAGCCGACTTCGATGCGATATTTGCGATCGTTGGGAGCGAGGAGCAGGAGAATGCCGGAGTCCTGCTTTTTTGCGCCGACTCCGAG
>DATMZI010000110.1:0-5847 GCA_035607085.1 Candidatus Eiseniibacteriota bacterium | reverse complement strand
CGCTGGCTGAAGACATTCGTTCCGGAAGTTCCAGTTCAATTCTTGCCGACGCCCGATCCGTTCGCCGGCCCCCAGCATTAACTGGTCTGATGTGAACGTTCAGACCAGTGCCGCTTCAATCTTCTCGATCGCGGCCGCTTTCCCGGCCGCTGCCGGATCCGGACGTCCCTGATTCTCGGCGTGGATGAACGTCACGTCCGTCAGTCCAACAAATCCGAGCACCAGTTTCAAATAAGGCTCCTGAAAATCGAATTGCGCCTGCGGTGTTCCGGGCGTATAGGAGCCCCCTCGCGAAGTCAGCACATAGACTTTCTTGCCGGACAGCAGACCCTTGGCCCCGGATGCGTCGAAGGAAAAGGTTCTGCCCGCGCGCACCAGCTGATCCAGCCACGCCTTGAGCCGCCGGTTCGGCGCCCTAAGGCGAAGAGTCGAGGGTATCTCGGCCCGCGTGTTAGCGGAAAGACTCAAACACCTCGAAGAGCGAGGCTTCGTTTATCGAAACGACGAGTCTACAATCCCTCCCGCCGTGACCTATGGCCTTACGAAGCGAACTTCAGAGCTCGATCCAGTCTTGAAGCAGATGGCGCAACTGGGGCAGAAATGGTACGAAGAAGATCTGCGTTCAGGCCGAGTGCCGCTCGCCCGCTCCGAACAAACAGTACCGGCATCCGCGCCGAAGGCTTAACGTCCCATGCCAAAATTCGCCAAACACATTTTTGTTTGTATGAACCAGCGCGAAGCCGGCCATCCGCGAGGCTGCTGTGATCCCCAGGGCCAAGGCGAATTGCAGCGCTTGTTCAAGGTCAAGCTGGCGCAGCGCGGTATCAAGCTCGTTCGCGCCAACAAATCCGGCTGCCTCGATCAATGTGAACTCGGCCCAACCGTAGCGGTCTATCCCGAAGGTGTTTTCTACGGTGGGGTTCAACCGGAAGGCCTCGACGAAATCATCCAATCGCACATCATAAACAACCGGCCGGTCGAGCGCCTGCGCATCCCCGACGAAATCCTGAACGCCACCCACAAAAAGTCTGATTGAACGGATCTGCCGCTGGCCAACTTTTTCTCTCTCGCCCTTTTGCAATCCGCATGCTTCGTGCAAAATACCTGTTCGTTCAGGGGGACACCGTGCCACGCACCATGCGTCGAATACTCATTCCGGCTTTCGTATCAGTTGCCGTGCTGTTTCCGGCCAACCGCTTCACCATCGCTGACGAGCCCATTCTCGCCGGCTTCACCGCGGAATCCTCCCGTGCCGAGCGCCAGTGGGAAGAAAAATTTAAAGCCATTCCCAGCCCGCAACTGATGCGCGACTACATGCAGCGCCTTTCCGCGCGTCCGCACAATGTCGGCGCCCCCTACGACAAAGACAACGCCGAATGGCTGCTGGCAAAATTCAAAGAATTCGGCCTCGACGCCCACATCGAAACGTTCGACATTCTGTTTCCCACTCCCGAGGAACGTGCCGTGGAACTGGTCGAAGGCGGCCCCAAATTCACCGCCAAGCTACAGGAACCCGCCGTAGTACAGGACCCCACGTCCAGCCAGCAAAGCGAACAGCTCCCCACCTACAATGCCTACTCGATCGACGGCGACATCACCGCACCGCTCGTCTTTGTCAACTACGGCATCCCCGAAGACTACGAGCAGCTCGCTCGGCTCGGCGTTTCCGTGCAAGGTGCCATCGTCATCGCCAAATACGGCCACTCTTGGCGCGGCATCAAGCCCAAAGTCGCCGCCGAACACGGCGCCGTCGGCTGCCTGATTTATTCCGACCCCAACGAAGACGGCTTCAAGGCCGGCGAAACTTTTCCCGCCGGCGCGTACCGTCCGCGTGACGGCGTGCAGCGCGGCAGCGTCGCCGACGATCCTATTTATCCCGGCGATCCGCTCACTCCCGGTGTCGGCGCGACGAAAGACGCCAAGCGATTGGACTTGAAAGATGTCGCCGTACTCACCAAAATTCCCGTACTCCCGATTTCCTATGGCGACGCCGAGCCTTTGCTCGCTGCCATCTCCGGGCAGATTGCTCCTCATGCCTGGCGCGGTGGCCTCAGTCTCACCTATCACGTAGGCCCCGGCCCGGCAAAGGTCCACCTGAAAGTGAAGTCCGACTGGAACCTCAAAACCATCTACGACGTCATCGGCAAAATTCCCGGCTCCACGGACTCGGGTCAATGGATCATCCGTGGGAATCACCATGACGCCTGGGTCAACGGCGCCGAAGATCCCATCTCTGGCCTGATTGCGGTCATGGAAGAAGCTCGTGCCCTGGGCGAATTGGTTAAACAGGGCTGGAAGCCCAAGCGCACCATCCTCTTTTGCGCTTGGGACGCGGAAGAACCCGGCCTGATCGGTTCCACAGAATGGGCCGAACAGCATGCCGCCGAACTCCAGCAGCACGCCGTTGTGTACATCAATTCTGATGTGAGCACCCGCGGCTATTTCGGCGCGGAAGGCTCGCACACGCTGGAAAAATTTATTAACGAAGTTGCACGCGACATTCAGGATCCCGAAACCAGGCTTTCCATCTGGAAGCGCGCGCAGCTTCGCCAGATCGGACGTCCCGATGACCTCTCCGAACGTCAGGAGGCCCGTTCGCGCACCGACCTTCGCATCGGCGCTCTCGGCTCTGGCTCCGACTACGGAGCATTTCTCCAGCATGATGGCGTCGCCGCTCTCAACCTCGGCTTCGGCGGCGAAGACGGTGGTGGCATCTACCACTCCATCTACGACGACTTTTATTGGTACACGCATTTCGCCGACACTGATTTCATTTACGGGCGCGCTCTGGCGCAAACCGCCGGAACCGCGGTCATGCGCCTCGCGGGCGCCGATCTGCTGCCCTTCGAATACACCAATTTCGCGGATACGATCGAGACCTATGTCAAAGAGCTGAAAACCCTAGCGCAAAAATCCCGCGACGAAATCATTGAACGCAACCGTGAACTCGACGAAGGTGTTTTCGCAGCCATGACTGACCCGCGTGTGAAGTCCGTCCCGCCGCCCCGCGAGGCTGTCCCGCCGTTCCTGAATTTCGCGCCGCTCGACAATGCCACCGACTTACTGAACCGCGCTGCTGGCGAGTATCGCAAGGCTCTCGAGAAAGCCGCCACCAATGGCGGCTCCGCTCTCGCAAAAGCTTCTCTTGCCGAGGTCAACCTCGCGCTGGCGGAAAGCGAGCAAAAGCTAACGCTCGACAAAGGCCTTCCCGGCCGTCCGTGGTTCAAGCATTTTGTGGACGCGCCCGGCCAATACACCGGCTACGAAGCCAAAACTCTTCCCGCGGTCCGCGAACCCATCGAACAAAAACAGTGGAAGGACGTTGACGCGCAAATCGTCGTCACGGCGCATGTGCTCGAAGCCGAAGCCGCGCATATTCTTTCCGTCGCGCAAAAGCTTGACGCTGCGGTCGGAAAATAGTCCGCCGAGAACGAGGCCAGTATCCCGCTCTACAATCTCGCCATGGTCGGTTTCGGCAACGTTGGCCGGGCGTTGCTTCGCCTCCTGATCGCCAAGGAGACCGAGCTGCGGCGCCGCTACGACGTTCGCTGGCGCCTGACCGGCATAGCCACGCGCCGTGTCGGCTGGGTTGCCGATGCCGACGGCCTCAATCCGCTGGCCCTGCTCAACGGCCACTGGCCGCAGCGCGCTCATCTGGAGGTTCTGTCCAACGTCACTGACTGGCTCGAACGTTCCCGCGCCGACGTTTTCTTCGAGACCAGTTCACTCCATCCGCAAAGCGGCCAGCCCGCCACCGATCATCTGCGTGCTGCGTTGCAGCACGGCGCCCACGGTATCTCCGCGAACAAGGGACCCATCGTTCATGCCTATGCAGAGCTGCTGGCGCTCGCCCGCGAACGTGGCAAAAGCTTTCTCTGTGAATCTACGGTGATGGACGGTGTGCCAATTTTTTCTTTGTTTCCTGCCGGCCTTCCCGCCGTGGAATTACGCGGTTTTTCGGGCGTCCTCAACTCCACCACCAACCTGGTCTTCACCGAAGTTGAGAAGGGTTTGTCGTTCGAAGAAGCGATCCGCCGGGCTCAAGCGCTTGGTGTGGCAGAAACCGATCCTTCCGACGATCTCGACGGCTGGGACGCCGCCGTGAAAGTCGTCGCACTTACTACCGTGCTGATGGGAATTCCGGTCAAACTCGATCAAGTCCAGCGCACCGGCCTGCGCGAGCTCAGTGCCGAAAAAATTCGCAGCGTGCGCGCGGCCGGCATGCGCTACAAACTTGTCTGCCGTGCCGAACGCCGCGGCACTGGCGTCGAATGCAAGGTCCGCCCCGAACTTCTTCTTGCCACCGACCCGCTCGCCAATCTCGAAGGCACCAGCTCCGCCGTCCGCTTCGACCTCGACGTCTTCAGCTTCTCCATCGTGGAACACAATCCCGGCATCGAAGCGACCGCCTATGGCCTCCTGGCCGACTTTCTCCGCGCCGTCCACCCTGTCTGAGGCACAAGCTCGTCATTCGGAGGGCAATGAAAATTCGCCGAAGGATCTCGGTGCCTGCTCTTGGCTTTTGGGGTGGGCTTTCTTTCATTTCCGGAATCTCTCGGCATAGTCCGGCGTGGCAATCTCCGGATCGCATCGCTCATCCCGCACCGGCTCATCCGCTACCAGCCGCAACGGCACAATACCCGCCCAAACCTTCAGCGTGTAATCGTCGGCATCATCTTCTACTCCTCCGACGCGAACCTTTGCCGACACTTCGTCCAACGACAACCTTAGAATGCTCGTCGCCTTCAATTCCTTCTCATTCGGCTGCCGTGCATCGTTCCATCTTCCTGGCAAAATCCTTTCCGTGAACGCCCGCAGCGCCTCCAGCTTTTCGCTCGGCTCCTCCACCATCACAGCACTGCCCAGCGCCACCACCGATCGGTAATTCATCGAATGGTTGAAAACCGAACGCGCCAGCACTAGCCCATCCGCCAGGGTCACCGTCACGCACACATTCCTCTCCGCTCCCACTCCGCGCAGCATCCTGCTCGCTGCCGACCCATGAAAATAAATCGCATCCCCCACCCGCGCGTACATCGTCGGAATGACATACGTTTGCCCATCGGCCGCAAACCCCACGTGGCAAACAAATCCGTCGTCCAGAATGCCGTAAATCACTTCGCGGTCGTATACCGCACGCTGCGGCTCGCGCACAATCCGCGTCCGCTCCGACATCGCTAGATTGTCTGGCATGGCGCTCCTCCGAGCGCCGGCTTCTCAGCCTCATCTCGGGCTATTCGCGAGACGAATCCTGCCTGCGCTTTTTCCAATTCCGATTCTCTGTGCGAAAATACTTTCGCATCTTTTGCCTGCAATTAGCTACGCCCTGAATCAGCGTCGGTCATCACTTGTGAGGAAAAATGGGAGCGCCAGCTCAACCCGAAGTAATTTCTAAGTCCTTCGACATCGCCTGGGTTCGCGAACAATTCCCCTCCCTCCAGCTCCAAGTCAATGGCCAGCCCGCCGCCTTCCTCGACGGCCCCGCCGGAACTCAAGTCCCGCGCCAAGTCATGGACGCCGTCCGCAAATATTTCCTCGAAGCCAACGCCAACACCTACGGCGCTTTCCTCACCAGCCGCCGCACCAACGAGATCATCTCCGGCGCCCGCGCCGCTATGGCTGATCTCTTCAACTGCGCCGCCGATGAAGTCGTCTTCGGCCAGAACATGACCACCATCACCCTTGGCCTCTCCCGCGCCATCAGCCGCGGATTGAAAGCCGGCGACGAAATTCTGCTCACCACGCTCGATCACGACGCCAATTTCTCTCCCTGGAAAGCGCTCGAGGAAAAGGGCGTGGTCATCCGCAAGGTGGACATTCGCGAATCCGATTGCACGCTCGATCTTG
>DATMZI010000104.1:0-6439 GCA_035607085.1 Candidatus Eiseniibacteriota bacterium | reverse complement strand
CGTTTGACGTTGGGGTAAACGCGGGTAGGCGTGCAAATCCCTTTCAAGCCGCAGCCCTTCCAGATAATCATTTCCCAGACCGCAGCTGTCCAGTTAGGGTCGGACGCCTCAGGGTCGCTTGGGTTGAGCAGGTGGCCAAGGCCCTGCCTCGGCCACCGATCCTTTTTGTTGTTTTGTCCTTCCGGCAGCAATACGGGTCGCCGATTCTTCGGCCATCGGAAAAGTGCATAACGCTTTGCCGAAATTGCCAAGCAATGAAGTTGCCGCTGGTTTCCTGTCCTCGGGTCGTAATTGCCATCCTCAATTTTTAAGATGGAGCCGGGAATCACGCTACGGTCATAGGGGTTGAGCGCTTCAAATTGCTTCACAATCCGATTTACTATTCCAGCTGAGGGCTTTCACCGCCTCCTCGCCGCCCCGGTCAAGAGCGCTCGGCCGGCAACATCGTAGACCACTACGATGCGCGCGAGAACAGCTTGTCAGGATTGCTACCATGCTTCCACTGCAATCTCTTCGATTTTTCGATTGGAGGGAAGATCTGGGACAAGAACCTCGGAACGTTTAACGTAACTGATGCGTTGTGCTTGCAGTGAGAAAATGAAACACCGCTCGGTTCGTAGCGTGAGGGGCAGCTTTGCGGCACCCTTGCCCAAGCGAACTCAGATGAGGTCTGCGACCCAGCAACCAACACGAGGAGCACAGCGGCGCCGCGCGGCGCCGATGCCGAAGGCAAGCCAGCGGGAAGTCGCAAAACCGGCCAGCTTTCGCGTCAGATTCCGCCAACGGATATACAATTGGCGCCGCAATGACAGCGTCGAGAGAGAGGCAATTATGCAAGTTGCAGCGGCCCGGGCAGCACCAGAAGGCGTTCACGCGTTTATTCAAGAGTATTTCGATGCCTGGAAAGGCATCGCTCCTGGCCAACCAGGTTCGTCCGTCGAAAAGTGATTGGATCTGCCATGAGTGAATCGCCCTCCTCCAAAGCTTCAGGGCTTGGCCGCATCATTTCCCCAGTAAATCGAACTGGCTGGATACGCTGGTTTCCAGGGTTGGACACTCTGCGTCATTACAAGTCGTCTTGGCTGCGGCACGATATTGGCGCGGGCCTAGTAATGACCACGATGCTCGTTCCTGTCGGCATCGCGTATGCTCAGGCATCCGGCGTGCCAGGTATCAACGGCCTTTACGCGACCATCGTCCCGTTGCTCGCGTACGCTCTGTTTGGTCCAAGCCGCATTCTTGTCTTGGGCCCCGACTCTGCGCTTGCGCCAGTGATTCTGGCGGTCGTGCTGCCCCTTTCGGCTGGAGAGCCACAACGTGCGGTGGCACTAGGGGGAATGTTGGCAATCGTCTCTGGCGTCGTGTGTATTGCTGCGGGGCTGGGGCGTCTGGGTTTCGTCACAGAGCTACTCTCAAAGCCTATCCGCTACGGCTATATGAACGGCATCGCACTGACAGTACTGCTGAGCCAAATCCCAAAGCTCCTCGGCTTCTCTGTAACTGCAAAGGGACCGTTGCGCCAAGTATGGGGAATTGTCGACAAGGTCCTCAAAGGGAACACAAACATTGCAGCACTCGCGATAGGAGCCAGCGCGCTCGTTCTGATACTGTTGCTGAAGGGCAAGCCGCGCGTTCCAGGTATTCTCATTGCGGTCGTCGCGGCCACGGTTGCAGTCGCGACCCTCGACCTCGCTACTCGTGCCGGCGTGTCCGTGATTGGTCCCCTGCCGCGCGGATTGCCCTCGCTAACTTTTCCCTTTGTCCACGTCGAAGACTGGGTATCAATCCTCACGGGCGGCATTGCCGTCGCGCTCGTTTCATTTGCCGACACGAGCGTACTTTCTCGAACCTACGCTGCGCGTCTGCGAACGCAGGTTGACCCGAACCAAGAGATGGTGGGTCTCGGCGTCGCCAACCTTGCCTCGGCTTTCTTTCAGGGTTTCCCGATCAGTAGCAGCTCATCGCGAACCCCAGTGGCCGAGGCAGCAGGTGCCAAGACACAGCTGACTGGAGTCGTGGGCGCCCTTGCCATCGCACTTCTGCTGGTCTTCGCGCCTGAGATTCTACAGGATCTGCCGCACCCCGCCCTCGCAGCCGTCGTCATCGCTGCGGCCATCGGTCTGTTCGAAGTGTCTGACTTGCGCCGCATCTATCGTATCCAGCGCTGGGAGTTCTGGCTTTCGATGACCTGCTTCACCGGTGTGGCCGTATTCGGGGCCATTCCGGGCATTACTATCGCGATCGTGATTGCGGTGATTGAGTTCCTTTGGGATGGCTGGCGTCCGCATTCGGCAGTGCTTGGCCGCGTCGAACGTGTGAAGGGCTATCACGACATAACCCGTTATCCCGAGGCCCGGCAGATCCCTGGCCTGGTGTTGTTCCGGTGGGATGCGCCCCTTTTTTTCGCGAACGCCGAGCTGTTTCGCGAACGGGTCCTAGATGCTGTTGCTAAATCACCCGCGCCCGTGCACTGGGTGGTAGTCGCGGCGGAACCGGTCACGAGTGTCGATGTCACTGCGGCCGATGCCGTCTCCGAACTGGATGACACGTTGCACGCCGCCAGCATCGAAATGTGCTTTGCAGAGATGAAGGATCCGGTCAAGGACAAGCTGAAACGCTTCGGACTCTTCACCCGCTTTGGCGAACAAACCTTCTTTGCGACCGTCGGTGAAGCGGTGAATGCCTACCTTGCGACGCACCCTGTAGACTGGGTCGACTGGGAGGATCGCTCCAAATCCTAATAGACGCGGTGGATTCTATGGGTCGACGCAACACTAGTTTGAAGTCTAAGTGCCGGAGTTTCAGAGGCTAAACTCGTTTGCGAACGCTGATGCAAAAATGACACCGCCCTCCGTGCAGTACACTCCGTCGTTTATTACTGAGAGACTGAATTCTAGGTTATCCTGCGGCAGCGGCGGCGCCTTTCGCAAGCAGGCGCAGTTCAGGTTCCGGCACAGCGACCGGGGAACTTGGCATCGATCCCCCGTTTGCCAAATTGATTAGGCGTAGCTTGGTTTGCTAAGGTCGTCGTCATGTCCGAGCGTTCCGCCGAGCAGATACGCGAATTGCTCGACTCCCTTTATCGCGTGGATTCGGGACGAATCCTGGCAACTCTGATCCGCTTGCTCGGTGATTTTGATCTTGCCAAGGAGGCGATGCACGAAGCCTTTGCGGCTGCGCTGAGCCTGTGGCCGAGGAGTGGAGTACCCGGCAACCCGCGACCATGGTTGATTTCGACGGCCCGATTCAAAGCCATTGATACTCTGCGTCGACGGGCAAGATTTGATGTGTCTCAAGACGAGTTGGTGCGGTATCTCGAAGCGCAATGGAGTTCGGCGGAAACGTCCAATGAAGAGGAAAGCCTCGAGGATGATCGGCTGCGTCTGATTTTTACGTGCTGTCATCCATCGCTAGCGCCGGAAGCGCGCGTTGCGCTCACTTTGCGTGAGGTGTGCGGGCTGACAACCGAGGAGATAGCAAAGGCCTTCCTCATCACTCCGCGTACCCTGGCGCAGCGCATTGTGCGCGCCAAGGCAAAGATTCGAGAGACACCGATTCCGTACGAGGTGCCGTCACCGCAGGAATTCCCGGAGCGGCTGGACGCGGTGCTTCAGGTCATCTATCTCGTCTTTAACGAGGGTTATTCAGCTGCGACGGGAGCGGAGGTAACGCGGGCCGAGCTAACCGGCGAGGCGATTCGACTGGGCCGGTTGCTGGCCGAACTCCGGCCAGAGCCGGAAGTCATGGGGCTGCTTTCCCTGATGTTGCTGCACGAATCTCGCCACGCGGCGAGGACCTCTCCGACCGGAGTGCTGATTTTGCTGGAAAACCAGGATCGCTCGCTTTGGAACCGCGAGCAGATCGCGGAGGGAGTGGCATTGCTCGAGAAAGCCCTGAAGTCCCGCCGCTTCGGCTCCTACACGCTGCAGGCTGCGATTGCGGCCGTTCATGCGGAGGCGGAATCGGTCGCCGTGACCGACTGGCGGCAGATTGTTGCGCTTTACGACCGGTTGGTACGAATTCAGCCTTCGCCAGTTGTACAGCTAAATCGTGGCGTGGCAATTGCAATGCGCGATGGTCCAGAGGCCGGTCTGACGCATATCGACGCGGTGTTGGAGCACGGCGAATTGGCCAATTATTACCTGGCGCATTCCGCCCGTGCAGATATGTACCGCAGGCTCGGCAGGACAGCTGAAGCTCGGTCCTCTTATGAGAAAGCTCTGACCCTGACCCAACAGGAACCAGAGCGGCAATTCCTGCAAGAGCGGATTCGGCAGTTGAAATAAGAAAGACTCGTCAGAAGCCCATGCGGATATTGGGATGACCAGGCGCAAAAGCATAGTTCTAAAGCGTGGAAGAAGCAAAAATTCTTAGACGATTTGTCGAATTTCGGTCCAGCCGTTCGACTATATGGTGAGGGCAACCTTCCCGCCCGAAGAGCGTTGCAGGACAAGAGAAATCATGACGCCGTATTTGGTTGCCATTCACCATTCCGACGACTACGACCGTCCTCAGAGGACGAAGCGATGTGCCGCGATATCGACGCGCTCAATGACGAGATGGTGTCTGCCGGTGTCGGGATTTTCGTTGGCGGCCTCTCCGCGGCCAGCAGCGCGAGGTCGCTGCGGGCGCAGCCCGATGGCAAAGTGCTCATCACCGACGGGCCGTACCTAGAGACCAAAGAGCACATCGGCGGTTTTTGGGTGCTGGAAGCCGCTGACCTGGATGAGGCACTGGAGTGGGGGCGCAAGGCCGCCGTCGCCTGTCGGGCACCGGCCGATGCGCCCGTTTAACTGACGGAGGACCCGACGGTAAGCAACTCAGCGGCAGTGACAACACTGTCGAGGAAACCGGGGACAGACGGAACGTTCCCAAATTTTTCGACGAATGGAGATTGGTGAACGTCCGGCCTGCCCCCTGTTTCCCTGGATTAGGGGCGGATTCCGGAGGGCTGACTTCAGGAAGGCAAGAGCAAAATAATGTCATTCGTTAACGATCTGAAAGTCGCATTCCGCTCGCTGGCTCGAACCAAAGGACTAGCGCTCACGGTGGTGCTGACGCTAGCGCTTGGCATCGGTGCCAATTCCGCCATCTTCGCGCTGGTGCGCGGCGTGCTCCTCAAACCTCTCATTAACCGCGACGAGGGCCGGCTGGTCTATATCCGTCAGAGTGCCCCTGGAGTCGGCGACGACAACACAACCTTCTCCGTGCCCGAAATCCAGGATTTGCGCGCCGGCGTTAAAACCCTGAGCGCGTTCGGCGATTTCTCGACCGTCGGTTTCACCATGATCGACCTGGGTCAGCCTCATGAAGTTCGAGCTGGCGTCGTTGGCGGCAACTACTTCGATGTTATGGGCCTTCACCCCGTTCTCGGTCGTCTCATCGGACCTCAAGACGACGGCCCCAGCGCGGCCGGCGTCGTCGTTCTCACGTATCGTTTCTGGACGACCACATTTAAGAAAGATCCTTCGGTCATCGGCAGAGCCATTCGCCTTGATAGCGGTGTCCTTGGCAATCGGTCTGCCACCGTCATCGGTGTCCTCGAACCCTGCGTCGCATATCCCCAAGACACCGAAATCATCGCCAATGTCGTCACCAGCCCGCACCATCTCTCCGCCACCATGGTCACCGGCCGTATCCATCGCATGACTGAACTCTTTGGCCGTCTCGCTCCCGGTGCCACCCTCGACGAAGCTCGCGCCGAGTTGCGCTCCGTCTACGGGGCTATGATCCAGGAACATCGCGAAGCATATTCTCCCAAAGCGGACTTTCAGATCGGGGCGAAGCTGTTTCACGAACAGATTACCTCGGGCGCCCGGACCGTGTTGCTGGTGTTGCTCGCAGCTTCCGTACTGGTCTTCGTCATCGCGTGTTCCAACGTCGCCAACCTGATTCTCACGCGGACGGTTCGCCGCGAAGGCGAGCTGACCATCCGTGCGGCACTCGGCGCCAGCACAGGCGCGCTACGCCGCATGCTGCTGGCCGAAGGCCTTCTGCTTTGCAGCGCCGGCGCTGCTCTCGGTGTAATCAGCGCGTACCCAATGGCGACTATCCTAGCCCGTTACGCCTCGCGTTTTTCCGTGCGCGCGCTCGATTTGACAGTCGATTCCAGCCTGCTGTGGGTGGGAGGCGCGCTGGCCGTCGTGGCGGCGGTGATTCTGGCGTTCGTCCCGCGCCTGCCGTCGGCCGATACGTCCAGCGCCCCTAGCCTATCGAGCGGCAGCGTACGGATTACCGGCAGCACGAGCCGCCGCCAGCGGATCTTCGCGGTTACACAAATCGCGGCATCCTTCGTACTGATGGCGGGTGCCAGTATGTTGATCACTACGCTGATCGCACTGCAAACGGCGCAGACAGGTGTCGACACCCGCCACGTCCTTGCCATCAACGTCCCCGCTATGTCTTACGGAAAAACACCTCAGCAAGTGCTCGATTTCTA
>DATMZI010000099.1:0-13468 GCA_035607085.1 Candidatus Eiseniibacteriota bacterium | reverse complement strand
CATCCTGAAGGAGTACATCGCGCAGAAGGAATACATCTACCCGCCCGAACCTTCCATGCGTCTCGTCATAGATACGTTCGAGTTCGCCGTAAAGCACACGCCGAAGTTCAATCCTATTTCCATCAGCGGATACCACATTCGCGAAGCCGGTTCGACCGCTATTCAGGAACTCGCCTTCACGCTTCGCGACGGCATGGAGTACGTCGAATGGGCATTGCGCCGCGGCATGCAGATTGACGACTTTGCGCCGCAACTGTCCTTTTTCTTCAACGCGCACAGCGATTTCTTCGAGGAAATCGCCAAGTATCGCGCGGCGCGGCGCATCTGGTTTAAGGCTGTCAGCGAACGCTACGGCGCGAAAAATCCGCGTACCTGGGCGCTGCGTTTCCACTCGCAAACTGCCGGTTGCTCGCTCACCGCGCAGCAGCCGTTCAACAACGTTGTGCGCACCGCTCTGCAAGCGCTCTCCGCGGTCCTCGGCGGCACACAGTCGCTTCACACCAACTCGCTCGACGAAGCCTGGGCCCTTCCCACCGAGTTCGCCGCCACCATCGCGCTGCGGACGCAGCAAATCATCGCCCATGAAACCGGCGTTACGAATACCGTCGATCCACTCGGTGGCTCCTACTTCGTCGAAGCGCTCACGAATGAAGTCGAAGCCGGCGCCTGGGATTACATCCGCAAAATCGACGCCATGGGTGGCATGGTCGCAGCCATCGAACGCAGCTATCCCCAGCGCGAAATCGCCGAAGCCTCTTACCGCTATCAGCTGGCGCTCGACAAAAAAGAAAAAATCATGGTTGGCGTTAACGATTTCGTCTCCGATGAAAGGCCGCTCGAGATTTTGCAGATCGATGAGACGGTCGCCCACCGCCAGCACGTCCGGCTTAAAAAACTTCGTGCCGACCGCTCCCAATCCGAAGTCGATCGCGCTCTTCTCGTGCTGAAAAGGGCTGCCGAGACCTACAACGCGTCCACAGCCTCCTCCAACGGGCACCTTAGTCACGAAAACCTAATGCCACACATCTACAGCGCCGTCAAAGCCTACGCCACGCTCGGCGAAATCTGCGACGCAATGCGTACCGTCTTCGGCACCTACGAAGAAACCGCCATCACCTAAAGCTGATACGATTTACGAGGACGCAGAGCAATGCCCGACAAAAGAATCCGTGTGTTGATTGCCAAGCCCGGCCTGGATGGCCACGACCGCGGCGCCAAAGTCATCGCCCGCGCCCTCCGCGACGCGGGCATGGAAGTCATCTACACCGGCCTCCGCCAAACTCCCGAGATGATCGCCTCGGCCGCCGTCCAGGAAGACGTCAACGTCATCGGCCTTTCCATCCTTTCCGGCGCTCACAACACTATCTGCCCGCAGCTGATGAAACTCCTCCGCGAAAAAGGCATGGATGACGTCACCGTCCTCGTCGGCGGAATCATTCCCGAAGCCGACATCCCCGCCCTCAAACAGTCCGGCATCGCCGAAATCTTTCTCCCCGGCACTTCGACCCAAGCCATCATCGACTTCATCCAGAAGAAGTACGCAGCCTGATCTTTGGAGTGCGGAGCCTCTCCTGCCGTTTTTGCGGAACGCACCGGTCCACAATGCATCCTGGCGGCGGTTCTGCTGCAATAGTCAAACTTTCCGGATTTTGGGGCCCCCGAATTCGCATTATCCATTGCACTTTCAACTGCCGGCTGTGAACCTCCCGTCTGAACCTCTGCGCGCTCTGTGCTGTCGTCTACTGCGATCCGGCTTGCCCCGAACTTGTCGCGGTCAGATCGGCAAATCTTTCTTCTCCTTTCTTGTATACTCAAATCCGTCGTTACTTATCCGCGAGGGGAGCTGCGTGCCCGCTTCAATCCTGACATCTTCCATCAATCGCGACTCCGCCGACTTCCAGAAGAATTCCCGCCGCGTCATCGACCTGCTAACCCAAATCAAGAATCAGGACGAACTCATTCGTCAGGGCGGCGGCCCCAAAGCCATCGAATCCCAGCACCAGAAGGGGCGTCTAACCGCGCGTGAGCGCATCAGCAAACTGATAGATTCCGGCTCGTATTTTTTCGAGCTCGGCGCTTTCGCCGCGTTTGAAATGTACGAAGACTGGGGAGGAGCTCCCTCGGCCGGTGTGGTCACCGGCCTAGCCCGTATCTGCGGCCGCCAGTTCATGCTCATCGTCAATGACGCTACCGTCAAAGCCGGCGCCTTCTTTCCGATGACCGCAAAGAAAGTCATCCGAGCGCAAAACATTGCCATTGAAAACCGCATTCCGACGATCTATCTCGTCGATTCTGCCGGTGTTTTTCTCCCGCTGCAGGAAGACGTGTTCCCGGATACCGACGACTTCGGCCGCGTCTTTCGCAACAACGCCGTCATGTCCGCAATGGGTATTCCGCAGCTCACCGCCATCATGGGCATGTGTGTCGCCGGCGGCGCCTATCTCCCCGTCATGTGCGACCACATCTTGATGACGGAAGGCTCCGGCCTTTTCCTCGCCGGCCCCGCGCTGGTTCAGGCCGCCATCGGCCAAAAATCCTCCGCGGAAGAATTAGGCGGCGCCAAGATGCACTCGCAGATCAGTGGAACCGTGGATTTTCGCGAGCCCCATGACGAAGCATGTCTTGCCCGCATCCGGGCCCTGGTGGACAAAATGGGTGCGCCCGATCCGGCCATCTTCAGCCGCACCGCGACGCGCGATCCGCTCTATCCCGCCGAAGAAATCTACGGAATCTTTTCTAGCGATGCCGCCAAGCAATACGACATGCGTGAAATCATCACCCGCATCGCGGACGCCAGCGAATTCGAGGAATATCGCGCGGAATACGGCGAAACGCTGCTCTGCGGCTACGCACGCGTCGGCGGCTGGGCCGTCGGCATCGTCGCCAACCAAAAGAAGCATGTCCACACGACTGCGCCTCATTCCGACCAAAAGCGGATCGAATTCGGCGGCGTCATCTACACTGAATCCGCCGAAAAAGCCGCCCGCTTCATCCTCGACTGCAACCAGAATCGCATCCCGCTGGTTTTTCTCCACGACGTCAACGGCTTCATGGTCGGCAAAGACGCCGAATGGTCCGGCATCATCCGCGCCGGAGCCAAAATGGTTAACGCGGTGTCCAATAGTGTTGTGCCGAAAATTTCCGTCATTTGCGGCGGCAGTTTCGGCGCCGGCCACTACGCCATGTGCGGCAAAGCCTACGACCCGCGTTTCATCTTTGCCTGGCCGACCGCTCGCTACGCCGTCATGGGCGGTGAAGCCGCCGCCGGCACTCTGGTCGAAATTAAGCTCAAACAACTCGAACGCGAAGGAAAGAAAGTAGACGAAAAAGACAAAAAGGCGCTCTACGAATCCACGCGTGCCACTTACGACCATCAAGCCGACCCGCGTTACGCCGCCGCTCGCCTCTGGGTCGATGCCATCATCGACCCCGCCAAAACTCGCGACTCATTGATCTGGGCGCTCGAAGCGGCCGCCTTGAATTCCCGCCTCCCGGAATTCAAAACCGGGGTCTTGCAGACCTGATGATCGGGCGCAGATTCACTTTCGGAATGGTCTTTCTGGTGCCGGGAGTGCTATCCCTAGTAGCGGCTTCCAGCTTTGAACAGCTGCCAAGCCTCGGCAAAGATCCCGAGCATTATGGCGGACGGAATGGCACTTCGCCGATCCTTCCCTTCTTGGGCATTCTCGGGGAGCGCTCGGGCCGGACCGGCTTGATCTGCATAACGGCTGGAGGCTTGGCGAGCGAAGCGAGCAAACTTCTTAGGAGCCAACAGCCTCGGTGACCGAACCGGTAAAACTCATTGAATGTCCTCGCGACGCTTGGCAGGGACTTCAGGAAATTATCCCCGCCGACTATAAAGCCGAGTACTTGAAAGAGCTGGTGCTCGCCGGCTTCAAACACATTGATGCTGTCAGTTTTGTTTCTCCCAAACACGTCAAACAAATGGCCGACAGCGAACAGGTCATGCAGAAATTTCTGGCCTCCCTTCCGGCCAATACCACGCCTCCTGAAATCATCGGCATCATCGTCAACGAAAAAGGTTTCGAGCGCGCCCTCGCAGCTCCCGGCGTCAGTACTATCGGGTATCCCTACTCCATTTCCGCCTATTTCCGTCGCGCCAACGCCAATATGACGCGAGCAGAGTCGCGTACACTTGTCGAAACTCTGAACCAAGCAAGCAAAGCCGCTAACAAAGGCCTGGTCATCTATATCTCCATGGCTTTCGGAAATCCATACGACGAACCTTGGGGACCCGAAATTGTTGAAGAAACTCTCGAATGGCTGAAAGACATTCGCGTGAAGACCGTTTCTCTCGCCGACACCGCGGGCAACGCCACGCCCGAAATCGTCGCCGACCTGTTCCAGCGTGCCAACTCTTGCATCGCCGGCATCGAACTCGGTGTGCACCTCCATAGCCGTCTTGAAAACGCCGAAGCCAAAATTCTCGCCGCCTATAACGCAGGCTGCCGCCGCTTCGATGGAGCACTCACCGGCCTCGGCGGCTGTCCCTTTGCCGGAGACGAACTGGTCGGTAACATCCGCACCGAAGACGTCCTCGCCGCCATCACGAAAGCAGGCGGCGATCCCGGCACTAGTGAATCCCGGTTGACGAAGGTCCTGGCCATGACCAACGAGATTCGCACCAAATACGCCCATGCCCCGCTTGCAGGTTAGCCCGCTGGCGGTGTGAACCTTTCAGCGAATGGAGGCCATGCGATGTTCTCCACACTTCTTCTTGACTATGGTAGCGAGCGCGCCACCATCACGCTCAATCGCCCCGACAAGCGCAACGCCATCAATCCGGCGATGATCTCCGAACTGCAAACAGCCTTCGACGATATCGAAAAGAAAAAAGTTCGCGTGGTCATCCTGGCCGCGAACGGTCCCGCCTTCTGTGCCGGCATGGACCTGGACATGCTCCAGGCCATCGCCAAACAGTCGCCCCAGGAAAATCAGGAAGATTCCAAGCGTATGGCCAAACTTTTTCGGCGCATCTGGAGCTTCCCTCGCCCGATCATCGCCGCGGTGAACGGCCACGCCCTTGCCGGCGGCTGTGGTATCGCTACGCTTTGCGATTTCACGCTTGCCGTTCCTGAAGCCTGCTTCGGCTACACCGAAGTTCGCATCGGCTTCCTCCCGGCCATTGTCTCCGTTTTCCTTACCCGCCAGATCGGCGACAAGCGTGCCCGCGATCTGCTGCTCACTGGCCGCAAAGTTTCCGCGAAGGAAGCGCAACAACTCGGCCTAGTCAGCGAAATCGTCTCGCCGGAAAAGCTCGTCGCCCGCGCGAACGAACTCGCCGATTACTTGGTCGAAGTCAGCCCGGGCAGCTTGAGCCGCGCCAAACGTCTGCTGGTTTCCGCCGAACAAGCCGGCGTGGACGCTGACCTCGAGCGCGCCGTCCTTGAAAACGCCCGCATCCGCTGCACTCCCGATTTCCAGGAAGGCATAGCCTCCTTCCTAGAAAAACGCAAACCCATCTGGAAAGACGAATAAGCTGGCTCTGCCTCCGCGTCTGTGCGCGAAGCCTTTCCGGGCACTTCCTGTACACTGAATTTCGCATCCAGGAGCCTCGATGGAATTCCACGACGCCACCGTCCGTGTCCGCTATGCCGAAACCGACCAGATGGGCGTCGTGTATCACGCCAACTATCTCATCTGGTTTGAAATCGGCCGGGTCGAACTTATGCGCGCCCTGGGCTTCGAGTACAAACTCATGGAGTCCGAAGACGACTGCTACATCGTCGTCGCCGAAGCCAGTTGTCGCTATCGCCACCCGGCGCGCTATGACGAACTGCTCCGCGTGCGCACACGCATTGCGCAAGCCAGCACGCGCGTCGTGAAGTATTCCTACGAACTCCTGCGCGATTCCGACAATCACCTCCTCGCCACCGGCTCCACCACTCACGTCATCTGCGGGCGCGACGGCAAACCCAAACAGCTCCCCAAAAAATATCGCGACCAATTCCGGGCATTAGCGGACAAAAACGAGAGATAAGTCGAAGCAAGGAAGTAATGAATTAACGAAGCACCTACAGGGCGCGCGCTGTTTCATTACTTCATTTCGTCCTTCTTTTTTTCCGTCCTCCGCGCTCTCCGTGAACCCTCCGCGCCCTCTGTGTTACTCTTTTATTCCGCATGAGCGTACAACTCACCGGGAACGATCTGACTTTCGAGCAACTCCACCGCATCGCACTCGACAACGAGACAGTTTCTCTTTCTGCCGCCGCCGCCGAGCGCATGAATGCCTCGCGCGCTGTCGTGGACAAGCTCGTCGCCTCCGGTAAAACCGCCTACGGCATCAACACCGGCTTCGGCAAACTCGCCAGCGTCCGCATTTCTTCCGAACAAGTCCGCCAGCTGCAAATCAATCTAGTCCGCTCGCACGCCTGCGGAGTGGGCGAACCGCTCCGCAAACCCGAAACCCGCGCGATGATTCTGCTCCGCGCCAATGCGCTCGCCAAAGGTCTAAGCGGCGTTCGTCCCAGTACGGTCGAAACTCTTTGCGCCATGCTCAACGCTAAAGTTCATCCGGTCATCCCCTCACAAGGTTCCGTCGGCGCTTCGGGTGATCTCGCGCCTCTCGCACACCTCGCGCAAGTGGTCATTGGCGAAGGCTCGGCCGAACTCAATGACGAAATTCTTGCCGGCGGCGAAGCGTTGCGCCGCGCGAAAATCACTCCGGTTGCGCTCGAAGCCAAAGAAGGCCTCTCTCTCCTCAACGGCACTCAAGGCATGCTGGCGCTCCTCAGCCTTGCGCTACGCGAGGCCGACAACCTCGCGGACACCGCCGATGTCGCCGCAGCCCTCTCTCTTGATGCCCTCCGCGGCAGCCCCGGCGCCTTCGACTCACGCATCATGCACGCCCGCCCCTACTCCGGCGCGGGCCGCACCGCGCGCAACCTTGCGCATTTGAACGAGGGCAGTGAAATTCGCGAATCGCATCGCTCCACCGAAAAAGACGCTCGCGTGCAGGACGCCTACAGTCTGCGCTGCACTCCGCAAGTCCACGGCGCCGTGCGCGATGGGCTTTCGCAAGCTCGCGAACTCGCGCAAGTTGAACTCAACAGCGCTACCGATAATCCTCTAGTTTTTGTAAAAGAAAACAGCGAAGGCGACATCATCAGCGGCGGTAACTTTCACGGCCAACCACTGGCCATGGCCGCCGATCAGGTCGCCATCGCCATCGCCACGCTCGGCGGCATCGCGGAACGCCGCATCGAGCAGATGACCAATCCGCTCACCAGCATGCTGCCGGCATTTCTCACACCCGAGCCTGGCCTAAACTCCGGCTTCATGATCGCTCAGGTCACCGCCGCCGCTCTCGCCAGCGAAAATAAAGCTCTCGCCGCGCCGCATTCCGTGGATTCCATTTCCACCAGCGGTAATCAGGAAGACTACGTCTCCATGGGCATGAGCGGTGCGCGGCGCCTTGACAAAATGCTCCGCAATCTCCAGCACATCCTCGCCATCGAACTTCTCTGCGCCTGCCAGGGCATTGATCTTCTCGCGCCGCTAAGAACCGGCTCGCTCGCCTCGCAAGGCTATGCCGGCATCCGCGGCAAATCCCCCAAGGTCACCGAAGACCGCGCGCTCGCGCCCGATATCAACGCCGTCTCCGCCTTGATCAACTCCGGTTTGTTCGCCAATCTTCTGCACTAGCACTGAGCGCGGGGCTGCTGGCATCCTGAGCCGCAACGCGTCGCGAAGGATCTCGACCGTCCACCTACCCTCCGGGTATCCGCCCGCCGGGCTCCCGGCTCCCAGCGGCAAGTCACTACCGCGCCGGCAAAGCCTTCGCAATCGCCGCCTCCGCCAGCGGTGCCATGATCTTGAAACCCGCGTCATTCGGATGCAGCCCATCTTCCGCCAACTCCTTCCTCAGCAATCCCTTTTCATCCGCCACCGCCGAAAAATAATCCAGATACACGATCTCATTCCTCCCGCAGTATTCCCGCAGCCAGCGATTCACTTCCAGGATCCTCGCTCCCGGCCGCTGCGCAAAAAAATCCAGCGATTTCGGGGTGTAGTTGTGTACCGGCAGTACCGACGCAAGAACTACCGCAATGCCGTGCGCTTTGGCCAGGTCCGCCATGCTGGCCAGGTCTGCCTCAATGTCCTCGGTGCGTATCGGGCCGGTATTCCCCGCGATGTCGTTCGTCCCCGCGAGTATCAGCACCACTTTAGGCTGCAAGTCGATCACGTCCTGCCGGAACCGCACCAGCATCTGCGGCGTCGTCTGCCCGCTGATCCCACGGTTCACATACGGCTTGCCGGGAAAATAGTTTTCCAGCTTCCAAGTGTCGGTGATCGAATCACCAAAAAACACCACGCGGTTTTGCGCCGCCGCCCCTTTCGATTCCGCATTAGCCGCGCGATATCGCGTCAACTGCCCATAGTCGTCCGTGAACATCGCAATCCGCGACGCCCGGTATTGATCCAGTCCCGCAAATCCGGTCGAAGGAATGCCCGGCGTCGCCACCGTCTTATCGCCGGACGTAGGGCCAGGCTGCTGCGCAGGCGACAAAATCCCAATCAGCAAGAGCCAAGCAAAACCCGCTAACGCGCGCCTTACAAAAAGATATGAATTCGATCTCATGTTTCCTCCGGCGCCACAGCATACTCCACACGCCCCGTCGACCAAAGCTCGCAACCGCTCACCGCATCCGCGCGCCCTTAAGCTCGGTCGTGAATTTCTGAATTTCCCGCCGCAAATTTGCTCCATCGCACCGTCGCCCGTAAACTTCTTGCACCCCGTGAGCGCACGCGCACAAACTTACGCCGCCGAAATCCGGCCCACGCTCCGCCTCGCCCTACCGCTCGTACTCGCCGAACTCGGCTGGATGAGCATGACCATCGTGGACACTATGATGGTCGGGCGCCTGCCCAACAGCGCCATGGCCATGGGCGCCGTCAGTCTTGGCTCCGCCGTCTTCATGGTCCTCGCGCTTTTCGGGGAAGGATTACTCCTCGGCCTGGACACGCTCGTCTCGCAAGCCTTTGGCGCAGGCCAGCGCGAAGATTGCCACCGCTCGCTCATCAACAGCGTCTACCTCAGCGTCGCGCTCACGCCGATTCTCGCAGCACCTGTCTGGCTCCTACCGCGCCTTTTCCGTTCCTGGGGAGTCGACCCCAACGTAGCCTCGCTGACCATTCCCTACACTAAAGCTCTCGCCTGGGGCTTGCTCCCTCTTCTGCTGTACTTCGCCGTGCGCCGCTGCCTGCAAGCGATGAACATGGTTCGTCCCGTCGCCTTCGCGCTGGTCACAGCAAATATCGTCAACGCCGTTTTCAACTGGCTGCTCATTTACGGCAAGTGGGGCTTTCCCGCTATGGGCACCGTCGGCTCCGGCTGGTCCACCGCTATCGCCCGTGTCTACATGGCCGCCGTCCTCATCGGCTATCTTTTCTGGTACGACCGCAAACATCGCACCGAGCTTCTGAAGACTCCCGTCGACCCCGATCTCCGGCGCATCAAGCGCCTCATCGCGCTCGGCATTCCCGCCGCCATGCAGTTCACACTGGAAAGCGGCGTCTTTGCCACCGTCACGGCGCTTATCGCCCGCCTCGGCCCGGTTCCTTTAGCCACTCATCAGATCGCGCTCAACACCGTCGCTTTCACCTACATGGTCCCGCTCGGCATCGCCTCCGCCGCCGCAGTCCGTGTCGGTCAAGCCCTCGGCCGCAAAGATCCCCACGGAGCAACGGTCGCTGGCGGCACAGCCATTTTCATCGGAGCTGGATTCATGACCCTCGCCGGCGTCGTCCTGCTCGCCGCTCCTCAGTGGATCGCCCGCATCTACACCACCGACGCCACCGTCATCCGCAACACCGCCGCTCTGCTCGCCGCCGGAGCCGCCTTCCAGCTCTTCGACGGCATCCAGTCCGTAGCCACCGGCGCCCTCCGCGGCGCTGGTGACACCCGCACGCCCATGCTCTGCCACTTCACTGCCTACTGGATCATCGGCCTTCCCTTAGGCGCATGGCTCTGTTTCCGCCGTAACTGGGGAGCGCTCGGCCTCTGGGTCGGCCTCTCCCTCGCGCTGATCCTCATTGGCATCGTTCTGTTGCTGGTCTGGCGCAGAACCGCTCGGCGCTTTGCATTGCGATCTCTGTAGGGCGCTATGGCACACGTCCCGGACTCCCAAACAAATCCCGCGCGCAGCAATTCCTGATCTTTATTTTGCAGTGAGCTTCATGAGGCGCTGCATAAGCCCGACACCTGCGGCAATTACTGGACCGCCTAATTTGTCCTTGGCGAGAGTGTCGAGAGGCCTTCACCGAAGTGCAGGCCACCCGGAGTGAGGAAGTTAACTCTGGCCCAACTGCCAGGTGCCGGAGGTCTGGCTCCTTTCCATGGGCCCATCACCCTTGCCGCTGTGCTGCCGCTCCGCAACAATTCCTCAATCGCTTGGTCAAGGGTGTCGTTAGGCCTTTCCCAAACAACCGCCGCGCCACCGTAGCTGTAATGTCGGGCGCGATGGTCGGCGTAACCTACAACCAAATCCGTACCACCATTCATTCCCACCTCCACCACGACGCCGAGGACCTGCTTTTCCTCGCTTTGAGGCGGAGCGACGCCCAACTCTCTTACTCAAAGTCGCGCATTTCCAGAATCCGCTGGAGGAGTGCTGTGGCATTTTTCTTGTCGCCAGATTCCATGAAGTCGCGTGCGCGCGCAAAAGAAATCCATGGCTCAGAGTCCGACCCAGCCGATGTCCATTGAGCAAGGAGCATGTCGCCAAAAAGGGCTTCACGAATTTCTGGTGTTTGTGAATGGTGGTTTCTTCTTCAGCCAATCGAGCACAGCTGGCACCGATATCAATGGAAGGCGAAATTTTATGGCATCTATAGTTCTCAGTCGCACCGCCGGGTGGCCCACCCTTGCGTTTCAAGGTGAGTTCTTCCCTCCTTCTGCTCTGCGCACTCGCCATCACTTCTGCGCCGCAGGCGTCGCCATCGGCAAATCCGAGTTGTACGTATCCACAACGCACTTCCATTTTCCGTCCGCCTGTTTCTTCCAGATTTCCACCAACTTGCCGCGATCGTGCTCGCCCGGCCCGCCGTTGGGATCCTTGATCGTCAATTCGTACGTTCCGTAGAGATAGCCCAGCTCGCCCGACTTCGCCACCTCCGCCTTCGTCACTTTCCACGACACCGCCGAATTCGGCCCCAGCATCCCCACCCACAACTCGCGTATCGTTTTCTTGTCCGTCGCGATCGGCGCATTCCCCGGCAACACCACTGCGTCTTCCGCATAAAATGCCAAAGTGCCATCCAGATCGTTTTTTGCCGCCGTCGCCGACCATTGCTCATCCAGCTTCCGTATCTGTTCCGCCGCCGCACCGTGGTCGTCCACAACTCCAGATGAACCACACCCCGCAATCACCACGACGCACAACGTTCCACCAAGCACTAGCCCTTTTCGCATACCTGTTCCTCTCAGTTCATCTTTTTGCAGATTGGAATGAAGCCTAACGGGAAATCCGGAACCAATTCAAGACAGGCCGCGCGACGTGGCTGCCAAGGCCTCCGTTGCCGCGAAGGCTGGAAGGCCACAACCCGAAAAACGCAGCCACGTATGGGGGCCCGTTCAAATGCCCGCAAACCACGAGTAGCCAGCCTCAGGGGACGCTGACCCGAGGCCCTTGCCAAATTGCTTGACGTTATCGGTGACGGTGAGATGCGTAATGTATTTGACGCTCTTGTAGCCGAGTTGCCGCGTGACGCGCATCCGCAGCGGTCCGCCAAACCCGACCGGCAGCTCGCCTCCATTCATTTCGTGCGCCAGCAGCGTTTGCGGATGCAGCGCATCGGCCATGTCGATACTCTCCCACCAGTCGGTCTGGAACGAACGATAGACCACATGCCGCGCCTGCGGGGCCGCGCCAACTACCTCCAAAACGTGCGAGAGTGGAACGCCAGTCCATTCGGCGATGTACGACCAGCCTTCTTCGCACTGGATCATGGTGATGTGGCTGCGCCGAGGAAAGCTGCGCAGCTCGGCCAGCGAGAACGCTGCCGGATGCGCGACGGTTCCATCCACGGTCAGGCGCCAGTCAGCGAAGCCCGCTTTCTGCAGCCGCGCGAATTCGTCTCCCAACGGCGCGACTTCATTGGCGAACGGTTTTGCGGACATCTGGCTCCTGGAAAACTCGCGCGCCAGCGAGTGGCGGGTCAACAACCGCTGCGCCGCATACGTCAGGGTCGCGCCCGGTCCGTACACGCCACCGGAATCCGGAGGTACCAGTCCATAGCGGCGGGCAATCTTTGCCGCGACGGCGAGTCCGCCCGCACCCGCCACGGTCACAGCGCCCGCGGTAATCAATTGCCGTCGCGTTAGCTTGCTCATGCCCGCTCCTCTCGCCCCCCAGTAGGTGCGCCTTTGCGTGCCACATTTCGGCCGCCCTCGGTTGACGCAACGAGCCGGCCCGCGTCAACTGAAGACGCCCAGCGCGCGGCAGCGCGTCCCGCAATCATTGCCCGCCAGCGCGTCCGGTAATCATGGCCCGCACAAGTCTCCAGAATCCCGCAAGAATCACCATCCAGATGTGGACCAAAAGAAAAAGTACCAGCGCTCCCGTCAGCAAAAAGTGCAGCGTGCGCGCCGATTGCTGCCCGCCTAATACGTTCACCGCGGCGGGAAACGCCGAAACAAACGAAGGCGACATGGCCAGCCCGGTCCACACAATCAAGGGAAACCCGACAAAAATAATCAGCAGGTAGGCCAATCGCTGCAGTACGTTGTAAGACCATGCTTGTTCCGCGCCCGGCCTCTTGAAACGCAAGTGCTCGGCAATCGAGCTCGTAAGTCGTCTCGCGGAAAGGTCCGACCGCGCGGGAAGCAGCTCGCGCCGGAAATGCCCGCGAAACAATCCGACGCCCACATACACCAGGCCAGTCAAGACCAGCACCCAGGCCGACTGAAAATGAAGATACCGGCTCCATCCATTCTGGTCAGGCAGCGTGTAGCCGTAGCCAGTGGGCACCTTCGCCCTGGAGGCCGGTATCGGTATGTGGAATAGCGGCTTGGTGTTGACGTTGCCGACTTCGCCCCAATAAAACCGCGGGTGCGAAACGACAATCTCTACTCCAGTCACCAGCAGGGCTAAAAACGCAAATGTCGTCAGCCAATGCGTGACACGAACCAAAAAGGAATGTCGTTCGGAAGCTTCCGCCATTCTCCGAGTTGTACCCTGTACGCGCCACTCGCGCAAGACATATCTGCTCTACCCGCATGCCAAGTCTAGGGAGGACCAGGTGGTCCGCAGCCGCTTCTCCTCGCCTCGCAAGATCACCGTCGCTCGGCCCGCATCTTCCCCTCTCAGCTTCCGCACGCTCTGCCCCGAAGTTATACTTTTGTTCATGCAGATCAACCAAGACGTCATCAATCAATGGAGCTCTGCCGCTAAGTTTTGGGAGAAGCACCGTGCGGTCGTCAAACAGATGTTTTCGCCGGTGACCG
>DATMZI010000089.1:0-25601 GCA_035607085.1 Candidatus Eiseniibacteriota bacterium | reverse complement strand
GAAGCAGAAAGAAATGCCGCGAGTTGCGAGAGGAGGAGGGGATTTTGGGCGCCGCCGCCGGAGACGACGAGTTGCTGAATTTTGCATTGGGGCAGGACAAAGCGGTGGATGGATTCGGCGATGGACGCGGCGGTGAAGACCGTGACGGTGTGTAGCAAATCGTTGGGTTTCAGCTTGTGGCGACGAGCTACGCCAAGAAGCTTTCTTACGTAATTGGCGCCGAAATATTCTCGACCGGTTGATTTGGGCGGACGGAGTTTGAAATAAGGGTCGCTGAGGAGATGTGAGAGGAGTTCACGGTGGAGATGGCCTTTGCGGGCGCCAGCGGCGTTTCTGTCGTAGCGCAGGCGGCCGTGGGTGAAGTGGTGGACCAGGGCGTCGACGAGCATGTTGCCGGGGCCGGTGTCGAAAGCGAAGACATCGCAAGGTTTGGCGTTGGGGGGGATGACGGTGACGTTGGCGATGCCGCCGATGTTAAGGCTGATGCGGCCGAGGTTCTTGTGGCGGTAGAGGGCATAGTCGGCGAATGGAACCAGTGGTGCCCCTTGCCCGCCTCGTGCGATGTCAGCGAGCCGGAAGTCGGTGACGGTGGCGATGCCGGTGAGATTGGCGATGATGGAGCCGTCGCCGAGTTGCAGGGTGGAGGCGGTTTTTGCGCCCAGAAAGTTGGCTGGTACGCCCTGGTGGAAGATGGTCTGGCCGTGGTTGCCGATTAGATCGATTTTGCCCGGTGAGATGCGGAATTTTTTGCAGGCAAAGAGGGCGGCTTCGGCGTAGAGGTGGCCGAGGCGGGCATGGAACTGGCTGAATTCTCTTGGGGTGAGGGGATTTTGCTCGGCAACACGCAGAATTTCCTTGCGGATTTGCGACCGGAAGGATTGGTGGGAGTGGTTCAGGAGATTGATTTTCAGATTGGGCGGGGAGCCAGAAATTTTTACGAGTGCGGCGTCTATGCCGTCGGCAGAAGTGCCGGACATCATGCCGAGAACGAGTTTTGCCGGAGAGGGCATGGCATTGTGTGAAAGAAATTTTTAACACAGAGGGCGCTGCGGACACAGAAAAGAGGAGAGTGGGGGAGTGCAAAGAGTGAACGCGGCGGTGGCGTGGAAGCGTTGAAGAGAATACGGGGAAGTTCGTTTGACTCCTCTTTGGGCGGGAGCAAGCTCCCGCTGGATTTGTCAGGCAGGGACGAAGTTGCAAAAGCGGAAGCAGAGCTTCCGCGCTTCCCACAAACCTGCGCCACATGGCGGTGCCCTTCCAAGCGTGATGGTGGTTGAGAAGTTCGCGCGCAGCTTGCTGCGCCATTAGGAGAGGGGAGCCTAGGAGATCTGTTTTTTTAGGGCGGCCAGGAGCGTTAAGGCTTCGAGTGGAGTGAGTTGGTCGAGGTCTACGGAGTGGAGTTTTTCGAGCACGGCGCGGTCGATCGGGGTGAAGAGCATTTCCTGGCGCCTGATGGCAGGGGCGGAAGATGCCGGGGTGATGCCCGGCGCTAGATTTGCGTTGCCGGCGTCGGCGCTGTAGGCGCCGGGGGTTAGGCGTTCGCTTAGTTCGTGTTCGGACTGTTCGTGCTTGCGGAGGACTTCGCGGGCGCGTTCGATGACGGAGCGAGGAAGGCCGGCCAAGCGGGCGACTTCAATGCCGTAGGATTTGCTGGCGCTGCCGGGTTCTACATGGCGGAGAAAGATAATTTCGTTGGGCGTTTCTTTCACGGCGACGTGGACGTTCTGTACGGCTGGTAAAAGATCGGCGAGTTCGGTGAGCTCGTGGTAGTGGGTGGCGAAGAGCGTGCGGGCACGAGTGTGTTTCTGGAGATGTTCGACGACGGCCCACGCGATGGAGAGGCCGTCGAAAGTGGCCGTGCCGCGGCCGACTTCGTCGAGTAGCACCAGGCTGGAGGGAGTGGCATGGCTGAGGATCGAAGCGACTTCAGACATTTCGACCAGGAAGGTGGAGCGGCCGCGGGCGAGGTTGTCGCTGGCGCCGATGCGTGTGAAGATGCGGTCCGTGATGGGGAGTTTGGCCTGCCGCGCGGGAACGAAGCAGCCCATTTGTGCCATGAGGATGATGAGCGCTGCCTGGCGAAGATAGGTGGACTTGCCGCCCATGTTCGGTCCGGTGATGAGAAGAAGTTGCTGGTGCCGCGGTTCAAGATAAAGATCGTTGGGGACGAAACGTTCGCCTTTCTGGCGCAGGATTTCTTCGATCACCGGATGGCGAGCCGCGACCAGCAGCAGTTCGCCGGCTTCGTTGAATTGGGGGCGGGCGTAGCCGCGATCGGCGGCGAGTTTTGCGAAGGCGGCGAGCACGTCCAGCTGAGCGACGGCGGAAGCGGTACGACGCAGGCGGACAGCTTTGGCGGCGATGCTGGAGCGAATGTCGACGAAGAGCTGCCGTTCGATTTCCAGGATGCGTTCGTCGGCGGCGAGGATTTTGCGTTCGTATTCTTTGAGTTCGGGAGAAGTGAAGCGCTCGGCGTTGACGAGAGTCTGTTTGCGCTCGAAATCGGTGGGCGCCAGATGCAAATTCGGCTTGGAGATTTCGATGTAATAGCCGAAGACCTGGTTAAAGCGGATCTTGAGGGAGTTGATGCCGGTGCGCTTGCGCTCGCGCTCTTCCATGGCGGCGATGATCTGTTTGCTGTGCTGGCTGAGGTTGCGGAGTTCGTCGAGTTCAGCGTGATAGCCGGAGCGAATCATACCGGGATCGGAGGCGAGCGCGGGAGGTTCGTCGGCGATGGAACGCTCGAGTTGTTCGCGAACATCGATGAGTTCATCGATCTCATCGTGCAGGCGGCGAAGGAGTTCGCTGCCGCCGGTGGGTGGCGGGGTTAGGAAGTTGCGCAGCACGGGAAGCTGAGCGAGGGATTTGCGGAGAGCCACAAGTTCGCGTGGTCCGGCATGGCCGAGGGTGATGCGGCTGGTGAGGCGCTCGAGGTCCTGAATGCCGCGAAGCTCTTTGCGGATTTCGCCGCGGACCACGGTTTGCTGGGCGAAGTGGGCGACGGCGTTAAGACGAGCTTCGATGGATTTGCGATCGATGAGGGGGCGGAGAATCCAGGAGCGGAGCAAGCGGGCGCCCATTCCGGTGACGGTAACGTCGAGAGCGGACACCAGAGTGGTAGTGGCGTTTTTGGCGGAGTCGTCGGAAAAGATGGGAGAGAGGAGTTCGAGATTGCGGACCGAGACGGGGTCGAGGACCAGAGCGTCGTGCTGTTGGTAATAGCGGACACGATCGAGGTGTTGAAGAGCCGCGACAGCGGATTCGCCATTCGCCGCTAAGCCGTTTGATGATTCTGGTTGTTTGGCGGCGTTTTCGCGGAGGTAGTGGACAATGGCGCCGGAGGCGGCGAGTGCCTGGAGATGTCCATCGAGGCCGAAGCCCGTGAGTTCGGCGACGCCGAATTGCTCCCGGAGGATGCGGTTGGCGTAGTCGTGCTGGAAGGCCCAGTCGTCGATGCGACTTTCGACACCCCCGGTGCCGTCGAGGAGAGAGTTCTTGGCCGTTTCGAAAAGCTGGGATGGGCGGGGTAATAATGTTTCGCGGGGGTGGAGGAGTTGGAGCTCATCGCGGAGGGATTCTTCGGCGCCGGCGCCGGCAAATTCGGTGCACTGGAATTTTCCGGTGGAGAGATCGACGAAGGCGAGGCCGATGATGCCGGCGGCGTGGCTCTGGTAGACGGACGCGAGGAAATTGTTTTCTTTGGCGTCCAGGACGGCTACGTCGGTGGCGGTGCCGGGAGTGATGACGCGGACGACTTCGCGACGAACGATTTTTTTGCCGGGGCCGGGTGGCTCCATTTGATCGCAAATGGCGATTTTAAATCCGGCGCGGATGAGCCGGGCGATATAGCCGTCGGCGGCGTGGTAAGGAACGCCACACATGGGGATAGGCTGGCCCTTTTCGCGATTGCGGGAGGTGAGGGTGATTTGCAGTTCGCGAGAGGCGAGCAGGGCGTCTTCGTAGAACAGTTCGTAGAAATCGCCGAGACGGAAGAGCAGCAGCGCATGCGGATAGCGCGATTTGATCGCGTGGTACTGCTGCATGAGGGGTGTAGTGGGATCGGTCATTTGAAGAAGTTGGGGGGAGCGGAAGAAAAAGAGATTTCTGGCTTCGCTCGTAGTGTCAGGGCGGTCGGCGTTGTTGCGCGGCGAAATATCATGAGTGGACGCCTAGTTGGGACAGGACGAAGGCATAGTCCAGGGCGATTTCGCGGAGGTAGTCGTAGCGGCCGGAGGCGCCGCCGTGACCCGCGCCCATGTTGATCTTGAAGAGCAGGGGAAGTGAATCGGTCTTGAGGGTGCGGAGTTTGGCCACGTATTTGGCGGGTTCCCAGTACATGACTTGCGAGTCGTTGATGCCGGTCTTGACGAGCATGGCGGGATAGGCTTGGCGCGTGAGATTGGTGTAGGGGCAATAGGACTTCATGTAGAAGTAGTCGGTGGCGATTTGCGGGTTGCCCCACTCTTCGTATTCTCCGACTGTGAGAGGGAGCGAGGCATCGAGCATGGTGTTGAGGACGTCGACGAAAGGGACTTGGCTGATGACGGCGCGAAAAAGATCGGGACGCATGTTGGTGACGGCGCCCATGAGGAGGCCGCCGGCACTGCCGCCCTGGATGATGAGCTTGCGGGCGCTGGCGTATTTGCGGGCAATGAGAAATTCGGCCGCGGCGGTGAAATCGGTGAAGGTGTTCTGTTTGTTGTGCATGCGGCCGGCGTCATGCCAGGGCTTGCCGAGTTCGCCGCCGCCGCGGATGTGGGCGATGGCGTAGGAGACGCCGCGGTCCAGCAAGCTGAAGCGATTCGAGTTGAAATTGACGGGCATGGAGAGGCCGTAGCTGCCGTAACCGTAGAGGAGGAGGGGTGCCGAGCCGTCGCGAGGAGTGTTTTTGCGCGAGACGAAGGAGATGGGGATTTGCGTGCCGTCGGAGGCCGTGGCGTGGAGGCGTTCGATGATGTAGAGCGAGGGGTCGTAGCCGCCGAGGACGGGCTGCTGTTTGCGGAGCTTGGAGACGCGAGTAGCGATGTCGAAGTCGAAGACCGACCGTGGGGTGATGAAGGATTCGTAGGTGTAGCGGAAGTCGGATTGATCGAATTCAGGATTAGCGCCGGGAGCGGCATTGTAGGCGGGCTCGGCAAAGGGAATCCGGTAGGAGGAGGCGAGGAGATCAAAGGACGAATCATCCAGCGGGAGGATGCGGAGGAAGGGGAGGCCGCTTTCGCGTTCGAGGAGGACTAGGTGAGAGCGGAAGGCTTCGACGGCGGACAGCATGACGGCGGGGCGATTGGGCATGAGTTCACGCCAATTGGAGCGCTGGGGATCGGAGACCGGAGCGGCGACTAAACGGAAGGTGCGGCCTCCGGAATTGGTGCGGATGAGGAAGACATCGGGCGTGCCAAGGAGATTTTGCGCGAAGGGGAGAGCAGGATGGTGGTCGGCGTAATATTCGTGATGGTCTTCGCGGGGGGCGATCAGTTGGAATTCGCCGAGCGGGTTGCCCGCGGAGAGAAAGCGAATTTCGCTGGTGGTGTGGCTGTTGATGATGAGGATGAGATAAGCACCGCTGCGGGAGCGCTCGATGTCAATGTGGAATCGCTCGTCGGATTCTTCATAGAGGAGTTGGTCGGCGCCGACGGACTCGCCGAGGATGTGGCGATAAAGGCGATGGGCACGCTTGGTGAGGGGATCTTCGACTACATAGAAGAGAAAGCGGTTATCGGCGGACCAGGCGGCGGAGGTGACGCGTTCGACGCGGAAGGGCAGGAGTTCGGCAGTGCGGAGATCCTTGATCTGCAGCGTGTATTGGCGGAACCCGGTGGTGTCGGTGGAATAGGCGAGGAGGTGGTTGTCGTCAGAGACTTCAAACGAGCCGAGGCCGAGGAAGGAGTGGCCCTGGGATAGGCTGTTTAGATCGAGGAGAGTTTGATCGGCGGCGTTTGCATGGTCGGCAATACGGCGAAGATGGAGAGGGTACTGCTGGCCTTCGATGGTTTTGCTGGAGTAGAGATAACCGCGGAGGCGATAGGGAACGGAGAGGTCGGTTTGCTGGATGCGGGAGAGCATCTCGTTGTAGAGAGACTCCTGAAAGGCCTCGGTGGGCTTAAGTGTCGCATCGGTGTAGGCGTTTTCGGCCTGGAGGTGCTCGATGACGGCAGGGTTTTCTTTTTCGCGCAGCCAGGCGTAGTCGTCGCTGCGAAGGTCTCCGTGGAGGAGATGCGCGGCGGGTTTGCGAGCCGCGACCGGCGGTTGGGCCGGGGGGGCGGTACCAATGGCGAAAGCGTTCTCCTGAAGATTCCTGGTGTCCATTTTCCGTTATGTGAAGCGCAGCCGGTGAGTTGCCGGGGTGAGGGGTGCGCGTTGGTTATACTAACGGAAGTTGGGCGGGGGAAAAAGTCGAGCCGGCTACGGTGTGGAAATCGAGCTCGGCGCGAGGAACGGTCGATGGCGAAAGAGACGGAAATTAAACTTGAGGTTCGGGATCTGAAAGGGTTTCAGCGCAAGCTGAAGAAGATGGGTGCGAAGACTGTGGGGGCCGGGGATGGCCGGGTGCATGAGTTCAACACGATTTTTGATACCCCGGAAGGAGGGCTGGCGAAGCACGGCCAGCTGTTGCGCATTCGAACGGAGACTGCTGGGGGGAAGGAGAAGGCGAGCGCTGCGAAACGGATGGTGCTGACGTTCAAGCAGCCGATGGTGCGGGGAGTGGATGAAGAGGGCGGGCGGTTCAAGGTGCGGGAAGAAACGGAGACGGAGTTGACGGACAGCGGTGCATTGACGAAGATTTTCGAAGGACTCGGGATGCGAGGCTGGTTTTCGTATGAGAAGTACCGGACGACATGGAAATTGGGAGCGAAAGAGCGGTGGGCGAAGGATTTGTTGATCGAAGTGGATGAGACGCCGGTGGGGGTATACGTGGAGCTGGAAGGGCCGCCTGAGGCGATTGATCGGGCTGCGGAAACCCTGGGATTTTCGCGGCGCGACTATCTGGTTAAGAATTACCTCACATTATATGCGGAAGATTGCCGCAGGAAGGGCGTCGCGCCGGGAAATATGCTGTTCGAAACGAAAAAGAAGTGAGCGAGCACGAGAAGTGCGGAAAAAAAGCAGCAGGAAATTTTCGTAAGTGAACTTTTTTGATTGACATAGCGCGCCGAGCGGCTTATCACTACGACTGGAGTAAAGTTTTTAGATGAACTCACCCAACGAACCTGAGCCTGGATCTCGCGGCCGCGCCGGAAGATGTCAGCGAGCAGGACGGATTTTGCGGATGACCTCCAAAGGACGAGAGGGGTTTGTCCGCATGGAGGAGGAGCTCATCGGCGGCTAGGGCTGGGAACATACGTGAGCAGTGCGCCCGCGGCCGCGACTTCCGGCATGCGGGCTTTTTGCTTTTTTAGGGGAGCCGGATTCGGTGAAGAGCACGAAGGTGGCGGATGCGCTGCCGGTTGTGGCAGTAGGGGAGTCCACAGGTACCTACCACTTGGTGACGTAGAAGCCGCTGCAGAGACGGAAGTCGGTGCTACGGAGAGGCGACCATGCTGTACGCGACAGAGTTGATGGGAGCGAAGACGTATGACTCGCAGGGGAACTACGTCGGCAAGATCAAAGAGTTTTTTATCGAGCCGGCGGACCAGCCGAACCGGATTGCCCACTATTTGCTGGGGCGGGGAAGCTTCCAACCTTTGGTGGCCCGCTACGACCAGGTGGCGTCGGTGGCTCCGGGGACGATGCGCTTGAATGTGAACGAGCGGCTGCTAGAGCCATATGAGCCGAATGAGGCGTGGCTGGCAGTGCAAAAGGATTTGCTCGATCAGCAAATCATCGACACCAGTGGGCGCAAGGTAGTGCGCGTGAATGACGTGGACCTGGCGGAGCAGCGCACCAATGGCAACGTGGAACTGCGGGTGACACAGGTGGACGTGGGGCTGCCGGGAGCGGTGCGGCGGTTGTTTCAGGGGATCGCGCCGCAAAAATTTATTCGCAAAGTGCAGCAGCAACTGCCGCCGAGCTCGATTCGTTGGGAGTTCGTGAATCTAGTGGAGCCCGATCCGCTGCGGCGGGTGAAGCTGCGCATCACGCACGAAAAGCTGGAGGACCTGCACCCGGCGGACCTGGCCGACATCATGGAAGACCTGTCCGCCGCGGAGAGGCAGGGAATCATCGCGTCGCTCGATGAAGAGACGGCGGCGGCGGTGTTGGGGGAATTGGATGCGCGGCTGACTTCACAGATCGTGGAAAGGCTCGATCCGGAGAAAGCGGCGGACATTCTGGAAGAGATGGCGCCGGACGCTGCGGCGGACCTGCTGGCGGATTTGCCGCGGGAGACTTCAGAAGAGCTGCTGGAAGAAATGCCTGGTCAGGAAGCGGCGGACGTGCGGGAGTTGCTGGAGTTCGATCCTGCCACGGCGGGCGGGATGATGAATACGGATTTTGTGTTTGTTGGAGAGGGAGCGACGCGGGAGGAAGTGTTGGAGTGGATGCGGGAGCAGGAATTGAACCTGGATCAGCTGGACACGATTGTACTGCTGGACAAGGCAGCGCAGTTTTCCGGCACGGTGCCGCTGGCGCGTTTGCTGCTGGCGCATCCGGAGCAGACCCTTTCGGATCTGAAAATGGAGCCTTTACTGTCGCTTCCGCCGGACGCCAGCGACAAGGAAGTGTTTGAGATTTTTGATAAGTACAACCTGCGGATGTTGACGATTGTGGATGAGGAAGGGCGTCCGATGGGAACGGTGACGGTGGATGATGTGGTGTCGAAGTTGCTGAAGTAGAAAAACGAGGCAAAGAAGTCAAAGCTGACGAAGAGCGTTTTTCGGGGAGTGCAAGCAGACGAAGGCTATGTGGAATAAGGAAACCATCGAGGCGCAGTGGGCGGGGTGGACGGAGCGCGTGGAACGCGTGATGGGGGTGGTGCGTCCGTACCGGCGGCGTATAGCGCTGTTTCTGGCCGTGGTCGGCCCGGGTTTGATTGTGTCGAACGTGGACAACGACGCGGGCGGCATTTATACGTACGCGCAATCGGGAGCGAAGTTTGGAAATACCGTGCTGTGGTCGCTCATCCCAATGACGATTGCGCTGTATGTGTCGCTAGAGATGTGTTCGCGCATGGGCGCAGTGACAGGCAAAGGGTTGTCGGACCTGATTCGGGAAGAATTTGGATTTCGCGTGACTTTCGTCTTGATGGCGCTGGTGTTGATCGTGAATTTGGGCAATGTGATGGCAGAATTTACGGGCGTCTTTTGGGCCAGCGAGGTATTCGGCATCAGCCGCTTCGTATCCGTGCCGCTGGCGGGATTATTGGTGTGGGCGCTGGTGGTGGCGGGAACGGCCAAAGCCGTGGAGCGGATTTTTCTGACCGTTTGTGTGGTGTATTTCTCGTACGTGATTTCAGCGTTCCTGGCCAAGCCGGATTGGCTGATCGCGCTCCTGCATCTGTTGCCGCCCCAACTGATGCACTACATTCCGACGGTGCGGCAAGCGGTTCAGGTACCGCCCTTCAACGCCAGCTACATGGTGATTCTGGCGGGATTGGTAGGAACCACCATCGCGCCGTGGCAGCACTTTTATCTGCAAGCGGCGGTGGTAGAAAAGCGCGTGGGGCCGAGACAATACAGCGCCACGCGCAATGACGTGCTGGTGGGCAGCATCAGCTGCATGCTGATCGTGTTCTTCATCATTGTTTGCACTTCTGCGACGCTTTATACCAGCGGTGTGCATGAGATCGATAACGCGGGAACGGCGGCGCTGGCCCTGAAGCCGCTGGCCGGCAAATGGGCCGCCGCGCTGTTTGCTCTGGGCCTGTTGAATGCTTCGCTGTTTGCGGCGTCGATTCTTCCGCTGTCTACGGCATACGTGGTGTGCGAAGCGATGGGATTCGAATCGGGCATCGACCGCAAGTTCGGCGAAGCCAAGATTTTTTATGGCCTTTATACGGCGTTGATTACGCTGGGCGTAGTCTTCGTGTTGTTTTTGGGGCGGTTTGCGCAAGCGATTCTGCTGTGGTCGCAGGTGCTGAACGGATTCCTGCTGCCGGTGGTGATGATCTTCGTGCTGATTCTGGTGAACCGGCGCGACTTAATGGGCGAGAAGACTAATCCCAAAGGGTTCAATTGGGTGGCGTGGATCTGCACGCTCGCCATGATCGCCCTCACGATGGTCGTGGCCTACTCCTCAATCCGGGAGCTTCTGGGCCACGCATCGTCGTGAGTTTTTCGTCGCACGGCCGCCAGTCGCTAAGTCCGTTGCGCAGTACCGTCCGCGCAACATACCAGATAACCCCGTTGCGGCGGCTGCAAAAGGCGTGTTAACTTTGTGGCATAAAGGGGCCAGCGATTTTCTACGCCTGTGACTGACGCCAAATCCACCAAGACGCTGCACGTCGCTGCCTCGCACCCTCTCGGCACTGTCACGGCCGAAGAAGCATTCCTGCTGGAAAAGCTGAATTTGAGCCGGTTGCCGCGGCACGTTGCCGTGATCATGGACGGGAACGGACGCTGGGCCCAGCGACGGCACCTGCCGCGTATTGCGGGGCACCGCAAAGGCACGGAGACGGCACGAACCACGATTGAGACCTGCGCGCGACTGAAGATTGAAGCGCTGACGCTGTATGCTTTTTCCGTCGAAAATTGGAGGCGCCCGAAGACGGAGATTGATTTTCTGATGCAGCTTTTGCGCGAGTACATTCGGCAGGAGATGCCGCTGATTCAGCGAAACAATATTCGCATGCGGTTTTTGGGGCGCCCGGACGAGCTGCCGGAAGCGGTTCAGCGAGACACGCGAGAAGCGACCGAGGCTACGGCAGGGAATGCCGGCATGGTGTTGTGCATTGCCTTGAACTACGGTGGGCGCGCGGAGATTCTGGACGCCGCGAACGCCTTGCTTGCCGAAAAGCGAGCGGCGGGCAGCGTGGAAAAGCTGACGGATGGGGATATTGAACGGCATCTCTACACCGGCGGGCTGCCTGATCCGGACCTGCTGATTCGCACCAGCGGGGAGATGCGCGTCAGCAATTTTCTGCTGTGGCAGATCGCGTATGCAGAAATCTTCGTGACAGAGACCCTGTGGCCGGACTTTAATCGCGCGCGGTTGCTGGAATCTTTTGTGGAATTTCAGAAACGCGATCGCCGCTACGGCGGCATCGGCGAAAGCGACGAAGGCGAGCCCATGGCTTCGGAAATTGGCGCCAAGTAAATCCGGCGGTTTTGAGCCTGCCCGGCTGCGAATTGTTTTTTCTTCCCGACGACTCTCCCGTTATCATACAAGGTCCTTTAATCCGGCCAGCGTGCAGGGGACTGACTTTCGATGACTTGGAAACGCGTCGCGACCGCAGCGGTGTTGATACCGGCGGTGGTGGGTCTGGTGCTTGGTGCACCTACGGCGTGGGTTGCGGTGGCGCTGGCCGGGGTCATGCTGCTGGCATTGTTTGAATTTTTTGCGTTGGGTGACGCGATCGGGCATCGCGCGTATAAATTTTGGACGGCTGCCTGCGCGTGCGGGCTGGTTTTCGCGCAATACCTGGGGGCCATGGATTACGCACAGTCCCCTGGCAGCGTATTGCCGCTGCACCGGGTGATTGGGCGGCTTGCGATTCCCGGGCCGGCGGTCGCGGATGTTCTGTTTATTTTTCTGATGGGCATAGCGGCGCTGACGCTAGCGACGCGGAGGCCACTGGTAGAGGCGCTGCCGGCTGCGGGAATCAGTTCGGGCGCGCTGCTGCTGGTGGCACTGCCGCTGACCTATTCGATTCGGCTGCACGGAGTTTCGTTAGCCGGAAAGTGGCTGCTGCTTTTCGCCCTAGTCATCACGTGGTTTGGCGATACGGCTGCGTATTTTGTCGGTCGAGCGCTCGGGCGGCATCAGCTCGCTCCGCATTTGAGCCCCAAGAAGACGTGGGAAGGCGCGTTGGCGAGCTTTGCGGGCTCGTTGCTGGTGGCGTGGGCCATGGCGCATTGGGGCGGGGTGAATATTGCGACCCTGCACGTGCTGGGAATGGCAGCGGCGGGAAACGTGGCCGGACAAATGGGCGATTTGCTGGAGTCGGCGTACAAGCGCAGTGCCGGAGTCAAGGATTCAGGTGCGCTGCTGCCCGGGCACGGCGGAATCCTTGATCGCATTGATGCGCTGATTCTGACGTTTCCGGTTGTCTGGTATTATTGGTTGTGGATTTACTCCTCGCGCGCGTAAATCACGTTTTGCTCCAGGCCACATAAAATACTGAGTTTACTTAAAGAAGGACTCTTCGTTCCGTGAGGCAGCTCGCAATTTTGGGATCGACAGGTTCAATTGGGCGGCAGTGTTTGTCCGTCGTGGACGCTCTGGCCGGGCGGTTTGGCGTGGTGGCGCTGGCTGCGGGCAATAATTTGGACGAACTTGCCCGGCAGATCGAGCAGTACCAGCCGGAGCTGGTTTCCGTCGCGGATTCGGAAAAGGCCGATGCGCTGGCTGCGCGTTTGCGCGAAAAGGGAGTTGCACCGCTACCGGCAATTCATCACGGTCGCCAAGGGATGCTGGCAGTCGGGACGCACGGCTCCGCGGACATTGTGGTTTCGGCGGCAGTCGGCGTCGTCGGGCTGGAAGCGACTTACGAAGCAGTAAAGCTTGGCAAGACGATCGCGCTGTCGAACAAGGAAGTGCTGGTGGCGGCGGGCGAAATCGTGATGGCCGCTGCGCATAAGGCCGGCAAAGAACTTTTGCCGGTCGATAGCGAGCACAATGCGGTGCATCAGTGTTTGCGAGGCGGAGAGCATACTGAGGTTCGCAAGCTGGTGCTGACGGCGTCGGGCGGCCCATTTCGCAAAACTCCAATCCGCAAAATGGCGGAAGCGACGGCGGAGCAGGCGCTGGCGCATCCCAACTGGAAGATGGGCAATCGGATAACCGTGGATTCAGCGACCATGATGAATAAAGGATTCGAGGTGATTGAAGCGTGCTGGCTGTTTGATATGAAGCCGGCGCAAGTGGATGTGGTGATCCATCCGCAATCCACGATTCACTCGATGGTGGAATTTGTGGACGGTTCCGTTCTCGCACAACTGGGCGCAACCGACATGCGCATGCCCATCCAATATGCGTTAACCTATCCAGAGAGGGTGGCATCTAATCAGGTAGACCTGGATTGGACCAAACTGAAGCGCCTGGACTTCGCGAAGGTTTCCACCCGGCGGTATCCCTGCCTGCGCCTGGCCCGCGAAGCGATGAAAAAGGGGGGCGCTTGGCCTTGCGCGTTAAACGCAGCCGATGAGGTTGCGGTGGCCGCGTTCCTTGAACGGCGGATTCCGTTTTTAGGTATACCGGAAGTTGTGGAGAGCGTGCTGGCGCGTACTCCACGAGTGAGGATTGACAAGATGGACGACGTGCTCGCCGCCGATGCCGAAGCGCGTCGAATAGCGAGAGAGGAAGTAAGCCGGCTGGCGGGTACAGCGCTAGCGGCTTCGTAATTTACATCGCAGGCTAGGAAGGTTGCTCACAATATGGCCCTGGATATCTTGATTGGAGTCGCCCTGGTGCTGGGCGTCATCATCCTCATTCACGAATGGGGACATTTCATCATGGCGCGGCTGTTCAAAGTCCGTGTGGACGTGTTTTCCATCGGATTTGGTCCGCGGCTGTTTGGTTGGAAGAGGGGCGATACAGACTATCGGGTGAGCGTGCTTCCCCTGGGCGGCTATGTACGCATGGCGGGGCAGGATCCTTCCGACGTGGATTCAGGCAATCAGACTCCTACCGGCGCTTCCGATGAATTGATGAGCAAGCCGCGTTGGCAGCGTGCGTTGATCGCGTTTGCGGGCCCTGCGATCAATTTCGTGTTCCCGGTAATCTTGCTTTTCGGCTTTTGCGCGATCTTTGGCATGCCCTTTTTGAAGCTGTACCGCCAGCCCATGGTGGTGTCGTACTTTACGGCCGTGACGCCAGGTTCCAGCCCACTCAAGGTGGGCGACCGCGTGGTCGCGTTGAACGACCTGAAGAACCCGGATTGGGAGAAAGGACTGGGAGCCCTTGACCGGATGGACGCGAACGCGGCGGTGACCATAACGGTCTCCAACAACGGCACGGAGCACACCATCAGCACGACCGCGAAAGAGGCGGGTGCCGTCGATGCATTTGGGGTGCGCAAGTTCTTCGGTTACCCGGCAAGCGAGGCCGCCCTCGATATTGCGGATCGCGCGACTCCGGCACACCGAGCCGGGCTCCGTGATGGCGACAGAATCCTGGAAGTGGACGGCAAGCCGATCTCGTACTGGGGCGAATTCGTCGACGGCATTCGCTCATCTGGCGGCAGGCCAATCGGACTGAAAGTACAGCGCCAGGACAAAACCTTTACGACGACCGTGACCCCGCAGGAGGGGCTTTCCGACCCCAACGAGAAGGTTTGGCAGATCGGTGTGCAGAATCATCTCGATGTCGGGTACGACAAAGTCTCGCTGGCACAGGCTGGAAGCTATGCGTTTGGGCGCACACAAGATTTTTTCGCTCAGACGCTGGGCGTGGTAAAGAAACTGTTTACAGGGCGCGTACCGGTCAAACAATTGAGAAGCTTTTTGGGTATCGCGCAGGCTTCAGGTGATGCGGTGCGACGGGGACCTCTGGATACCATTCTTTTGATGGCCTTCATCAGCGTAAACCTGGGCATCCTGAATTTGCTGCCGATCCCTATTCTCGACGGCGGCATGATCATGATGCTGACGATTGAAGGTTTTTTGCGCCGCGACCTGAGCCTGCCGGTGAAGGAACGTTTTGTACAGGTTGGTTTCGTGTTTTTGCTGTTGTTGTTCGCCTACGTGATGTACAACGACGTGGCGCGAATGATAACCTCCCACTCGTAGCAGCAAGAGTCTTTTGATTAAGGGAATCCATGGCTCCATCGCCAGCGCATCGCGCCTCCACCGGCGAGCGCATCAACACCTCGGAAACGACCGGACATTTGACGAAAGCGCTAGGTGTGCGCGGCATTCGCCTGACCCGCCAGCGGCGCGTCATCCTGCAAGTGATGGACGACGCCGAGCAGCACCTGGACGTGGACCAGATTTTCGAGCGCGCCAGGCGCATTGATTCTGGCGTACATCTGGTCACCGTGTACCGCACTATCGAACTCCTGAAGAAGCAGGGTCTGATTGATGAACTGGACTTGCTGCACTTACGCGGCGACCGCCACTACTACGAAACGCACGGGCCTCGCGATCACATCCATGTAGCTTGCCTGAAGTGCGGCAAGGTACGCGAGTTTGAAAGCCGGCTCTACGAACAGCTGAAATCGCAGATCGAGAGAGACTTCAGGATGAAGGTCACCATCTCGCGCACCGAAGTTGGCGGTTACTGCGCCGAATGCCTCGCCAACGGCGCGTCGTAAGCACCTTACCTGTAGCAAATGCCAGGGTAACTTTAGTCGGAAAGGCGCAGAACGCGGAATTTGCGCAGCCTTGCGAAGAACCGGCTGGCTGAGCGGATGTCACGGGCGATCTGCGCGCGGAGTTCGTCCGAACTCGAAAACCTTCGCTCGGCCCGCAGGCGCTTCCAGAAACGCAACTCGATCCGCTTTGCGGCGACCTCACCGCTGAAATCCAATAGATGCGTTTCCACGGTTAGCGCGGTTCCGTCAAACGTCGGGCGCACACCGATATTCGTTACCGACCTGCGGCTCTTCGCCTCTCCACCAAGCAAGGTCCGGGTGATGTAAACGCCGGGAGCGGGGAGCAATTCCTGATCCGGCTTGAGGTTCAACGTCGGGAACGTAAATCTGCGGCCCGTACCAGTGCCGGTGACAATTTCGCCTGTGAGAACATACGGTCGCCCCAGCAAGCGGCCGGCTTGCGTAACGTCACCGGCGCCAATCTCTCGGCGAATGATGGTGCTGGACACTACTTCGCCATGCGCTGCAACGGGAGCGATGGCGATGACTTCGAAACCGTTCGCGCGGCCGAGTTCGCGCAGCAAAGTTGCGTCGCCCGCCTGCTTATGACCGAAACGGAAATTTTCTCCAACCAGGACGGCGCGCACCTGCAATTGATGCACCAGAATTGCTTCCACGAATTCCCGTGGCGCCAGTTTAGAAAGCTCCACGGTGAAAGGAAGTACGACCGCCGATTCCACGTCGACGGCGCGAAACCATTCGAGGCGCTGCTCTGGGGTCGAGATGCGCTTGGGGGCGCTCTCTGGTCGCAGCACTTTCAAAGGCGATGGCTCAAACGTGAGTGCCGTCGCGACTGCGCCGGTTTTCGCCGCCAGTTCGACTGCTTGTTTCAGGATGGCTTGATGGCCAAGATGGATTCCATCGAAGTTGCCGATGGCCAAGACACTGCCGCGGCCGCTTGCGCCATAAAATTCGCGCCACTTTTCTGGTGAATCGAAAACCGCGAATCCCGCAATGCTTGGGTGTGAAGCTCTGGAGGCGGAAGGACCACGCGAAGAAATCTCGGCGGAGATTTCTAGCCGCAAACCGTCGTAAGCCAGTTGAACGTTTGCGTGCCCGAGCGCGCGCAGCCGTTCATTTGTTTCGGCGTGTCCTAAATCGTGCGCGATGTGGGTGAACCATGCGCGCTTGGGTTTCAGTTTTGCGACCAGCGCTAGTGCTTGCTCCACCGTCTGGTGCATGGGGTGTGGCGTATCGCGAAGTGCATCGACTACCAGCTCGTCCAGATCCTGCAGCAACGCCAACGAGGATTCCGGCACCGCATTGAAGTCGGTAAGGTATGCGCCTTTGCCAAAGCGAAAGCCGAGCACTTGCATTTCGCCGTGATCTAACGGAACGGGTGTGATCTTCACTCCGAGCAGTTCAAACGGCCCGTTGATTTCTTTCAGCAGGACGCTCGGCACGCTGCTGACTTTGGGCTTGCCGTCGAACGCATAGGAAAAAGCGCGGCGCAAGATGCCGAAGGTTTGCGCATTACCGTACACCGGCATGGGGCGCTTCTGCCCAATGCTCAGCGGACGCAAGTCGTCGAAACCCATGACGTGGTCGGCGTGGCCGTGCGTCAACAAGACAGCCTCCACGCGATGAATGCCGGCGCGCAAAGCCTGCGAGCGGAAATCGGGAGTTGTGTCAATCAAGACGTTTTGCCCATTGCGCGACAGCAGCACCGACGTGCGCATGCGGTTGTCGCGTGGGTCGGTTGAAGTGCAAACAGCGCACTGACACCCAATGGTCGGAACTCCCATGGAGGTGCCAGAGCCGAGGATGGTCAATTGCAGCGGAGTTGCGAACATTAGCGAAAGAATTATGGCCGGCTTGCCTCTTGCGAAGCCCGGCGGGTTTAGCGCGCCTTGGCTTTGCCCGGTGGCGTCGCAGCCTGCGCGGCCAGCGCCTGATTGATCTCCAGATAGGTCAGTTTCAGCTTTCCGTTCAGGTCGAGCAGCAAGTTGTCTTCTTCAGGAGCGAGATTGCCCTTGGTTTTTTCGTGCAGCGCGTCGAGCATGTCAATCAATTCGCGAGCGGCATCGGGGTCTATCACCGGCTGGCCGGTGCGCGGATCGGCGTACCCGCCGAGCACCATCGCGGCATTGCTGCCGAGCATTCGGATTAAATTTTCAAACGCCGGCGAACGCTTGGGAGTGTCCGCCGCGGGTGTCTTGGCATCGGGAGCTGCGGCAGGATTCGCAGCCGGAGCGGCGGTTTCTTTCTTGGCTTCCTGCCGCGCTTCGCGCTCCTGCTCCTCGACAATCTCCTGGCGCAGTTCGCCTTCGTTGGTAAAGGGTCGGCGATCAATCACGCGGAACGTCTCTTCTGGTTTCTGCTCTGCCACAGTTCGACCTCAATTCGTATTTTTCACCAGTTTAGCACGGCTTGGCGGGAAAGCCGTTTACGCGCTCCGCGTCCTCGCCTTGATAAAATGCCGGGCAATGTTACAGTGTGGAGCTTCGATTCAACAGAAAAAGCGGCTGGGACCGATGGCCAAACCGAAAAAACAGCTGACGAAAGCAAGGAATAAGCCCGTCCAGAAATTGCCGCCACCCAAAGATTCGGCCGGTGCGTGGTTCGAGCGGCTTGTGAAACTGCAGGCCGAGCTGCGCGCGCCCGGAGGCTGTCCATGGGACATCGAGCAGACGCACCTGTCGTTGCGCACCTATCTGATCGAAGAGGCCTACGAAGTCCTGGAAGCTCTGGAAAGCGGTGACGACAGCAAGTTCGCGGAAGAGCTGGGTGATTTGCTGCTGCAGGTTGTTTTCCACGCGCAAATTGCCACCGAGGAAGGGCGCTTTACGGCTGCGGATGTGGTGCGCGAGATTCATCAGAAAATGGTGCGCCGGCATCCGCACGTGTTTGGTGAAAGGAGCGCTCGCGACGCCGCCGAGGTGCTGAAAAATTGGGAGCAGATCAAAGCGGAGGAACGCCAAGCGGAGAGCCATCAGAAGGGGAGTAATAACCGTTCGGAGCACCGGGAAGCCACCTCGTTGCTGGACGGCATTCCACATACACTGCCCGCGGTGATGCAGGGCTTTCAGTTGACCCGCCGGGCTTCGCGGATCGGCTTTGACTGGGACAACGCCGAAGGTGTCATTGAAAAAATGCACGAGGAGTTGGGGGAATTGCGCAAGGCGCAGTCGCCGCTGCAGGTTGAAGAAGAGGTTGGCGATGTGCTGTTTGCAGCGGTAAATCTGGCGCGCTTTCTGAAAGTAGACCCGGAGATTGCGCTGAAGCGCACCAACGCGAAATTTGCTTCGCGGTTCCGCGAAATGGAGCGGCTCGCCAGCGTATCTGAGCGCAAGCTGGCGGACCTTCCTCGCCAAGAGATGGAATCGCTCTGGGATCGGGCCAAGGACGCCGAGAAGACGACCGCGCAGGTTTCCCGGGCGCGGAAATTGGCGGGCAAGCGATGAGTGGCGAGATTCGGGTACGCGCCTGCAAGGGGCTCGATGAATTTCGCGCCTGCGTCGCGCTGCAAAAAGAGATCTGGAGCGAGGCGGACTTGGAAATTGTGCCGGACACGATTTTTGTGGTGGCGGCACATACTGGGGGCCAGACGCTTGGGGCGTTCGACGGCGACCGCTTGATCGGTTTCACGCTGTCCATGCCGGGGTTGCGCAATGGTGCGCCGTATTTGCACTCGCACATGACCGGCGTCCTTGCGGACTATCGCGACCGCGGCGCGGGCCGGATGCTGAAGCTGTTGCAGCGCGACGAAGCCCTGAGCCGGGACATTCGCTTGATTGAATGGACGTTCGACCCTCTTGAGATGCGCAACGCCCATTTCAACCTGAATCGGCTTGGCGCTATCTGCCGCCGCTATCTGCCGAACCTTTACGGCATTACCACTAGCCCGTTGCACCGCGGGCTGGCTACCGATCGCCTGGTCGCCGAGTGGTATCTGGATTCGCCGCGCGTGCTGGCTGCTCTCCATGGCGAATTGCCGAATCCGGAGTTCGCGGATGCGATCGAAATTCCCGCGTCACTGGAGAGTTGGAAGGCCAGCGACCCGCTGCGGGTACAGGCGGAGCAAAGTAAGGTCCGCGAGCAATTCACGGATGGCTTTGCCAAGGGTTATGCCGCCGTGGGCGTGGCCAAGACCGGGCAGGGCAGCGCATACCAACTGGCTCCGTGGAGCGATTTCTAGCTGGCCGTCTATGCGCGTCGAGCAACTCACACTTCGGGAAGTGCACATGAAGTTGGTCGCGCCGTTTCAGACCAGCATGGAAACGACAACCATTCGGCGCGTGTTGCTGGTGGAAGCCGTGGTGGATGGCGTTACCGGCTGGGGCGAATGCGTCGCAGGCGAGACGCCTTCCTATAGCCCGGAGACCACGGATACTGCATGGCACATCTTGCGCGACCATTTGTGGCCGACGCTAAAGGGCAAGCAGTTTGCTTCGGCGCAGCAGGTCTCGGATTTGCTGGCCTGGGTGCGTGGACACAACATGGCCAAGGCGGGGCTCGAAGCTGCGATATGGGACGCCGAAGCAAAGCAAAAGCAGGTTCCACTGGCCAAGCTGCTGGGTGGAACCCGCGACGAAATAGGCAGCGGAGTTTCGATTGGAATTAAAGCGTCACTTGAGGAGCTTGAGCGCGCAGTTGAAGTGGAACTTGAGGCTGGATATCAGCGCATCAAGATAAAGATTAAGCCGGGCTATGACCTCGAGCCGGTTTTGCGGATGAGAAAGAAGTTTCCTGCCATGAAGTTGATGGTCGATGCGAACTCGGCGTATACGCTCGCCGATAAACCGTTACTGAAAAAGCTGGACGAGTTCTATTTGATGATGATCGAGCAGCCGCTCGGCTGGGACGATTTGTACTCCCACGTCGAGTTACAGAGTGCATTACAGACGCCGGTCTGCCTCGACGAGTGCATCCATACCGAAGAGCAAGCCGCTGCGGCGATCCAACTCGGCGCTTGCCGCATTGTCAATATTAAACTTGGCCGAGTCGGGGGCTACACCCAAGCACGCCGCATACATGATCTTTGCCAGCAGAACAGTGTGCCGGTATGGTGTGGCGGAATGCTCGAGTCTGGCATTGGTCGAGCGCACAATATTGTGCTTTCCGCGTTGCCAAATTTCACGCTGCCCGGTGACGTTACGGCAAGCAAGCGCTACTGGATGGAAGACATCATCGAGCCCGAGGTAACCGTCTCCCCGCGAGGGACCATCCGCGTTCCAGATGGTCCGGGGATTGGGTTTGCCCCGCGAATCGACTTGATCGATGGGCTCGCGGTGCGACGCGAGCGATTGGTTTGAGCGCCGCCGGCCTTTCCTCAGGGATAAAGACGGCTGGCAAACGCGCGACGGCTGAGCGAAGATTCTCCCGCCCGTACCGATCCCGAGAGGAGGCTTTGTGCCGACTGTAAAACCAATGCGCGAGGGAGGAGCTGCCGCGCGGATCGCGATCATCCCTGGCGACGGAATCGGTAAAGAGGTAACGACGGAAGCGGTCAAGGCGATTCGTTCGGTCGTGAGTAAACCTGGGTTCGCAAGTACAAAACGCGAAGGCCAGTCGTCGGCGCGCCGACAAATTGAGTTCGTGGAATTCGATTGGGGCGCGGACAAATTCCTGCGTGAAGGCGTGACACTGCCCGATGGCGCAGCCGAGATGCTCGCGAACGAATTCGACGCGATCCTGTTTGGCGCGCTCGGCGATCCGCGCGTGCCGTCCAATCAACACGCCGCGGACATCCTGCTCGGCCTGCGATTCAAGCTCGACCTTTACGTCAACGCCAGGCCGGTGGAACTCTTTCACGACCGGCTTACGCCGCTTCGCGATCGTGTTTGCGAAGATGTGAAGTTCATGGTGTTTCGGGAGAATACCGAGGGACTGTACGTTGGCGTCGGCGGGTTCTTCAAAAAGGGAACGGCGGACGAAGTGGCGGTCCAGGAGGATGTCAACTCGCGCAAGGGCGTGGAGCGGATTATCCGTCATGCGTTTGAGTATGCCCGGAACAACCGCTTGAAGCGCGTTTGCATGAGCGACAAGTCCAACGCCCTGACCTTTGCGCATGACCTGTGGCAGCGGGTGTTCAAAGAGGTCCGTCAGGAGTATCCCGAGATCGAATCCCGCCACCTATATATTGACACGCTGGCGATGGAGCTGGTGCGTGACCCGCGGCAGTTTGATGTGGTCGTGACGTGCAATCTGTTCGGGGACATCATTAGCGACTTGGGCGCGCAGCTCGCGGGTGGGCTGGGCCTCGCGCCGTCCGGCAACATTCATCCCGGGCGAACCTCGCTGTTTGAGCCGGTGCATGGTTCCGCGCCGAACATTGCAGGCCAGGGCATAGCCAACCCACTCGGCTCGATCCTGTCCGCCGGGATGCTACTTGAGTTTTTGGGATGGAAGTCTGAAGGCGACAAGCTGAAGCAATCGGTACGCGATGCGCTCAAAGAGAATATCGTGACGAAAGAGCTCGGCGGATCTAAGGCAACAGTTGAAGTAGGGGATTGGGTAGCCCAGCGCGCGATGACGCTGAGTGCCCGATCAAGCTAAAGTAAAACTTCATATCCGTGAACTTAGGCTCGGTCTTTCCGGCGAAGCGAGGTGTTCGGAATCTAAAGTAGAACTTTATCTTCGCTTGACGGCAAGCGCGACTACTAGTCCGATCAAGAACCCGCCGATGTGAGCCCAAACCGCGACGCCGCCTGTGACGTTGGCGGTCGTTCCGATCGTGCTCAGGCCCATCAGAAATTGCATGGCGAACCAGACCCCTAGCACGACCACCGCAGGCACTCGGACCACGAAGATAAAGATCAGGCTAAGGATGCGATTGCGCGGCTCAAGAACGATGTAGGCGCCGAGAACTCCCGATATGGCGCCGCTGGCTCCGACGGCGGGCAGGTGCGACTGCAGATTGAACGCGGCGTGGACCAGTCCTGAGCCGATGCCGCACACAAAGTAGAAGAGCAGATAGCCGAAGTGTCCGAACGCGGCCTCCACGTTATCGCCGAAGATCCACAGGAACAGCATGTTGCCGAGGATGTGCGCCCAACCGTTGTGCAGGAACATGCTGGTCACGAAAGGCAACAATGCCGCTTCGAGGGTCCCGTGCCCGGCGAGCCAGGCGGGGATGCGAGCGGGGACCACGCCATAGGCGATCTCGAGGGCGCGGGCCGCCCGAGGTGTCAGCGTGAGCTCGTAAAGAAACGCCGCAATATTGGTCAGCAGCAGGCAAATGTTGATTACGGCGTACTTGCCAGAAGGATTTTCGTCGCGAAGAGGCAGGAACATGGTGGTGTCTCGCGGTCAGGCGCGCACTTTGTGTGCGCGCTCTGCGGCCCTTACCAGGACGGCTACGGAATACTGCGGCGGACAGCACTTGCGGCCGGCGCGCAGGCGTTCGATGGCAGCTACGGGGCTGATGCCGCCTCGCGCACCGTGGGCCTTGCAGTTCAGGCCGGCCGCCGCACAACCGAACTCGAGGGTATGTTGAAGATCCCAGCCGAGCAAATGGCCATAGGCGAAGCCCGCATGGAAGAGATCGCCCGCACCAGTCGTATCCACAACCGAGACCTTGTAGGCGGGGGCGTAGAAGAAGCGCTGGCCATCCCAGGCCAAAGCTCCTTGCTCGCCCATGGTGGCGCAAACAGTATGCGATCCGTATTTGGCCCGTATCGCCGGAAGCGCGGCCAGCGGATCGTTGGAGCCACCGAGCGGTTCCAAAATACCGAGCGACAGAACGGGGTAGTCCACTTGAGGCAGCAGGAAGCGCAGCTCTTCGCGGAACTGATCCAGGTCGCACATGACGGGCACGGCTGCTTCGCGAGCCCAGCCCGCAGCCAAGCGGGACGCTTCGGCGTTCTCTCCGTCAAGATGTACCAGGCGGGAGCGCTGGAACCATTCCTTTTTCAGGTAGTGGCGGGGAAGCTTGACTTGGGGGTGGCGGTGGCACAGCACAGCGCGGCTGCCGCTGCGCTGCTCGACCAAAATGTAGGAGAGGCGGCTTTCTGCGCTCCGCACACGCAGCAAGTGGGACTCGATGCCGCGCTTGCGCAGCTCCTTCTGGTGCAGCTCACCGTTGTGGTCCGCTCCGGCAGCGCCCACATAACGGCAACTCAAACCCCATATGGACGCGGCCACGATCGCCGTGGCCACTTGTCCGCCAAGGCGAACTTCGCGGGAGACCGTGTCGGTCTTTCCGTCGCGAGCAGGGAAGTCTTTCAGGCGCAAAACGATGTCGGTGGCATTTTCGCCGATGCCTGTGAGATCCACGAGAGGAATTGGCATGCAGCGGAAGCGTACCTGAATTTAAAAAAAAGCAAAAGAACAAGACTGTCGCCCGCGAGGCGAGTCTTATAATGTACGTTGGCTATAAAGTGTAGTTAACAGATTAATTTTATCGCCCTAAGTCCATGGAACGCTACTGGTTGGGCGCTCCGGGGCGCGGCCCGTCGTGACGGGACTTGCCTCACCGGTGCCCATCGAGATATGCGGCTTCGCCCGACGCACCAGTGGAATCGGCAAAATTTTTTCGCCAGAATCGGTGAGGAAAGTTGCACGACAGGGGAGCGTGTGATAGAAAAATTGATTCGCTTTTGCGTTAGTTCCGATTTGGCTGGGCGCAATGGAGCGAAGCGTCGTCGGCGCGCCGACATCTAATGCCCGCCCGGGAAACGGAAGCCATCATTCTGAAGACCTTTCCGCTGGGCGAGGCGGACCGCCTGGTAAGCTTTTTCGGTCGTTCTTCGGGACGGTTGCGTGGTGTGGCGGCAGGTGCGCGCCGGATCAAGAACCGCTACGGCTCGACCCTCGAGGTTCTGTCACACGTTCAACTGCGCTACATCGAGCGCGAGACGCGAGACTTGGTTCGCATCCAGGAATGCGAACTTCTGGAGTCGTTTCACCGGGCGCAAAGCGACTACGCACTGAGCACGGGCCTGGCGCTGATCAGTGAGGTTGCCGAGCGTACTCTGCCTGAGCAGGAAGTGGGCGAGCCGATGTTCCGGCTGTTGCTGCTTGCGGCCAGGGAAGTGGAGCGGCGCGGATCGTGGGAATTGCCGCTAGCGTACTTCGCCTTTTGGACGGTGAAGTTGGGCGGGTACTTGCCGCCGCTCGAGCGCTGTGAAAATTGCGGTAACGCTCTGGTGGACCAGCCGGGGTTTCATTTTGATCAGGCGGCTGGACTCAATTGTGCGAATTGCCGCAGGCCGGGGATGCGTCCGATAGCGAAGCTTGCGCGAGAGCTGGCTCGGGTTATGTCGAGCAAACGACTAGATGAGATGGAGCTCCCACAGGACGCCTTGCAGCCCTTGAAGGAATTGCGGGAAGCTGCGCTCGACTGGATTGCGCACCATGTAGAACGGCGGCTGCAAACCAGAGAGTTTCTGGAGACGACTTGAAAGTTAAAGTAAAACTTGAACATAGGCCGAAGGGCCTGAATTTCCAGGATTTGATTCTGGCCCTGTCTCACTTCTGGGTAAAGCAAGGCTGCGTGTTGCAGCAGCCGTATGACGTCGAGGTCGGCGCTGGGACGATGCATCCTGAAACGTTCTTGCGGGTGCTGGGGCCACATCCTTATCGAGTGGGCTATGTGCAGCCGAGCCGTCGGCCCGCCGACGGTCGTTATGGCGAGAACCCTAATCGCCTGTACAAGCACGCGCAGTTTCAGGTGATCCTGAAGCCGTCTCCTGCGGACATCCAGGATGTCTACTTGAGGAGTCTCGCGGCCATTGGCATTGACCTACGCGAGCACGATATTCGTTTTGAAGAGGACAACTGGGAGTCGCCGACGCTGGGAGCCTGGGGCATCGGCTGGCAGGTGTTGTTGGATGGCCTGGAGATCACCCAGTTCACCTACTTCCAGCAGAGCGGTGGCGTTGACCTTGACCCCATTTCCGTGGAGCTGACCTACGGGTTGGAACGCATATGCGCGTTCCTGCAGGGAACGGAAAGCGTCTATGATTTGCGCTGGTCTGACGACAAGACCTACGGCGACATTCGTCTGGCGGAAGAGCAGCAGTTCTCGGAATACAGTTTCGATCGAAGCGATGCCAAGGCCATTCGCTCGGAGTTTGATCTGCACGAAAAGCAAGCTAAAGAATTACTTGAAGGTTGGAAAGCAGTGCAAGGACGAGAGCGGCGCCGGTATCCGCTGCTCGCAACTTATGATCACTGTCTGAAATGCTCGCACTTGTTTAATTTGCTGGACGCCCGCGGCGTGATCTCGACCACCGAGCGAGCGGCGTTGATG
>DATMZI010000081.1:0-21647 GCA_035607085.1 Candidatus Eiseniibacteriota bacterium | reverse complement strand
CGCCTGGCCGTTTGGTGGCTCAGGCTCGGCATTACCATCGAGCGTATCCAGCCCGGCCATCCTCAATAGAACGGTCGCCATGAACGCATGCATCGAACCTTAAAGATCGAAGCTACGCGGCCGGCCGGTTCAAATTTCCTCAGCACTTCTCTCGCAGGTCAAGCTGGTGCCCTGCCGAGGCGCAAACGAAGGAACGAGAATGCGTCGGATGCTGCGTACAATGCGCGTAGATTGCGTTGGACTCGAGCGTCGAATAGTGCGTAGAATGAGCGTAGATTATGCGCTACCTATACATACATAAGGATTGGCCGCATTTCAGGTGGGACGCAGGGCGTCTCGTTCCTTATTTGTCGGGAGTGCGCTTCCAGCAAGGTCGGCTGCTCGGCAAGATGCAGGACCTCGGATATCAGCTGAAAGAGGAAGCGACGCTCGCCGCACTGACTGAAGAAACGGTTAAGTCTTCCGCGATCGAAGGCGAGGAACTCAATCCGGAGAGCGTCCGTTCTTCACTGGCCCTTCGCATGGGACTCGAAGCGGCAGGAACGCGGCCTGTGGATCGAAATGTCGAAGGCATCGTGGAGATGATGCTGGACGCGACACAAAAGTATGCGTCTCCTCTGACCGAAGACAGGCTGTTCGGATGGCACACATCGCTTTTCCCCACCGGCCGCCGCGGGATGAAGAAAATCACGACAGGTACTTGGCGAACGGGCGGAATGGAAGTCGTTTCAGGGCCAATCGGAAAGGAAAAAGTTCATTTCGAGGCGCCCAGGGCCGAAACCGTAAGCCATGAGATGAAAAGATTCCTGACCTGGTACGAAGACAAGGCTCCAGGAATTGAGCCGCTCGTCAAAGCCGGCCAGGCGCACCTCTACTTTGTGACCATTCATCCATTTGAGGACGGAAATGGAAGGATCGCGCGCGCGATCACGGAAATGTCTCTTGCGCGGACGGAAAAGAGCGCACAGCGTTTCTACAGCATGTCCTCACAGATACGCGAACAACGCAAGGGCTACTACGAAATATTGGAATCGACCCAAAAACACGGAATGGACGTTACGGACTGGCTTGTGTGGTTCCTCGACTGCCTTGGGCGCGCGATCGAGAAGGCGACTGAACTAACTTCGAGTGTCCTAGCTAAGGAAACCTTTTGGCGTCACCTGAAACAGAGGTCGGTCGATCTGAACGAGCGGCAGAGAAAAATGCTTAACCGGCTTCTCGAGGGATTTGAAGGAAAACTCACGACGGAAAAGTGGGCGAAGCTCACGAAGAGTTCACACGACACCGCGCTGCGCGACATTCAGGATCTTATCCGAAAAGGAATTCTGAAACAGGAAGAAAGCGGCGGCAGGAGCACGGCATACACGCTGGTCCGCGAACAAACGGTCTGACCCTACGACGGTCTGGCGAACCGGTGGTAGAGAACGGTTCCAAATGCTTGACTTTCGTTGGGGTGGAGGAATTTTGAATCTCAAGGGAAGCTCGTTGCAAAAGCTGCAGAGGTTTCCACTAAGTATGCCAAGAGACTCTGCGTTCGATTCCTGCAAAAGCGCACTGTCCTCGACTCTCGTTAGCCTTACTGGAGCCGCCGGGCGAAGGGGCGAGGGCCTCGTGTTGTGATCCGGAGGATGCGGTCTAGTGACTTGTCGCGGCACCAACGGAACCGGCGCGTTGATTATGACCGAGATTCGAACGGAAAAGAAAAGGCAGCACGCCGGCGACAAGCGCGACGATTGGAAGGAGCACCCAACGCAAAAAAAGCACTCCGTGAAGTACCCGATGTTCCATGAGTGGGCTTCAGCAAGAACCGCGAAACTCACTGGGCTTAACACGACAAACGTTCCTGCCAGTGCAATCACAGGGACCACAAGCAGCTTTAGTTGGATGGCCGACTCCCAACTCATCCGTCACACCAGTACCCTCCGAGGGCGCCAATCAACGTAAATCCCAACAAGCAGGGGAGATAAATGAGTAGTGAAATCGGCGAAATATGATGAATCCGTGCGGGAAGAGTCCTGTGCGCAACGCTCCAAATAGATTGCCGAAGGAAAGAAGGAGTAGCGCCACGGTTGGAGGCCAAACGCTTCGTACTGCCCCGTTCATTTTGTCCTCCTCCGCTTGTTCATTCTAATCGGTCGAAAGCCTTCAACTTAGGCGCGATTTGGCGGAGAACGGGAGTATATGGGTTACTAATTCGGTTCGATTTGTGAGCTATTGATGACGCGGAAGCAATACAACCCGTGTCCAGTTCGCTTAGCTTTTAGGCTACTTGAAAGATCAAAAAACAGGCTGGTTCCGTCTTGACTTCTCCAAGATGAGAAGAGCAGCATTTTGGTCGGCGCCAGATTACACACGAGATTTCCGGCGATTGCTATATAGGCGCGCGTAAATCGGAGGCGGAGGCTTTGGAGGAAGAACTCTACGAAGGACAAATGGCTCTTCCTGATGATTTTTATCTTCCCCGGCGCAACGGAGATTTAGGGGCTGGATAGTGTCTCGCAGGTAGCGGCGACCTGCCAGGGGCGTGGCTAGCTGCCCGATTCGGGAAAAACAAATGCGCAGGAGCTTCATCGACCGGCTATTGTTGCCGGCCATTCTGGGCGTAACAACAATATTGGCTGCGCTAGTTCTTTGGCAGCGGCTGCTTACCGAGCAGCGCGCTACTGTCCAAGCCTCGACGAAAGCGCAGACCTTGTTTGTGAAAAACAAAATGGAGTCAGAACTAAACGCTACAATTCTGCTGTTGAATCGCTTGGCTGGGCGTTGGCAAGCTCGTGTCCTGTCAGGTGGTGAAGACAACGAATCCGATGCGGCGCTGATGATCAGTGGTTACGGCGGCTGTCAAGCTATCGAGTGGGTGGACCCGACGTTCCACGTGCGGTGGGTGGCGTCAGAGAAATGGAATGAAGCCGATGTGGGCACCGATTTGGGCGCCGATGCGCGTTGGCGTGTGCCCCTGCAGCGCGCCGAAGACAGCGGGCGCGTGATGGTTACGCGGCCGGTGGATCTGCAAATGGGCGGTCGCGGGTTCCTGGTCTTTGTGCCCGTCTTTGCGGAGAACAAACTCGTGGGCTTTCTGCTAGGCGTATTCCGTTATCAAGAGTTGTTTAACTCGATCCTCCAAGACGTGGGACAGAACTACTGGGTGGCGGTATACGACGGCGACGAGGAGATCTACGGTCGCCCCGGATCCGACCCACGCAGTGCGGAGGTATGGGCCCAGGAAACGGATATCGAGTTTCGAGGGCTAACTTGGCGAGCTCGTGTCTGGCCCAGGCCAGAAACACTCGCCAACGCGCGCTCTTCTTTGCCGAACGTTGCCTTTCTCGGTGGAATCCTGATGGCTGGTTTATTAGCATTCGCTGTCTATATGGGGGAAACGGCCCATCTTCACGCCGAATTACTAAAGAGAGAGATGGCCGGACGCGTACAAGCCGAGGAGGCGTTACGGCAGGTGCAGAAAATGGAGGCGGTAGGACGACTGGCGGGTGGTGTAGCCCACGACTTCAATAACTTGCTCATGGTCATTCGTGGCCATGCCGCGCTTTCGCTCTCTTCCTCCGGCCCTGATAATCCACTGCGTCAGGAGCTGAACGAGATCCTGAAGGCCGCGATCAAGGCCTCCTCATTGACGCGGCAGCTCTTGGCCTTCAGCCGCAAACAGGTACTTCAACCGAAGGTGTTAGACCTCAACTCCCTCGTCACTCAGACGGCGGAACTGTTGCCCTCTGCGCTTGGCGAGGACATCAATCTGGTTTTGGATCTCGATTCCAACTTGGGACGGGTGAAGGCCGACGTCGATCAGATGGAGCAGGTCGTCATGAATCTGGTATTTAACGCGCGGGACGCCATGCCTGCTGGTGGCAAGCTAACGATCCAGACCGTGAACAGCTACTTGGACGAGAACTGGGCTCGTCGTTATCCAGAAATTCGACCCGGCCCGTACGTGATGCTGGCGGTGCATGATCGCGGGCACGGGATGGACGAGGAAACGCAGTTGCATATCTTCGAACCATTCTTCACCACCAAGGAGAGAAATACCGGAACAGGACTGGGCCTGGCAACTGTCTATGGGACAGTAATCCAGAGCGGCGGGTGCGTCTCCGTTTTGAGCAGACTGGGTGAGGGAACAACAATTCAAATCTATCTTCCGCGAGTTGAGGAAACTATTGAGGTGGCTGAGAAACCCACAGGCCTTCCAAGGCCATTGCAGGGCAATGAGACCATTCTCGTCGTGGAAGACGATGACGCGGTACGACGCATGACGCGCATGTTTCTCGAGATAAATGGGTATATCGTGGTTGAGGCGAGGAACGCCGCGGACGCGATTGAGCTCATGGAATGCCACAAGGGATCAATCGAAATGGTGCTGACAGATGTAGTCATGCCGGGAATGAAGGGAGGGGAGTTGGTCGAACGGTTGGAGAAACTGCGCTCTGGCCTAAAGGTGCTCTACATGTCGGCTTATACAGAAGATGCCGCGATCAATTCCGGCATTCTCGGCCCGGGAAGTGCTTTCATCGAGAAACCGTTCAATGCAGATGAACTGACGAGCAAGGTTCGCGAGGTGCTGGGCAGAAGTACAGTAGTTTAGTACATTAGGTCTCAGCGGTCTCCGAAAATGCAAAAAGTGATTCATATGAGCGGTCAATATCGACGAGAATTCGTCTCCGCCCGAAAGCATCGCGGGGCTAACTTGCTGTATTCAAAGAGGGTCTAGAGGGTGGGAACGGCTCCGCGAGTGTGTCGGCCTGGAGAGCGCCTTGCAGAACAAAAAGGCAGGGGACGCACTATGTGTGAGTAACTATCTCTCGCGTCTCTCCTCTGGGCGAGTGAAGGAAGGGGTTGGTCCGCCAAGAAAATAAGCAAATTATGACTTACCGCACCTGCCAAAATATTGTGTTAATCGGTAGTTTCTTCCTGCTACTTAATATGCTTTTCCCTCCTCCTGTGGTTGAAAGATGGGGAGCTGCGGATCGGGTGGATCGGTTACTCCGGTTGAACACACCGACTGCCGCTGCGGCAACAGTTGTAAAGGTCTGGACCTATAAGAAGACTGGGCTGTATTACTGTCCCGATAGTAAGCTTTACGGGAAGGTAAAACCCGGCGTCTATATGACTCAGGAGAAAGCGCTGGAGCGTGGGTATCGACCTGCGGGTCAGGTTCCGTGCCGATAGGTTCGTGCGCGGCTTGTTAATTGCTGGCCGGTCTAGGCGAAATCTCACGTCGCGCGGGAACAGGAATAGGGGCAACCCAGCGCGAACTCGGGCAATTGACCGATGCAGGGCTCCTCCATAGGGTTCAGCGCGGCAATCAGGTCTTCTACCAAGCGAATCGCAAGAGCCCCATTTTCGTCGAGCTCAAAAGCATCCTCGCGAAGACGTCTGGAATGCGAGACATTCTTCACGAAGCGCTCACTTCCCTTAAGGATCGGATTAAGCTTGGGCTCTTGTACGGCTCGATTGCACGAGGCGAGGAAAAGGCGTCGAGCGACGTGGATCTGATGGTCGTGGGCGAGATAAGTTTCTCCGATGTGGTTTTCTGCATTGGCTAAGATTGAGACGAAACTGGATCGGGAGGTCAACCCCACGGTATACGGGCCGCGAGAATTTCGCGAAGAGCTTTCCGCCAAGAATCAATTTCTTTCGACGGTGGCGAAAGAAAAGAAACTGTTCGTGATTGGAGACGAGCGTGAGTTTCGCCGAATGGGTCAAGAACGGCTGGCTCGTCGCGCATAGAAGCAGCAAGCAGGAGATTGCCAATCTGCTTGGAATTGTGGCGCGCGACCTGAAAGACAGCCAGGCAAAGGATGTGTCGGACGATCGGAGGTCTGAAGAGGAGGAATCGTCTCCAGTTTTCTCAAGATAGCCTGAACTTCCTCGGACTGCTGTCCCTGAACGGCGCCGACGGCCACATCTTCTCCGCGCTCGTGACGGCGCCGCGCTTCATCGAGCATGCGGTAGGACTTGCCAACGCCGGGCGCGTAGCCTAGAAAAAGCTTGAGTTTGGCACCCCAACGCTTGTTCTCCTCAGCTTGCACCTGCTTGAGGAGGCGTTCGGGACTGGGCCTGGGAAGTTCAGATACACGCATTGCGTCAGTGTAAACCGCAAACAAGGGTCCCGCAATCTGTGGACGCGATCGTGGGATGGGAGGGAAGCAGTCGAGGAATTTGCCAGCGCTATGCACGCTCATGAACTAACGCAATCGTTTCCGAGGCGAACGCGCGTTATCACCTCCTGAAGGCGGCGTCATGGAGCCTTATGCCGGGTTGTTCATCCGCAATTGCACTAACGGAAACGACTTGAATTTGGCTGTGCGACACATCGAGGAGTGCTTTCACCTTTACATGACGCCCGTCGATTCCACTTAACATCTCGGGATTGCTGACCAGCCAAATCTTGCTGTTCTTATCCGCTATTAAGGTCTTGCCGTTGCCGGCGACCTTGGCCGAAAAGTTCTCCGGTTTCCTGGCCGAATCCGAGTATTGCGCCTTCGCCGAGAGCGGTAGACATACTCCGAAGGCGATCGACAAAAGCAATGCTGGCTTCTTCATGTTCTTTCCTCCTTTGGCAAGAGGGTTCAGGGGAACTTGTATTGGGAACGAGAAAACCGTTGAGCGGCCTCGTTTCGAGAGCATCCTGACGCTGCTTGCCGCAGCAGCGCAAACGCAAAATTTGAATGTCGCGCATCGCCGATTCGCATTGCAGGCGAGAAGGCGGCAATGCCGGTCACATCGGTTTGGGATGTCCAGGCCGTCTGTCGTCCTTATGGTTTTCTAACAAAGGCTTCAGGACTTTCTGACGCGCCATTTCCTACTATATGAGACTGGTTCTAAGTCGCGCGAGAAAGGAAAAGCGGTGCTAAACAATTTGCGGAGTGTTGATCAGGAATTTGTTGGTCACTGCAGTGTGTGTGGTTGCGTTACTGAACTTGTCGAACTTCCAGGAAGGCTTGAGAAGTTTTGTCTTGAATGCAGCGGAGATGTGGCAACGGCTATCCTGCTAACCACCGAGATAGATGCGGCGACGCTGGCCGGCAGGAATACAAATGCGTTGGTGTCCGAATTTGCACAGATCAGCAGCAGGATGCTTGGGCGAGCGCAATCAGCAGAATTGGGTTTCTAGCCCAGATCTTCTCCGTCCCGTAATGGCAAACGTACCGGCCGCATACCTTTTAAAAGAAAGTCTTGGCCTTGCCATGCAGCAGCTTGGGAAGGACAAGTGGCCCTCCGAGGCTCCCACCAAATGTGTTGTATGCCTTGTGCGGTTTGTCGCCGGAATTCCATACTTCCGCGTCAAACGCATCGTTCTGCAAGTACTCAAAGGCGCTCCCGTGGAATTGTTCGCTACCGCTCTTGGTGGAAATCGTGACGTCGCCCAGCTGTGCGAACTCCGCGTTGTTGTTGAACTGTGTTACTTTAAATTCGCTGATCAGCTCCGACGACGGATTCATGTTACCCAGAGCTCCATTCTGCCGAATGTTCACGGTGGAAGACCCGTCCACTGAATATTGCACCTGCGAAGGAAGTCCCCCACCGACCGACACGTTGCCATTCGCGTCCTGCTGCGCGCCCGGCACGGTGCTCAGCATGGCTAACGCGCTTGTGGTCGCGCCTCGATAGTTCACTGGCAGCGCCGTAATCTGTTGGAAGTCCTTAGTATTGCCAATCGTGCCGTTCTCGGTGTTGATAACGGGGCCGCGTTCGCCATTCACTTCGATCGTTTGCGTGGACGTCGCAAGTTTCAGTGCGGCATCGAGGCGAAGATTTTGACGTGCGTCGAGTTGCAGCGAAGAGACTCTGTAGTCGGAAAAACCGTCGGCGCGGATTACAAGTTCATAGTGCCCCGGCTTCAGATTGACGAATTCAAAAGCTCCATTGCTGTCCGCGTTTGTATTCCGCTGCGCGCGATCGTCCAGGTTTGTGAGTGTGATCTGCGCGCCGGCGACCGTCCCTTCGCCCGGATCCTTTACCACGCCAATAATGCTCCCAAACGTTGATTGGCCGATGGTCCAAGGCGCCAACAACAGAATTGCCATCAGGCACGCTGATATTTTGCCGAACATTGTGAGGCCCCCTAGTGTCTTGGCGCGAGCGCGGCACAAGACGGTGAAGGCAAAGTACCGAGTTGCTCATAAGAAAGTCGTGAAGAATTTCACCAAAGCGCAGATGGGGCGAATTAGTTTTTTGCATGACAGGAGAATTGCCGATTGTGACCGCGCCGCCCTATGTCCTTATTTGTCCGTCAGATCACGTCGCGGTACTTACGAAATCTTTATGAATCTCTCAGGACTTCCTCACGCTCATTTCGCTATGTTGGTCTCCGGAGCAGGGACGAATTTTGTGTGTCTCATTCGGCTATTTGCGGAGAGCGAGACTAGCGCCGGATTCGTTCCCCGCAGGCCATGACTCTCATCGTCTTAGTAGCGGTTGGTTTCCTTGCGTGCGCCTTCTTCCTTTTCGTTCTATTTCAATGGACGCGGGACACGAAGCGTAAGACCACAACTGTGAGCGCCACAGCCGGGGCCACCAGCGAGAAAAAAGGCCCTCAAGTCGTTGGTTCTCAGAGGACTGCCCGAAAGCACGACCGCTTTTCGGGGAGGCCAGGGATGAGAGAGCGGTCGCGCGGTTGCGGGCCTGGATGCAACGAGCGCGATCGGATGGCGTACGAGAAGGTCGCGAATTCGTTGAGGTAGGGAAAGAGAACCTAGGAGAGAAGAATGGGTATTTTAAAATGGAAGCGTCTTGTGCCGGTAATATTGGTCGGATTGTGTTGCGGAAGTGGGGTTCTCGGGTTTGCAGACGATGATGGCAAGGAAAAGCCGCCGGCCCGGCCCGTGGCAACGAAGATCGAAGCGCCTGCTCCATTGACGGAGCGCGAGCGGCAGCTCCTGGATCGCTTAGAGCAACTCGAAAAACGCATGGCCGAGCTTGAGGGTAAGGCACGACCGGCGGCTTCTTCCGCCGGCGAGGCCGCAAGCGAAGCGGCCAATGCAGTGCCGTCAGCTGCTGTTGGTTCCGCACCCAACGCTGAGGAAAAGGCTTCGGCAAAACCGGCGAAAGCCGAGCCATTTGCCTTTGCAGACTTTACTTGGCTGAACGGAAATCCGCGCACTAAGAAAGTCCCGCTGGATACGCCATTCTTTACGCCGGAAATCCGAGCCGATGTGGATTATATCTACGACTTTCATCATCCGAAAGACGACACGATCGGGGGATCGAGCGAAGTCTTCCGCGCCAACGAAGTCCAAGTGACACAGATGGGCATCGGCGGCGACTTTCACTACGACAATGTCCGCGCGCGAATCATGACGCAATTCGGAATGTATTCGCAGACCACTCCGCGGAACGATGGCAGCCCCTCGCGTGGCCAATGGAATCTGGCCGATGCGTACCGCTATCTTTCGGAAGCTTATGGCGGCTACCACTTCAATGCGCTGCACGGAATTAACGTCGATGCTGGCATCTTTATGTCATATGTCGGTTTGTTCAGTTACTACAACTTCGACAACTGGGCCTATCAGCCCTCGTACGTTTCGTCGAACACGCCGTGGTTCTTCACTGGCGTACGAGTCCAAATCTTCCCGACGGACAAGCTTAAGATCGAGCCATGGTTCACTAATGGCTGGCAGTCATATGGCCGCTTCAACAATCGTCCTGGCTTTGGTTTTCAAATTCTGTGGCGGCCGAACGGTTGGCTGTCGGTTCTTGGCAATCAGTACATGCTGGGCGAGGACGCGCTGAATACGCCGGGCAGAGTGCGCTATCACTCGGACAACAGCATCCAGATCAAGTACTACGACAATCCGGAGCGATTCATCAGCAAGGCTGCGTTCTCTCTGACAGGGGACATCGGTTGCGAGCACGGCGGCGGCGTGAGTTGCGCCGGCAATTCTGCAAAAGGTCCCAAACAGAGCTTTTTGGGATTCATGTTGTACAACCGCTTGTGGTTTAACAACGACAAATACGGTTTCACGCTGGGCGGGGGAAGGATCAATAACCCAGGACGTTATCTGGTTTTGCTGCCGCCAGTTAACGGAGCGACCGCTGCCTCGGGCACGCCGTACTTCACCGAAAATCCGGGTGATCCGTACAAAGCTTGGGATGCTTCAGCAACCTTCGACTGGATGCCCAGCCAGTACATCACTTGGCGCTGGGAATACAACTATCGCGGCGCCAGCGTGCCGTACTTTTCGGGACCCGGCGGCGTCACCCCGCCTGCCTCGCTGTGCCCGACGCCTGTGATCGGAAACAACATTTGCGGATCGCCTGGGTCTTTGGTACCTGGATTTACCCCGGACCTCCGAAAAGTCGAAAATCGCCTGAACATGGCGATCCTTGTGAAGTTCTGAACGGGAATCGCACTTCGACTTTTGATTGATGCCTGTGCCGCGGCGAATTGCGGAGCACAGGCGGCAGAAGGCAAAGCAGAAGTGGAGAAGAACGATCCATGCTGGACATTATTTTCATCGTAGCGACGGCGTTGTTTTTTGCTGTCGGAGTCTTTTACGTTCGCGGATGCGAACGCTTGAAACAGGAGTGATGCCATGACTGCAGGAAATCTCGCACTACTAGTGATTTGCGCGCTTCTTCTTGGTTACCTGCTATATGCGCTCTTGAAAGCTGAGGAGTTCTAGCCGATGACTGCCAATGGCTGGTTTCAAATTGGATTGTTTCTGTTCGTGATCTTCCTGGTGACGAAACCTCTCGGCGTGTTTATGACGCGAGTTTTCAGCCGGGAAAAAACGTTTCTCGACCCTGTACTCAGACCGATCGAGAAACTCGTGTATCGGCTGACTGGCGTTGACGAGAAGCGCGAGATGCGTTGGACGGAATATGCAGTCGCCATGCTTCTCTTCAGCGGCGTCTCGATGGGTCTTCTCTATCTCATCGAGCGCACACAAAAATGGCTCCCACTCAATCCGCAGAAATTCGCGAACGTCGAGCCGGGGTTGGCCTTTGGCACAGCGGCGTCGTTCACGACGAATACCAACTGGCAGGTGTACTCCGGCGAATCCACGATGACCTACCTCACTCAGATGGCTGGCCTGGCCTATCACAACTTTGTGTCCGCCGCTGTCGGCATCGTGCTCGCGATCGTGGTGATTCGTGGCATCGCTCGCAAGGAAACAGACAAGCTCGGAAACTTTTGGGTGGATACAACGCGCTGCCTGCTTTGGGTTCTGCTTCCGGTCTGCTTGGTGGGTTCGCTGGTCTTGGTGTCGGAAGGTGTCGTGCAGAATCTCAAGCCGTATACGACCGTCGACCTGATTCAACCGTACGCCGCGCAAGTCACGGGACCGGACGGCAAGACCACCACGCAAACGATCACGCAGCAGGTGATCGCGCAAGGGCCGGTCGCGTCGCAGGAAGTGATCAAGGAATTCGGCACCAACGGCGGGGGATTTTTCAACGCCAACAGCGCTCACCCCTTCGAAAATCCGACGCCACTCTCGAACTTTTTCGAGATGGTGCTGATCTTTGCGATTCCGTCCGGGCTCACGTACACACTCGGACGGATGACCGGTTCACAACGTCACGGCTGGGCGGTCTGGGCGGCCATGGCTTTCTTGTTCTTTGCGGGCGTGACGACAGCCTATTGGGCGGAGGCGCGGGGCAATCCTCTCCTCGCGGGAACTGATCAACACGCGGGTACGCTGCATCCCGGCGGAAACATGGAGGGGAAGGAAGTGCGGTTCGGCATCGCAAACTCCGCCCTCTTTGCCACGGTGACAACCGACGCCAGCTGCGGCGCCGTAAACGGCATGCATGATTCGTTCACGCCGCTCGGTGGCATGGTTCCTCTGATCAACATTATGCTGGGTGAAGTTGTCTTTGGAGGAGTCGGCGCTGGCCTCTACGGAATCTTCGTTTTCGTGGTCCTCGCGGTATTCATCGCTGGGCTGATGGTTGGCCGAACCCCCGAGTATCTGGGCAAGAAGATTGAATCTTACGACGTCAAGATGGCCATGCTGGCCGTTCTTATTTTGACGTTTACAATTCTGACTTTTTCGGCTGTTTCGGTGGTCAAACCGTACGGCACGGCGGGCATTACCAATCCCGGGCCGCACGGGTTATCGCAGGTCCTGTACGCCTATGTGTCATCGACTGGAAATAACGGCTCAGCGTTTGGCGGGATCAGTGCGAACAGCATGTGGTACAACACCACCACGGCCGCTGCCCAACTGCTCGGCCGTTTCTTCATGATCATTCCGGTCCTCGCCATCGCCGGAAGCCTTGCGAAAAAGAAAACTGTTCCGGAATCCGCCGGAAGTTTTCCGGTCACGGGCGGACTGTTCGCCGGTTTACTGGTCTCCACAATTTTGATCGTAGGCGCACTCACATTTTTCCCGGCTCTGAGCCTTGGGCCGATTTTGGAACATCTGCTGATGAACGCAGGAAAGGCTTTCTGAGGTATCTATGGACCCGGTCGCTCAAATCAGGAAAAAATCGCTCGCTGATAGTGCCATTCTTTCGCGGGCCATTTTCGATTCGTTTCGCAAGCTGAATCCTCGAACGATGGTCAAGAATCCGGTGATGTTCGTTGTCGAAGTGGGCGCCGTTTTGACGACGATCCAGCTCGCGTGGAACGCATCTCACCACGCAGGACAGTTTGGTTTTGGACTGCAAATCACGCTTTGGCTGTGGTTCACGGTTCTCTTTGCCAACTTCGCCGAAGCCATGGCCGAAGGCCGCGGCAAAGCGCAAGCCGACACGCTGCGCAAAGCGCGCGCCGAAACCCAAGCTCATCGTTTGCGGAGTGATGGTGGTACCGAAGTTGTGGTCAGCTCGAAACTGCGCTCCGGTGACATCGTCGTTGTGACCACAGGAGAATTCATCCCTGGAGACGGCGAAGTCATCGAAGGCGTGGCATCAGTAGACGAGTCGGCGATCACCGGCGAGTCGGCGCCAGTCATCCGTGAATCCGGCGGAGATCGTTCGGCGGTTACCGGTGGCACGCGCGTTCTTTCCGACGAGATCAAGGTACGTATCACTTCAAATCCTGGAGAGACTTTCCTCGACCGCATGATCAAGCTCGTCGAAGGCGCTTCCAGGCAGAAGACCCCGAACGAGATTGCGCTGAATATTCTTCTGGCGGGTCTAACGATTATTTTCTTGCTGGCCGTGGTGACGCTCCAGCCTTTCGCAGTCTATTCCGGGGCTCCACAGAATATTTTCGTGCTGGTTTCGCTTCTCGTCTGTCTCATACCGACCACGATTGGGGGATTGCTCTCCGCGATCGGCATTGCCGGTATGGACCGCATGATCCAGCGAAACGTCATCGCGATGTCGGGGCGCGCGGTAGAAGCGTCAGGCGACGTTGATGTGCTGTTACTGGACAAAACGGGAACGATCACGCTCGGGAATCGCGCGGCGACACAGTTTTTCCCAGCTCCCGGCATCGAAGAGGCTTATCTTGCCGATGCCGCGCAGCTTTCCTCGCTGGCTGACGAAACGCCAGAAGGGCGCTCCATTGTTGTGCTGGCAAAGGAACGCTACAAGCTGCGCGGCCGCGACCTTTCCTCCCACGGCACTAATTTCATCCCGTTTTCGGCACAGACCAGAATGTCCGGCGTAGACATCGACGGTCGCGAAATTCGCAAAGGCGCTTTGGAGGCCATCAAACGGCTTAGTAATGGTCGTGGCAACAACATCCCGGCTGAACTTGAAGCTTGTGTTCGGGACATTTCCAGCGGTGGTGGAACACCGCTGCTGGTGGCGGAGAATGGGCGCGTACTGGGCGCGATTGCCCTCACCGATATCGTCAAGGGAGGGATGAAAGAGCGCTTCGACCACCTTCGCGCCATGGGCATTCGCACCATGATGATTACCGGAGACAATCCCCTGACCGCCGCAGCGATCGCACGTCAAGCCGGTGTGGACGATTTCCTCGCCGAAGCAAAACCAGAAGACAAGATGGCCCTCATCAAGCGCGAACAGGCCAAGGGCAAACTCGTTGCCATGACCGGCGATGGCACCAACGACGCTCCGGCGCTTGCTCAGGCGGACGTTGGTGTTGCCATGAATACAGGAACGCAAGCAGCCAAAGAAGCCGGCAACATGGTGGATCTCGATTCCAATCCGACGAAACTGATCGAGATCGTCGAAATCGGAAAGCAACTTCTTATCACCCGCGGTGCATTGACAACCTTCTCGGTCGCAAACGACGTGGCCAAGTATTTCGCCATCATCCCCGCGATGTTCGCGGGCGCGTTTCCCGTGCTGAATGTGTTGAACGTGATGCACCTTCGTACGCGGGAATCGGCAATTCTGTCGGCGGTCATTTTCAACGCTTTGATCATCATTGCTCTGATTCCGCTGGCGCTGCGCGGCGTGCGGTATCGCCCACTGGGTGCCGCGGCACTGTTGCAACGTAATCTGCTCATCTATGGAGTCGGCGGAATCATTGCGCCGTTTATCGGAATCAAGTTCATCGACGTACTGCTTACATACCTTCGGATTGTTTGAGGAACTCATGAAAAAGAATCTTGTGATCGCCTTGTGGTTCACGCTGGTCACGACACTGATGTTTGGAATCCTGTATCCGCTCGCTGTCACAGGCCTGGCTCAGGTGTTATTTCCCGCCCGGGCCAATGGACAGCTGATCGAGAAGAGCGGCAAGGTCGTGGGATCGAGAATCATCGGGCAGACGTTCACGGAGCCTGGTTATTTTCGCTCGCGGCCGTCCAATGCTGGCACGGGATACGATGCGACTGCGAGCAGCGGCTCGCAACTCGGACCCACGAACAAGAATTTACTCGATCGGGTAAAAGGCGATGTCGAAAGACTACAAGCCGAGAATCCAAAGACGGTGATTCCAATAGATTTAGTGACGGCGTCAGGTTCGGGCCTGGACCCTGAAATTTCTCCCGCGGCAGCCGAATTTCAGATACCGCGTGTCGCCCGGGAACGCGCCATGAAAGAAGAAGACGTGCGCACGCTCGTGCAGAAACATACGAAAGGACGCGACCTGGGATTTCTTGGCGAACCGCGCGTGAACGTCCTGGAATTAAATCTCGATCTCGACTCCGTCCATCCCTTGCGATGAGCTTTACTGCTTGCGCCGCGGCTGTTTTTCCGAAGCAACGATCGGAAGTTGGAACCGGTATCCGAGCCAAGGCACCGTCAGGATATAGCGCGGTCGTGCTGGATCCTTTTCGATCTTCTTGCGCAGCTGGTTTATCACTACACGAAGATTTTCCGTCTCGTCGCCGTGGTCCGGTCCCCAGACGGTCTGCACTAGTTTCTTGTGCGTAAGGGGCCTCCCTTGTTGAGTGATGAGAAGGCGGAAAACATCGAATTCTTTGGGGGTCAGGTGTACTCTCTGTCCTCGAACGTCCACTATTCTTCGCCCAAGATCGACACTCAATTGCGGGCTTTCGAACCTCGGAGGCGGTTCTTCCGATTCGGACCGTCGCAAGGCCGCTCGGATGCGCGCCAGAAGTTCCCCGATGGCAAAGGGTTTTACGACGTAATCATCCGCCCCGGAATCGAGCGCCAGAATCTTGTCTTGTTCCGAATTCCGGACGGTCACCATGATGATCGGCCCGGTGAAGGACAACCGAATCTTGCTGCATGCTTCAAGCCCGCCCATACCGGGCATGTTCACATCCAACAGAATCAGATCCGGATGCTCGCGGATAACCGTTTCGACGGCATCTTGCCCGTCCTTCGCCAATATAACGTCAAAGCCGTTACCCGCAAGTATGGCTTGCAAGACCCGACGGATTTGTGGCTCGTCGTCGACCACGAGGATGGTTGTATCGCCCATACGCTATGGCGCCCCATGCTTGCGCGGTTGGGAGGGGAACGAAGGGCTAGTGGCCCTGAGCATAACGTTCGCCATGGTACGCAAGGAGCAATTAAGAACGCCTGAGGGAATCGTAAGGAGTTCATAAAGATATGGCTGTTCTGGATCTGCTTCTGGGTCGCCCGCTTGCCTCCGACGAAGCGCGCGGAGAGCAAATTGGCTCGTGGGTTGGAATACCGGTGTTTGGGCTAGATGCTTTGAGCTCCGCGGCATACGGTCCGGAAGCGGCGCTGACAGTGCTTATTCCACTCGGGGCAGCGGGCATCGCCTACATTGTCCCGATCAGCGCGAGCATCATCATTCTGCTCACGATTGTCTATTTCTCTTATCGCCAAACGATTCAGGCCTACCCCGGGGGCGGAGGGTCCTACACCGTCGCACGCTAGAACCTCGGAGTGTCCGCAGGACTTCTCGCCGCGGCGGCGTTGATGATTGATTACGTTCTGGTCGTCGCGGTGGGCATATCGGCCGGCGTGGGTGCGCTCGTTTCGGCGGTGCCGCGCCTTCACCCGTGGACTCTGTTTCTGTGCGTAGCAATCCTCGCGATCATCACCCTGGTCAATCTCCGGGGAGTTCGAGAAACGGGGCTTCTCTTTACGGTTCCCACGTACCTCTTCGTGGCGTGCCTTCTCTCGGCCATCGTACTAGGTTTGGTCAAAGCAGTCGCGTCGGGCGGTCACCCGGCGCCCGTCACTCCACCTCTTGGACTCCCACTCGTTGGCGTTGCTCCAAGTTTGTCTGTTACTACAGGCCTTCGCGAGTGGTTGCACCGCAATGACGGGGGTCGAGGCCGTGAGCAACGGAGTCAGGGCCTTCCGCGAGCCCGTGGTTCCCACGGCTAGGCGCACTCTCACAATTATCATAGTCATTCTGAGCGTGTTGCTCGCCGGAATCGCATACTTGATTCACGCCTATGGGATCCCAGCAACAGACCCTGGTCGTGCTGGATATCAAAGCATACTCTCTATGCTCCTCGGTGCGGTCGCAGGACGGGGCGTCTTTTATTATGTTTCGATCGCGTCGATCCTCTTGGTTTTGGCTCTTTCAGCCAACACCGCGTTCGCGGACTTTCCGAGGCTCTGTCGGACAATCGCGCAGAACAACTATCTCCCGCATTCCTTTGCAACGCGAAGCCGCAGGCTGGTGTACTCCTATGGAATTTACCTGCTTGCTGGGTTCGCAGGGGTTCTCTTGGTTTTGTTCCGTGGTGTGACGGATCGTCTGATCCCTTTGTTCGCCGTCGGAGCATTCCTGGCGTTCACGCTCTCTCAGGCCGGCATGGTAGGGCACTGGAGACGAGTTGGAGGCAGGGGGGCTACGCGGAGCATCATCGTGAACGGTCTTGGAGCTACAGCGACCGGCGTGACCGTGATCGTGGTTTTGGTAGCCAAGTTCGTCCAGGGTGCATGGGTCACGATGCTTTTAATCCCGGTTCTTCTTTTGGTGATGGTCGCAGTCCGTCGCCACTATCATCGAGTTTTCCTCGAAACACGGAGCATGGCTCCGCTCGAACTCAATGACCTCACACCTCCCCTCGTTATAGTGCCGATAAAGAATTGGAGCCATGTCGTCAAGAAGGCGCTGCGTTTCGCGTTGAAAATCTCGCCGCACGTACGAGCAGTTCACGTGGACTGTGGTGAAGGGGCGTCAAGTTTTCGCCAGGAATGGTGCCGATTCGTCGAGCAGCCAACGCAAGAAGCTGGAGTGGCTACACCGCAGCTCGTGGTTCTGCCCTCGCGCTATCGGTACATTCTTTCTCCCATTGTCGATTATGTTTTAGCAGCCGAACGCACCTGTCCAAGCCAGCAAATAGCTGTTCTTGTACCCGAATTGGTCCAGCGACACTGGTATCACCACATATTGCACAACAAACGAGCGGCGGTCCTTAAAGGTCTCCTGTTGTTAAAGGGCAACCAGCGAATCATAGTCATTAACGTGCCGTGGTATCTCGAAGACTAAATGGCTCCAGTTAGCACTTGGTGGAGTGCGAGAGACGGCTGTATCGATGTGTACGCGAAGGGTGACAATAGAAATGCTAGAAACTAGGGGGTGGAGCAATGGCGGAGTCCATTGAGTGGCCGAGGATGTCTTCGCCGGGGCGTCGTCGCCGCTTCTTTCTCCTCATTCTCGCCGTCCTTGCCCTGATCTTTTTTGGCGGTCGGAATGTGTTGTCGTATTACGTGGACGTGCTCTGGTTCGAGTCGCTCGGCTACCGGGACGTGTTGTGGAAAACGCTGAGCCTGCAGTGGGGGAGCTTTACTGTCTTTGCGGCGGCCACATTCCTTATTCTGTACGGATCGTTTCTGGCTCTGAAGCGAGCGCACCTGTCTGATCTGCCGAGCGGGCACACGATTTTCATCGGCGGACAGCCATTGAAGCTGCCGCTTGAGCCTCTCCTGCGCCGCATTGCACTTGGCCTTTCGCTCGCCATTGCCGCTATAACCGGCGCCGGCATGATGCTGCAGTGGCCGACGATCGCGCTCTTCAGGTATGCACCGCGCGGCGGCTCCGTAGACCCGGTCTTCGGCAAGCCGCTGGACTTCTTCCTGTTTGCCCTGCCTTGGTGGCAGCTCCTCGTCGGCTGGCTGCTTGCGCTGGCCGTGATGACCTGTGTACTCGCTGTTTTTTTTATCCTCATCACGGGCGGAACTCGCGCGTTCGCCGCGCGCAACAGAAGGTACGCCACATTGCCTTGGCATGGGCTGTCCATCACATTTGCGTTTCTGTTACTCGTCCTTGCAATGCGTGTGTACCTCGATCGATTTGAACTATTGTTCGATGGCCATACGATTTTCACGGGTATGACTTACACCGACGCGCACGTTACGCTCACGGGAATGCTTACAGTGTGCGCGGCGCTCGTTCTGGGCGCAGTGATCGCGGCTGTCAACGGCATGACCGTGGCGCGCGGACGCTGGATCGCGGCGGCGATTCTTCCGGCTGCGGTGTGCTTTATCTCCCTTCAAGTAGTCGGCTGGTATGTCAGTAGCTTTATCGTGAAACCGAACGAGATGGTTCGCGAGCAGCCCTATATTGCCCACAATATCGCACTGACGCGGCAGGCGTACGGATTGGACCGAGTATCGCAACACGAGTTTCCCGCTGAGACAAATGTCGCGGCAACCGACCCGGCGAACAATCAGGCCACCCTTCAAAACATCCGTCTGTGGGACTGGCACGCCCTCCAGGACACGCTGCGTCAGATTCAGGAAATCCGCACCTACTACGACTTTCCCGACATCGATATTGATCGTTATGAACTCGACGGCGTGACTCGCCAGGTGATGCTCGCCACGCGCGAGCTGAACGTCGACAAGCTCCCGGCAAGCAGTCGTAACTGGATTAACGAGAAGCTGATCTACACGCACGGTTATGGCATCACGATGAATCCGGTAAATGGGTTCACGGCGGAAGGACTGCCCACGCTGATTCTGAGCAACATGCCCGTCCAGAGCACGGTGCGTGGTCTAAACGTGACGCGCCCGGAGGTCTATTTCGGCGAGCTGACCAATACCGATGTCTACGTGAAGACACGGCAGAAGGAATTCAACTACCCGCAAGGTCAGACCAACAGCCTGACCTCTTATGAAGGCAACGGTGGTATCGTGCTCGGCGATTTTCTGCGCCGCGTCATCATTGCGCTCGACCGCGGCGACCTCGGGAAGCTGCCGTTCAGCGACGACGTGAACAAGGATAGCCAGCTGTTGATGCGGCGCAACGTGCGAGATCGAGTATCGGCACTGGCGCCGTTCCTCACCTACGATTCGGATCCTTACATCGTGCTCGGCGATGACGGTCGACTATCGTGGATCATGGATGCGTTCACGGTTTCAGACAGCTATCCATACTCGAGCCATTACCACCTCGATCAGAATCCCATCAACTACATGCGGAACAGCGTTAAGGTGGTCATCGACGCTTACGATGGCACCACAACGTTCTATGTGTTTGACAGGGAGGACCCGATTATCGCGGCCTATCGCCGCATCTTTCCGAGTTTGTTCAAGGATGCGGCCATGATGCCGCCGGGTCTGCGCAAGCACATTCGCTACCCGGAATTGTTGCTTAAGCTGCAAGCAGAAGTGTACGGACTGTATCACATGACGGACCCGGGAGCGTTCTACAACCGTGAGGATCTGTGGACAGTCGCCAGCGAAGTCGGGATGAGCGAAGGAGGGCAGCAGGTGACACAGCCGATGCAGCCGAACTTCGTTCTGATGAAACTGCCGGGCGAAACCGGCGTGGAGTTCGTAGAGATTCTGCCATTCACCCCGGCCAACCGTAATAATCTGATTGGCTGGATTGGCGGGCGCAGCGACGGCGAACACTACGGTACTTCGGTGGTGTATAACTTCCCCAAAACCAGGCTTGTCGATGGACCGCTACAAATCGAGGCACGAATCGATCAGAACGCGCAGCTTTCTGGGCAATTGACGCTGTGGAATCAGCAGGGCTCCCACGTGCGGCGCGGGGCCTTGCTGGTGATTCCATCCGGGCGCGGGTTGTTGTACGCGGAACCGATTTACCTGCAGGCCGAGAGGAGTCCGATGCCCGAGTTACGTCTAGTCGTGCTCGCGGTACAAGATCGGCTTGTGTACGGACCAACTTTCGAGTCTGCGATGGCGGCCCTTTTTGGTGAAACCGTCTCGTCGTTGAACGCCGCGCCCGCCTCCGCGGAGCCGGCGCGACATGCACTGGCATCGGCCGGATCGCACCAGCCCGCAGCCGACCTCGGCGCACTCATCGCACAAGCTGCCAAAGACCTCGCTGACTACCAGCGCCTCACCGCAGAAGGCAAGCTCGGCGAGGCGGGACAGAAGCTTGAAGAACTGAAGCGCGCACTCGACAAGCTGAACACCCACCAAAGATAATCTTGCTACAGCGCTGGGGAACAACTATTCCCGAATAAGCCGATTTTGCCCGGAAACCAGGCGGAGCTCCCTTTGGTCCCTCTTGTCACGAAGTCTTCAAAGGCCCGACTCCGTGCCACTGAATCGACAGCACCTGGTGATGCGCGTGATCGACCTACAGTGTCGTGTGCGCGATCTTGAAGCGCTCGTTCAGCATCCGCTCGACGCCGGATGTTGTCGTGCCGCACGGCGAACCGTGAAAGTACTTTTAGGATGGATACCGTGTTGTTCGCCTGCGTACACAATGCGGGAAGGTCGAAAATGGTCGCGGCTTGGTTCACCAAAATCTGCGATCGCGCAAAGGCATCCGCTATTTCTGCGGGCACGGAACCCGGCGAGCGGGTTCATCCCGAGGTCGTGCAAGTCATGAAGGAGGAGGGATCGACCTCACAAATGTGAAACCGCATTTCTTATCGACTGAGTTGGCGCAGAAAGCCACGCTGCTCGTGACAATGGGTTGCCGCGACGCCTGCCCATACGGAAGGAAGGACTGAAAGACTCGCGATCCAAGAGTCCAAGAACCGGCTGGTGCGTAGAAGGGAAAACTTCGAACCCCCAAACACGAGAATCAGAAGTCCCGATCCTCATGCATTTACAATCTAGAGTTACTGAACACAACAGTAAAAATTCGGCGGGAAAAATCCACGAATGAGTAACACGGAAAAAGCGTTCAAATTAAGTCTGCATTTTCAAGCACTTGAGCATTCGGATGACCCCTTTACAAAACGTTCCGGAGACATGGTTTACACCTCCTTGCTGGACTAGTCCAGCAAGGAGGTGTCCATGGAACGGTCGATCGTGGAAGAACGCATGCGATTCGTATTGCGGCTGAGGGATGGGGAGAGCATGGCCTCTTTGTGCCGCGAGTTCGGCATCTCTCGGGTTACCGGATATAAAATCTTTGACCGCTACAAAGAGTGCGGGCT
>DATMZI010000085.1:0-2051 GCA_035607085.1 Candidatus Eiseniibacteriota bacterium | reverse complement strand
TTGTCCACGCCGGCGTCATGGCCATGCAAGCATTGACGAGCCCCGACCAACATGCCCATCTGCTTGGTGATGTTCCGGCCTTGATAATCGTAGGCATTGCGCTGATTGCCTTGGCCCCGCCGAAACCTCTTGCACAGGCAGCTGCCCTGGCTCCGGGCAAGGCGGCCGGCCCTAAGCCAGTAGGAGCCGTTTCGGCTTGAGCTGGAGGATGCTCGTGCGGACGTAAATCAAAGGACGACGAACGGACCAGGTCAGCCGCTGACATCAAACAGCACGAAGAGTTTATCAGCAACACGGCGAACACCAGCGGTGACCGCAAAGCGGTAGAAGACGCTCTTCTCCGGTCGCAAGGAAAAACTGCTGTCGTTAAACAATCAGGTTCAGCAGGTACAGGAAAAGGAATCGGCCGCGGGAGCAGCTGCGTTCGCAGCAGGCCAAGCTCGAAAGGCTGGAAGCTGACTTCGATCGTTTCGAAGCAGACATTTTGGAAAGATACCGCGGAGTCTCGTCGCCCTGGAGACAGGAACCCATTCGCCCTGGGTCAGCCGGCTGTTAACAGAATTGGGGCACCAAATGATCGTGGCGCATGCACAAAAAGCGAAATTGATCACCAAGAGCAATCGAAAACCGGCCTTCTCACGGAAGGACTTGCGATTCAACCTGGACTCTTCTCACCCTGGCTTCACCCTGGCTTCATTGACCGTTTCCATTTGCCGTGTTAGCTTCGCACCAATCGCATGGCAGCGCCTGTTCACCTCCCCGGGCTCCCCATCCAAAACATCGAGGGTCTGGACGCATCGCGGCACTCTGTTCTTGTCCGCATGACCCACTGGATCTTCACACTTAGCTTTTTCGGCCTCGTTCTAAGCGGTATTGCCATCATTCTGGCTCACCCCCGGCTTTATTGGGGCGAAGCGGGTGCGGTGGGAATGCCCTCGCTGATCGACTTACCCGTCCCGTTTGTCCGCGATATCCCCATCCGTGGCCCAGGTCGCTATCTGCACTATTTCTCCGCGTGGACCTGCGTCCTGACCGGCTTGATTTACGTCTTTTCGGGTTTGCTTACGCAGCACTTCCGCCGGAATTTGATGCCTGCCCACGCAGATTTCTCTTGGCGTTCCATTTCGCAAGTCGCCTTCAGTCATTTGCGCCTCAAAAGACCGGCGGAAGAGGACGCACAAACTTACAACGTGCTTCAACGACTAAGCTATCTGGCCGTCGTTTTCCTTTTTCTTCCGCTGATGATCTGGACTGGTCTGGCCATGTCCCCCGCTATCGTTTCTGTTTTCCCTTTCCTAGTAACAAGCTTCGGCGGGCAACAATCGGCGCGCACGCTTCACTTTTTCCTTGCAGTGGTCCTCGTTCTGTTTCTATTCGTACACATAGCAATGGTGTGTCTCGCGGGCTTCGCGCTGCGTACGCGCGCGATGATCACGGGCCACAGTGCTGCCAGAAAGGACCGCCCATGAGCAAACGAATCACTCGACGAAAGCTGCTTGCTACAGGCGTGGCAACTGCCGCTGGTGTGTCTGCCTTGGCGCTCGCTGCGCGCATTGCGGAGCGCTATGGTTTGATTCCGCCCGATCATCAAGGGATCTTAGGCATCGGAGAATCGTTGACCTACGCCTCGCAGCGCATCCTGACCAGCCACCATTCCCTGGCACGAGAATTTAATCGCAGCGAAATCTCCAAAATCGCTCCGGTTCTTGGCGAGCCGCCCGTGATCGAAACTTACCAGCGCCTCCGGGCCGGAGACTTCGCGGAATGGCGACTCGTCGTCGACGGCCTAGTCGCTAGCCCGGCATCTTTCTCGCTTGCCGAGCTAAAACGTTTCCCCGCCGGCAGCCAGATCACCCATCAGGCCTGCGAAGAGGGTTGGTCCTTCATTGCCGAATGGACCGGAGTTCCTCTTTCCTATGTCTTAAACCTAGTAGGCGCACTCCCACCAGCAAGATATGTGGTCTTCACCCCGTACGAAAATGATGATCCACCGAATGTCTGGTGGGAAAGTATCGACATGGCCGATGCATGGCATCCGCAGACGCTGCTTG
>DATMZI010000075.1:0-27816 GCA_035607085.1 Candidatus Eiseniibacteriota bacterium | reverse complement strand
AGCCCGCACTCTTTGTAGCGGTCAAAGATTTTATATCCGGTAACCCGAGAGATGCCGAACTCGCGGCACAAAGAGGCCATGCTCTCCCCATCCCTCAGCCGCAATACGAATCGCATGCGTTCTTCCACGATCGACCGTTCCTTCCATGGCACGGAGGTGTAAACCATGTCTCCGGAACGTTTTGTAAAGGGGTGATCCGAATGCTCAGGTCAAGCCCTTGGCCACCAGACAGTATGTTCACAATCATGGTTATTGTGTACACAGAAGTATTATACTCAAGTTAGGAGGCGAGGATGCCGAGCACTAGGATGCGGTCACACAAGCACTTTCGTTTGAACGCGGCGAAAATCAAGCGCGCACAGAAGCTGCTACGCGCAGGCACAGAAACGGAAGCCATCGAGCGTGCCTTGGATTTGGTGATTTCTGAGCATGAGAAGAACCGGCTTGCTGCGGAAGCCAATGATCGCTTCGTAAAAAGGGGCATGGACGTTCAGGATATCTACGGCACGCTGGAGAAGTAGATGCACCCGAAGCTCTTCGACACATCTATCTACATCACGGCATTGCGACTGGGAGACGAAGCAGCGTTGAATCTAAGACGAATCGCCAGAGGTGCGCCATTATGGTTGAGTTCGGTGGTCCTTGAAGAGCTTTACGCTGGCGTGAGCGGCCGCAATCGCAATGCGGTAGAGCGCTTCGAGCGAGATTTCGATCGCGCGGGCCGGATATTGGTTCCCAACCTCACGGATTGGACACAGACGGGTAAAGTACTCGCACTTGTAGCTGCCAAATACGATTACGAGCAAATCGGAAAGGGGCGTTTGACGAACGATGCGCTGATTGCAATGAGCGCTGGCCGCCTAGGGATAACGGTGATAACCGCCAATGCGCGTGACTTTGGAAAGCTGGCTGAGTTCCGACCCTTCCATTGGCGAGTAGAAAATCCGAGTACCGGCTGAGAATATTTGGTGATGGTGAAGGGGTCGTTTCCGCCAATATGCTCGCCGCGGAACTAGAACGCCAAAACGGAAGCGTACACAATCCTCGACTGACGTGTCACAGGTGTAGTGAAAATGTAGTAGTTCCTTGTTCAGAACGGATCGATTCCAGTACAAACGAGTCAAGACTCCTTGGTTGTAAGTCGTTGAGGAATAGAGTAGAGTCCAACATTTTCAGAACGGATCAACAAGGTTGGCAGGCTTGCTAAACCGTTGTACTGGCTAAAATCGGTACCGAGGTTCGAATCCCCCCTCTCCGCCATAAATTATCGGCAGTTGATGAGACTAGACTACTTGCCGATGTGATGGTGTGCTTCTGTCTCTAAGAGCAGATCACTGCCTGCGGCGGCAAGGTCGGCAACTTCCTACAATACGCCCGGAACTCGTCTTTCGTTTTTCCGCAACGCCATCTCTTGTGAGGTCAACTTTTTACGGCCCAAGTTTGTTTCCCTCTGCCCAGCATCATTTGGTCAGCTTTGCGGGCCAGTTCAGAACTACGGACATGGGTACTGTTTCCGTCCCTTTCACATCAGTATTGATTAGGAATCGCTGGCCGTCTCTGCTCACGTCATAAGCAAAGATATCGAGATACGACACAGGCTGTCGGATGTTAGCCTGAAAAAGCGCGACGGGCGGGCCGGAACTGAAATGCGCCTCGGTCGTCACGGAAACCGCCATGACGTGCCCATCCGAAGAAAGGTAGAACAGCTCCTTACCGTCTCCGCGCCAGCGCGGCTGTTCTCCCCCATTCCCTGAGATTTGCCATTTGCCGCGCGGCTCGGGAAACGAAGTCACGTAAACCTCCCACTTGCCCGTTTCATTGGAGTTGTACGCCACCCATTTTCCGTCAGGCGAAAACTGCCCGTTGCGCAGAGCTCCCGAAGACTTCAGGAACGGTTTACTGCTGAACCCCGGGGGGGTCAGATACCATAATTCATCTGCCCGCCGATACAAAATGTACCTTCCATCCCGCGACCAGTCATTCGACAGCTTGTCGGTTTCATCGTGGCTGACATCCTTCTCTTCCTGCTCGCCATCCGCGTTCTTTAAATAAAGATCGAGATTCATCTGGCGATTGGAGGAAAAGAGCACATGGCTCCCGTCAGGGCTCCAGACGGAAGCGCCGTCGTAACCGGGATCGAATGTGAGACGTCTGGGAGTCGCGTTGCGCCACGCGTCATAGGTCCACACGTCCATGTTCAAACTCGCCGAGTCAATATTGTCCACCGCTACAGAACGCCCATTCGGCGCAATCGCCACGTTTCCGTAGACTCCTGGCTTATCCAGGGCCCCCAACTCCTTACCGCTTCGGTCGTACCATTTGGGTTCAGAGAACGCCAAGGCGGTCCCACCCCCGCCTTGAGCCAACAGAACTCCATCATGGGAGGCCGCGAAGACCACGCGCTTGACCTGACGCACAAAGCGCACTTCGGGGAAAAGATCGGTCGCTTGGCCCTTCAAGGAAAGGTTCTTAATATCAAATGGTTGAGCGAGAAGAGTTTTGTCCCGATAGTAAAGGAGATAGCCAGGCGCAGCGTAAGCAGCGTTGGCATCGGCAGCCACAATAAATTTCGTTTCCCCGGAGTCAAGAGACCCCACGAAAATCGCATCAACGTCTTTCATTCCCGAGAACGTCGCCGCCATAAACAGAAAATGATTGCCATCCGGCAGAAATACCGGCCAGCGGTGGCTGGTTTCTTTGCGAGCCACGCTCGTTTTCGTGACCGGCTGCGGAGTCCCGCCCGACGCCGGCACACGATATAAACCTCCCTGTCGCGCGTGCGGCGCAAACAAGATCACGTCGTCTTTGTTCCAAGTGCCGCCGCGGCCGGCCGGTGCGTCACAGATGGTCCGTACCTGTCCGCTGGCCAGGTCCAGCTTCTTCAACCTGCCATCTGCAAAAAAGCCGATTGCTCTTCCATCCGGCGACCAGAACGGATACTCAGCGCCTTCCGTTTCCGGTAAGGCCCTCGCGCCTTGCGACCCCACTTCATGAATCCAAATTACATTTTTCCGCGCCGATTCCAGAAAAGCTACTACTGCGGCGGTGCGGCCATCTGCAGCCAGCGCAATGTCCTGAGCGGTCAGGTTGAGAGGCGCAAAAAAGTACGTTGTCTGCGCCGGTTGAAGTGATTTTCGCCACACGGTTACAGCAGCAATCATGCCGAGCGCCAGCACAGTCGCTACGATCCACGCAAGCTTGTCTCGTCCCGCTGCCGGCGGTGAGGCGCGCAGCTCAGCCTCAGCGCTCCTCGTTTCCGTCAGCCACTTCAGTTCCAGCGCCAGGTCGCGCGCCGTTTGCCAGCGTTCGTCGGGATCTTTCGCCAAGCAACGTCGTATGGCGTGATCCAAGGCTGGCGGTGTCATCGGCTTGATCGCGCTGATGGGTATCGGCTCCTTTTCTAAGATGGTAGAGGCGACACTCAGCTGGCTCCTCCCCTCGAACGCCTTCTTCGCCGTCACCGTTTCATACAGCACGGCGCCCAGTGAAAATATGTCGCTCCGCCCATCTACCTCCTTTCCCTCTATTTGCTCCGGCGACATGTACTGAAACGTTCCGACAAGTGTCCCTTCCTGCGTCACCGGGGTTGTTGGCACCGCTGCAGTAAGCGTCGCCCCGCTCAGCAACGCCGCCGTCGGCTTCGCCAAGCCAAAATCCAGCAACTTCGCACCGCTGGCTGTGAGCATGATGTTCCCCGGCTTCAGGTCCCGGTGCACCACGCCACTGCGATGCGCTTTGTCCAGAGCATCCGCAATCTGGGCTCCGTACTTAAGCACCTGCTCCAGCGACAGCGGCCCCTTCTCCAGCCGCTTTGCCAGCGTCTCCCCCTCCACGCACTCCATCACCAAATAGTCCACGCCATCCTGCGAACCGATATCGTGAAGAGTGCAAATGTTCGGATGATTCAGGCTGGAAATCGTCTTCGCTTCCCGTTCGAATCGTTGTTTACGAACCGGGTCATTTGAAACCTGCGCCGGCAATATTTTGATCGCAACCGTGCGCTCCAGGCGCGTATCCTTCGCGCGGTACACTTCTCCCATCCCGCCCGCACCGAGTGACCCGACGATTTCGTACGGCCCTAGTTTTGTGCCCGCAAGCAGCATCATAGCTGGCGCGATTATAACCTCGGAATCAATTGCAGCGTGTTTGGTATAACAGCGGGATGTGAGAGCTACGTCATGCTGCTACCGGATTTGAGAGAGGATCACGGGTCAACCAGGACACAACCGAATGAGGGACGAGTTGACAAACCGCCCACTGACAAGCGGATTCCGGGGTTGTGAGTGCTATCGCGATTTTTCGCTAACAATCCTCAGCCCGTTTGTTAGGCTGATCCGGAGGACAAGAATGTTCACAGACCTGAATTCATCCCTCCGGGCTCTCCTGCCCGCAATTGTGTGTGTTGCGTTGCTGCTGATTGCCTGCGGCAAAAAAGAAGCTACGCCGCAAGGTACCGACCAGACTAAGCAACAGGGGGCTGCCTCCGGTCCGACATCGTCCACCGCGACGAAAGCTCTGTTTTTACCGCTTCACTTCGAGCACCACACTGGCGATCTCGACGAAATGGTGAAGAGGCGCAACATCCGTGCGCTTGTCATTCTTAATCCCATCGGCTTCTTTTATGACAAGGGACGGCCCCGAGGCGCCATCTATGAATCGCTGGAAGAGTTCCAGAGGTTTGCCAACGAGAAGCTTAAGACTGGACCCGTGCAGCTGAAAGTCACATACCTGCCGGTCGCACCGCCTCAAGTGGAAGCCGCCCTTAGCGAAGGAATGGGTGACTTCGTCGCGAACGCCATTGCTGTCACTTCTGAGCGTGAGAAGCGGTTTGCATTTTCCGTCCCTATTCAGACCAATGTGACCCGGATCGTAGTGAGCGGACCCGGGTTCGGCTCGTTTTCCACCCTCGACGAACTTGCAGGGAAGGAAATCTATGTCAATCCGCTCACGATCGCCTACCAGGAACTGCGGAAGTTGAACGACTCGCTGCAGAAAGCAGGCAAGACCCCCATACACGTTCGGGAAGCAGACAAGATTCTCACCGACGACGATCTGGTCCAGATGGTCAACGCCGGCCTGATCCCCGCCACCATCACTACGCGGGAGCGCGCCGAACTGTGGTCAAAGGTCTTCGATAACTTGAGGACACATCCCGACGTGCCGCTCGTCACCGAAGGACAAACCGCGCTGGCTATGCGCAAGAACAATCCCCAGCTCAAGCAGCTTCTGGATGAATTCGTCGCCAGCCATGGAGTTGGTACGTCTTTCGGAAATACGATCCTGCGTCGGTACCTGAAGAATACCAAGTGGGTGAAAAACTCCACCTCCCGCAAGGAGATGGAAAAGTTTCGCGCCACCATTGCGCTGTTTCAGAAATATGCCGCGCAATACGATTTTGATTACATAATGCTGGCCGCACAGGGCTACCAGGAATCCATGCTGAACCAAAGCCTGCGCAGCCCGCGGGGTGCGGTGGGCATCATGCAGGTCATGCCCAAATACGCCGCCGCTTCACCCATTAACATCGCCAACGTGGGCGTTGCCGACGCCAACATTCACGCCGGGGTTAAGATGCTGCGCAACATCGCCGACACCTATTTCAACGACCCCAAGCTGAATCCTGTGGACCGCACGATGTTCGTCTTTGCCAGCTACAATGCCGGCCCGACCCGCATCGCACGCCTGCGCAAGCAGGCCGCAGAAAGCGGGCTCAATCCTGAGGTCTGGTTCGAAAACGTTGAACTGATAGCCGCCCAGGACATCGGGCAGGAAACCGTCACCTACGTCCGAAACATTTACAAATACTACGTGGCCTACAAGCTAGCCGTCGAACAGAAGACGGCGAAAGGCCGATGACGCCCGGGTTCCTCGGCCTGTGCGGCGCGGATCGTTGGTCTGCATGCGTAAACCACAGGAGATCCTTTCCACATCAATTTCTGTAGTTGTTGTAAGGGCGTTACACAAGTGATCGCGATTACTTGCTGGGTTGGGGTGTTCATAGTGGTCACCGGAGTTTTGATTATCTTGATTGTCAGCGAGGAGCGACGACAGCGCCCTTTAAATCTGGCGGACCGGACAAAACATTGGCAATCGCTCGGATTACTGTTGTTAACAGGCGATAGCACTCACGACCCGGACTGGCTGGTTTTGGGTTCTGAGCGGATGGCAACCCGGAAGTTATCAGCTCGCCGGTCGGATTAGTACCGACAAAAAACGCGCTTGTGGGAAGTTGCGAGGCAACGGACCTTCGAAGGTCGGCCTCGTTTGTGAGCCGCTGCAGCACAGATGTAGCACAGTTGTGCCCGAACAAGCTTATTTCGGCCCGAAACACAGGCTCTCTAACCGACGTAGGTTGCTGAATCCAAACAACAGGCCCTAGGACGTTCTAGTTTGCTAAACAGTTGTACTGGCTAAAACCGGTACCGGGGGTTCGAATCCCCCCCACGAAATCCATGGAGGCAGAAGGTTATGCTGGCAAAACCATCGACACGCGCCTCAACATTGTCTTCTTTCTGTTGAAAAAGAATGGGATCACTGCCCGAGTACCGCGCGATGAAATGCCCGTTGTGGAGTAGGAAGTCGCCGTTCCTTATACCGACGAAGAACTCAAAAAGATGTTCGCCGCAATGGATGACGAGGAACGGATTCGCTACAAGTTCTTCCTTGGTTCCGGCTGCCGCGACAAGGAAGTGACGTTTGCGGCGTGGAGTGACATCGATTTCGATAAGAAAACCTATCACGTTCGACGGAAAGAAGATGTCCACTTCACCCCGAAATCGCATGAATCGAGGCCGATACCGCTTCCCGATTCATTGATTGCGCTCCTAAAGAACCGGCGCAGGAACGCCCCACACGACCGCCGGATCTTCGTCAATGAAGAAGCCCGCCCGGACAATCATTTCCTCCGCAAGCTCAAGCGCATTGCAAAACGGGCCGGACTGAACTGCGGCCAGTGTCGAACGGTCCTCACTGAAGGACGATACGAGAAGAAAAAACAGATTGAGGTTTCCTGCAAAGACCGGCCCGTCTGCGAACACTTCTATCTACACCGCTTCCGCAAGACCTGCGCCACCCGATGGCATGAAGCCGGTATACCCATTCGCACAATCCAGATGTGGCTTGGTCATAAGAGCCTGGAAACGACCATGATCTACCTCGGCGTCACGGACTCAGCCAAACTGCGCAGTAACATCAACATCGCATTCTCTCTCTCTAGAACCGATAGATCCTGTGACACGGCGATTCGCGATTCTCTGCTACTGGTTTTGCACTCAACAACTGTCGCTGTCCTTTGTCGCGGGTATCGCTTCAATTGCAATCCTGCAATTCCGCAAGAGTCAGGTTTTCGCGCTTCAATTCGGCCGTCAGGTAGCCAACGATCTGGCTCCACCTTCGGCCACCGGTGTCCCCTGCTATGTTCAGGCTTTTTTCATGACGACAAACAGTCATCGCATCGAGCCTCTGTCCCGGGAGCAATTCCTCCATGAACGTTGCATCTCCGAGAATTGGTTTCCCGCCTACAATCACAAGCTTGATCGTGCCCGGTTCAGCGTCGACCACCGCTGCTAGAGCTGAAGCTCCTCGCTTTGGCAGAATCGCTATGTCGGCCACCATCCCGGCTGTCAACCCGCCTATCCGATCGCTGGCACCGGCAAGCTTTGCCGGATTGGTAGTCACCATCCGCACGAGTTCCGCATCACTGAAAACCTTGGGGACGCTCGCGTTCGAGTGGATGTATCGCAGTTCCTCAAGAAGATTGTTGCTGCCCGACGGACTCCAGTCCGGAGCTACGGCGATTAGCACGTTCGCTGTCTTGGCAGCCGCTACATCCGTTGTCTTCGCATACAGTTCGAAATTGCTGCGCGGAGACCAAATGAGACCTACGTTGTTAGCCGCCATGTCCTGAAAATCGGTGGCACCCAACCCCACGCCGTGGATTACGCTGACGCCAGGCCGAAGCAGGCCAGCCGCCTTGAACATTCGAAATTCTCGCGCGGCGCTTGCATCTTTACCTTCGGCGACGTGGAACAGTGCCGCCTTCAACTTTCCCAGAGACAGCCCATCCCGCACGGATTGTGCTTTCGAGACTGGCAATTCAAACGGGAATACGTCGTACTCCAAGGGTTCGGAATTGATTTCCTGCGAATATAATCCGGAGGCGAAATCCAGATTTCGCGCCAGTCCGCGATCGCATTCATTTCGCTTGGGATCAGAATCAGTCGGCGAATAGCTGCCCACGAGGGCCGTAGCTCCTCCGAGAAGAGCCTTGATCTCAGCGTAGCGTTCCATGTCGCAGCCCGCCCCACGCTCGATAAGTCTCTGCTCGGGACCGGACAACATCTTCTTATAGTCATCGAGGGCCTGCCAGTCGTATCGATTGCGCGGCGCCGCAGACGGCTTCCAGCGTGGGAAAACATTCCAAACGAGATGGTTGTGAAGATCAATCAGACCCGCCACGATCACGCCGTCCGTCTTGATTACCGCAATCCCGCTGGGCAGCGGCAGATCGACGCCGACCGCTTGTATCGCGCCATGAACGATCACCACCGTTCCATTCTCGATGACACCGGAAGGAGTGATCAGGGTACCTATCAGCGCATATTCTGAATCCTGTGCTGAGGCGCCGGCTCCATGAAGAGCCAGGCCCACGAAACCAAGCAGAACTAAGGCCCAACTACGACGTTTCCGTATATCAATCATTTTGCTTGTTGCCTCTCGTTTCGATCTCGCTGTTACTCGTCAAATCCAATACGGCGTAGTGCGTCCTGAACCTCAATGCCAATCGAACCAGACAAAGTCGTTGTAGAGCCCTGCGGCGACCGTGGTGTCGACACGCAGTTGGACTGAGAGGCTTGTTTTGGAGATTTTTCATGATTCTCCTCGATTTCTCAGGCTGGACAATAACCTTGTTAGGTTACTTCTAATGGCAAGTGCCTGCATCATACGTCGTCAAAATAGTGCTCAGTACTCTTTCTTGTATCCGGCGACGGAACTATTGGTTTTCTGTCGAAACACCAGAATTCGGCGGCTCAGCTATGCTCGCGCTCCCTTGGGGGAGGGAATAAAATCGTCGGGCATGCAAATACGCAAGATCGTGCATATCGACATGGACGCGTTCTACGCATCCGTGGAGCAACGGGACGACCCGCAGCTGCGGGGCAAGCCGGTTGTTGTCGCCTGGCGCGGTAAACGGTCGGTGGTCTGTGCGGCTTCTTATGAAGCGAGACGCTTTGGCGTGCGTTCGGCTATGCCGGCTGTTCGAGCCGAACGTCTGTGCCCAAACGCCGTGTTTCTGCCGCCGGACTTTCCACGCTACCGCGCTGTTTCACGTCAGGTGCGGGAAATCTTCAAGCGCCATACCGACCTGATCGAGCCGCTGTCCCTCGATGAAGCGTATCTCGACGTTACCGAAAACAAGACTGAACTGCCGACCGCCACGCAGGTTGCACGTGCGATTCGGGAACAAATTCGCGTGGAATTGAACCTGACTGCCTCGGCGGGTGTCGCACCAAACAAGTTCCTCGCGAAAATTGCTTCGGACTGGAAGAAACCGGACGGATTGTTCGTGATTCAACCGGATCATGTCGATTCGTTCTTGCTTCCCCTGCCGGTGGGCCGTCTGCCCGGAGTCGGAAAAGTAAGGGAAGAAAAGTTGAAGGGCTTGGCCGTAGAAATCATCGCGCATTTGCAAAAACTGGAGTTGGCGACGCTCGAACGGCACTTTGGCCGCTATGGAGTGTGTCTCTTTGAGCTGGCACGAGGAATTGACAAGAGTGCGGTGATCCCCGACAGACCAACGCAGTCCATATCGGCCGAAGACACTTTTGAACAGGACATGCCCCTGACCCACATGGAACCAATGATCCGCAGGCTCGCGGAAAAAACGTGGCAGGCGTCACGCAACGAATCACGAATCGCCCGCACCGTCGTCTTGAAGCTGAAAACCAGCGACTTCAAAATTCTCACTCGTAGTCACACACCCTCTTCTCCGCCTTCTTCTTGCGAGGAGTTGACACGGATCGCCCTCTCGCTGCGGGAACGCGTCTCGCTCGGGTCGCAACAGAGGTTCCGCCTGGTTGGCGTAGGCATTAGCAATTTCCTTGAGCTTGACGATACATCCTCTCAAATCGTTCTCTTTGAATAAGAGCCACGATTTGTTGCGCTGCAACGAGTCCGACTAACGTTCCGTGCCGAATTTATTTATTTGCGACGGCTCCAGTCTGGTGACCAGCGGACGCAATCAGCCGACCGAAACGATTCAGGCATTGGCGTTTCGGGCTGCCGACCGGATCACCATGCTCGCGAAAAAGGGTGAGATTTAGATGTTCTGCCAAGGCTTTCATATCGTGCCGCGGTGTCCCGCTCGATCGAGGCGATGTCACGAAGTGGTCATTGCTAGATTCCGGAGAGTGGTTATCGTTTGTTGATAAGTGGTCCGACAGACTAAGTTTGGGCTATTTGCCGCATGCAAAGAACCAAACGTCAGTCGGAACGTAGAGTGCTCGGAGCCCGGTTTATTGCGACCTTGGGTATTGCAGCCCTCTCGTTTGTAATGCTCTCAGGTCGCACTTCTGGGCAAGATCAGCACAAGTCTATGGCGGGGATGGACATGAGCGGCCATGATGATATGGCCGATATGGGCCCGAGTATGGCTGCCATGGCCGGGCACATGTACATCACGCCACTGCGGCCGAAGCAGCCTGGGGACGACGAAAAGGTAAAAGCAGTTGTTGCCGCGTTGAAAGCGAGCATGGAGCGCTACAAGGATTATCGCAAGGCGCTCGCGGACGGTTACTACATCGCGAATCCCAAACTCACGCAACCGCAGTATCACTTCATCAGCCAAGCGAACACACGAGAAGCGGACCTGCATTTTGACCCAAGCAAGCCAACCGCGCTGCTCTACCGCCGGACGCCGACTCTGGAATACAAACTGGAAGGCGCGATGTACACGACGAGCCCGGACGCAACGGAAGACGAATTGAACGAACGCATTCCCCTAAGCATCGTGCGGTGGCACCGGCACGTTAATTTCTGCGAGGCCCCGGAAGACCGCGTCAAAGACTATCAGGCCGCACACCCGAAGTTTGGCATGTTCGGTTCGATCAAGACCGAAGAAGAGTGCAAAGCGGAACGCGGAATCTTTCATCCTTATATATTCACGTGGATGATCCACGTCTTTCCGTACGAGTCCAGCCAAAAGGACATATTCTCCATGAACGACGACGTGCCCCACGTGCATTGATCGAGTGAGGTGTGCGGGTAGCACTCACCTCAACGCGCTCTCCGGATGGTAGACGTGACCGCCGAAGTGGCTGGGCGGCAAAGTGACGGAACATGGCTGTGGTGATCGATGCGTTCTCGATTTCATCGCAGGCCGCAAGGATCGCACGGAGGACAGGCCGCATCTGTAGAACTCCCTGTCGAAGAGTTAGGTTAAGGCTTCTTCTTAGTTTCATAATCGCCGGCCACGGACACGCAGAAAGCTACCGGCGACCCGTTTATCTCTCAAAATAGTGGTCATAAAGATGTCGTTATAAGTGGTCATTGTCTAAGACCACTTTCTCTTCATATTTGAGCAAAGCGATTAGTGAAGTTGTTGGAGTTCGGGAAGTTTCTCCTCCGGTGCGAGTCGAGGGAACTTTCGAGGAATGCAGGCGCTGGTGAATGGTGCGGGCGTCTGCGGAAGAACCGACCCTGATCCGCAATGTTTGTGAATGGAAGGATCCAAAAAAAGAGGAGCGTTACACACCATGAAGAGAGGAATTCTTGTTGTTTTGACAGCCACGCGAAGGGGCGTTGCTCCGTTGCTCATAGTTCTGTTGCTTGCAACTTTGGCGGGCGTCGCGCGGGCGCAGAGATTCGACGGAACTCTCCGCGGCGATGTAATTGACGAGTCCGGGGCTGTCGTTCCTGATACGAAAATCACACTGACGAATCAAGATACCGGAGTTAGTCAAGTAACGACAACGACCAGCGCCGGCAGCTTTGTCTTTCCCAATTTGTTAGCGGGCACGTATACGCTGGCGGCTGAGAAGGACGGATTTCAGAAGTATCAGCGCCAGGGAATCCAGGTCAATTCCAATCAGACGATCGATGCGAACATCAGGTTATCCGTCGGTGCTTCGACGACTACGATCGAAGTGTCGGCCGGAGCGGACCTCGTCCAGACCAGTAATTCCACATTGACCAACACGTTTGACACGCGCCTGGTAGCCGATTTGCCAAACAATGGTGGCACGCCCCTGCAGCTGGCACTCTTTGCTCCCGGGATCACTTCAAATAGTGCTGGGGTGCAGGGCGATGGCGGTTCGGTCGGCGGTGTTCGTCCACGCGCGAACGGCTTTACGATCGATGGAGCGGACGACAACGATGTAACGGTCACGGGGCGCACTTCTCCAGTCATCGAGGACGCCGTTGCAGACTTAACGGTCATCACCAATCAGTTCAGCGCGGAGTATGGACATTCGGCAGGAGGTCTGTTCAATCTGACGACGAAATCTGGCACCAATGATGTTCATGGGACCGCCCACTGGTTTACGCAGAATCGCAATTTGAATGCTGCCGACAACCTGATTGGTGACCAGATCGCTGCTGGACTAATTCCCAACAAGCCAAGATTCGACCATAACGATTTGGGCGGCACAGTTGGAGGGCCACTCGTCAGAGACAAGCTGTTTTTCTTCGGCGCTTATAATTATCAGAATACCGGCCAGCTCTTTACCGGGCCGACCAATGTTCCACCGACCGCGGCGGGACTGGGTATGTTGAACGCCATTGCGACGTCGCAAGGTTTTACGGAGGTTGGGAAGATTCTTGCGCAGCTGCCCGTCGCCCCGTCCCAAACCGACGCTGCGCCCGTAGTGGACACGGCGGGAGCGTTGGGACCGGCAGGTGCGACGGTGCTCGTCCCCGTCGGGAGGATCCAAACGTTTGCCACTAATTTTGCAAACGAGCATGACTTCCAGACCAACGTCGATTGGAACCATGGGAATCAACAAGTCCGCGGAAGATTCTTGTACAGCCGTGCCCGCGCGGTGAATCTCAACCCGCAAACGCCGCAAAGTCAATTCAATGGAGCGGTAATCGCCGACACCAGGAAACTCGTGGTCAGCGATGTCTGGGCGATTACACCTCGTTACGTCAATGACTTCCACGTTTCCTACTCTCGGTTGGTAGCTAATTTTGCGATACCTTCGAATTTCATCAATTTCCCCAACGCTGAAGTGGATGATCTTAGCCTGAACATCGGACCGGAGAGCAACTCACCGCAAGGTCGTACCACGAATGTCTATCAAATTGCGGATACCCAGACGTACACGCGTGGCCGGCACACGTTCAAGTGGGGAGCGGAAGCCTTGCGGTGGATCGCACCAAGCAATTTTCTGCCACGTTCGCGCGGTGAATGGGACTATGCGAACCTAAATGAACTGGTGAACGACATTGTTCCTACCGGCTCGAACGGCGCGTTGCGAGGAGCCGGCGACGGCGGTTTCGATAACAGCCAGAAGGCGTTTTACACTTTTGTGCAGGACGACTGGAAAATTAGCCGCCGCCTTACACTTAATCTGGGTCTTCGGTACGAGGTGTCGACTCTCGCAGCAAGCGGCGCCAGTCAGGCCATCAACTCCATCGCCGATTGTCCCGAATGCATTTTCCCGAACACCCCAAGCGGTCTGATCTTCCGCAAACCAAAGACGGACTTCAACAATTTTTCGCCGCGTGTGGGATTTGCTTTCGATCCTACCGGCTCGGGCAAGTGGGCCATTCGCGGCGGGGCACAAGTCGCTTTTGACGTGACATTTTCGAATGTTCTGTCGAACAACCTGCCGCCGGAGCTTCAGACGGAGCAGAATCCCGATCTGACCTGCGCTCTTCCAGGGGCGCCCGCCTGGTGCGCGAGCTTTCTGAATCCAGCGGACGGGACAGGTAAGGGCTTTTTGCAAGGCGGTGCATTGCTGGCTGTCAACGTGCCTCCGACTACAGCGGCAGACGCGCGAGCCAGCACTGGCAGCCTGATCGTAGATGAGACGCAGCCGAAAATCATCACATGGTCTCTGGGCGTGCAGCACCAGCTTTTCAAAAACGACAGCTTGGAAGTGCGATATGTTGGCACGCACGGAATTAGCCTACCGGTTCAGATTCGCCGCAACACGGAAACAGCGCAAATGGTGGATCCGACTCTGACCAATCTGCCGGTCTTCTTCAAGAACTCGGATATCCCGGCTACGATCACGGGCGTTTCCACTCGGGCAGACTGGGCGGCGGTCCAGGGCACACAACCGTTTGCGGCTAACGGCTTCTTTGGGCTCATGACGGCGTTTGACCCCAAGGGCTTCAGCACATACCACGGTGTTTCGGCGGACTACATTCACCGCTTTAGTCATGGCTTGAGCCTGCGGTACAACTTTACGTGGTCGCATACCATCGACAACTCCACAAATGAATTTTTCTCCAGTTTTGACAATCCACGACGTCCGCAAGATCCATACAATCTGGCGAACGAACGTGGCAACTCGGCCATTGACATTCCGCGGAAGTCCGCGCTCTCTCTTGTTTACGAAATCCCGAAGGTTGGTACGGAGAGCGCGTTTGGACAGCGCGTCCTGAACGGTTGGCAAATCAACGCAACATGGCTGGCGCAGGACGGGCAGCCCATCACACCGCAAGCCGGATCAGATCTAAATGGTGACGGCAGCAGCACAGGCGATCGTGCGGTTGTTAACCCAAGCGCCACTGCCTTGCGGTCAGGAACGGGTGTCCATTTTGTTTGTAGCGGAGCGGGTGGCGCAACAAGCGTCAGCGCAACAATAGCTGGATGCGGCGGAAGTGCTGGCGTGGTCGGCTATGTGGCCATCGATCCCGCGGCAAAATTCGTGGGAGGCAGTCTTCTCGGGGCTGTGTCTACCGCGGGGCGCAACAGCGTCAGCACGCCGGGCTTCAGCGTCGTGGATCTCGGCATATTCAAGAACACTTATGTCACGGAAAAGGCGCATTTCCAATTTCGCGTGGAAATGTACAACGCCTTCAACCACCGCAACTTCAGCCTTAACATCCCAACAGTACTAACGGTGCTCGATCCGGGCAACGCCCTGGTAACCGGATACGCCAACGTGACGAGCGGCAGCTCTTTTCTGAACAGTCATCAATTCAGTGGGGCAAACCGCATTATCCAGTTGGGCTTGAAGTTCATCTGGTAGGCGGAGCACAGTTGGGGAATCTCGTGTTTTGTGTGCCGCTAGTTCTGATGGGATGAGTGGTACGGAGATCATAAAGGCCGAACCTCGTCGTTAGCAGGTGGGCAAAAGCCTGTGCTAGTAAAAGGTTTTTGCCCAACCTGACTCAGCCTATTTCGCTCCGGCAAATTAGCATCAAATTATTCTGACGGCTGGTGTTAGGGCTAGTGCGAAGCCCCTTAGCTCGATTGCTTGTTTATTGCTCGCGAGTGCGAGTCGGGGTCTGCCATACCTAGCTCCGCGTACATCGAACCGGCACCAAGCGCTCACATTCCGAAAGTGACGGAAATTCAAGAACAGGGTAGGAGGAAATTGCATGCAATTTGCGGAAGTCCGCGCAACATCAACGAAGGGGCTGTGGGCGGGACGCATAATTACCGGCTTCGTCGCACTTTTTCTGTTCTTCGATGCCATCGTCAAAGTCTTGAAGTTGCCCATGGCTGTTGACCCAACGGTCCAGCTTGGGTACCCAGCGGGCCTCGTCTTTCCAATCGGCTTTGCTGAGCTCGTGTGCATTGCGGCCTATCTTTTTCCGCGGACGTCGGTCCTCGGAGCGATTTTGCTGAGCGGATATCTTGGCGGAGCAACCGCAACCCAAGTGCGTGTCGAGGATCCCTGGTTTTGCTTTCCCGTCATTGTCGGCGCGCTCGTGTGGGCAGGCCTCTTCTTCCGCAACACCAAGGTCCGCGCGATGGTGCCGCTCCAGAAGTGAAGTAGAGCTTCAGGATACGTTCTGGGGTTCCCGCTTCGGTATGCTCGTGGACCAGTTCGGCGTGAACTGGATGTTTAATTTCGAGCAAGGCCGCTAGCTCAGGCATGCTCCGGGCGACCAGGTATCCTCAGAAACAGTGCGTCCGACACATGTCATCGAAACGCTAAGGGAGCTGCCATCGCTCCTTGAGCGCTTGCTCGAGAAAACTGCATGAGCAACTTGGGGGCTCTCGTAAATGCTGTTCATCAATGTCGCCGTCTCGAACTAAGTGAAAAGAGATAATCAAACCATGCGCCATGTTAAGGACGACGCGCTAAGCGGGAGCCGGATCCTCATTTTGGCCATTCTCGTCGCAGCTCCGCTATTGATGACGGGGCTCACGTCAAGGATTTCCTCGTCCGCAAAGGCGGCCGCGCCTGCTAAGCCGGATGCTCATCGCTTGAGAACAGGCCATTTCACTTATCGAACGATGGAGCACGGCAAAGATGTGGGAAAGGGCCAGATTACGATTCGGCAGGTCGCCGATTCCGGGAACTACGAATTTTCCGGACAATTCGATTTTGTCGAGGAGTTCAAAGATTATCCCAGGCAGCGCTGGAATTCGATAGCGACAGCGGAATTGGAACCGATCTCGGCGACCCTAACTCTCGACCAAGCGGCCGGGGCAGCTCCCGTGTTCGATCTCAAGTACGGGTCAGGGAGAGTTACTGGGTTCTTCGTCGGTCGCAAGAAAAACTCTGACACGAAAGCCGGCCAGTCAATCGACGCCGCTCTGCCTGCCAACACCTTCGATCAAAGGATTGATTGGGCCGCGGTGCTGGGGAGCCCTCTTGAAGTAGCACAGCGATTCGAGTTCAACGTATATGATCCGGGCACAGGGGTCAGCGGGGTTACTGTCGAAGTGGGGTATCTCGAACGAATACAAGTTCCGGGCGGGTCCTTTGACGCCTACCGCGTCGTTTACCGGATCAAGAAGCGCGGGAAAACAGAACAGTACGTGGTTTTCGCGAGCCGAGAGCTCCCTCGCGTGATGGTCCGTGAGGAATTCCCGAATGGCTCAGTCGATGAGCTTATTGAGATGAGTGGCTTATAGGGTGGCGCCCGAAGCGCTTTTCATTTGCTTCCTTCTGTCGGTTTCTCAGGTGGACTGCGCGATTGCTTAGTGATCTTGCTACCTTAGCCAGAACTCTCTTCCTTCTCCGCGAAAATGTCCAACAACCAAATCGCACCTACCAAGAACATCAGCGAAACAATCGACAACGCCAGCTTGTTCGCCAAAAGACGATCAAATTCCCGAGTTGGCCCGATAAAGGTCGGACTCGTCCAGTAAATAAACTCAGCGAATGCAGCAATGAGGAGAGCGAGACCCAGCCAACGGTTCAGTTTCTTGTACGCAAGCAATCCCATCACGAACAGCACCGCCGCGACCAGGCAGTAAAGTCTTATTGCGCGGATTTCCTTTGACTTTTCCTCCCACTCGACGATGGCTTGGCGGAGCGTCTGTTCGGTCTTGTAGGGTTCTTTTTGCGCCTGCTCGTAAGCAGGACTGGAGCTGGTTTTTGAAAGTTCGTCAACCTGCTTGCGCACCGGGTCATAGCGGCGCTGCAGTTCGTCGAGAGAAACTGCGCTGGCAATCTCGCTTTTTACCGGTTGGTCGTACTTATCCAGTACGGAGCCTCGCGGCTCGAACCACAACATGTACGCATGCCGCACAGTTTGGACCAGCAGCGACACGAATGCGACGATCGCCAGGGTTTTTAGTAGGGGTTTCATATCCGACCTCTCGCGTTGGCCCAGTCAAACCCATACAGGGCGAGGATTCCTCGGGTGGCCGCATCAAGAAGCGACATAGTACCTCACCTCCTCCGTGAAATCGCGAGCATCGTGAAGTCGTCACCAAATGGTCGGCCTGCCGTGAATCTCTTCAGGTTTTCAAGGCAATCTTTGATGAGCGTTTCTGGGTCGACGGAGACGTGGCGGGAGGCAAGGGCCTTCAGGCGCTCGATCCCAAATTCATTGCCGGATCTGTCTTGGGCTTCCGTCGCGCCGTCGGTATAAACGAGCAGTGCTTCGTCCGGGGCTAGAAAGAGATTCTGGGTTGAAAAATGAGCGTTTGAAAACATGCCGAGAGGCACGCCGGTTGAGCCAATCGGTTTTAGAACTGCTGGCGATAGATGCAAAACGGGTAAATGGCCGGCATTCACCAGCTGAACCGTGCCGTCGGACGAAGCGCGTCCCACGACAAGCGTGGCGAACTGGCCGGCGATGGTGCTTTCGAGAAAGATACGGTTGGCCGCGTCAACCATTTCTTCAAGCGGCAGAGCAGCGTCAGCCAGACTGCGAAAGGTCGCATGCAAATGGCTCATCAACAAGGAGGCGGCCACGCCTTTCCCGGAGACATCGCCGCAGAGAAACAGTAGTTCTCCGTGCGAGGCGAAGAGGTCGCAATAGTCGCCGCTGACCACGCCTGCTGGCTGGTACTCGTAAGCGACGCGCCATCCGGGTGTGGGCAGGTGGCGAGGCGGGAGGAGTCCTCGCTGAATGCGGGCGGCCAAATGCAAGTCGTGTTCGAGGGCGCGGCGTTCGCTTTCTGTCAGGTCGTCGAGACAGAAGCGTGCCAGCGGATCAATTAGCAGACGATCCCGCTCGATCGCGTCGTGACAGGTTTCGCAGAATCCGTACGTACCGTTTTGGAAACGCGCCAAAGCGGAATCGACTTCGCCGAGCAGCGCAGACAATTCGGGATCAGCGAAAGGCGACGCGAGCGCGCTTTGCAGTTTTGCCTGGCGGCGCTCTAGCTCGCCGCGCAGATAAGTCTCAACGATTCGAGGCATGGTCCCTATAGTGTCGGACCTCATCTCCCGTAACTTCTATCCGCTTTGCAGCAGGAAATCCGAAAAGGGGATTTCATTCGAGGAGCTTTTGGATATCGTGCCAAGCGATGAGCGCGACGTGGTTCTCCTCGATTGCACGTCGGAACTCGGGGCTGGACATGGCGTCAAATTCGCGTTGCCGCCATGCTGAGCCCCACTCAGGGTGACCGACCATGATGGCTTGGGACTCGGCATCGTCGTGTGCCAAGTGAACAAAGACCTCTGTGACGCCAGGCTGGAGGTTTTTGATGAGGTTCACGTAGTAGTCGTTCCATCCGGAGACCGGCACGTCTTCCCCGGGCGAGAAAATCGCATCCGGAACGGGATCGCCCGGACCCATGAGCGCAAGCCCAGGACGGAACAAATCGATGTTGCGCGCCATGCGCACCGGGAGTTTGTACTCGTGCGCGACCCTAAGCATGACGCGGAAGAGATCGGGCGTAACGTAAAGCGAATGCATGTGTGCGTCGAGATGCGAGGGTTCAAGTCCCATCGTTTTGGCCCGCTCGATTTGCGCGCGAATTTCGAGTTCCACTTCGTCGAGCTTTGCGTGTTTGGCAAATTCCTGCGCATTCGGATAGAAGTAGCCATCCGGTCCCACCAAGCTCGGAACAAGAGCGCGCGGCGCAACCGGTCCCCAGCGATAAGTTTGCCATTCCGAGGTAAGCGTCAGATGGAGTCCCAAATCGGCGCCCGGATGGGCTTTCGCATAAGCGGCGACTTCGGTGAACCACGGGCAAGGAACCATCACGGTGGCAGAGGTGACGAACTTGCTATCGAGTGCTGCGAAACTCGCCACGTCTTCGGAATGAGAGACCGCAAGGTCATCCGCGTTGAGAATGAGCAGTTTGGCATCGGCGGGATAGCCGAGACGCACTTGCAAGGGCGGGGCTGCACCCGGGGCGAGTCGCGAGGTGTGGTACGCAGCAATTTTCCAATTGCGCCCCACCTTTACGAGCGTGAGAGTGTATCGAAATTCGTTCGCTTTTGAAGAACCGGCCGGTCGGCTTGCAGAACGGCCGGTCACAACGGCGGCATCACGGTACTCGCTGCACGATTCCTGATCGGTCTTCAGTTCGGAACCCGACTTCCCGTCACCGCGGAGCTTAAGGAAATCGGCTTTGCTCCGTGCTGTCCCGTTCTCGTCTGTCCAGAGGAATTGATCGCTGAGGAGCCGTCCGAGCTCCGCAGCATCGCCGTCTCCCATCGCCTTGTGGAAGTTTTCGAGCGCTCGCGCTACGGCGGCACTCGGAGCAGCCGCTGCCTGGAACGCAAAAGTCGGTATGGCTAGGATCCAAATTGCAACAATCAATACTTTGAGGACGAAGGGAGATAAGCGCATTTTGTGCACCATGTAACGCCTCGCGACGGAGCTTCAGATGCACAGAGTAAAACATTTTGAAGTACTCGCAATGGTGGTAACACTCGATTTTTGACAAGTGGTCATGAAGCCAGATTTGGTTTCGAGAGAATGCGCTTTGTCTAGGAATTAGAAAGAAGGGAGCGCAGCTTGCGTACGGCACCAGGGATATCTCTGGCCGAAGTGCTCCCGAAGCCCAAAACAAACCCTTGCTGCGATTCGCCAAGGTAGTAGGGAGAAAGAGGCCACAGCCACAGCTTTTGCTTGGCCGCGTGCAAAGACACTTGTTTGTCCTTGATTCCTTTCGCAAGCTTCGCGACGAGATGCAGACCCGCTTCTCCTCCGAGTAGTTGCACACGCTGTCCGAACTGGTCGCGAAGCGCATCCATGAGCGCGTTCCTGCGCTCCTGGTACAACACCCGTGTCCGGCGAATGTGTCGGGCGAAGTGTCCCTCACGGATGAAGTCTGTGAGTACGCCTTGATACAGATGGGGGGGATAAATGTCCATGGCGTGGCGCACCGCGACGAAGCGGTCCACCAGATCCAGCGGAACCACCATATATCCGAGCCGCAGGGATGGAAACAGAGTCTTGCTGAACGTGCCGATGTAGATCACCCGCGAGTGCCGGTCAATGCCCTGCAGGGAAGCGACGGGCATCGTTTCGTAACGATACTCGCTGTCGTAATCGTCTTCCATAATCCACGAGCCGGTGCTCTGGGCCCAGTCGAGCAGCTGGAGACGCCGCGACGCACTCATGGTCACACCCAAAGGAAATTGATGGGATGGCGTCACAAACGCAACGCGCGCTTTGCGGCAGAGCTTGATGCCGGCGTTGACGTTCATGCCTTCTTCATCCACCGGAACGGGAACGAGTTCACAGCCGGCCATCTGAAGTACCTGGCGTGCGAGCGCGTAACCCGGTTCTTCCATCCATACACGGTCGCCGCGGTCGAGTAGGGCGCGTGCGGATATCTCAAGAGCCTGTTGGGAACCGTTGACGACAAGAATCTGCTCGGGTTCGCAGTTCACGGCTCGCGCGGTCCGGAGATAGCTGGCGATCGCTTTTCGGAATTCGAGCGAACCCGCAGGATCGCTGAAATGCAGAGAGCTGATTCGAATTCGACGGCAGTGGCGGGTCATGAGGCTCGACCAGATGCGGAAAGGAAAATGATCGAGAGCTAGTTGCGAGACGGCGAACGCTCCCCAGCCAAAAAGCCAAGGGGCCGGGTTGAAGCGCGGCAGGACTGCGGAGCGGCTAGAGAGGCGCCTCGGCCCCGAAGCCGACTTTGAAGATGCGCCATTGCCACGATACTCGATAGACAGAAGTTGTTCCGGCAGTGAGGTAGACACAAACGTTCCGGCGCCGGAACGACTTTCAAAATAACCCTCGGCCAGCAACTGCGAATACGCCGAAAGAATGGGAATGCGGGAAAGCCCCAACTCCGAAGCGAGCGCCCGGGAGGACGGTACCTGCTGTCCAGGCCGCAGCCTGCGGCCCAAAATTCCTTCGCGAAAACCATCGTAGATCTGGCGGTGCAGTGGCCGCTCGGCCCTGCGGTCTACGGCGATAACGGGCGACACTGTGCCTGCAACTCTTCGCATACCACTATCTTAGTGGTAATCGCAGTATGGCTTCAAGTGGCTATTGTAGCAGACCACTTTCCGGGCGAGATTCACAGCGTGCAGGAAAAGAAAACGCTGGGCATGCTCGGCGCAGTGTCTATGCTTGTTTCTAATTAAGCGCTTTGATTGTCACGAAGGGAAGCAGCGGCCGAAAGCGAGCAGAAGGCGCGGCGAGCCCTGGATGCGAATTTTCCTTGTGATCAACGCCCAAACAAGGTTCGTCTCTTTGCGCAGGAAGCGGAGCCAGGTTTCACTGTCCGCGGTCATGCGCAGATCGGCGGTTCCGGTGTGACCTTCAGAGACCTGCACGGCCTTGTCACGGATGACTACCGTGGCTTCGATCTTCTCATCGCTCGTAAACGTGAAATGGTAGACAGCGTTCACGCCTTCGGACTTCCCTAGTTGGAAAACAAACGGCAATCCGCGCAGGAATGCTCGAATGTTGCCCTGCCCTGCAAGTCCGTTCGAGACGAGTTTGATTTTCTTGTGCGGAAAGCGCCGCGCTACGAAGTCTTCGGCATCGGACTTTGCAACGACATAGACTGTCTCGACTTTGTTCTGCAAGGGTTGCACGACATCCTCGAGGAACTCTTTGCGGTTTGTGAGGAAAGGAGCGATGACTTCTTCGCCGGCAGGGCAAACGGCCACGCAATAAGCCGCTTTGTAATTCGCGCCGAAGGAGAGACTCTGCCACATGGAAACGGTCTCTGATCCTGAGACCTTTTTGCGGTATTCGAAGGCACTTCCGCTCTCGGCAATCGACTCGACCCAGTCGGCAAAGCCCCCCATGAATTCCGGTAGTTGTGCGTATAGCAAGCGGAAAAATTGAGATGCCCGTCGGAAGCAATCGCTCCGGTGGGACAGGCAGCGACGCAAAGCTTGCATTCAAGGCAAGGATTTTAGTCGAGCGGCTGCGAGTATTCGGTGACCTCGGCCTCCATGAGAACGGTTCCGAGCAAGATGAAGTTGCCAAATTTCGGATGAATCACGTTGCGATGGATGCCCATGTGACCAAGACCCGCGGCAATGCCACCGGTTTATGGGAGATGAGCCACAGCTTCGTCCCCCAGCGTTCCGCTTCCATGGGGAAGCCCGCCGCCGTTCACGGCCCGAACTCCCTCGCGCTCGAGCGCGGAGACGATCTTCCGCGCCACGTCATTGATCTCGTGCGTCACGTGATGGAATTCGAGGTTCGCAACGGATCGTGCCGGCGGCCGCACGTTGTCGCGGTTCATCCGGCAAACGAAACCGATGAGCGTTTTGGTTTCGGGAAGCAAAATGTCGATGTCCGCTTTCTGTTCGGCGAGTTCTTTGCGGCCTACTTCAACAAACCCAACCTCATCCGCACCGGCTTCGAGACACAGCGTGCGGAGCCATGTCGAGCCGAGGTTCCGCAACCGGACGGGAACGCTTCCGGCGGCCCGCTCGCGGAATTGCCTGACAGTCTGATGTTCATCGGGAGGAGCCATCGCATCTTGCAACGGGAACGAGTTTTCCCCGCAGTTCCAGAAAGAACAATCAGAAGGGACCCTGGTCGTTTGTTATCGTCCGCGAGAATCTGCCCCGAACAATAGCCACTTCGACGCGTCGATGACCAGTAGTTCTTCTTCGATGGCTATGCGCCGAGATCCAAAAGTGGTTATTGCCGGTGAACCGCGCCTCGAGCAGAGTTCGCGCGACACAAGAACTTTCGCTCGCGCCTGCCGCTTTCGGCCGCACCGGATTCCGGCTGTGCGCGAACCGTCTGGCCGTTCGATCCAGGGGGAACCAAATGAGATCGGCTGAACCTCGACCCGCTGCCCGTGTGGCGCGAGCATTTTTGACGCCGGCGCGCCGGCCGCCCAAGAGTTCAACGATTTCGCTACCAAGAGGCAGGAGATTCTGGCCAGCGGGTCCTCTGGGGAAAGTTTCGGCGGTCGAAGTGGGCACGGGCCCCGCCGTGCTGCTGGTACACGGTTGGGAAGGGCAGCCTGAGGATTTCGCTTTTCTCTTTCCGGTTCTAGTGGAAGCGCGTTTTCGCGTGGTGGCCTTCGATTTGCCGGCGCACGGAGCTTCGGACGGGGTGATGGCCTCGATTCCGGTCTGCGCGGCAAGCCTTTTGCGGATCGAAGAGATCACGGGAGCTCCGCATGCTGTAATCGGTCACTCGGTGGGCGCGCTCGCAGTAGTACGAGCGGCAGAAATGGGCCTGGCTGCAGACAGGCTGGTGCTGATCGCGGCGCCAGCCCATTATGAATACTACGCACGAACTTTCGCCGCCGAAGCAGGTCTCGACAGCTGCGAAACCGAAGAGATGATTCGGATTCTCGAGGCGATGAACGCGAACGTGCGCCGTATTTCGATTCCTGAAATTGCTCCGCGCCTCACACAACCGGCTCTATTTCTCCACTCGAAAGACGACCGAGTTGTGCCCATTTCCGATGGTGTAGAAAGCGCGCGCGCGTGGCGCGGAGCGCGGTGGCTCGAGTTTGAGGGCCTCGGACACCGCCGCATTTTGCGGGCTTCGGTCGTGCATGAGGCGATCTTGAAGTTTCTCTCGGACTGAACGGCACCGGGCGATAGCGCGGAACTGCAAACGAAAAAAACGGTCATACCGTCGCATCCGTGAGTGGTCATTGCGCGAAACCTTCGTTTCCCGGAATCTCTTGAAACCATGAAACAGCTGAAGCCGTATGGGGACACTCCCAGCACAAGTGTGATCCGTCGCCGCTGGCGTGGAGTGCACTACACGAGTCAAAGAACACGGAGGTGCACTAATTGAGTGTGAGGCGGCTGGTAACATGAAAATCCTCGAACGAGTGGGCACGGTGTTCTTTTTCGGCGCGATGGTTTTCTTCGCCGTTCAGCATTTCCTCTACGCGATACACTTTGCCGAAACGACGATGGGGTACCCGTGGATTCCGGTGCCGCGTTGGCTCGCATATTTTGTTGGCTCCCTCCTAGTCCTGGTGGCGTTTGCCTTGACTATGCAGAAGGGCTCGTCGTACGCAGCCCTGAGTCTGGCCGTGCTGCTTTTGTTGCGTGCACCAGTGGCGTTCGGCCCGATCTTGCTCGCGACACCCCGGAACGGCGGTATCTGGACGTCGTTTTCTGAGCTGCTAGCGATGGCGGGCGCGAGCCTGTTTGTCGCGGGGAGCGCCGACGGCAACTCGCTTTCGAGCACGCGCTGGGCCGCAATCCTGCGATTCTCGAAACGGCTTGGCCCGTTCCTCTTCGCCTTGCCGCTCCTGGTATTTGGAACGCAACATTTTTTCTACGCCGCGTATGTCGCCACGCTGGTTCCCTCGTGGATCCCCGGACACTTGTTTTGGACTTATCTCGTAGGCTGCGCTTTCCTCGCAACCGCGATTGCGATTCTGACGCGGCGCCTCTCGCGCCTGGCGACGGTCCTGCTTGGGAGCATGTTCTGTTCCTGGGTCATTCTCCTGCACGGGCCACGCATCTTTCACTCCCCTCACAACGGGTTCGAGTGGACCAGCGGTTTCGTGGCGCTGGCCATGTCCGGCGCGGCGTGGATTCTTTCGGCCCGCGACTGAGAAAAAACCATCGGGACCGCCGTTGGTCGCTGGGCCACGCACTGCCACGGCGAGCACCAACAGCACTAAGGCCAATAGGTCAGAAAGCGGTTATCTCAAATCCAGGGGAAGTGGTCATTGCCAAAGTCGGCCGTTCTGCCATGTTTCCATGTTCCACTTGACGAGAAGAGGTATTCTGAAGGGCCCTGCGCGTGAACTGAGAAAAAATCGAAGGAGATTCGCAGTGTTCGCTAAGCCATTCATCGCAATGTTTGCGACTGTCGCCGCTAGCTTCACAGCCCCGGCAGTTGTTCACGCAGCTCAGGAGAAGCCAGCCATGCAAACCGCAATGCCCAAGCCGAGTAAGAGCGGCTATGCCGCAGTCAACGGCGTGAATTACTACTATGCTGTCTACGGCACGGGCGAGCCGCTTCTGCTCGTTCACGGAGGGTTGGGCCAGATCGAAATGTTCGGTCCCAACCTGACCAAGTTGGCGCAGAACCGGCAGGTTATCGGCATCGATATGCAGGGCCACGGCCGCACGCCGCTGGGCGATCGCGAACTCAACTTGGTCGACATGGGCAACGACATGGCCGGCGTTCTAAAGAAACTCGGCTGCGAAAGGGTCGACGTGCTTGGTTATTCGATGGGCGGTGGCGTCGCGTTCCAATTCGCTGTGCAGCACCCGGAAATGGTTCGCCGCCTGGTGCTGGTTTCCACCCCGTTCTCACAAGACGGGTTTTATCCGGAGATGCTGCCGCAACAAGCAGCGGTCGGCGCCGCCATGGCTGAGCAAATGAAGGGAACGCCAATGTACAAATCGTACGTGGCCATTGCGCCGCATCCGGAAGAGTTCCCGAAGCTACTCGACGCGATGGGCGCCTACATGCGCAAGTCGTACGACTGGTCGGCGGACGTCAAAAAATTGACCATGCCAGTAATGCTCATCTACGGCGACAGCGACATGTTCCACCCGGAACACGAGGTGAAGTTCTATCAGTTACTCGGCGGTGGACTGAAGGATGCGGGCTGGCAGCGCGAAAACATGTCGCAGAATCGTCTGGCGATCTTGCCGAATCTCACGCACTACGAAATGGGCCTCGCACCGCAGTTAGTCGAGACCGCTTTGCCCTTCCTTAACGGCCAAGTCCGCCCCAGAAGCTGGGATGAGCAGGTGAGCGCGAAGTAAACCAGGTTGGCGCGCCTTTGCTGGTTAGTACACGGCCTGAGTTTAGGGAAGTAACTACCTATGCCAGAGCTTCGGGCTGGTTCGTGCGCGACATCATCGCGCATGTCACGAGATGGACCATCGCAGTTCCAGTTCTTTCAAATGCAATTCACCTCACGCCAGAGAGTTTGCCGCGCCAATCCGGATAGAACGGCGCTGCTGTTCTGTCTTAGTCTCTTTTGTGGGCGGCAGCAGTCGCCGCCTTGAGACTAACTTTGAAGGAGCTTTTCCGAAATGCATTTTCTTGTTTCATTGCTTTTGACGTTTGCGCTAGTAACCGGACCGGTGCCGCAGTCAGCCACTGCGACAAGCCAGGCAAAATCTCCCCAGGCTTGGGATGCGAAGACGATCGTGTGGCAGGACGTGGATACGGACGGCACAAAATATGCACTGCTCGAGGGACGCCGGGACGTTCCGGGAGAATCATTCACATATGCATTTTTCATTCCCGCGGGTTATCACGAACACCACTGGCATAGCGCGGACGCGCGAGTGGCGGTGATTCAAGGGGAACTAAAAGTGAACTTTGGAGAGACGCTGGACTTGCAGCATACGACTTCGTACCCGGTTGGCAGCTTTCTGCTGGTTCCCGCCAACGTAAAGCACACAATGGCGGCGGACGTGGACACGATCATCATCGGGACTGCCGTTGGTCCCTGGGCCACACACCACCACGGCGAGCACCAACACCACTAAGGCCAACAGGTTAGAAGGCGGTTATCTCAAATCCAGGTGAAGTGGTCATTGCCAAAGTCGGGCGTTGTGGCATGTTTCCATCTTCCATTTGACGAAGAGTCGCACGTAGATGTAGATACACCTACTATGCCTCGACGAATGGAAGAGACGGCCGACGATCTGTTTGGATTGCCTTGCGCCTGCCAGAACCTGCGGCGCGTAACGCGTATGGTGACGCGACTTTACGACGAAGAGCTGCGAAAAGCCGGGCTTGAAATTACGCAGTTCGGTCTGCTCACGGCGCTGGCTGTGGTCGGCGAAGCCAATCAGAAACGTCTGAGTCTGGGGTTCGCGCTCGACAGCACCACGCTGACGAGGACCTTGGCACTGCTCGAAAAGCGCGGCTGGATTACGGTGCGGCGGGGAACGGACAGGCGTGAGCGACTGTTCCGGCTTACACCGTCCGGCCGGCAGCAAATCAGTGCAGGGCAACCGCATTGGGAGCGCGCGGAGCGGCAGCTCAAGAGCCAGCTCGGCAGGACGGGTTGGGAGAAGATGCGCGGCATCGTGGCCGAACTAACGCACGCGGCAG
>DATMZI010000073.1:0-58782 GCA_035607085.1 Candidatus Eiseniibacteriota bacterium | reverse complement strand
CGGCTGCCGTGCAGACCTGGACTTCCAACGGGCGCTCGTTCTCCACTCCCGCCTTCTGGAATAACTCGATGTACTATTTCGGCGTCACCTTTGGTTCGGCCAAACGCGGCGAGCAGTATACTTTCAATCCCAGCACCGGCCAGTTCAACGCCACTCCGGCTTTCACGACTTCCGCCGGGTTTGGATTCCCTGGTGCAACTCCGTCGGTGTCGTCGAGCGGCGCATCCAACGGCATCGTGTGGGCCATTGACAGTTTCCAATACGGCACCAGTGACGGCGGCACCAGAGCCGCGAGTGCCGCCATTCTGCACGCCTACTCGGCGGCCAATATCGGTACCGAGCTCTGGAACAGCACGCAGGGTTCAGGAAATAGTGCGGGATTTGCGGTCAAATTCACCGTGCCGACCGTGGCTAACGGCAAAGTCTATATGGGAACCCGCGGCAACGACAACTCCAACGGTTCCGGAACGACGCTCGGCGAACTGGACGTGTACGGGCTGCTTCCAAACTGAAGTGTGCATTGCAATCGTGAGAAGCGAAAAGCCCCGGAAGATGGGGCTTTTTGTTTTTTGCGGTGGCTGGGAGCAGAGCGCCGCCCGGGAACTTGCTCGCAGCGGGCCGATTACATCCCTTCGTAATTGGGGCCGCCCCCGCCTTCAGGAACCACCCAATCGATGATCTGATAGGGATCGGCAATGTCGCAGGTTTTGCAATGCACGCAGTTGGGGAAATTTATCTTTAGTTTCTTGGCACCGCTCGATTCTGTGGCCATTTCGTAGACGGCGGCCGGACAGAAATACTGGCAAGGATTGCCATATTCTTCGACGCATTTTGTAATGCAAACGTCCGGATCTAGGATGTGTAGATGGCACGGCTGGTCGTCGTTGTGGCGCGTGCCGGAATGGTAGACGTCGGTTAGGCGATCGAACGTGAGCTTGCCGTCACCTTTGAAGCGGTCTTCAGAATTTCGCTGTGTGGCCTCGGGGGATGGGCCTAACTTTTTGTAGTGCTGGTAGCCGGCGTCGGCGCGCATCGGATCGACAAGGCCGCGCCCGCCGGTAACTTGCTGGACCGCAGTGTGAACGAATCCGCGCAGCATGCCGTGCTGGAAAGACTGGTGGAAGTTGCGAACTTTCCACATTTCATCGCGGATGTAGCTCTGCTCGACGCGCTTTTCGAATCCGCCGAGCGTTTTGGCTGTAGCATCGCCGGCTTGGAGAGCTTCAAGAATGGTTTCGGCGGCCAGCATACCGCTCTTCATCGCGAGATGAATCCCCTTCAGGCGCTGCGAATCCAGGAAGCTGCCGGAATCGCCGATGATCAGGGCACCGTCGACGGCGGTGCGCGGCATGGCGTACCAACCGCCGTACGGCAGCGATTTCGCCCCGTAGCGGACCAGTTTGCCGCCTTCGAGAATTTTTTTGAGGTGCGGATGAGTCTTCCATTTTTGAAAAGCGGCGTGCGCGTCGAATCGCGGATCGGCATATTCGAGGGCCAGGACCAGACCGATGGAGGCGCGATTGTTGGAGAGCCCGTAGATCCAGCCCCCGCCGTACATATCCCTAGACACTGGCCAGCCAAGAGTATGAGCAACGTATCCGGGCTCTACTCGGCCGGGCTGCACGTCCCATAATTCCTTTATGCCGATGCCGTAGCTTTGCGGATTGAGGTTGTCTAGCTTTTTTTCGGCGACAAGTTTTTTGGTTAGCGAGCCGCGTGTGCCTTCGGCAAGCACCGTGATTTTTGCGCGCAATTCGTAGCCGGGAGTGTAGTTGCCTTTGGGCTTGCCGTTCTTGTCAAGGCCTTTGTCTTCGGTGATAACGCCGACGACGGCGCCACTCTCACCGTAAACCAGCTCTGCGCCGCCAAATTCCTTGAAGACATTCACGCCGGCGGACTCGACCAGGCTGCCCAGCCACTTCACGATTTTGCTGAGAGAAACGATATAGTTGCCTTTGTTCTGGAACGGCGGCGGAGTGATGGGAAAGCGAAAGGAGGAACCTTGCGTGAACAAGAGCGCGGCGGAATCGGTAACCGCAGTGTCGAGTGGCGCCAATTTTGCAAAATCCGGCACCAGTTCAGCGAGGGCTTTGGGATTCATGATGGCACCAGAGAGCTGGTGCGCGCCGATTTCCCTTCCCTTTTCAAGGACGTAGATGTTTTCCGCGGAGAGCTCCGTCTTGGCGCTCAATTCGTTGTGTCGCTTGATTAGGTTCGCCAGATGAAGCGCGCAGCTCAGCCCCGCAGGGCCAGCTCCAACAATCAGCACATCCGCTTCGAGTTGTTCGCGTTGGATGGTCATCACATCACCTAATTTATCAAATCGAGTGGTCCCCGCGCCTCTAGCGGTGCTTCTGAAATTCGTCTCGTGCGATGCCCGACGGAGCGAAGATCTTGTCGAAACGTGGGGCGGGACCAATCTCCTGGCCTTCACGGCGGGGAATGGTTACCACTCGCCCGTCGGGATGGTTTGATCGCGCACGGCTTCCTCTTGTCGGACTAATATGAAACCTAAAAGGCGAGCTACACGCCGAAATTCGCGTGCTGTGGCCCTAGTCTGCGATGCTCATAAAGTGTGGCAATTATAGGCCTTGCCCGTGTCGGAGGCCAGGATCACTTAGCCTTTAGCAGTTCTTCGGTGAGGGCAGGCATAATTTCGAAGATATCGCCGACGACTCCGTAGTCTGCAATTTCGAAGATCGGTGCGTTATGGTCTTTGTTGATGGCGACGATGGTGCGGGCGCCTTTCATGCCCACGACGTGTTGAATAGCACCGCTTATTCCCAGTGCCAGATAGAGCTTTGGAGCAACGGTCTGGCCGGAGCTGCCGATCTGGCGCTCCATGGGCAGCCAGCCCTCGTCGCAAATCGGGCGTGAAGCGGCGATTTCTGCACCCATGGCTTTGGCAAGGGCTTCGGCTTGCGCAATGTTTTCCGGAGCCTTGATGCCGCGGCCAATCGCGACGATCAACGGCGCCTGCGTAAGGTCCACCGCGGACTTAGCTTCCTTAAAAAGCTCGAGCGGCTTGGTGCGAATCTGCTCGGGTTTAATCTCCACGCTGACCTTCTGAATGGGCTTCGCCCCGTCTTCGGCGGCTGCGACTTGATCGGCGCGAAATGCGCCGGATTGAAACGACGCGAACCACGGACCTGCGCCGACAAACGAAACGTCTGCCGCAGTCTTGCCCTGAAACATCTGTCGCACAAAAACCAACCTGCCGCCTTCATGGCGATAGCCGACGCAGTCGCCGATCATCCCCTTGCCCAGCGTGGCGGCGAGTTTGGGGGCGAAATCGCGCACCTGATAGGTGTGCGGGAACAACACGAGGTCAGGCTCGCTGGCTGCCACGACCTGTTTCAGTGCTATGCAAAATCCGTCGGGTGTGTAGTTTTCCAGCAGGTCGTGTTCGACCTGAAGGACTTCCGAGACGTTCTTGGCGGCCAATTCGGCAGCCAGCGCGGCAACGCTCTGGCCAACGACAGCCGCGCTTACCGAGCCTGATGCGGCCGCGGCAATTTGTTGTGCAGCTGCCAGCGTCTCAAAACTGGCATTGTTCCACTTGCCTTGCCGCTGCTCGGTTATGACGAGGATTTTCATGCTCAGATCACCCTCGCTTCAAACCTCAATTTTTCCACCAGCTTTGCTGCTACTTCCTTGGCCGGGCCAGACAAAAATTCGGTCTTCTTGGTTTTTACAGGCACATAGATCTTTTCGACTTTTTGTGTCGGTTCGGTCTTTGCGCCGAGTGATTCGCGGGCAATCGTTGCGATTTCTTTCTTCTTCGCGGCCATGATGCCCTTCAACGTGGCGTAGCGCACTTTGTTGATGCCCGATTGAATGGAGAGCGCCGCGGGCAGTGGGCACTCAACCCACTGGAACCAGCCAGCCTCCAATTCGCGCTTCAGTTTTAACTTTCCATCGCTCGCTTCAATCGCCATGATGATCGTTGCGTGCGGCCGGTCTAGCAGCGCCGCCAGCAGCACCCCGGTCTGGCCGAATCCCTGGTCATCGCTCTGCAGTCCGGTCAAGATTAAATCGGCATTTTCATTTTTTACTGCCGCAGCCAGCGCGCTCGCCGCGCCCAGAGGATCGAGCTGCGCAAATTGATCGTCCGCAATGTGGATCCCGCGGTCCGCGCCCTTGGCCAGTGCTTCCTTAATCGTTTGTTTTACGCGCTCCGGCCCCATGGAGAGAGCAATCACTTCTCCGCCGTGTTTTTCCTTGAGGCGCAGCGCTTCTTCCAGAGCGAAGCTGTCCGGCTCGTTCATTTCAAAGCCAATATCGGATTCTTTGATCCAGTTTCCAGCAATAGCCAGCGGCGCGTCTTTGGCCGGCACCTGCTTGATGCACACGATGATTTTCACGGGATCTTTCCTTACCCTGACTCCCCACGAAGTAACTTTTACTTGCCCGGCCACCGCTTGAAAATCAGCGCGGCGTTGGTGCCGCCAAAACCAAACGAATTGGAAAGCGCGTAATCCACAGTCGCTTTGCGCGCTACGTTAGGCACATAGTCCAAATCACACTGTGGATCAGGATGAAATTGATTGATGGTCGGCGGCAAGATCTGGTCGCGCAAGGCAAGGACGCTGATTCCGGCTTCCAGTCCGCCCGCTCCACCCAGCAGATGCCCTGTCATGGACTTGGTGGAGCTGACAGGAAGCTTTTTATTGATGGCGCGTTCTCCAAACAGGCGCTTCATTGCGGTCGTCTCGATGATGTCGCCAATCGGCGTTGAAGTTCCGTGCGCGTTTACGTAACCGATGTCATCTGGCGAAAGCTTTGCATCTTTCAGCGCGGCTCGCATGACGCGGAACGCACCATCGCCGTTTTCGACGGGTTGCGTGATGTGATAAGCGTCGCCGGACATTCCGTAGCCGACAACCTCAGCCAAAATCGGGGCGTTGCGTTTGGTCGCATGCTCCAACGCTTCCAGAATCAGGATGCCCGCTCCCTCGCCGATAATGAAGCCGTCGCGATCCACGTCAAATGGCCGGCTGGACGTCGCGGGATCATCGTTGCGCGTCGAGAGCGCTCTCATCGAAGCGAATCCGCCGACGCCCATCGGGGTGATGGTCGCCTCAGTGCCGCCGCAGATCATCATGTCGGCTGCGCCGCGCTCGATAATCTTGAAGGAATCGCCTATGGCGTGCGCCGACGCCGAGCACGCTGTCGCCGTGGCTGAATTCGGCCCTTTCGCCCCATAGCGAATCGAAATGTGTCCCGAAGCCAGGTTCACAATCGCCGACGGAATAAAAAATGGCGAAATCTTGTTCGGCCCGCCGAACAATAATTTCCCGTGTTCGCGCTCGATGATATCGAACCCGCCGATGCCCGACGAAACGTATACGCCGACTTCTTCCAGGTTCGATTGTTCCGGCTTCCACTGCGCATACTTCACCGCCGCATCCGCACCGGCCAGCGCCAGCTGGATGAACCGCCCCATTTTCTTCAGCTCCTTTTTTTCAATCCATTGGAACGGGTCGAAGTTCTTCACTTCGCCTGCAATCTTGCAGTCGAAATTCGCGGTGTCAAAATGCGTGATGGGGCCGATGCCGCTGACGCCGGCGAGGAGGTTCTTCCAGGTTTCCTCGGTGCCGATGCCCAGCGCGCAAACCAGCCCAACTCCCGTAACAACGACGCGGCGAGTCACGGTTTTTCCGCTCCTATCCTGCTCAGAGTCTGCCAGCGCGGACCCTGAAACCTTTTGTATATGAGATGTGGCGCCACTCGCGCAGGCTTACTTCGATTTGGCGTGCTTATCAATGTACTCAACCGCATCCTTCACCGTGGTCATCTTTTCGGCGTCCTCGTCCGGCACTTCGATGCCGAACGCTTCTTCGAACGCCATTACTAGCTCTACCTGGTCCAGCGAGTCCGCGCCCAGGTCGTCAACGAACGACGCGGTCGGAGTCACCTCCGCCTCGTCCACGCCGAGCTGTTCGACGATAATCTGTTTTACGCGTTCTTCTACGCTGGCCATTCGCATTCCTCCGCCCCGGCGGTGCCGGGACTTGTCATTCGGTTTTCACACAAGCGCTCATCGTACCCGCGCCAAAATCGTCGTTTTTCACCGCTCCGGGCAACCTGCCCATTCTATGCACGCCATACCGCAAGGTCAACTTTGGTCGGCGCTTCGGCTGGTAATCTGTTGACGGCTGCGCCTCTTCCAGCGACATCATCATCTCTGCTAAATTCCGCGAATCGCTTTTCTGCTCGCCGATCTTGGCGGCAGTTTCCCCGTCTAAGCCACATTCTGCTGCAAGACCTTTTTTCAACTTCGATTCATTGCGGCATTTCGCAAATTTCATACGTCACGTGACTGCGTCACGCCAAATGTATCCCACCATTGACGTTTAGCGCCTGACCGGTGATGTAGCCGGCTTCGTCGCTAGCCAAAAATACGATGGCGGCAGCGACATCGCGCGGCGAGCCCATGCGGCCAAGCGGAATCCGCGTCTTCAATTCTTCTTTCACTTTATCCGGCAGAACATCGGTCATCGGCGTCTCGATGAATCCCGGCGCCACGGCATTTACCGTAATCCCTCGCGAAGCAATCTCAATCGCAATTGCTTTCGTCAACCCGATCAGCCCGGCCTTTGCTGCCACGTAGTTTGCCTGCCCCGCATTGCCGCTCTGCGCGACCACCGACGAAATATTGATGATCCGCCCCGACCTCGCCTTCATCATCACCGGCAGCACCTGCTGGACACACAAGTGCGCGCCCGTTAAATTCGTCTGCAGCACCGCATCCCAATCGTCTTTCTTCATCCGCATCGCCAGGCCGTCGCGCGTTATGGCAGCGTTGTTCACCAGAATGTCCAGCCGTCCGAATTTCTCGATCATCTGCTTGAATCCGGCTTTCACTTGCTCGGCGTCCGCCACGTCCATCTTCACCGCAAACGCTTCGCCCCCTGCAGCAGCAATGTCGTTCACCAAGGCGGCGAGTTTCTGCTCATTCCGCGCAGCTACCACTACCTTCGCTCCGGCTTCGGACAACGCCAGCGCGGTGTCGCGTCCAATTCCCTGCGAAGCGCCTGTCACCACCGCGACTTTGTCTTTCAAACTGAACATTCTTCTCAACGCCCTCTGCTTTCTTATCTCACTGCTCTCGGTGCACGCTCTTGTCTTTCGCTCGCCGCTCGGCACCGGCTTTCCAACTGTTCGCGGTTCTCTGCTCTCTTCTCACGCGGCGTCCGACTTCGCTCCCGCAATCTTGTCCAGCGTCGTTGCCAAACTCTTTTCGTCCTCGATATTCAGCGCCGCCACAGAGCGTTCAATCTGCCGCAGCAACCCGGTCAGCACCCGCCCCGGCCCCACTTCCACAAACGTGTTCACACCCTCATCAATCAGCGTACGCACCGATTCTTCCCAGCGCACGGGCATGGAGACTTGCCGCACCAGCGCGTCTTTGGCCTCGCTGGCTTTTGTTTCCGTGTCGGCGTCCACATTGGTCACCACCGGGATACTAAGATCAGAGAACGCAACATTAGCCAAGTCTTTCTCCAGCCTTTCCTGCGCAGGTATCATCAGCGCGCAATGGAACGGCGCCGACACCGGCAAAATCACGGCGCGCTTCGCTCCTGACTGCGAAGCAATCTCCACGGCCCGCTTCACCGCGCTGGCATGTCCTGAAATCACCGTCTGCTCCGGCGAGTTCAAATTCGCCGGTGTGCAAATTTCGTTCTCTGCTGCGCGACGGCACGCATCAGCCACAACCGCAGGCGACAATCCCAAAATTGCAGCCATCGCTCCCATCCCGGCCGGCACCGCATCCTGCATGTACTGCCCACGTTTCCGCACCAACTGCACCGCGTCGGCAAATTTCAAGCCGCCCGCCGCCACCAATGCCGAATATTCACCCAGGCTGTGCCCCGCTACAAAATCCGGTTGCAGTCCTTTTTCCGACGCGACACGGAATGCGGCCACCGAACATGTCAAAATCGCTGGTTGCGTGTTCGCAGTCTGCTTCAAATCCTCTTCCGTGCCTGCAAAACACATCCTCGAAAGAGAAAACCCGAGCGCCATGTCCGCTTCTTCAAAAACGGCGCGCGCCACGGCGTACTTTTCCGCCAGCTCTTTTCCCATTCCCGGGTATTGCGAAGCCTGCCCCGGAAATACAAATGCCACTTTTCCCATAATCTCTAGACCTCTAAAGACTGTCATTGCGAACGAAGCGAGAGATGTGTGCTTTTCTTTATACCCGCTCCGTCACCAACGACAGCTCCTCCTCGATCTTTTCATTCATGCGTGACTTGGCCAGGCCCGCCGCCACGCGAATTGCATTCTTCACCGCGTTCGCATTCGAACGCCCGTGCCCGATCACACATACGCCGCGCACTCCCAACAACGGCGCGCCGCCATACTCCGTGTAGTCGATCGTCTTTTTCAGCCCCTTGAACGCGCCCTGTGAAAGCATGGCGCCGAACTGCGACACCAGCGAGCTTTTTAACGACTTCCGCAGCAACCCAAAAATCTGCACCGCCAGGCCTTCGCAAATTTTCAGCGCGATATTTCCCACGAACCCGTCGCAAACAATCACATCCACGGCGCCGGAAAAGAGATCTCCACCTTCTACATTTCCGATGTACTGCAAGTGCGCTTTTTTCAGCCGCTCATGCACTTCGCGCGTCAGCTCGTTGCCCTTGCTCTCTTCTTCCCCGATCGAGAGCAGCCCCACGCGCGGCCTCCTGTGCCCAAACGTCGCGCGGTAATACATTTCCCCCATCACGGCGAACTGCACCAGATGCTCCGGCTTCGAATCCACGTTCGCGCCGACATCCAGCATCACGCTCACGCCGCCCTTGGCGTTCGGAAACGGCGCCGCCAGCGCCACGCGGTCCACCGACTCGAGTGTTCCCAACAAGAACCGCGCTACCGTCATCACCGCGCCGGTGTTTCCTGCGCTCACCAGCCCATCGGCCTTGGTTTCGCGCACCAGCCGCGCCGCCACATGTACCGAGCTGTCTTTCTTCCGGCGAAACGCTTGCGCCGGGTGATCCTGCATCGTGATCACTTCGCTTGCCGGCAAAATCTCTATCGGCAAGGCCCGCCAGTCGTGTTTCGCCAGCTCTGGCTTGATCACATTCGGCTGCCCAACCAGAAATACGCGGACTCCCAGTTCGCGCGCGGCCAGCACACTTCCTTCAACCTCGGGACGGGGCGCATGGTCCCCTCCCATCGCGTCCACGGCAATTGTGATCATGGAGTCTTACTGCCGTCTCAGGGCTTCAGGGCCTGTCTTACAACCCTGCGGAAATTACGGAAATGCGTCGACCTGCAGGGGCGGATCACGCCGCCCTCCCCAAAGCTAGGCGGAAACTTCTTTGACGGCCTTGCCTTTGTAGTAGCCACAGTGCGGGCAAGCCTGGTGCGGCTGCTTCATTTCGTGGCAGTTGGGGCACTTCCCCAACGCCGGCTTCACCAGATGATCGTGCGCCCGCCGCGTGCTGGTCCGCCTTTTCGAATGGCGTCTCTTTGGATTCGGCATCGTCTACTCCTTCTTCCTCAACTTGTTCGGCGGAGTCTTTCCGCCGTTAAAATCTCTTTCCAGTCCCCACCGACTCATTCGCTAATCAAAGGGCAATCGCGTCCGCCCCGCTTTTTACTCTGTTACCTTTATGCTCTGGTACGTCTTTCTTCCGCCGCGCTCACACACCTAACCGCTAAAAACTCCTAACGCCGCTCAATTTACTGTTTCTTGAGCCAGTCCTGTTTCAACCGCGCCAGCGGAGCCAGCCGTGGGTCCATGGCATGGGTCTCACACCGACAGTCTTCATGATTCAAATTCACCCCGCAGGTGGCGCACAATCCGCGGCAATCACTCCGGCAAATCACTTTCATCGGAACCGACAGCAGCACTTGTTCGCTCAACACGTCTGCCAGGAACAGGCCGTCGCCCTTGTAGAACGCAATCTCGGCGTCCAAATCCTTCAGCCGCTCTTCTTCCGGCTTGGAGTCCATGGGCATCGGGCTATAGAACAGGTCAAACGGGCGGTGTACATCTTCTACCACCACATCGAGACACCTGGCGCACTGCAGCTCGATCTTCGTTTCCAGGTGCCCAGTGACCCGAATCTGCCCGTCCAGCAGCTCCGCCGTGGCCACTACATCCAGAGGAGCAATCTGCTTCAACTCCGCCGTATGGAAATCAATGCTGCCCGGCGCATAGATTTTCCGGATGCTCAGCTTGCGGACTGCCAGTTCCTTCACGTCCAGGAACATCGCCTCTGCACCTCCGGCGTCCACGTTCATGTCAATCCATTATTGAGGCGGTCTCTCTCCAAGTCAAGAAAACCACCGCATTTTCCCGCAGGCTGCTTAGGCCAGAGTGCAGCGCGGGGATGGACCAGGTAGGCCCGGATAACGCGAAGTTTAACGTTCCTGGCCCGTTGCCTCGTGTACCCGCTTCTGATCCGTGATCCAGTTCACTTCCCAGGTTTTCCCGCCGTCATCGGAGAATGACTGTTCAAAATGGGCCGAATTTGGGGTCATTTCCGACCAAATGAAGCGGACCAGGATGACTCTGCCATGAAACGGCTCTTGGTCGTAAAACTCGCCGCGCCCGTTGTGGAACTCGCCAATCGTCGGTTGGCCCACCGTACCAGCCTTGCTCGTCGCCCAATAGAGGCTCCACTGGCGGGATTGCTTATTGAATAGGCGAAGCGTCAGACCCTCGATGTGTCCGGTTGGACTGTCTACCTCGAACTCCTCAATCTGAGACCGACCCTCCCAAACCTCGCGCGTCACCGACGTGCCGTCAAATTCCACCCACTTCGTCGAGCCTGTCAGGGGATTCTCCAGCCGTTTCAAGTGAATGTTCCAGCTGCCCAGCTCGAAATCAAAACCACGCTGGCCGTCCCGTTCCGCAGAACCGCCTGGCACGCTTGTTTTCGATGCCGCCGCTTCACCTGCTTCCCGTGTGTCCGTCGCAATCCAGTTCACTTCCCACGTCTTGCCACCGTCATCTGAAAACGACTGCTCGAAACGCGCTGCATTCGGCGTGAGGTCCGAAATCACAAAGCGGACGAAAATCGCGCGTCCATCGAGTGTCTCCTGGTCGAAGAATTCGCCCCGGCCATTGCGGAAAGCACCAACGGTTGGTTGGCTTAAGCTGCCGCTGTTGCTGTTGGCAAAGTTCAGGCTCCACTGACGCGACTGTGGATTGTAAAGACGCAACGATAGCGCTTCGATGCGGCCATTGGGGCCATCCACCTCGAGTTCTGCGAGGTTGGCGCGGCCATTCCACAACTTGCGGACCACCGTTGTCCCTTCATATTCGACCCACGTGGTGGAACCGGTGAGCGGTTTCGCCAAGCGCCTGAGGTGAGTCTTCCAGGTGCCCATCTCAAAATCAAAATCGTGACTGCCGTCTCGTTCTACGGCTCTCGCCAGCTCGCTTTTCATATCCGCCGCATTTGCTTGAGCGCGCAACTGCGGACAATCGCAGCTCGTCAGAATCAGAACCCCACACCAGAAGTACGGTCGATTGCGGCGCCACAGGTCCATCGGTCCCTCTTCACTCGTAAGTTCTTGTCCGTTCGCTCAGCCGTGGCCTGCGAACGCACTTCGGTCACCAGCACCTGCTTCGACCTTGAAATATCCTGTGGTATCGTTCAAGCACCACTTCTTATGTCATTCGTGATACCACTTTTGAAACGTGGAGGGCCCCTCTTCCGTCAGGTATATGTCCGTCTGCGCGGTGCAATCTTGTCGGGGGCCTTCCGGGCCGGCGAAAAGCTCCCGTCCACCAGAGCGCTGGCCGAGCAACTCGGCATCTCCAGAACAGTGGCCCTTCTGGCTTACGATCAGTTGCTCGCCGAAGGATTCGTCCAGGGCCGCAAGGGCTCGGGCACCTACGTCTCCCCCGCGGTCACCCTCAATTCGCCGCTTGCTTCGAGGAAATCGGTTAACCTGCGCCTCTCGCGCTTTGGTTCGGCGGCGGCGGTCGCATGGTCCCGCGTCAACTATCCGCAGCGGCCGGTGCGTTCGCTTCCCTATGACTTCGCCTACGGCATCAGCGACGTCGAAAATTTTCCCTTCGAAATGTGGCGCCGCATCCTGCTGCGCTGCGCGCGGAGAGCGCCGCTTTCTGAACTCGACTACGGCCCCGCGGGCGGCACTGCGGCATTGCGTGAGGCCATCTGCGTGCACCTGCGGCGCTCCCGCGCCGTCGTCTGCGATGCGTCACAAGTAATCGTCGTCAACGGCTCGCAGCAGGCGCTCGACCTGATTGCCCGCGTTCTAATTGAACCAGGCGATCGGGTGGCCCTCGAAGATCCGAGCTATCAAGGCACCCGCGAGGTGTTTCGCGCTGCCGGCTCGCGAGTAATTCCCGTGCGCGTGGACCGCTTGGGACTGGATCCTTCCACGCTGCCATTGGATGCCCGGCTTGCTGTGGTAACTCCGTCGCATCAGTTTCCAACGGGCGTAATTCTCCCGCTGGCCAGACGTCTCTCGCTTCTGGATTGGGCCAAGCGCTGCAATGCAATCGTCATCGAAGATGACTACGACGGGGAGTTTCGCTACGACGGGCAGTCACTCGACTCCCTGCAAGGCCTGGACCATGAGGGCCGCGTGATTTACATCGGAACTTTTTCACGCACTATTTTTTCCACGCTTCGCATCGGCTATCTGATCGCACCTAAACGGCTGGTCCGTGCCTTCACGGCCGCCAAGTGGCTCAGCGACCGGCAAACCGCAACCCTCGAACAGGAAACGCTCGCCGAGTTTATTTCCAGTGGTCTCTATGAGCGCTACCTACGCCGGGTCCGCCGTAGAAACGCAGCGCGCCGCGATGCATTGTTGAACGCTATCCATTCTTTCTTGGGCGATCGCGTGGAAGTGACCGGCTATGAAGCCGGCGGGCACATCGTCGTTTGGCCGCGCCATCCCATCAGCGAAGCGTCTGTGATCAGGCGCGCCGCGTCGCAGGGCGTCCGCGTTTACGGAATATCCGGCTACTGCCTGAAAAAGGCCTCCCGCGGGGGGATGATCCTCCGCTACTCCCGCATGAACGAACGAGAAATCCGCGAGGGCATTCGCCGCCTGAGTCAGGCTTTCTCCCCGCGAATCAAGAAAGCCAGCCTGGTTTGCACGATGCTTCTCTAGCCGCCACCTGGTTCCATGCGAGTAGGCCGTTCACGACCGTTACATACCTTTGCGCTCTCTACCTTAGGGTGCTCGGCCCAGAGTGGCTTTTCGAGTGCCGGATTCGTTTCTCGCAACCCCACAGGCGAGCCCACGGAACATTTACCGGCTCCCCGCCGTATCTCTTCTCAAGAAAGCGAGGTGTGTCTATGCGGCTGCGTTTCCCTTGTGTTCTCGTCTCGGTAGTTTTGCCCTTCGCCGCTGCGGTTTCTGCCCACCCAGCCGGCGACGGCTCCCAATCCAAGTCCAAGAACGTCACCACCAAAATTGGCGAGCCCCACTTCGAGGCGCCACTACCTTCCGGCGTCCCTCTCCGCCTCTATGTTCGATCGGGTGATATCCGTCTTGTGGGCGCCGACGACGGGAAAATCTCCGTCGATGTTTCCGGAAAGAACGCGGAAAAGGTCAAGGATCTCAAGCACCGCCTTACCGTTCTGGACGGTTCTGCCGAATTTCATCTCAGTGGCGGACCAAAGAACGACTTTCAAATCACCATCCGCCTGCCGAAAAACTGCGATCTTTTCCTCCGTGTTCCCGCCGGGGACGTCACAGTCGAAGGTATCTTCGGCGACAAAGACATCGAACTCCACGCCGGAGATCTTTCGATCCATGTTGGCAGTCCCGACGAGTACGCCCACGTGGATGCGTCGGTCAGCGCAGGAGACGTTGACGCCTCTCCTTTCGGCGAGTCCCACAGCGGGCTTTTTCGTTCCTTCAAAAAATCCGGCTCCGGTAAATACAAACTTCACGCCCACGTCGGCGCCGGGGATCTCACCCTGCTGTAATCTGCCTCCACAGCGCCACACTGCACCGTTCGTGTCTGCTTGCTAGCATCGGCAGCCTTGGGGATGGCGCAGACGATGAGACCGTCCCTACCCGCACATTTCCGGGGGTTCGGGCGGATGATCATCGACTCTTGGCGCAGGAGGCTTCCCCAATTGCTCCAATTCTCATCGACCGGCCTGTGCCGAGTGAACTCCAGAGCGGCTAAGGCGCTCCGGCCCATTCTAACCAAGTCAGCAGCGACCCATTGATTCCATGCGACTTGCAAAGTCGACACCCGGCAGGCGTCCTGTTTCGACGAAGTTGCCGCGACACGGGAGGCCCACTCAACTTTCTACTTCCAGTAGTGTCCGACGGACGGTGTACAAATGCTTTAGAATCCACGCATACGCTAAGCTTCCCTGACCGTTGGAGAGGCAATACCTGCAAAAAACACTGGGCCTAGACTCCCAATCGGTCTCTAGGGCGTTCTCTTTTTTGTGATCGTCTCGGCAGGGTGTACTTTCTTTACTCCACAACTCATCCAATGCCACGAACAGGCCCACTCGGGAAAACTGTGCTCCGCTTTCGACTTCGCGCCGCCATCTCTGCCCTGCTCGCCGCCAGCATTTGCCTGCCGCCTGCAGCTGTGGCTCACCAGCCGAAACCCGAAACGTTAACCGCCTATGACCACTACCGTACGCTCACTGAAGCTCGTATGGACAGCGACCGCCAATCCGGCCGCTTTCTCTACTTCTATCGCTTCTCGGCTGAACGCCGCGCTGAAATTGACGCGCAGCTCCGTCGCGGCGAATTTTACTTCGAGCAGCTTCATACCCTCGATGACGGCAAGAAAATTCCCGTACCCGGCGGGCTCATCCACCACTGGATCGGCGTGGCGTTTATCCCCAGCGCAACGTTGGCACAAACCAAGGCCATCCTGGACGACTATGAGCGCCAAAAAATCACCTACTATCCCGACGTGCGCCAGTCCAGGCTCGTCTCAGAAGACGGCGCCACCCGCCATGTTTTTCTGCAGTTCTACAGCAAAACCGCCGTCACCGCGGTGTTCAATGTGAATTTTGCTTCCAACACCACGGACTATTCGCCCACGCAAACGCAGATTCGCGCTTGCTCCACACGCGTCGCCGACGTCGAGGATTTTGGCAAACCCGCGGAACGCGAACTGGCGCCGACCGATTCACATGGTTATCTCTGGCAGCTTTGCACCTGGTGGCACGTCGAGGAAAAATCCGGCGGCACGTATATTCAAGTCGAGGCGATCGAGCTCAGTCGCACCGTACCCTTTGTTCTTGCCTGGATCGTCAACCCCATCATCCGCGACGTCCCCAAAACATTTCTCTCACATCTGCTGGGCGCCACGCGCAAAGCCGTGCTCGGCAAAGACTCTAGCGCTGCGCCCAAGTCCAGTTCCTACTGAATCTTGAAGAAAAGCGTCGGCAAAAACGCAACCGCGGAATGAAATACCTTTGACGGATTCAAATTGGCAGGTTTGTGGGTTCGGCGGAAAAAAACTATTCGCTGCAGCCTGTTTCGGCCATCTGCTCCAGCAAATGCCGCGCTTCGGGACTTCCCTTTTTCGAGGCCGCGACCAGCAGCACCTGCGCCTGATCGCAATTTTTAGGGACGCCGTCGCCGCGCCGATACAAATCCGCCAGGGTCACTTCCGCCGGGACATAACCCTTGCGCACTCCGGCCCACAGGAGGTCCAATGCCTTAGACAAATCTCGCTGCCGGTGGTCGCCACGCAATAGCTCGCGCGCCGCGTTGAATTCGTCCTGCCCGCTGCCGGGCTCGCTTCCGATCCCAGGATTCTGGGAACTCTCCCCGGGAATCGGCGCCATCGGGCTCGATGTGCTGCTGGCGGCGGGGTTGTTAGCTCCTTTTGCCACTGTGCTGGATGGACTCGCCGTCGGGTTATGTTTCGCGGAAGAAGCGGCATCGCGCGCAACGTCGGCAGCCGTTTCATGCGCTGCTCCGGAATTTGCGCCATGCGTGACCTGGGGATCGCTGGCGTTACCGCCATTCCGGTTCGGCGCGTTCACCGATCCGGAAGGTGTGTCCAGTTTGTTTGGCGCTGTCGAAGGTTGCGATCCGGTCGCATCGGGCGCGCTCTGGGATTCCGTTTTGTTCTCGGAGGGGGTGGTAGAAGGCGCGGCCGCGGGGCGATGGTCTCCGGAAATTCTCTGACCCACGTCGATCACCAGTTCGCCGATGTCCTGGCGGAAATTGAACGCTAGCGCGCCGAGGATCACTGCCAACGCAATGCCGATGATTGAGCCCGCAGCCGCGCGGCTCAAGTGTGGCGATTCCGGCGGTGCCGAGAGTCTAGCGCGCTCCCAAGCCGTTTCAAAAGATTCGTCTACCGGTGGAATGTAAGGTCGCTGCTGATTTGACGACGACGATGTCGCACGGAATGGTCGCCTTAAAGCCTCAGTGGAAACTGCTTCGTCAGCAGCTGAGCGAGTCAGTTCCGGTGCGTTCGGCACCGCGGGCGGCTGGACCTGAGAATACGAAGCGGATGGCACCTGAGGCACGAGCTTCTTCAAGAACGCTGAGCCTGCTTGTTCTGTGGGCGCGGGCGTTTCCGATTCTGCCGAGTGTGTGAACGGCGGCCGGGAAAAAGCTTGTGGGACCCGCTCAAGGGGGCGATCCCGATTGTTTCGCGCCGGTTCACTTCGCGCCGGTGCACTTCCCGCCGGAGATGTTTCCGCTGTTTGGCGATCCGAAACAGGAGGGGCCGAAGCATTCCGCCAGTCGGCTGTCTCGCGCTTTCGTTCGGCAACGTGGCTTGCGAAAGCGGGGCCTTCCGATTGCTCAGAACTGCCGAGCGAGGCGCCTCCGTGTTGGCGCGGTCCCGACGGCGGTTCCAATTTCTGAGAAGCGGCTTCGCGTTTTGGCGAAGCTGCGGCGGGCGCTTCTAGTTTAACGTCTCGCCGCTCGGGCTGGGGAGAGGGAGAGCCGGAGTGACCGCGGCGAAGCTCCTCTCGGATTTTTTCCATAGTGTCGAGCGGAGTCGCGGCTGCCGGCGTCACTTCGCGACTGGGGCGAGGCTGGTGCGAATCGAGGGCCAGCCACTGGTGGAGAATGGAGCGGAAATCGGGCGACACCTCGACGAAGCGCATTCCGCCACTCTTACCGTCGTCGTCGAGCCATTCCACTTCGCCGATGCCCTGCAGCCGGCGGCTGCCATCAATGGAGAAAGCGAAGGGCATGAGCCCGTTCGGGCGTAGCGGGCTGACGGCGCGAAAACGGAATCCGTCCTCGGAAATGCTGAGAAGCATGCCGCCGTTGCCGGAGCCGAGCTCCAGGTAGACGAGCTGATCCGGCTTTTTGCGCGCGAAGGATTTTTGACTCACTTCCATGGCGAAGCCTTTCTCCTCATTTTAACCCAAAATACGCGCTGTTCGGCGGGGAAGCGAGGTACAGGTGTTTCCATGTATGGAAGACGTAGGGGGCGCATTTTTTGCCCGATCTAAGCAGACGGGGAGGCCTAAGTAAGTACAGGAATCCCCCAGTATCTGCAAGAACCCGCTGGTGTTAGAAGTGTGGGCAGTAGAGGAGCGTCAAACGGCACTGGAGTTGCCGCTTCTGTTCTTGAAACCTACCGAATTGGGGGCCAGAATGAGATTGCAGATCGGATTCACGCTGGCGACGGTATTCCTTGCGCTCTTTACCGCGGCGCTTTGGAAAGAGCGCCAGAAGGAAGGACGAAGGTAAGTAAGCAAGGTAATCGCGGGATGAGGAAAAGAAGTGACGCACGCCGCGAGCCTGAATCTTTAAGCGCAAGCAAACTCTAGCGGACGGACCGCGGCCTATCCCTTCAAAAAGGGGCGATTGCAGCAGGGAACCTTTCCTGATTCGAGTGACCCGGCCCGCGCTCCCGAAGGGGACTTCCCGGTGACCCCTCCATCAAAAGGATAGAAAATTGCGGACGACGTTGAAACTCGTTCTGCCCTTAATCACCAGTGTCGCACTGGTGTCACTGCTGTTTGCCGCCTACCAAGTACGAAAAGAAAGACGAAATCTGCGAAACGATCTGGCGCGTCGCGCGGAGCTACTGACGGAAAGCCTGCAAGAAAGCATCCAGCCGCTTTTCGAGAAAAACGAACGCAGCTCGGAAAAAGCCATGCAGCGGGTGGTGGATCGCTTCGCACAGCGCGAGCACATGAAGGGCATCGCGGTTTACGAAGCCAACGGCAGCGTAAGCGTGATGACCTCCGCGCCGGGAGACAGTCTCAAGCAGATGCCGCAGTTGGTCCGGACGGTGGTGGGAATAAATACGGGGCGTGGCGAGTTTACCCAGTTGGCGGACTCACCGATGTACCTGTATGCGGTGCCGCTGGAGCGCGACGACAAGGCGGATGGCGCGCTACTGGTTGTTTACGAAGCGAGCTTCATTGACTCGCGCGTACTGTTGACGCTGCGTGACGCGTTGTTGAGCGCACTGCTGGAAACGCTGCTGGTTTCCGGGCTGGCATTGCTGCTGGTGCGGTGGACCTTTCTGGATCCGCTGAAGCGAACGTCGCAATGGCTGCGCAAACTGCGGGCTGGTGAGACGGATACGCCGGAATCTTCCCTGCCCCAAGGAGAGTTGTTCGAACAGATCCAGAAAGAGGTCAAGCATTTGGCGCGGGATCTAGGGGCGGCGCGCGCGGCAGCAGCCGAAGAAGCGCAACTCCGGGAAAAGCAGGCTTCGGTCTGGACGGCGGATCGTTTGCGGATCAGTTTGCAGAGCAGGCTGAAAGGCAAGCCTTTGTTTGTAGTGGCAAACCGTGAGCCATACATGCATGTAAAGGGAGAAAAAGGGATTGAAGTGCTGGTACCCGCGAGCGGCCTGGTGACGGCATTGGAGCCGGTGCTGGAAGCAACGGACGGAACGTGGGTGGCGCATGGATCGGGCAATGCGGACCGCGAAACAGTGGATGAGACTGACCGGCTGCGAGTGCCACCGGATTTGCCAAGCTACACGCTGCGACGAGTATGGCTTACCCACGAAGAAGTGAAAGGCTACTATGAAGGTTTCGCGAACGAGGGGTTGTGGCCGCTTTGCCATATCGCGCACACACGGCCAACGTTCCGACCCGAAGACTGGCTGCAATATCAGCAAGCCAATCGAAAATTCGCGGACGCGGTATTGCAGGAAATGGCGGGACAGGAAGCGCCGATCGTGCTGGTGCAGGACTACCACTTTGCGCTGCTGCCGAGGATGGTGAAGGACGCCAGGCCGGACGCTCGCGTGGCGATTTTCTGGCATATCCCGTGGGCGAATCCGGAAGTCTTTGGGATTTGTCCATGGCAAAGAGAACTGGTGGACGGGCTGTTAGGCGCGGACCTGATTGGATTTCACACGCAAACGCACTGCAACAACTTTCTGGAGACCGTGGATCGCGCGCTCGAAGCGCTGACGGAATGGGACCGATTTGCGGTGAACCGGCAGGGGCATGTCACGCGAGTGCGACCTTATCCCATCAGCGTGGCATTCCCAAATGGAAAACCGCCGCGGGAATGGAAAAGCACAGGAGAAGAGCGGGCTCGGTTGTGCGAAGAACTGGGCATTGAAGCTTCGCTGTTGGGCGTGGGTGTGGACCGGGTGGATTATACGAAAGGAATTCTGGAGCGATTCCGCGGAATCGAGCGGTTCATCGAAATGAATCCCGCGTATCAGAGAAGATTTTCGTTTGTGCAGATCGGAGCGCCCAGCCGGACGGACATTCCGCGATATCAGCAATTTCTGGAGGAAGTGACGGCGGAAGCGGAAAGGATCAACGCGCGCTTCCAGTCCGGCAAGTGGAAACCGATTGTGCTGTTGCGGCGGCATCACTCGCACAAGGAGATTGAGCGGTTTTACCGGGCGGCGTCGGTATGCATGGTGAGTTCGCTGCACGATGGTATGAACCTGGTAGCAAAGGAATTCGTTGCGGCGCGCGAGGACGAACACGGAGTGCTGATACTCAGCACTTTCGCAGGAGCGGCACTGGAATTGACCGACGCGCTGCAGGTGAATCCGTACGACGTGCAGCAAGTGGCGGCCGCCATCCTGCGCGCTCTGGAAATGCCGGACGAGGAGCAGGCCGCGCGCATTCGGCGAATGCGGACCACGGTAAAGGATCACAACGTTTTCCGGTGGGCGGCGAATCTGCTTTCGGATTTGACGGATATCCGGATCGAATTACCCGAACGGCAGGAGAACGTGGTAGTCGCGGGAGAGGTTGCCGCGGGCGACGAGCAGGAGGAAGTTCGGCCATGAGCACCGGGACCAGGTTGGCAAAAGCACCCTTTGAGATTTATACGCTAGCCCACGTATCGCGAATGGGCGGGCCAAACGCGAATACGCTTCGCGAACTGGCCCGCGGCCTGGAAACGTGTTCGGACGAGTCTATTTACCATCACACGATTGTGGCGATGAGAAGCCACCTGACCGACAAGCTGACCAACGATTCTGCGCAGTGGGCGCGAACTCCGCTCTGGACATTGACGGCAGCCGGGAACTAGTCCCGCCGGATACTCGTCAGCGCTAGAAACCAGAAGTGGTACCATTTTGCCGCACCGTGAGGCAGGGAGAATTCCATGAAATGGACGCCAGGCGGAACCAGCCAGGACATTGAGGATCGCCGCGACCAGGGCGGCGGAGGCGGTGGATTTCAATTCGGCGGCATGCACCTGGGAATCGGGGGAGCCCTGATCCTGCTCGTGCTGAGCGTGGTCTTCAGGCAGAACTTTTTTGCACTCCTGGGAGGCGGGGGCGGGCCAAGTTCCCCCGCGATGAGCGAGCCGAATCCGGCGCTCGACCAGCAAGAGCAGCCGATGGTGCAGTTCATTTCCTTCGTGTTGGACGACGCACAGAAAACCTGGGACCAGGCATTGCCGCAGCAAGCGGGCAAGCCGTATCGGCACGCCAAGCTGGTGCTGTTCCGGAACTACACCCAATCGGGAGGTTGCGGGGGAGCGGAATCGGCGACCGGTCCGTTCTATTGTCCCGGCGACGAGAAGGTCTATATCGATTTGGGCTTTTACGATGAGCTGAGCCAGCGATTCGGGGCACCGGGACAGTTCGCGCAGGCGTATGTATTGGCGCATGAGATTGGGCATCACGTGCAGAAAATCGTGGGCGTGGAAAGCACGGTGCGACGTCTGCAATCGGGCAATCCGCGCATGCAAAACGAGCTTTCCGTGAAGATGGAGCTGCAGGCGGATTGCCTGGCGGGAATCTGGGCGCACTCGACGCAGCAGAGGAATTTACTGGAACAAGGCGATGTGCAATCAGCGATGGGAGCGGCCGCTGCGGTCGGCGACGACCGGCTGCAGAAAATGTCGAGCGGGCATGTTTCGCCGGATTCGTTTACGCACGGATCGTCGGCACAGCGCATGCAGTGGTTTCAGAAGGGATTTGACAGCGGATCCATTGCGGCGTGCAACACATTTGATAGCGGGCAGTGAGCTGCCAAGCGCAGCGAGGGACTTCGCGCCGGGGACTTGTACCGGCGGCACGCGTATTCTCGGGGAGACTGCTTTAACCGCTGCCTGAGTCGGATTTGCGGGCATTTTCGATGGCGGCCCTGGCGGCTTTTACTTTTTCCGGATCAATTCCTACATCCTTCGTAATCAGCGTAGTTGGCGACGGGAAAGCCCCACCCGCACCGGTGCGTTCAAGGGTGTCGGCGATTCCGAGAAGCAGTTCCTCCTGTAGGACGAGAAACTCGGAATAGTCGCGCACCAGGAGATAGGCATAAATTTCTACGTCCATGCCAGCGTCCACAAAGCGAAGAAGACGGACGCGAGAAGAAGCGTCTTCAACACGATTGTTCTGTTTTAGGGCGGCGCGCAACTCCTGGAGGGCGTAGCGGATGTGGTCAGGATGAAGGTCGTAACGCAGTCGGACGGTCTGGCGGAAGAGGATTTTATCGCGCTGGCGGAAATTCTCGAGGACCGCGCTGGCTACCGTGCCATTGGGAATGGTGACGACGGTGCGTTCCTCGGTGCGCAACTTGGTGGAACGGAGCCCGATGTCTTCCACCGTGCCTCGTTGATCGCCAATGCGGCAGGCGTCGCCGATTTGCAAGGCCTTGTCGGTTAGGATAGAGATTCCGCCAAGCAGATTTTCAAAGGTTTTCTGCGCGCCGAGACCAACGGCCAGGCCGCCAATGCCGAGGCCTGCGAGCGCCGCGGTGACGTTGACGCCGACACTGCTCAGAGCAATCAAACCGATGATGATGAAGGCAAGGACTTGCAGGGCCCGGCGCATCAGGGAAACGACGGAACGCTCGCCCATGCGGCCGCTGGCGGTGAGACGGCTGATGATGCGCTCGGAGACATCGCGCGTGATGCGGATGATAAGCCAGTAGGCGGCGACGGCAAGGAAGATCCACAGGACCCGGCGGTAATACTGGCGATAGACGATCGAAGCGCCAATCAGGAAGACAAAAATGTAGTGAATGAAAGCGGAAAGCAGAAGCGTGCCTGGCCCAACGTGGAAAAGTCGGACCGCCGGAAGCGCAGCGACCGCATTTTTCTTGCGGTAGTAGCGAAGAGCGAAGCGCGGGAGCAGGGAAAGCAGCCACGCGATCGCAATGGCGACAGGAACCGCGAGAAGGATCGCCAGCCATTGCCAGAGAGGCATATACAGAAAGCGATTTTTGGTGAGAGCCGGCGGCAGCTTTTTTTCCAGGTCAGAGAACTGCAACGAGTCGTAAGTTTCGGGAATGGTGGCCAGAGTTTTGCGGGAAATGAGCCAGATTTTGCCGCCGTGATCGTCGTCGGTCCGGATGAGCTGAACGGAAAAGAAACCGGAACCCTCGCGTACGCCGGCGAGAAGCTCCTGGTTGGGCGGAAGGCCGTCATCGAGGCGGCCCTGCGGATCGCTGCTGAGCGAATCGAGCGACGAAGCCAGGATCTTTTGGTTTATTACGGCGAGTAGTTGTACCGCGAGATCCTGTTCGTCGTCCGGACTAACGCGACGGCGGCCGGAAGCCGGCTGAAAATACTGGACGGCCAAGGCGTAGTTTTCGTCCTGCACGGCGCGCAGGAAACCCATCACCGTGCCGCGAGGAGTTTCGCGGCCCAGCGGGTCGGTGGCGGATTGAGCGGTATTTTGGGTGGCGGGCGTGGAAGGAGTGACGCCGGGAATCTGGGCCAACGAGGCAGCGGCAAAAACGAGCGGCGATGACAGCAGGAGAATCTTGCGAAGTGAACCCATCAGAAGCTCCGAAATGACAATCCATGATGGAGTTTGCAACGGCTGCGGCGCAAGTGGTCAGATGGCCGCCGACGAGGAATAGGGAGCCGCGCCAAAGTGATCGCGGTACTGCTTGAGGAGAAACTGGTCAGTCATACCGGCGATGTAGTCGCAGACCAGGATGTGACGGGGGACGCTGAGAGCCTGTTGTTCATGATCGGGCGGCATGGAGTCGCGCTTGTTGAGATAGAGATGGAAAAGGCGTTCGAGGCACTGGACGGAGTAGTCGCGGTCTTCGGTGATGACCGGCTGTGTGTAGACGCGGTCGATGAGAAATTGTTTGAGCAGGCTATTCTGGGCGCCGATTTGGGCGCTTAAGCCGGCCAGGCGGTTCGGATGAAGCCGGATCTGTTCAACCGAGGCGACGCCGGAGCGTCGGATGCGCGCCGCGGTGGTTTCAATCAAGTCGGAAGCGAGCGCATTGAGCACATCTTTAAGAGCTTCGCTGAATTTGAGTTTTTCTTTCGACCCAGGATAGGCGCGGTTGACGCGAGAGTAGGCGTCGGCGAAGAGAGGAACCTCGGCGCGGAGGAGGTGGAGGTCGAGAAGTTCGGCTTCGCGGGCGTCGTCAAGGTCGGCGGTGTTGTAGGCGATTTCGTCCACCCAGTCGATGAGCTGGGATTCAAGAGGAGGGCGAAGGTCGAGGAGATATTCAGCGAGCTGAGGAAAGGACTGGGCGGCGTAGTCGCGGGAGTGTTTGATGATGCCTTCGCGGACTTCGAAGGTGAGATTGAGGCCGGTAAATTCGAGATAGCGGTGTTCGAACTGCTCGACGATGCGCAGTGCGTGGAGATTGTGATCGAAGCCAGCGCCGTGAGCGCGCATGAGTTCGTTGAGTTTGCGTTCGCCGGCGTGGCCAAAGGGCGGATGGCCGATGTCGTGGACGAGAGCGAGCGCTTCGGCGAGTTCGCTGTTCAAGCCCAGTGCGGTCGAGACGGTGCGGGCAATTTGCGTGACTTCCAGGGTGTGGGTGAGGCGATTGCGAAAGTGATCGGAGTAGCGCGTTGTAAAAACCTGCGTTTTGGCCTCGAGGCGACGAAAAGCTCGCGCGTGAATGATGCGATCGCGGTCGCGCGCGTATTCGCTGCGGTAGGGATGGCGGGGTTCGGGATAACGGCGGCCACGCGAGAGTTCTTCGCGCATGGCCAGAACCGAAATTGGAGAAGGATTCGGGATCATCCGCTCCGAGTTTGTGGCGAACGACTGAGACGTTTAAGACTTCGGCGCGAGCAAGTCCAGACCGCGGTCGGCGCGGTCCGCGATAGCGGTGTTCGTCGGATAGTCCTTTTTCAACTGCTGATAGAGCGTCGCAGCTTCCGTCGGCTTGGTCTGGCGAAGCAGGTCGGCAAGTTCGAGCAGAACGAGCGGACGCGGCACGAGGGCGGACTTGGAATCAGCGACCGCGCGGTAGGTCTTGATAGCGTCGTCAGTCTTGCCAGTGCGCGCGTACAGAGTGGCGAGCTGGTACTGCGCCATGGCAGAAAGTTCCTTATCGCTGCCACCGATGAGCTTTTTCAGCTCTTCGATGGATTGATTTTGCTTTTCGAGGTCGAGCAGGGTGAGAGCCTGGTAATAGCGCGCGAGTTTGCCCGGATTCGTGCCGGGATATTTGTCGGCGACGGCGGCAAATTTCTGTAAAGCATCCTGCGAACGCTTCTGACTGTCGGTGTAGCTGATTTCGCCGGCTTCAGCGGGCTCATTGCCCGTGCGGAGGGGAGCGTTGTAAATCTTCATCGCTGCGTCGAGACCCGCTGAGGCCTGGAGGGCCTGGCGGTCGGTGTAGAACTTCCAGCCGCCGTAGACGAGAACGACCAAAAGCACGGCGCCCACTGCCGCGGCAGCGACCTGGCTGTGCGAGTAGACGGCTTCGGCGCCGTGTTCGATGGACTCGCGGATTTTGTCTTGCTTGAGTTCCTTGCGGGAAAGATGATCCGCCACGCGCGTAATCTCCTGAGTGTAGGTGAATATTTATGGTAGCACAGGGCCCGGCGGGAAGTGGGTGCGCGAGGACTGTGAGATACTGACGGCCAGCTAAGTTCCCGCGCTATGAACCGCCTCTCCGTGTGCATCATTACCCTCGATGAAGAACGCAACCTGCCGCGACTGCTGGACTCGCTGCGAGGAATCGCTGATGAAGTCATCGTCGTGGACTCGGGAAGCACGGACCGGACCGAGGCCATTGCCCGGGGAAGCGGCGCGAGGTTTGAATTTCGCAAGTGGACGCACTATGGAGAGCAGAAAAACCACGCCGCGGAGATCGCTACGTCCGACTGGATTCTCTCGCTGGACGCCGACGAAGTGTTGAGCAGCGCCCTGCAATCGGCCCTGCTCGACTGGAAGAGGAGAGTGCCGCAGTTTCATGTGTATGAGGTGGCGCGCAAGACCTGGTATCTGGGCAAGTGGATCAAGCACTCCGGCTGGTATCCCGACTTCAAGAAGCGGTTATATCGCAAGGGAACCGCGGAGTTTGCCGGCAGTCTGCATGAATCGCTGCAATACCATGGCAAATGCGGCAGGCTCGCCGGTGACCTGCTCCATTACACGATTCACGAATTTGCCGAACACCAAGCGAACGTGGAGCGCTATTCGACACTAGCCGCGCGGCAAATGTTCGAACAAGGTAGACGGCACTGGCGCGGGGCGCTGCTGTTCGCGACCCCGTGGAGTTTCTTCCACACGTTGGTGCTGCGAGGCGGTTTTCTCGACGGGTACCGCGGCGTCTTGATTGCGCGGATGGCGGCGAAGACGGTGCGCTTGAAATATGCGAAGCTAGGACAACTGTTGGCGGCGGAGAGAAAGCCGGGTAGACAAGCCTAATGATTCCGCTGCTGGTGGACCTCGAACGCGAATGGCGAGGCGGGCAGAACCAGTTCTTGCTGCTGTTGAAAGGGTTGTACGAACTAGGGCACGCGGCCGAACTGCTGACGGCTAAGGGGTCTTCGCTGGGACATCGCGCCGAAAAAGCCGGGATCTGCGTGCACTATACTTCGCGGCGTTGGCTGCGGTTTCCCGCCGCACGAAAAGTTCGCAGGCTGATCAGCGATGGGCGCTTCGATCTGGTGCACGTGAATGAGGCGCACGCGCTGAGCGCGGCGTGGATGGCCGGAGCACAGTTGCACGTTCCTCTTCTAATCTCGCGGCGGGTTGGATTTCCTCTGGGGAGCGGGTATTTTTCGCGGGCCCGGTACCGGGCTGCGACACGGATCATCGCCAATTCGAACTGGGTCGCGGAGCAAGCAGCTGCCTCGGGTGCGCCTAAGGAAAAACTCACGGTTATTTATGAAGGTGTCGAAGTCCCGCCGTTGCCGACCGCCACCATCCGCCACCTCGACCGGACGCGCTGGGGAATCGGCGACCAGGATCAGCTGCTTGGATGCGCGGGGGTCTTGCTCGAGGACAAGGGGCAGGAGTGGGTAATTCGGGCGCTCGCTCAGCTGCGTGGAGAGTTTCCAAGCGCGAAGCTATTGCTTGCTGGTGAAGGGCCGGACCGCGCACGACTCCAGAAACTTGTCGCCGAACTTGAGCTAAAAGACACCGTGATGTTCGCCGGCTTCGTGAAGAATGTCGAATCATTCTACCGGGCGATTGATGTGTTTGTATTCCCCGCGTTGTTCGAGGGATTGGGTACTTCCCTGCTCGCCGCTATGGCGCACGGCGTGCCGTCTGTGACCTACTTTGGCTGCGCTTTAGGCGAGATCGTGGAAGACGGCAAGAGCGGCTTGCAGGTCGAGCCACGAAATGCGGCGGCATTGGCCGCAGCGCTGGGCAAAATCCTGCGTGACGATAACTTGGCGGCGCAAATGGGCAAGGCGGGCCGCTGCAGAATCGAAGGCATTTTTACCGCTGATCGTATGGTCGAGGAAACGCTGCGCCTTTATTGCGCAGTTTGCGCCTAGCTTTCCGGGCGGCCACTCCTGAAAAAACTTGCCTCGGAATTTTTCCGTTGGTAAGTTGAGCTGCAACCGCCTGCTCGAATCGTTTCTCTGGACGCCCATCTGGGTCGATCTGCGCTTCGCGAAATGGCAGGAAATGTGGGCGCGTCCGGAACCGCTCGCAAGTCGAAAAGTTCCGCATCTGATGTGGCGATATTCGCGCACGATCGCCTATGCAGTGGAGCGGCAAGCGGGGAAGCCGAAACCGAACAAGCTCTCTATGCGAAAGAAGCCGGTTCGCTTCGGCAGGAGTTTCCTATTGGGCAGACGATCCCAATGAAGCCCTGGTTGCGGTGATGAACGCAGTCGTTGAGGCAAACTGGATGCCGCCAGGGGCAATTCCGAATCAGCACTAAAGCATTGGCGCCGAGCAATCGAAGCGCAAGACAAGCTCAACTACACCGAACCTCCGGACTGGTATTATCCCGTGCGCGAATCGCTAGGCGTCGCCCTGCTGGCCGGTGGGTACGCCGAAGAAGCCGAACAAGTTCTCCGCGAAGACTTGCGCCGCAATCCGCGCAACCGCGGTCCCTATTTGGCTTGGAAAAAAGCCTTCGTGCTCAGCATTTGGAGAATGATGCCGCGTGGCTGGCTCGCGAGTTCCAGAGAGCCTGGAAGAATGCGGACTCGCAACTGAAGATTGGCGATCTGTTACTACTCAAGAAAGAATCCCTAAAAAGACCAAAGCGCCGGATGGGCTCCTTCTCAGTCCATACGGCGCTTCAGTCGCGCTTAGTATCTGTTTCCACTTGTTCCGTCGGTTCCCCTCCTCCGCCCGCCGTTCGGCCTAGCTAACTAAACGTTTTGAACAACCCATCGTCCGCGCGGCTCGAGGAACTCCACGCCGATTGCAAAGCCGTCGCCTTGCATCGGTTCGCAGTAAGCCACTCGGGCCGAGGAACGAAACTCTCCGGAACGCGAAGTGACGGTAAGCCGGTCGTTGGGCTCCCAACGCCGCACGCTGACGACGCGGGCGCCACGTTCGCTGACATTTTCCGTAAATGTGGATTCGGCGCCCGGCACCTGCCGGTTGCCTTCGAGATACACACCAATCTCCATAGGGATACGGCGTTCTGTGCGATGGAAGGGGAAGCCATTGCCGCGTGGTGAGGTCATGGTCCGTTTCGCTCCTCACAAACACGCAGCGATGCGCGAGAGATTTTGAATGCCGCTGCCGCGATGTTTCATGCGGTAGAGCGCCCGATCGGCGGCCGCCAGCAGTTTCTCGGGCGTGTCGCCATCTTCGGGAAAAGTCGCCGTGCCGGCGCTGGCGGAAAGCCCAGGAGTCTCGGCCTCGGCGGCTATTTTTTCGTGAATGCGTCCGACGATGCGACCGGCGATGTCCGAACCGGCTTCGGGGAACACGATGGCGAATTCGTCGCCGCCGTAACGCGCCGCAGTATCGATTGCGCGACAGTGATTGCGGAGAATCTTTCCCAGCCGGACCAACGCGCGGCTGCCCGTGAGATGGCCGTACCTATCATTGATGGCCTTCAATCCATCCATGTCGAAGAGCACCACGCTGAAAGGGCGCTGCGTACGGCGCGAACGATCGAGTTCGGCTTCCATCACGCTTAGAAGCCGGCGATAGTTGGCCAGGCCAGTGAGCGGATCACTGACCGCCAGGGTGCGCACCTGATCAAAAAGGCGCGCTTGATCAAGCAGCGCGCCCAAGAGCATCACGACGTAGCTTGCGGTCTTGGCGAGCTCAGCCAGGAAAAACGGGCCGTCCAGAAGGTGGCGCGAAAATGTTGCTGCGATATGGCAAAACAAATTCAACGAAGCCACGATAAAGAGTGAGTAGTCGTAAACGGATGCGGATTTTGCCTCTCTGTGTATCCGCCAGCGAAACGCCAGTGCAGCAGCAAAAAAGAGCGCGGCCGGAAGTAAATCCCAGGATCGCGAAAGCAACTGAGTAGGATGCGACTTAGGCGCTGCCGGAGCGGCCAAGAATGCAGCACTGGTGGCGTAGGCGCATAGCGCCACCACCAAAAGCGAAATGGCAATTTCCTTACTCGGTTGGCGCGCCGTGGGCGTATAGCTTTCCACCGCCAGGGCCGCCAGTAGCAAGACCGCCAACAAAGTCCGGCTGACCATCCATCCGAGCGGAACGTGCAGGAACGAGGTGCTACCCGAATGCAGATACTGGTTGAAATGAAAGTACCCGACCGTTTCAATCAAGCCGGAAAGCACAAAACCGAAAGAAAGGATGAGCGCGATACGATCGTGAGTTCCGCGAAACCGCACCAGAGCATTCGCCGCGTAGCAGAAGCTCAGCAGCGTGCCGCCTACTTCGAGATAGAGGTAGGTTTGATAGCTGCCGATAACGTTCGCATCGCGGAGATAAATCACCGCAGGCAGGAACGCCAGTCCCAAAGCCAAAAACCCTACGGTCCAGGCGGCCGCCGGCCAGCGGCGGAGAAACTCGGCGATTCTGGACCAAAGTCGCAAGAAAACCCCCAGATACCGGACAAAAACCTACAAAGTCCGAAGGATGCACGCCAGTGACCTTTTGCGCCTTGCGGCTCGCTGGAGCTAACTAACTGAAAACAAAAATCTTACTGAAGGCTGGTTTGGGACCCTGTACCAATGTTCGCAAGGCGAGACAAAGAGCGTGTTTCTCATCGCTCGTTCTGACCGGCTTAAGGTAAGTGTTTCCAGATAGTTAGCTGAGGATTGGGCACTTTTCCTCAGATCGGGTGCGCGGTCTCAGAATGAGACTGTCTCAGCTGGCGATGCAGTGCTCTCTCTAGATTTTTGGCTTCGGCGCGGGCAAATCCCGCGCGACAACCGTATCGTTGAAGCCGACGGTCTTGTGCGAGCCATCACAAAATGGTTTGTTCGCCGAGTGCCCACAGCGGCAGAGGCTAATGGCCGTTCTTCCAGCCAACCCGAACGACTGGCCCTGGGGGTCCACAATCTCAAAGTCCCCTTCGATTTTGATCGAGCCGTTGTTATTAACGGTCACTTTGGTTGCTGGCATCTGCTCTCCGATGATCGGTCATTCCGATGTTATTTCTCTAAGGCTTCCGCGCTTTACATCGTACACGAAGCCGCGCACGTCAATCTGCTTCGGCAAAAAAGGATCGCGCCGCACACGCGCTATCTGCTCGCGGACATTGTGGTCCAGGTCGCGGAACGCGTGGAACTGCAGGTGCGAAGCATCTTTGCCCGTAGAGGTCAAAAGCCGCGAGCGGAACTCCTCATCTGTAATCGACATGAGCCCGCATTCGGTGTGCTGAATAATCGCGATGGAGCGCGTGCCCAGCAAATGGGTGGAAAGAATCAGCGAACGCACCGCGTCATCGGTCGCCAAGCCACCTGCATTGCGGATCATATGCGCATCGCCCACGCGCAAGCCGAGCAACTGCTCGAGATCCATGCGCGAATCCATACACGTGAGGATGACCAGCTTGCGCACGGGCGGCGTTTGCAAGTGACTCAGGTCAAAGCGCTGCGCGTAGCCCGCGTTGTGCGCGAGCATCTCGTCAAACACACTCATTGCTCGTCTGGCCTGAATCGGAACTCCAGCACTCAGTATTTGGGGACGCTCGGGTCCACTTCATCGGACCACGCAAGAATCCCGCCCTTCAGGTTATGAATTTTGCGGAATCCGGCTTTGCGAAGAAAATCGACGGCCTCCGCGGAACGCTTCCCGCTGCGGCAGTGCGCCACGATTTCGCGGGATGAATCCAGTTCGTGAACGCGTCGAGGCAGTTCCCCCAGCGGAAGCAAGTGTCCCTGGATATTGCAGATCTGATACTCGTGTGGCTCCCGCACGTCAAGGATATACAGATCGTCGCCGCGATCGAGACGGGCCTTCAGTTCACGGGGCGTTACTTCCGGAACTTGCAGGTCTGGCGCAGGGGCTTCTTCTCCGCGCACTCCGCAGAATTCGTAGTAATCGATCAACTGGTGGATGGTGCGGTTGTTGCCGCACATCGGGCAATCGGGATTCTTGCGCAGCTTCAATTCGCGAAACTTCATGCCCAGCGCGTCGAACAGCAACAAGCGGCCAACCAGGCTGTCGCCGCTGCCGAGAATCAGCTTGATCGTTTCCATCGCCTGAATCGAGCCCACGATTCCGGGCAGCACGCCCAGCACACCGCCTTCGGCGCACGACGGAACCAGTCCCGGCGGAGGCGGCTCCGGATACAAGCAACGGTAGCAGGGGCCTTCCGGCATGCCAAAAACGGTAGCCTGCCCTTCAAAGCGAAAGATTGAGCCGTACACGTTGGGCTTGCCCAAAAGGATGCAGGCATCATTGACAAGATAACGCGTAGGAAAATTATCCGTTCCATCGACGACGATGTCGAAATCCTTAAACAGCTCAAGAGCATTGGCGCTCGTTAGTTGCGTCTCAAAGCTCCGAATTTCGATGTCCGGATTCAAATTGGAAAGCCGTGACCGCGCCGCTTCGCTCTTGTGTTTACCCACGTCGCTGGTGCCGAACGTCACCTGCCGCTGCAGGTTGGTGAAATCCACGACATCAAAATCGACCAGGCCCAGCTTGCCGACTCCGGCCGCGGCCAGATACAAACCCAGCGGAGCACCCAACCCACCGGTGCCGATCAGCAACACCTTGGCGTTTTTCAGCTTGAGCTGCCCTTCCATGCCCACTTCCGGCATGATCAGATGCCGGCTGTAGCGAAGAATCTCTTCCTTGGACAAACTTGTCACAGTGGGCTTGTCGTTTAATGTCTGTGTTTTCGTGGCCATAGTTTCCTGCCTTATCCTTGCGCCCTGCGGTTGGGTGGCACGGCATTGCCTCCGGCAATCGAAGGCACAATGCTCACCACATCCCCGTCTTTCACTGGCGTGGCTTCCTTCGCCATATAGCGAATGTCTTCGTCGTTCAAATAGACGTTCACAAAACTCCGCAGCTTCCCATCGTCAGTGAACAGATGTTTACGGAGCTCTGCGAACTGCACGGTCAAACCGCCCAGCGCTTCGCCAACGGTTTGTGCCGATACTTCGGCAGAGTCTTTCTTCGCCGCGTAAACCCGCAACGGGGTTGGGATGATGACTTTCACCGCCATGTTTTTCTCCGTCTCTGCGTAGTCAAACTCAAACCGCCGCGCGGTCGCGAATTTCAATCCGTTCTGGCGAATAGTCCTGTCGGTCATCGTTTAACCGCCACGATGCCATATCTGCCGGCGCTCCGCTCATCACGCTAACAATGATGTAGCTGTACCACGGCCAGGCGTGCTCACGATCAAATTGGCTCGGCCGTGCCGGATGATCCGGATGCGAGTGATACCAGCCAACTACGTCCAGTCCATGCTGGCGCGCCACCTTTTCCGCCTCCAGCACGTCCTCGGCCGTCACTGCAAAGCGGTTGCGCGGCGAATCGTCGCGGCGGTTCACCAACGGGAACAGCTCCAACACTTCGCGCGCGGATCCTGCGCTCCCTGCTTCAAACGCCGAGTCTCGTCCCAATAGCGCGCCGCAGCATTCGTGCGGAAACGTCTCTGCACCATGACGCCCGATGCGCTCGGCTAATTCCCGGCCGATCTGCAACTGAAATTCCTGTGCCATCGTTATGCTTCGTCCCAAAAGCGTTCGCTTAAGTATTTTGCCGCAGAGTCTGCAAAAACCGTAACCACCACGGCGGGCCGGCCCTGCGGAATCCTCTCGGCGACTTGCAGCGCCCCCAGCAGCGCCGCAGCCGCGGAGGGGCTCACCAGCAAGCCTTCTTCGCGGGCCAGCCGTTTCACCATTCGATACGATTCCTCGGTCGAAATTTCCAGGTTCTCATCGGCCAGCGTCTCGTCATAAATCGCCGGCCGCAGCGCCGTCGCCATGTGCTTCCAGCCTTCCAGACCGTTAAAAGGACCGTCCGGTTGCAGGCTCACGCACCGAATCCCCGGATTCAGCTCCTTCAGCCGGCGCGTGGTGCCGACAAATGTCCCGCTAGTCCCGAGCGCTGCCACGAAATGCGTAATCCGCCCGCTCGTCTGCTCCCAGATTTCCTTGGCCGTTCCATCGTAGTGCGCGCGCCAGTTCGCGGCGTTGCTGTATTGGTCGGCATAAAAGTATTTTTGCGGCTCCGCCGCAGCCAGTGCGCGCACCCGCCGGATCGCACCGTCGGTTCCCTCGTCGCCGGGAGTCATCACCAGCTCGGCGCCGAACGCGCGAAGAATGCGTTTTCGTTCTTCTGACGCGCTGGACGGCAGAAAAAGCTTCACTGGATAGCCCAGCGCCGCTCCAATCATCGCGTAAGCGATGCCCGTGTTCCCGCTGGTCGCGTCAAGGATGGCCTTGCCCGGCACCAGATCGCCGTTGGCCAAGCCCGCCTGAATCATGCTCAGGGCAGGCCGGTCTTTCACCGAGCCGCCCGGATTGAACCATTCCGCCTTGGCTGAAATTGCAACGTCAGGTCTTTCCGGCGCTATCCGGGTAAGTCGGATAAGTGGCGTGTTTCCAATGCGTTTGAGCACATTTTCGCCGGCATGGATTCCGCCCTTTAACGAAAGCTCCATTTTAGCCTGCTGCAGCTGAGCCAAGACCAATGTTCCCCTAGCCCCAATTGGACGCAGTGATATCCGACCAGTTTACTCCTATTTTCGATGCTTTGGCTGGTCCGAAAGATAAACGCGGAGGAACGATAGGAAGTGCAGAAGGTTCTAGAAGCCGGTTAGCCCTTTATTTAGCACGCCCAGGGGAAAAGCGCCTAATCCATCGTCAGCCGCCGAATCAACTCCGTCTCTTCCCTCTGATACGGCTCTCCGTCGGTCCGAAAAATCTCATGGAACCAGATCGCTGGCTCACGATCCGTGTAGGGATGCTGCCAGGAATCCCAAGGCAGAAATGTCTGCGATTTGCCTGCCACCAACCCCCAGTTGATCGCGGCAACGTGTTCGCGCTTGGCAATTGGCAACGTCCCTTCGAACGTGCTGCCGTTTCCGCGGGCCATGTATTCTGTGCAAATCACTGGCCGGTGATACGTCTCCAGACTCTTCACCCGCCGTTCGAACTCTTCCGGCTTCTCATAGCTGTGAAACGAAATCACGTCCGAATTATCCAGCTGGATTTTTTCCATCGGGCCGAGTTTTTCAAATGGTGCCCAGTCGCCGCCCTTCCACACGCCGCTCGTCAGCGGCTGCATGGCACCGGCTTCGCGGGCCCAGCGAAAAACCTGCGGCAGCAGCGTTGTTACGCGCTGTACTTTGTCTGCCGGCTCCTGCGAAGAATACGATCCGCCATTCGTATTGTCCGGTTCGTTCCAAACGTCCCACGCCAGCACGCGATCGTCTTTGGCAAAAGCCTTCACCACGCCTTTTACATACGCTTCCAGACGGGGATATTGCGTCGGATCCTCGAGTGCCGCGGCCCCCGGACTCTGTACCCATCGCGAGTTGTGGATTCCCGGGCGTGGCGGCAACTGTGGCCCCAGGCGCGGAGCCGGATCCCAGCACGAATCAAACAGCACAAACACTGGCTTGATGTGGTGCTTGTTTGCAATTTGCAGAAATTGCTCGATGCGCTGCGTAAATCCCTTGGCATCCTGCTGCCAAGGCAGATCATGTAAAAAAACGCGCATCGTATTTAGACCGATGGACTCCGCCCAGGCGAGTTCCTGATCGATCCGTTTGGGATCGAAGGTGTCCACCTGCCACATCTCCAGCTCATTCGAAGCCGTCGCCGGCAAGTAGTTGCTGCCAACCAGCCAGCCTTGCTTCGCGTACCACTCGTTGGCGTGCTGATCGCTCCAACGGGTTGGCGTTTCGGCCGTGCTGATCGTGCCGGTCGCCAGGGTAAGCAGAGCGGCGTACAAGACGAATCGCTTCATGCGTCGAGTCTCCGATGAACTCTAAACAGAATGTTTCGCCTCGGAAGGATACAACCGATTGTCCAGGTGCCTGGAGCAAAAAAGAGGCACCGCATGGCGCTCTCGCGCCTCGACTTAGCCCGCAATTGATTTAATGAATCAAGTTTATCGGGCCGAATACTTGACTTTTCCACAGATCGGCCGTCTCTTCGCGGCTTCAGACCCTATTAACCTTCCAGCCGCCTTTACAGAACTCCCGGCTTTCTTTAACCTTGATGCATCATGTGGAATGTCGAACAACGCTTTGAACCAAAGGCCATCGAAAGCCTGGCTGCTCTTGGATTTTCCGTCGGCAGCACTCGCGGCGTCGTCCGCGTTGAAAAATATGGCTGCGGCGCCGAATTTCGCCAAGGCACCGATTCCCGATATCAGCTCACCGTCTTGCCCACCATCATGGTCAAGGGACAATTCGCCCGCCTGTGGGACGCCGGCTACCAGAAATTCCTGTTGAACGATGAAGGGCTGAAGCTTCCCGCTCTGGCCTCGCATCTCCAGAATCTGCGCGGGTTCAATGAAGAGCTCCGTAGCGCTCTAGGCGTTCCGACCTATTACAACGAAGCCCTCGGCTCGGTCAGCCAGGTTTCCGTTTACGACCGCGTGAAAGGCCGCGCCGGCGACGTCCCCGATGAAACGGTCGGCGCTCACAACCCGGGCTCCGGCCACTAGCTTCTCCCGGAGCACCATTTCCCGCCTGGCGCGTTCGCTTGTTTGAGAAACCCTGGCGAGTCTGCTTGGCATCGGCCCCACTTTTCCAGGCATCTATACTTTATCCACCTCTCGGAGACTTTTGCCAATGCCTCGCGTCGTAGCCTACATGGACGATCTTTTTTTCCAGATGAAGCTCGCCGAAACCGCCAAGCATCTCGGCTTGGAGGTCACGGTTACCTCCAACGCCGAATCGCTGCTGCAACTTCTCGAGCCGCCGCCTGCACTGGTCATCGTTGACTTGAACGCCAGATCCTCGCCGCTCGACGCCGTCCAGCGCCTTCGTGCCGTCCACCCGGATCTTCGCGTCATCGCTTTTCTTTCTCACGTACAGACCGACCTGGCCGCCCAAGCTCAATCCGCCGGCTGCAACGAAATCATGCCTCGCTCCAGCTTTTCTATGCAGTTGCCGCAAATCCTTGCCGCGGTGGTCGGTGAACAAAATCCGCGATGAGCGCCCGCCCCATCACGCTTCTTGCTTCTCTCCTTTTCCTTGCCCTTATTGCTGGGCGCACGTCGGGGCAGGAATCCAGTGCCCGCCCGGACCGCGCCGCCTCCCCATCCTCTTCGGGCGCACCATCAGCCGCACCCGACGCTCCCTCGACCGCTCTCCGTGACTTGCTTGCTGCGGCCTGTGCGCACGACGAAACCCGCTTCGAACAATTTCTTACGGCCCGCAACGTCGAGTCCTTCTCCCGCCTCACTTCCGCCGCTCGCGTTGAGCTCATGAAGCGCTTCGTCCTTCTCGATGGCGCAGGCAAGGCCGCTTCCTCTGCCAACTCCGGCCGCCCTTCCATTCGCTGCACCACACCCGATGGTGCCGCAGATATCCAGCTCGGCGGCACGGATCTCCGCGACAATCTCGCGCTGCTTCCCGTCGACATTCGCGACGCGTCCGATCCAAACGCCCCGAGCGGCGGCGACCCGCATCACGTACTCATGGGCCTGATCCGCGAAAATTCATCCTGGAAGATTCTCTCCGTCGGCATGCTCTTCCTCGATCTTCCTTCTCTCGAAGTCGAATGGGACCAGTCTGCGATCGGCGGCAACGAGCAGCAAGCTCTCAACGATCTGAAGACCATCGCCGCCGCTATCGAAACCTATCGCACCACCTACTCGCGTCTTCCCGAGTCTCTGACCAAGCTCGGCCATGCCGCAAAAACCTCCGCCGACTCGGCCGGGCTCCTCGATCCCGAACTGGTCGGCGGCCAGCGCAACGGCTACCGCTTCCGCATGGTCATCGTCGGCGCCACCGAGATCGGAGCTCCTGCCCAGTACGAACTCTCCGCTACTCCTGCGCTTTACGGGAGAACCGGCCGTCTTTCTTTCTTCCGCGATGCCCGCGGCAAGTACCACGCAGCCGATCATCAAGGCGCGGTCGGCCATTCTCTCGATCCCGGCGTCGATTAACGATAATCACCGGTTTGCAGTTCGCTACAACGTCCGTGAACTTCCTTGTCTTTTTTCATTTCCCTCTCGAAAATACATCTCGGGTCGTCTCTCCAGCCGCGGGTCACACCGCGAATTTTTCTCGAATCTCTCCGGGCAAAAACAAAGGAGATTCGGAAATGTCAGGCACCATGCAAGATCGCCGCGACGCTAACCGAGTGCCATTGATTCTCGCTGTGGAAGTTGTCGAAGCGGACTCCGGCACCCGCCTTACTGGCCGCACCAGCGACGTCAGCCGCACCGGCTGTTACATTGACACGCTCAATCCAACTCCCACCGGAACCGTGGTCCGCGTCAAGTTCAATCACAATGGCCAAGAACTCGATCTTCTTGCCCGCATCGTTTACGTCAGCCCGCGTCTCGGCATGGGCGTCCGTTTTGACGAAAGCATCTCACCCGATCAGCTCGCTATTCTCGACCGCTGGCTCTCCTGAACGCTGCGCGCAAACTCCTCTCGCCGTACCATTTGCCGCTCTCCTTCGTTGGCGCTACCATCTTTCTTCATCTAATGCGCCTATTCGCTCCGCCCACTCGAGTTGTTGCCGCGTGCCTCTCTTTGTTCGTCTTCTTTTTTTTTCCATCTCCGCAGGCGCACGGGCAAGACGAGCCCCCGCCCGCTCCTCTTCTTCCCGTTTTCGAATTTCATAGCGGCTTCTGGCTCAATCTCCATCACACGCTTTATCGTCAGGCGCGGCTGCAGCGCTCTTCCTCGGCCGGCGCCAATGCTGTCAGCGTGACTGCCGCTATCGACAATCTCACGCCTGCGGAAGCACGCGCCTGGAACTCCGCTCTTTCCTTCTACGCAAAAACTTACGCCGACAAAGACCTCACCGTCAGCCTCGAGATGATCCTCATCAAAAATCAGCTTGGCGATTTTGAAACCTGTCAGGACCTCACCGGCACCAGGAAGAAAACCTGCGACGCCGGCCTTCCGACTCAACTCGCCCAGACGCTCGAATCCGCCGCTCCCGTCTATCGCGCACATCTTTGGACCGAACACGATCGCGCCAACCGCCGCTGGATAGCGGCTGTCGCTCCGCTGGTCCGCCGCAACGGCCTGGATCTTTCTCACCGACTCGCTGAAATCTACCAAACCTCCTGGCCCCGGGAACGCATCCGCGTGGACGTCACGTCCTTCGCCAGCTCCACTGGCGCTTACACCACGCTCGATCCGCTTCGCGTCACCGTCTCCGCCGTTGATGCCCGCAATCAGGGCGCCGAAGCGCTCGAAGTTCTCTTCCACGAAGCTTCCCACGGCATCGCCGATGCTGTGCAGGACGCTATCTTCCGCGAATGCCGTCAGCGCGATAAGCCCATCCCGCGCGATCTCTGGCACGCCCTGCTCTTCTACACCACCGGCGAAGTGATCCGCCCAGTCGCGGCCAACAACCCCACCTCCTCCTCCGCCTCACCGCTATCCAATTCCCCCAACAATAATTCGCCAGAGCAGACTCCGCCCGCGTCCGTATCCCCGAACCCGTCTTCCTCCGGCTACGTGCCCTATGCCGTCCGCGAAGGCCTCTACAAACGGGGCTGGGAGAATTACCTCCGCATCCTCACCCAGTACTGGCAACCTTACCTCGACGGCCGAGTCGACTTCTCCGACGCCGTGGCGCACATGGTCTCCGCCCTGTAAGGGACATTTCGCATAGCGCCGCTGGCTCCGGCCAGTTGACACGCAATCGATCATTCCCGCGCCAAACTTGTGGCAGTGGGGAATTCGCGATATGCGCCTTGAATCGCCGCAAAGCCGGTGTAGAATCCTCGGAAGAAACGTCGTGGAAAGCGTCACGATGGAAACCAGCGAACAGAAAGAAGCGTTAGACCGGGTATGTCAGGGCGTCTCTCCGACAGACGAGCCATGCAACCTCCCGGCCACTGTGCATTGCGTGCAATGCAGCCAGTGGTTCTGCGACGTTCATGCAGAGGATGACCAGTGGCACTCGTGCATGTTGGTTGAAGGAGAAGAAGGCGGCGAAGCCTGATTTTGACCTTTCGATGATGACTCTGCCCTTCCAATCCTTCTTGCGCGCGTTTACAGTTTGCGCTGGTAGTCTCCTGTGTTGGATCTCTGTTTGTTACGCGCAATCTGCTACTACGTCCGGCTCAGATTCCTCTGAGCTCATTCTTATCAACGGAAAAATCATCACGGTTGATGCTCACGATTCCGTCGCTCAGGCCATCGCAATCCGCAGCGGCAAAATAGTCGCCGTTGGCACGAACGAAGAAATCCGCAACCTCGCTCCCAAAGACGCTCGCATCATCGACCTCCAAGGCCGCACCGCCACTCCCGGACTCATCGACACCCATTGCCACTTCGACGCCACCGACGACCTCTACGCCATCCAGCTCAGTAACATCCAATCCGTTGCCGAAGCCGTCGAACTCGTCCGCAAAAAAGTCGCTTCCGCCAAACCCGGCCAATGGATTCAGGGTGCCGGCTGGGACGAAGGCAAGTTTGCCGACCACCGGTACATCATGGCCACCGACCTGGACAAGGTCTCTCCCAACAATCCCGTCTGGCTTACCCACACCACTGGCCACTACGGCGTCGCCAACTCTTACGCCCTGCGCCTCGCAAAAATTGCGCGCGACGCTAAGGATCCCGAAGCCGGCACCATCGATCGCGATTCCCAGGGCTCCCCCACCGGCGTCCTCAAAGAAACCGCCATGGAGCCTGTCCGCAGCCTCATACCCGACTACACCCACGAACAGCAGCGCAACGGCCTGCTCAAAATGATGGCCGGCTTCAACGCCGAAGGCATGACCGCAGCCAAAGATCCCGGCATCGAACCGTCTCGCTGGGAGCTCTATCGCGAGCTGCTCGACGACAACAAATCCACCGTGCGCATCTTCGCCCTATTCCATGGCGGCCGCGATATGAATTCCGCGCGCAAAGCTCTCGCACAGTTACAATCCAATCCCAAGCCGCCGCAATCTCTCGGCGACGGCATGCTCCTCTCCGGCGGCGTCAAACTTTTCATGGATGGCAGTGGCGGCGGCCGCACTGCCTGGGTTTACGAACCCTGGCTCAAGAACGGCCAGCCCGATACCACGCGCTCCGGTGAACCCAACACCGGCTACCCCAACATCGATCCGCAGGTCTATCGCGAAATGGTCAAGCTCTTCCACGAAGCCGGCGTCCACGTCAGCACCCACGCCGTAGGGGATCGCGCGATTGATTGGGTTGTCGACACCTATTCCGACTTGCTCAGGCAAACTCCCACCAACCATCTTCGTCACGGCATCATTCACTGCAATATACCCACTGACCACGCCATCCACACTATGGCTCGCCTCCAGCGCGACTTCGACGCCGCCTACCCCGAAACGCAAGCGCCCTTCATGTGGTGGATCGGCGACATCTACGAGGCGTCGTTCGGCGCCAAGCGGGAACAGCGCCTCATGCCCTACAGAACCTACACACAAAAAGGAATCATCTGGTCTGGCGGTTCCGACTACTTCGTCACGCCCTTCCCCGCCCGTTACGGACTGTGGTCCTCCGTTGCTCGCCAAACGCTCAGCAACAAGCGGCCCTTCGGCAGCGCCGAATCCGTGGACATCCATACCGCCCTCAAGTCCTACACCGTCTGGGCCGCTCACCAGCTGTTCCTCGAAGACCGCATTGGCTCCCTCGAACCAGGCAAGGACGCCGACATCGCCGTATGGGACCGCGACCTGTATTCCGTCCCGACCGATGCCATCAAAGACATGCACTGCGAACTAACTCTCCTGCGCGGCAAAGTGGTGTTTGACGCCTTAGCAACCAAATCCAAGTAACCGTCTTCAGAAGAATTGCGCAAGCGCGCAACGTGGACAGTCAATCCGGCGGCCGCGTCGGCAAAATGAAACGTCTTGATTCGCTCGCGGCTCGAAGGTGAAAATCTTCGATGCGGGTTTACACTTCAACTGCAATGAATAAAAACCAACAACCCGCTCTGTTTTTGTTTGCTGCCGGCCTGCTTGGGCTCGGGTCCGCGTCGCTCAGCACTCCGAAATTGGTTCCTGATTCCTGCCAGATGTAGTCTCCCGAATGGCTTTCGCCTCTTCATGCCGCGGCTTAGGCGCTTCAAAACAAAATTCCTCTCTTCCATTTTCAATCTTCGCCTTTTCCAGTTTTCCTTTCCATTCCGCGCTACACTACCTCGTGTCCAATCTCCTCATTCGCACCGCCATTCCCTCCGAACAACAGTTGCTCGAATCCCTGCAGCTCCGCGCCGGGCTCGCCAATCTCGGTGACCGCGACGCCCTCCTCGCCCACCCGGATGCCATCGCCATCCCGCCCCATCAAATCGCGGCAGGTCGCGTCTTCGTAGCCCAATCAGGCGACGCCATCGTAGGCTTCGCAGCCCTCGAACTTCGCCCTGACGGTGACACCGAACTCGACGGGCTCTTCGTTGACCCTGCCTCGCAGCGCAGGGGCATTGGACGCGCCCTCGTCCAGCATTGCGCCGCCTTCGCTCGCTCGCGCCGTTCCGCCGCACTGCATGTCATCGGTAATCCCCACGCTCAACACTTCTACACGTCCTGCGGTTTCCTGCCTTCCGGCACTGCCCAAACCCGCTTTGGCCCGGCTCTCCTCTTCCGGCTCTCGCTGTAGCCTGCCTTCGTTCGGCTACTCCTCTCCCGTCAGCTTCTTCAGTCGCTCTCTCGCATTCTCATTCTTCGGATCCAGTTTCAGCGCCTTCCCATAATTCTCGATCGCCAGTTCCTTTTTCCCTGCCGCTGCGTACGCTTCTGCCAGGCTGTCATACACATTCGAAGAATCCGGATATTCCTGCGCGTTTTTTTGAAATACCTTGATCGCGTCGTCCGTCTTGTCGGCTTGCATGAACACGCGGTAGCCGACCATGTTCAGAACCTGCTCCTCCGGGCGCTTCTTCGGATCGCCGGAATTTTTGAGCTCGTCGTATTTCTGCAGTACGGCATCCGCGCCTTTCAGCTCCGCCAGCAGCACCATCTGGGCATTTCCCCCGCGCGGCTCACGTTCATATTTCCAGTCATATTCCTTTGCAACACTGCGCACCACCTCCGAAGCGACCGAAATTCCGTTGTCGGAGTTCGCCATGATCGCCACGCCTTGTCCCGTCTCCCAATTCATTACCAGCAGGGCCTGAAATCCTTCGTCGGCCCCGTTATGTCCGAATTGGCCCGGATGAGCCTTCGAAACAAAAAAGCCTAGTCCTGCCTCGTCCAGCACCGGTGTCAACATCTCTTCGGTGATTTTCTGCGAAAGTACTTTGTTCGATTTACCCTGTCTCGAAAGCGCCGTTTCTATGGCAAATCTCGCCAGATCCGACGGAGTTGTCCACAATCCTGCGGCCGCCATTTCGGGATACACATGCCAGTTCCCATGAATCGATTTGCCGTTGACCTGCGTCCCCACGGCGGTGCGCGCAGCCCATGCCGCGGGCAACGGCTGTTCGTAGCTGCTGTCGCTCATCCCAATTTTGCTAAGCACCGTTTCCTTCATCAGCGCGGGAAACGCCTTTCCCGTTACGTCCATCATCAACTGCTGCTCGATCGTGATTCCTCCGCCCGAATAACGCTCCTTCGTGCCCGGTACAATATCCACGCGGATCGCCGGTGTATTCGCCGGCTTCTCGCCATCGAAAATCTGCGCCAGCGTCGGCACCTTTTCGTCGACGTCATAACCCGGAAATCCGTGAACCGTCAGTCCCGCCGTGTGGCTCGCTAGACGCCGCAGCGTCACCTTCTGCTGCTTGGTGAATTCATTCTCCGGAACCTTCCACGTCTTCAGCCGCACGTTCACGTCTTCATCCAGCGAAAGTTTCCCCGCTTGCACCAGCGCCAGCATTCCGGTCGCCGCCACTGGCTTGCTGATCGATCCCGCCTGAAATAGCGTCTTCGTCGTAACGGGAGTTTTGCCTCCCAACTCCGTTGTGCCATAAGCCTTGGCCCACGCTAGCTTGAATCCGTCAATCACCGCCACACTTAATCCCGGGTCTTTGTACAACTTCATGAGTGCCGCTAGATCCAGCTTGATCGGGGCCTCGTCGCCAACTTGGATCGGCTCGATCCCTTGCTCGATTCTCGCCATCCTGTCTTCCGCTCTTGCGCCGCCCTGCTTGGCTTCGCCCTTTTTATCGCTCTGCGCCCACGCTCCCGTCGCCATCCAACTCATCGCCAGTACTAACCAGCCCACCACCACCAACCTCATCCCGGTCAATCCCTTCGCCATGTTCCCTCCCGAAAACCCTCCATGTTTCAATCCGCTGCCCACCATGCCACTTACAAAGACGTCCCCCAATCCATTTCGATTCCGCCAGAATTCTCGTCCATTTTTCGTCTCAGTGGACCCTCTTTCTTCTATGCCTTTATCACTTTCAGGATTTATCACCGACAACGATTGAACCTTCACCTGTGTGTTCGCTCGTGGGCCGATGCTCAGTTCCTTGCTTCGCTTGTCCTTCGAAATCGTTCGCCATAAATAAACTTCGTAAGCTGCCGTCGTCGCCAGTGTTCTCGTTGTTGGCAAGAAAGCGACGGCTGGACCGTTCGTCCCGGGCTAGGACGCCCCCCCCCTCAATTTTCTAAGCCCTTTATTTTGAAGCCCTTAGGCATGAACTTCGCGCGCGTCCGGGGTTCAGACCGTGCGCTTGGAGGTTTTCGTTGCCCTTTATTTTCAGTAAGTTATGAACAGGACGACCGGCGAATGGGCAACCCAGAGCAATGAGGCACGGTTTTTGCGGCCGCAAGCTAACCCCTTCGCTTTGCTTAACTGCTCTAGAATCAACACTTACGAGAAGGGCGACGAGTGTCTGAGCGGTCAACATTTCCCCGGAATCCGCGCCACCGCGACTTCGTCTGGTAGTTTCTAGTCGTCGGCTCTCGTTTTCCCGATCTCTGAACCTTGTGGCCCACCGATCCCCCTTGCATCCAACTCAATTCTCTGGCAAAAGAAAGCTCAGTGCCCTCAGGTCCTCCAATCAAGATCTCCACTCGCCAGCTGGGCGACGTCGCCATCGTCGACCTCGTCGGCGATATCACGCTATTCAACTCACCGGAGATTCGCAGAGCCCTGCTCGCGCTCTTGAAAGACCAACGGGTTCCTCAGCTTTTCGTGAACATGACTGCCGTCAAGTATGTGGACAGCTCTGGTATTGCCTCTCTGGTTGAGGGTCTCAAGGTCGCCCGCAACTCCGGTTCCCGCTTCGTCCTCTACGGCCTCTCCAAGCCGGCCATCACGGTCCTCGAACTCACGCACCTGCTGCGAGTTTTTGAGGTGCATGCCACGGAGCAGGAAGCGCTCGCGGCTCAGCCTCCCGGGATCGACAAACTCGCCCGTTCGGCTGGCGATGGCACCGGTGAAAGTGCATAATCCCCCCGGGCCTTGGGGCAAAAACCAAAATGGCTTTCACTGAAAATATCGGCGGTGCAACTCTCGACGGCCTCGCCTATCTCGGCGGCCTCGCCAAACTCGGCGCCTCCGCGGCGCGCACCGTGGTTATGGATGTTTTTGAGCGCCGCCGCCTCGCCTACGGCCGCGCGATGCACCAGGCCATGGCCGTCGGCATCGGCTCGCTTCCGATTCTTTCGCTGATTACCTTTTTTATCGGCACCATTCTCGCGCTGCAATCCGCCTATGAATTGAGAAAATTCGGCGCAATGCAATTTGTGGCCGACGCCGTCGCCATTTCCGTATCCCGCGAACTGGGCCCGCTCATCACCGCCATTCTTGTTATCGGGCGTTCCGGTTCTTCCTTTGCGGCCGAACTCGGCACCATGAAAGTGAATGAGGAGATCGACGCTCTCGAAACCATGGCGCTCGATCCGGTACGCTTCCTGGTCGCGCCGAAACTTCTATCCATGCTCTTGATGATGCCGTGCCTCACGATCTGGGCGGACTTTATGGGCGTGGTGGGCGGCGCGGTCTTTGGCATGGCCGCTGCCGGCTTCACCTTCAAGACCTACATCATCGCCACGCTCAACGCGCTGGCGTTGCGCGACATCGTCACCGGCCTGATCAAGAGCCTGATGTTCGGCCTAGTCATTACCACCGTCGGATGCCAGGAAGGTCTGCGCACCGGGCTCGGCGCCGAAGAAGTCGGCCGTTCCACCACGGCCGCTGTGGTGAAATCGATTTTTTTGGTGATCATGGTGGACTTGATTTTTACGGCAATGTTTTACGTTGGGATTGGCTGACGAACGATGGACGAACTGCACTCGGCGGATGCACATGGTTCGGCGCAGGCTCCCGTGGTTTCCATTCGTAATCTGCACGTGGCGTATGGCGAGCGCGAAATTCTGCACGGTGTTTCTTTTGACGTGCTTGCGGGAGAAACCATCGTCATTCTTGGCGGCTCAGGCTCCGGAAAGAGCACCTTGCTCCGAACCTTGGTTGGACTTGAATCGCCGACCAGCGGCGAAGTAATTCTCCGCGGCAAGAATTTACAGCAGCTTTCCGAAGGAGAATGGCGCGAGCTGCGGCAGCACATCGGAATTTCGTTTCAAAGCGGCGCGCTTTTCGGTTCAATGACGGTCGGTGAAAACGTCGCGCTACCTCTGCTGGAACACACCCAGTTAGATCCCGCCACGATCGAAATCATGGTGCGGCTCAAACTCAACGAAGTAGGACTGAGCGGCTACGAAGATTACATGCCCGCGCAGTTGAGCGGCGGCATGAAGAAACGCGCAGCTTTGGCGCGGGCCATGGCCATGGACCCGGAAATTCTGTTTTTTGACGAACCTTCCGCCGGGCTCGACCCCATCATCGCCGCCGGAATCGATCAGCTGCTGCTCAAACTGAAAGAAGCTTTCGGAATTACCGTCATCGTCGTCACGCACGAATTGGCCAGCGCATTCTTGATCGCCGATCGCATGGTGCTCCTCGACAAAGGCCACATTGTGGCGGTCGGAACCACTGCGGAGTTACAGACCAGCACCCATCCCCGGGTCCGGCAATTTCTCGATCGTGTCGCTGAACCGGAACTCAGCCAGGAGATTGACTACCTGCAGATGCTGACCGGAGAAGTGCCGAGGCCGCGCCAATGATTCGCTCTTCGTGCACCCCAGGTGCCCGAATTCCTGTTTCCTCCGTGCTATACTCCCCACACTTTTTGCGGATTTTTTATGGGTCTCCGCTGCCATGAACTCTTCCTCCACGCGCCGTGAAGAAGCTTTCGTCGGCCTTTTTGTGCTGATCGCTGCGGGGCTGCTGATCGCCACACTATTTTCGCTGACCGGCCTGTTGAACCGCGGGGACATCACCTACCGCGCCTTCTTCAAGAATGCCGGAGGGCTTCGCCCTGGCACCGAAGTCAGTTATGCCGGCGGCCCTTCTATAGGACGCGTGCAAGCTGTGAGCACTGATCCGCACGACATCACGCGAATGGAGATCGTTTTTCGCGTTCATCGGGACGTTCCGGTAAAAACGGACAGCCTAGCGATCATCACCAGCAATAGCCCACTCAGCGACAACCACCTGGGTATTCTGCCGGGCACAGCCGCAGCTCCGCGCGCACCCGATGGGAGCGTGCTCAAATCGCTCGAATACATAGGATTCGCCGAACTCGAAGCGCAACTGGGAAATTTGGCACCCGAAGCCCGTGAGCTGATCACCAATCTGAACAAGCGCGTGATCGAATTGCAGGTTACGGTCGCGCGCCTCAATGACATTCTAAGCGACAAAAACCGCGAAAACCTTAGCGCGAGCGTAGCCAACGTTCGCGGCTTGCTGGAAGAGAATCGCAAGCCGCTGCACGCCACAATCAACAATGTGAACGACGCCAGCGCCAAAATTGCGCCACTCCTGGACGACCTCAAGAAAACCAATGCGCAATTGCAAAAAACTCTCGACTCGGTGGAAGGCACGCTCGACGAGAATCGCCCCGATATTCGCAAGTCCGTCGAAGATTTAAGGCGCCTGCTGCAGACAGCAAATCAAGTGACCGACCAGCTGCAAGGTACGCTAAGCGCGAACGGTGAAAATATCGATGAGATTCTGAGTAATTTCCGCGAAGCGTCGCTGAATTTGCGGCAGCTGACGGAAACTCTGAAGCAGCGGCCGTACACGCTGCTGCGGTCAGCTTCGCCGCCGGCGCATGAGCCGGGCAAAGTTCCGAAGGATTAGAAACAAGAAACGTCCTGGGAAATCGAGGATCGGTCAGAGGAAAACGAATGAAACGCTTGGCGATGTGGACGATGATTCTGGCGTGTATCGCAGCGGGGTGCGTAAAGGCGCGCACGCTGCGCTACTATACGCTATCCATTCCGCCCCCGCCGGTGCAGGCGAATGCGCAACCGATCCCGGTCACTATCGTGGTGGGCCGATTGAACGCCCCGCATCTGCTGCGCGATGATCGCGTGGTGTACGCGATGAGCGAGGTGGAGCTCGGTGTGGACGAATATCACCGCTGGGCCGAACCGCCCACCGGAATGATCGAGCGCCTGCTGGTGGAGCGTCTTCGCAGTACCCACCAGTACAAAGCCGTGCAGCATCTTTCCAGCACCACCCGCGGCGATTACATTCTGCGCGGGCACCTCGCTGCGCTGAACGAAGTGGACGATCCCGCGGGCCTCAAAGCGCGTTTTTCGTTACAACTGGAACTGTTCGATGTGAAAGCCGGCCACGTGGTATGGAACGACAAATACACCAACGACGAACCGGTCGCACAAAAAACAGTAACGTCGGTCGTACAATCCCTGCAAAAAAGTGTGAACGCAGGCCTCGATCAACTCACCTCCGGCCTCGCCCAGTATTTCGCCGCTCGGCCGGCGCAGTGAGACATCCTCTGCGGAGTCAATAGAGCGGCAGGCTCATCCATCCGGCACGTTCAAAGCCGGGCCGCCAAGAGCTGGTTTTTCCCGGATTTTCCTGCAAGAATGGCGGAAGTTCCCGCAAGCATTCCAAGGCTCAAGAAACGTGGCGCAGGAGGGGCTTTTATGGGCAGGCTCTCGCGAAGCTGGGATCTTGTCGTGGACAGTTTTTCGATCCTGTGGGGCGACAAGCAACTGCTGATGTTTCCGGTGCTCTCCGGTATCAGCTGCGTCATTGTGACACTTCTTCTGTTGGCCGGCGGGGCCGCGATCTTTCTGCCTCAACTTGGAAATTTATCCGCATGGATCCCGCGCAATGACCCGCAGGCGATGATGCGTTCGCCTGAATTGATGGGAGCGCTGTTTGCGCTCTACATGGCCAACTATTTCGTGATTATCTTCTTCAATGTGGCGCTGGTAGGAGTAGCGAACAGCCGCCTCACCGGCGGAAACTGGACCTTCGATCAAGGGTTGCAACTGGCATGGAAACGCAAGTGGGTCATTCTGCAATGGGCGTTCATCGCGGCCACCGTAGGAATGGCACTGCGCGCGCTCAGCGAACGCGCCGGCTTTATCGGGCGAATGGTCGTGGGAATCATTGGCATCGCCTGGAACTTGGCCAATTATTTCGTGGTGCCGGTACTGGCGTTTGAAGATTTGAGCCCGGGCGCGGCGCTCTACCGTTCCGCCGAACTCTTCAAGGAAACTTGGGGCGAAAAAGTAGTGGGCGGCTTCAGCCTGGGAATTATTTTTTCGTTGCTCATGCTGCCGGGAGCCTTGGTTTGGATCGGCATGATCAACTTTGCCGGGCCGAAGGGGTTAGTGGCCGGCGGGATCATCATGGCAGCCTACATGTTGCTGTTATCGGTGGTGAGCTCGGCAGTGCAGGGTATTTTCAATGCGGCGCTGTATCGCTATGCTTGCGATCAGGCGGCCCCGCCGGGTTTTTCAAAAGGCCTTATCGAATCGGCCTGGCAGGCGCGAGATTAGGTCACCACACGCCCCAGATATTCCGCCGGAAATTGTTCGAAGCAGCAAAAGTCGCTGGCCGCCTGGTGGAGGCGAAGGGCCGCCGAAGCGCGTCGCTCATCCGCTCGCTCCGTCACCACAAACTCAGACAGCCGCCCGCAAGAAACTTGACTATTAACCGGGCTGCGGTGTGACCGGCGTGTACCAGCCATGGAATATTCATCAACTGCAAGCGCTGCGGATTGCGCACCAGGACCGACCGAGGCGAAATACCGGAGTTATCGTGCGCCTTCAGCGGCGGTGAACTGCGCAAGATTGAAACCGTCGACGATCAGCGAAGGCTTCGCCGCCAGCAGGTCGCGCTTTCGAACGCGAACCGACACTTCCCGTCTTTCCCCGGGAAGCAGTGAGATATAGTTGTCCTCCCAGAAAACGGGCAGAATCTCCGCGTGTTCTTTTCCTGTCACTAACCGAAGCCGCGTGAGGAAGGAAATACTTTTGCCGGTGTTTAGGACGACTACACGAAACGCCGCATCATGTTCGCTTCCGGCAGCGGGATGAAGTGTCGCGCGCACGGAAGCCTTGGACAGATTCTCTAACGCGGAGAAATCAGCAAAGTCGGTTTGCGGCGTGTAGTACCACTCCGTCTTGGAGTAATCGAGGACGTCAGACTTTGTGGAGAGCCAGTAAAAGTTGCGGCTGAGCAATTCGCCTGTAGCAGAGATAAGCTGCAAGCTGAGGAAATAGGTTGAGGAAACATCGCTGGGTTCAGGGATGGCCATGGACTTGGCTACACCGTCGGCGACGACGTCCAGTTGCGCTTCACGAGAAAACTTTTCAGCCCCAGAATCATCGTACAGCTTCGCTACAATCTTTAACCCGGCTTGATCCTGTTGCGTGCTGTTGACCACCGCGACAGTGCGATCATCATACGAAAATTGCACGTGCAGCGGTTGGAGCGCGATTTTCGAGCCGAAGTAGCCACCCGCCGGACGCAGGTCGTAGCTGTACAGATGCCAGATCAAGCTGGGCCAGGCGTTATTGAGCATCCACTGAATGATGCCGGTGGATTTGTACTTGTTACGGCCATAAGCCTCGAACATCGCCCGCTGGCCTTCGTAGGTCATGGCCTGGGATTTCCAGGCCAGGTCCGCGGCGTCCTTCGCTCTGCCGTAGCGCATTTCCAGGGCGTGCATGAAAAGGTCAATCGTTTTGAACTGACCGCCGCCGGCATGAAAATTCCAGACATCGTTGATCGGCCACAACTTGTCCCCGGGAATAAACGTCTTCAATTCCTCAAGCGGCGGAACAGCCGGGCCGGGGCTGGTTTCTGTGTTGAACCCGTACGCGCCACCGGCCCTGGTGTCGAGCAGCCAGTAATCCGGTGGCACGTAGTCGTAGGGCCCGCTCATTTTCACGCCGGAGTCGCCCGTAACCTCGGCCTTTTTCGCGGTAGCGGAAGAAACGACGGGCTTGGGCCAGTGCGTTTCCTTTTCCACATCGAGGTAGGCCTGTTCGCGATCGGCGGGCGGTGGATTGTCGCTGCCGTTAAGCCACATCACGAGGCTCGGATGCTTACGCAAGCGAAGCAGCTGATCGCGAAGCGAACTCACGGAAACCCGTTTGTTTTCTTCGCCCCACTTGCCCCATTTTTCCCAGGCATCGCAGCAGCACCATCCGGCCATGATGAGAATGCCGTCGCGATCTGCGCGTTCGATAAAGGATTCATCTTCGAGCTTGCCTTCCAGGCGGATGGTGTTCAGGCCCATTTCCTTGACGTAGCGGAATTCCGCTTCACGTTTCGACTCGTCCGAGCGCAGCATCATGTCGGGAGCCCAGCCGCCGCCGCGAATCAGAATGGGCTTGCCGTTGATTTTCAGCAGGCGGTATCCGTCGGGCGTCATCTCGGAATCGGTCTGCACAATGCCGAAATTGAGTGTGCGAGCATCGGAAACAGCGTTATCTGGCGTGACGAATTGCAATGTCAATTTATGCAGAAACGGTTCACCCATCTGATAGGGCCACCAGAGTTTGGGCCGCAGCAAATTAAGCCCGGGTACAGATTCGGGCGAAATGGTGATTTCCCTCGATTCGTTTGCAGCCAGCTCGACTTCCTGAGAAAAATCAATGGCCAGGCCGCCGCCTTCGATTTTGCCGCGCAGAGTTCCCTTCACCGGTTCTTTGGCGGAATTGATCGCGTAAGCGCGCACCGTCAGGTGCGCCAGCTCGGCCTTGGGCAGTTCGAGTTTCGTCTCCACAAACGGATGGCGCAACTCTACGGGCCCGCTGGTGGAAATAACCACTTCCTGCCAAAGGCCCATGTCTTTATCGGGAGGAGTCGGATTCCAGTCTACCCAGGTGATGCCGAGCTCATTGCCGGTGGGCGCGGAAACCGCCACTGCCACGGCATTTTTGCCGCCCGGATGGACGAACGGCGTAACGTTGAAATCGTAGCGGCGGAAAGCGCCGACAACCTCATCAGCGCCGGCGACCTTTTGTCCATTGATCCAGATTTCGGCGCGATAGTTGATACCGCGAAACTGCATCCAGACCTCTTTGCCCTGATCGCTGGCCGGGAGATCAAATTCCCTGCGATACCACCACGGTACGGCGTAGGGGCTGTTCGCCGGCATGTCCTGATTCGCGAATTGGCTCCCGGCTTTGTATTCGACGCCGGGAAAATTGCGCAGGTTCATGCCGAAATAGGGATTTTTGTAGACGCCGTTCTCGACCAGCACCGCGAAGACCGTTTTGGGCGCTGACGTTGAGTACCAGCCTCGCGTGGCAAAATTCGGATCGGAAATCTTGTCGCCCGTGGCCGCAACTTGCGCCGAGCTTTGTACTTTCCACGAATCGCGCAATATTGTCTGGCTGGCTGACGCTGTTGCGAGCATAAAAAAGATGGCGCACCCACAGGCAACGGGGAACGCGTGCTGAAACGTCGGAAATCTCTTCGCGGGGAAAGAGGTCATTGGAGCGCCGTCATTTCCAAAGCAAATGTCGCTGCAACGCTCAGCGTCGTAGCGCGGGCGTAGTGTAATGAATAGCGGATGTGCCGGCAAGACAACAAAGCGCTCTCCGGCAGGACCAGAGAGCGCCTGAACAGCTTGAATTGCTGGAGTTGCGCAGTTTACTTCGATGCCCCGATATAGGCGCTTTCGGCGTGAGAAAACTCCACACCCGGCTGTTCGGTCTTCAGCTGAATGCGAACGAGTTTGCCCTTGGCGCCGCCATCGCCAGCGAAGGTCAGCAAATACTGATTGCCGAGGTGCATTTGAAGTTCATCTAGGTACGGCTTGAAGGAAACCGGCGCACTGGTACCGAGGTAGAACGTCTCGCCGCCGGTTTCGTCGGTCATCTTACTGAGGTTGTTCTGCCCCAGGTTGGACAGGAAGAAGGAACGGCCGCGATGGCCAGTGGGCGAATAGATGCTCCACAGGTTTACGTTGGCTTTTTGTGCAGTGGAAACAGCCGTGTCCACATCCGGGTAGATTGGTCCAAACGCACTGCGGAAATAATCAATACCAGAAGAAATCAACACCACCGAACGGCGGCCGCCGGTGTCCGGCAAACGCTTCACCAGGTCAATCACCGCCAGATACGGACTGGACGCGGCAGAAATACCTCGCGGCAGGCGCAACGCCTTTGCGGCAAGGGCATGATCGGCGGTGAAATCCTGCGCGATCATGGCCGTGGAGTTGGATGCGTAGGCAATCGCGATGGAGGTATTCGACGGCTGAGCCATGATGAAAGACTTGAGATCATCCATCTGGCTGCCGACACTGGTGTCGAGCGCGTCGTCAATTAAAATGGCCAAAGCGAGAGAATCGCCCTTGGCCCAGCCGGCGATCTGCTTGCGCTCCTTGCCAACGGTAAGCTGCACGTCATCCTTCGAGATCGAAGGAGGCGCAGAATCCTTCTTGCCGATGGCAGTCACGGTGATGGTGGCTTTGCCGGCGGAGGCCGGCGTTTCTGCAGCCACGGCAGATACGCTGAAAAGCGCAAGACCCAAAATCAGGACGGCGCTGCGAAATTGTACAGTCATGACTGTTTGGCTCCCTTTCTTAGTACTGTTGTGATTAGATGCGGCGGCGCAGGCTTTTGAGGCCAACTGATATACCATGCTCAGCTTTGCCCGTCATTAGCAGCGCTGTTATTCGGCACGCACTGGTAGAACACGTGAAACCACGAAAAGATGCGCTGGCGGCCGCTACTAAACAATCATTCGACATTTGTGTGATCGGAGGCGGCGCAACCGGCGCCGGCTGCGCGCTAGATGGTCAACTGCGCGGACTGCGCACTGTTCTATTAGATGCGGGAGATTTCGCCTCGGCTGCTTCGAGCGCTTCGACCAAGCTGGTGCACGGCGGAGTGCGTTACCTGGAGCAGGCCGTCAAAAGCCTCAACCTGGATGAATATCGCATGGTGAAAAGCGCACTGCGCGAACGGCAGTACATGCTTGCCAACGCTCCGCACCTGGCTCATCCTTCCCACTTTTTAGTGCCGGTCTATTCGTGGAGTAAAGCGCTGTATTATCTGGCGGGAATGAAAATGTATGACGCGGTGGCGGGCAAGAGCAACTTGTTTCCGAGCAGCTTTCTTTCCCGCGAAGAAACCTTGCGCCGAATGCCAGGACTGAACGGCACCGGGCTGCGCGGCGCAGTGGCCTATTCCGACGGGCAATTTGACGATGCGCGCTACGATTTAGCGCTGGTGGAAACATTTGTCGATGCGGGCGGAACGGCGCTCAATTATGCGCGGGTAACGGATTTTGCGCGCGATGCGAACGAAAAGCTGGTCGCAGCGAACGTGCGTGATGCGATCTCCGGTGAAGAACTTGCGGTTCGCGCGCGCAAATTTGTGAATGCGACCGGTACCGGCGCAGACAAAGTGAGGGCGTTGGCTAATACGCAGTTGCCGGCCAGGATGCGGCCGAGCAAAGGTGTGCATCTGCTGTTTCCGGCGGATGCATTTCCGGGCAGCGATGCGTTACTCGTGCCGCATACAGAAGACGGCCGCGTGATTTTTGCGGTGCCCTGGCAGGAACGCCTGCTGGTGGGTACGACGGACGACGAAGTGACGCCGGCCACGCGAATGGTTGTGCAGAAGGATGAAGCCGCATATTTGATCCGGCAACTGAATCCTTATCTGCGAACGCCGCTGCGGCTCGGCCAGACGGTAAGCGGATTGGCGGGGTTGCGTCCGTTGGTTGCCGCGCCCGGAGAGACGGAAACAAGCAAGCTGATTCGCGACCACGAAGTCGAACTCGACAGCACCAGCGGCCTGGTCAGCATTTTGGGTGGCAAGTGGACAACGCATCGCCTGATGGCTCAGGACACCATCGACGCGGTGCAGCGCGAATTGGGCACGCCGCCGAGTGCTTCGCTTACCAGACAGCAGCCGCTCGCAGGGTCCCAAGGGTATGAGGTAAATTTCGCAAGCAAGCTGGAGAGAGAGTATGCTCTCCCGGCGGATGTGGCGCGGCATCTGGCCGGAAAATTCGGCACCTGCGCTCTGAAGATTGTGGAGCTGCTGCGCGAGAACCCTGACTGGAACAGGCGCGTGGCTGCGGGCGCTCCGGCAATTCAGGCTGAGCTTGTTTATTCCATTCGCTTCGAAATGGCGGAAACAATCGAGGATTTGCTGGCGCGTCGCAGCGGGGTGCAGATGTACGGATGGCGAGAGGCGCTGGCGGCTGCTCCCATGGCTGGAGAATTGCTGGCTCGGGAAAAGGGTTGGGCCCCGTCCCGGGAACCGCGGGCGGTGGCGGAATACACGGCGAAGATTCGGGGCTTTTTGAACGAACTGCAACTGAGCGAGGGCTAAGCGTTTGAAAAAATACATTGGAGCGATCGATCAGGGCACCACCAGCACCCGCTTCATGGCGTTCGACGCGGACGGCCGTGTCGTGAGCGTCGCGCAAAAGGAACACCGGCAGATCTACGCTAAACCGGGATGGGTGGAACACGACCCGGCCGAAATCATCGCTCGCACCGCCGAGGTTGCGGATGAGGCTATGCAGCGCGCGGGAATTTCCCCGTCGGAACTTGCCGCGGTCGGCATCACCAACCAGCGCGAAACCACAATTATTTGGGAAAAGAAAACCGGCAAAGCCATCGGCAACGCCGTTGTATGGCAGGACACGCGAGTGGCGGATGAAGTGGCACGTTACGCGGCATCGGGCGGGCAAAATCGCTTTCGCGAAGCGACCGGGCTGCCACTCAGCACTTACTTCAGCAGTTTGAAGGCGCGCTGGATGCTGCACAACGTGGCCGGCGCAAAAGAAAAAGCTGCGGCCGGCGAATTGCTGTTTGGTACCGTGGACTCATTCCTGGTGTGGCATCTGACCGGCGGACCGAGCGGTGGCGTCCACATGACCGACGTAACCAACGCCAGCCGCACGCAACTCTTTAATCTGAAGACGCAGCAATGGGACCCCGCGCTTCTTGCCGCGTTCGAAATTCCGGCCGGCATGCTGCCGGTGGTGAAGTCGAGCAGTGAAATCTACGGCGAGGCGACGATTAGCGCGCTTAAGGGCGTTCCTATTGCTGGAATTCTCGGCGATCAACAGGCGGCCTTGGTCGGACAAACCTGCTTTGAGCCCGGCGAAGTGAAAAACACGTACGGCACCGGTTGCTTTTTGTTGATGAACACCGGCGAACGCATGGTGCCTTCCTCGGCAGGGCTGCTGACGACCGTCGCGTACAAGTTTGGCAAGGCGCCTGTGCATTTCGCGTTGGAAGGCAGTATTGCGATCACTGGCGCGCTGGTGCAGTGGCTGCGCGACAATCTGGGATTGATTGGCGAGAGCAGCGACGTCGAAACGCTGGCCCGCAGCGTCCAAGACAATGGCGGCGTCTTTTTTGTCCCTGCGTTCAGCGGACTTTACGCGCCATATTGGAAAGATTCGGCGCGGGGTGTAATTGCCGGCCTGACGCGCTACGCAAACAAGGGACATCTGGCCCGGGCGGTGCTCGAAGCGACCGCGTACCAAACGCGCGACGTGGTGGAAGCCATGGAAAAAGACGCTGGCATCGAATTGAAAAGCGTGCGAGTGGACGGCGGGATGGTCGGCAACGATTTGCTCATGCAATTTCAATCAGACATTCTCCATCGCGAAGTTGTGCGGCCGGCGGTGCAAGAAACGACGGCATTAGGCGCGGCCTACGCGGCTGGGCTGGCGACCGGTTTCTATTCAGGTGTACAGGAGCTGCGGGCCAAGTGGAAATCCGATCGTGTCTGGAAGCCCCAAATGGATGGCGCCAAACGCGACGACCTGTATCGGGGCTGGAAAAAAGCCGTGACGCGTTCGTTTGACTGGACGGAAAACTGACGGAGGAGTTTGCAATGCACTCAGCCTGGCTCGGCGAATTTCTCGGCACCATGATTCTGATCCTGCTTGGCAACGGTGTAGTAGCCGGAGTGTTGCTCAACAAATCGAAGGCCGCGGCCAGCGGCTGGATCGTCATCACCGCGGGCTGGGCGTTCGCCGTAATGGCGGGTGTGTTTACCGCGATCGCCTGCGGAAGCAGCGGCGCTCATTTGAACCCCGCCGTGACACTGGGTTTCGCTGTGCGTGGCGGAGGTTTTCAGGATGTTTTGCTCTTCATGTCGGCGCAGGTTCTGGGAGCCATGGCTGGTGCGGCGTTAGTGTGGCTCCACTATCTGCCCCATTGGCGGGAAACTCCCGACGCCAGTGCGAAACTTGCTTGCTTTTGTACTTCTCCGGCCATTCGAAGCACGCTGCCGAATTTTCTAAGCGAAGTCATCGGCACTTTCGTTCTGGTGTTTGTGGTCGGCGCAATTTTTTCCAAAGCAGTTTCGGCGGGTGGACCGGCCAGCGCTCTGGGACCATATCTGGTCGGAAGTCTGGTCTGGGGCATTGGATTATCGCTCGGCGGCACGACCGGCTACGCAATAAATCCCGCGCGTGATTTTGGCCCTCGGCTGACGCATGCGATCCTGCCGATAGCGGGCAAACGCGGCGCGGACTGGAGCTATGCTCCCATACCGATCCTGGGGCCGCTTGTCGGGGGAGCCTTGGCCGGGTTCGCCTTGCGACTGTTGCAGATTTGATCCGAAACGGAAAAGCGATGAGCGCAACTCGCGCAGTAATTCTTGCGGCAGCACAAAACAAGTGGCTCAAAGAGCGCGCCAGCCGCTACTCCTTCGTTCGGAAGAGTGTTTCGCGCTTCATGCCAGGCGAAACGTTGGACGATGCCGTCAACGCGGCGCACCAACTTCGCAGCCGCAATCTGGGAACTGCGTTTACCCACTTAGGCGAAAACATCGCCGACAAGGCCGAAGCCGACGGTGTTGTGACGCACTATTTGAACGTGCTGGAACGAATACGCGCGGAGAATCTGGCAACAGAAATCTCCGTCAAGCCCACGCAGCTGGGGCTAGATCTTTCCGAAACACTATGCGAAGAAAACCTGCGACGCTTGCTGGCGGCGCAGAATCCCGGGCGTACTTTGTGGATCGACATGGAATCCAGTCCCTACGTCGAACCAACGCTGAGGCTCTACCGTAACGTTCTGGCCGATTATCCTAACTGCGGCCTCTGTTTGCAGGCATATCTGCATCGGACGCCGCAGGACATCGATGAACTTCTTCCAAAACAGCCGAGTATCCGCCTGGTAAAAGGAGCTTATCGCGAAGCCGCGGCCATCGCCGCGCAGGAAAAATCCCACATCAACGCAAACTACTTTGAACTGGCATGCAAGCTTTTGACCGGGCAAACGAACGGGAATGTCCGGCGCGCCATTTTGGCGACCCACGATCCATACCTGATTGAAAAGATCACCAATTTTGCGGTACAGGAAGGGCTGCAACGCGACCACGTCGAGCTGCAGATGCTTTACGGCATTCAACGCGGCTTGCAACAAGAACTCGCCGTCGAGGGTTGGAGGTCAAGCGTCCTGGTTGCCTACGGAACGCACTGGTACGCTTGGTTTATGCGCAGGCTGGCGGAACGCCCGGCGAATCTTTGGTTGGTTTTCAGGAATATCGCGGGGCGATAAAAAAACAAAAAACCGCGGCTACCGAATCGAAGTAATCTCCAGCGTGTCGCCTATCTGTGTCCCCGTGCGATAGATCGTGTGCGCGGGCAACTCCAAAACGCTGCTGGCCTTCAGCGACACCTTGGAAATGCGGAACGGCCGAAAATGCTCCTCCACATGAACGACGCGCTTCTCCCTGTTCAGGAAAACCAAATCGATCGGGAACAGCATCCCAATGGAGTGTACGCCCCGCGAAGGAATGATCCAAAGCCCGCGGCCCAGCTTGGCCCACCGTTTGGTCTTTCCCAGCAACCCGACAAGGCGGCGGAAGTAGTTGTCCGCAACCACCGCCTCGGTAGCCACAAAAGTTTCCCGGGTTTTGTTATACACGTACACGTATCTACTGTAATTGCCGTTACTGCCCGCCATTTTTTCTCCGTGACTGCTACCACCAGACGCCAGCAGACCCGCGGCTGCCCTCGTCGCTGGAATAGCAACGACGCCGTGCAGGACTACAACACGTTCCCCAACACTGCCAGCCTTAGTCGATCGACTGACGCTTGCGCCGCCAGATAATGATACCGAGCACGACGAGAGCAAGAACCCCCGCCACGATCCGGATGAGTGTTACGTTCCATGTTTCGCTCCTTTTTTGTCGTTCAGCCGGCGACCCCACTTCAAGGCAACCGGGAAATTGTTTAGTGCGCCAAGGCCGGTACCAACTGCCGCATCAAGGTAATAATCGCTGGTCCCAGGATCACCACCATCAGGGCCGGAAAAATAAAGAACACCAGCGCAGGGACCATCTTTACGCTGGTTTTCGCGCTCATCTCCTCGGCACGCTGACGACGCTTCAGCCGCATATCATCCGAATAGACCCGCAACGACTGTGCGATACTCGTTCCAAATCGCTCGGTCTGAATCAACATGGCCACCAGCGACTTAATG
>DATMZI010000057.1:0-29981 GCA_035607085.1 Candidatus Eiseniibacteriota bacterium | reverse complement strand
GGATACCTATGCGTAAGCATGCTCTGATTGCGGGGATTTTGATCGCGGCCGCCCTGGTTTTTGCAGTGCCGTCGAAAGCGGACACGATCGACTTCGTACTGACCGGATCGATTCTTCCTGGCGGGGCCAGTTTCTCGTTGCCCCAAACCTTCACTCCCACGGCCGGCAGCGGGTCTGGGCCTTACATTGTGGCCAATGTTGGGCCGGGCACTTTCCTCGGTAACCCCTACACTTTTCCAAATATCGAGCTCGGCCTAAGTGCTACCGGTCATTGGGCGTTTGGCAGCAGCGGCGTCCCTGGTTTTCCTGGCACCACCGGTAATTACCTGGGCATCTTTACGCCAAACCTCTTCACGGTAAACCCGGACGGCACCATCACGCTGAACATCGGCAACGGGACAATGACGTTGACCAGCATTACGGGCGCGTCGGTAACCCTGCAAACGGTGGTGATTCCCGGGCCCGTTGGTACACCGGAACCGGCAACGCTGGCGCTGCTGGGGATTGGCGGGCTGGCTTTGGCTGGTCTTCGCCGCCGCAAAGCAGCCTAACCAAGAAAATATTTTCGCGGGCGCCTGAAATTTTTCAGGCGCCTTTTTCTTTTCCGGTACGGCAAAATCGGAACCGGTCAGGCGCTGGCTTTTCGAGCGAGCGGAGTTTGCGTTGTGAGAGGATCGCCGACGAGCGGGCGTTGCGTGCCGTTTTTCGCCAGGATCAGTTGCGCAACGTTGACGTAGCGCTCCAGAAAAGCGCCTTCACACCAGCCTAGATAAAATTCCCACATACGCTGAAAACGCGCGTCGAAGCCGAGGCGCCCGACGGATTCGCGGTTGGCGAAAAAACGTTCGCGCCAGCGAGCCAGCGTGCGCGCGTAGTGCAATCCGAAATTTTCCATTTGCACCAGACACATTCGTGTGGAGCGCGCGAGGGCCCGGTGAATTTCCGCGACGGAGGCGAGTTCGCTGCCCGGAAAAATGTACGCTTGAATCCAGTCCACACGCTTGCGGTAAGTGGCGAATTCGCGATCGGGCAAAGTGATCAGCTGAAGCAGCATGGCGCCGTCGCGGGTTAGCAGGCGGTCGCAGGCGCGGAAGAATTCGTCGTAGCGGTCGAGACCGACGGCTTCAAACATTTCGATGCTGACAATTTTGTCGAATTCGCCTTTGATTGTTCGATAGTCCTGCAAAAGAAATCGCACAGATGCCGGTTCGAGAGCCGCTTCGGCGGCGAGCTGAGTGACGAAGTCATATTGCGCGGGGCTTAGCGTCAGCGCGGTGACGTGCGCCCCGTAGTGGCGCGCGGCGTAGAGAGCGAAGGCGCCCCAGCCGCAACCGATTTCCAGAACCTGATCACCCGGCCGCAGTTGCAGTTTGCGGCAGATGAGATCGAGCTTGTGTACCTGGGCTTCTTCCAAAGAATCTTCCGGGCGGGACCAGACGGCCGAGGAATAGTTCATTTGTTCGTCGAGAAACAACCGGTAGAAATCGTTGCCGAGGTCATAGTGCTCGCGAATGTTGCGGCTGCTGCCGCGAAGAGAGTTGTCGCGCGTGCGATGACGAATCCTGGAGAAAAGGCCGCGCGCAGAGGAGAGCAGAGGGTGCGCCGAATCGAGCAGGCGCAGGTTGCGGACCGCGAGACGAACCAGCGCGACAAGGTCGGGCGAAGTCCAGTCGCCGTCCATGAAGGATTCGCCGATGCCGATATCCGCAGCGGTGGTGGCGCGAAGGAAAAAACGCTCATCGTGAATGACGGCCATGGCGCGAAGTTCGGCGGAAGGATCGCCAAACGCGTAAGTTTCATCCGGGCAAATCAATTCGAGATAGCCGTCCTCGAGATGACGCAGGGTGCGGAAAAACAGCCGACGGGCGACGCGCTGGAGGTAAGTGCTCATCGCGGACCTTCTTCCCGTGCTGGGCATGGTGGCGGGTTGCCTGGGGCTGCCTTCACGCTTGTTTGATGCGTGAGGTAATGCTTTGGGGTTCACCCAGCATAAAGTTGTGTGAACCAGACCTTCCCGGTTGGCGGCGGCGGAAGCGGGCGGCTACAAGATGTCGAGGATCTCTTCGGTGCGTTTAAATGGCGGAATTAAATAGGCGCCGGCTAATTCGGTGCGAGACCAAGCCAGCATTTCTTTGGCTACGGCGAAGCCGTGGTCGCGAGCGCTGGTGCCGGCGGCTTGGAGGGATTTGAGAAGCGGCTCGGGGATGATGATGCCGGGAACTTCGTTGTTGAGGCGCAGAGCTTGTTTGTAACTATTGAGAGGCCAGATGCCGATGAGAATGGGGATGGGCGATTTGCCGCCGAGTTTTTTGGCGAAGGCGAGCCAATGTTCAGGATCGAACAGCGGCTGGGTCATGGCGAAGTGGGCGCCGGCTTCGATTTTGGCGCGGAAGCGCTCGATTTCGTCATCGAGGTTGTCAGCGACGGGATTGACGGCGACGCCGATGGTGAAATTGGTGGCTCCGCCGAGAGTTTTGCCGGACCAGTCGGTGCCCTGATTGAGGCGATGAAGAACTTTGACCAGCCCAACGGAGTCCACTTCATAGACGCCGCTGGTTTCGGGATAGTCACCGACGGAAGGCGGATCGCCGGTGATGGCGAGAACGTTGCGGACGCCGCCGACGGTCCACGCGCCGAGCAGAGCGGCTTGCAGACCGATGATGTTCTGGTCGCGCGTGGTGAGATGGGGAATGGTTTCGACGCCGCGAACCTCGAGAGCGCCGGCGACGACCAGAGCATCCATGCCGACGCGGGCCATGGCGCCGGAATTGATGTCGATGGCGTCGACTTTGCCGGAGGCCATGATTTTTTCGACTTGTTCGTACACGCGGTCGAGCGCGATGCCTTTGGGCGGGTCAATTTCGACGCTGATCTGGAATTTGCCGGCCTGAATGTTTTTCCAGAGCTTCGATTCGGGAGCGCGCTCGGGTATGGACGCCGGTTTGGCCATGGCTTCAACGGTTGCACCGGACGCGTGAGCCTTGACGGGGCGGAGGGACTTCACGGCTTCGGCCATCGCTCTGATGTGGGCGGGCGTCGTGCCGCAACAGCCGCCGAGGATGCGGATACCGGCTTCGGCGGCTTCGCGAGCGAAGAGCGCAAAATATTCGGGTGAAGACTTTGGGTAGACGATGCGGTCGCCTTCGCGCTTGGGGAAACCCGCATTGGGCATGCCACTGACACGGAGATCATCGACGCCGGCTAGTTCCTGAAGAATCGGGAGCAGAGCTTGCGGGCCAAGAGTGCAGTTAGCGCCGATGACTTGGACGTTTTTGTTTTTGAGCTGGGCGGCGGCTTGCGTGGGACTGAGGTCACCGTAGGCTTTACCATCTTCGGCGTAGGTGAGCGAGGCGATGATGGGAAGGCCGGAGAAAGAGCGGATGGCGTCGACGGCGAGAAGAATTTCTTCGATGTAGGTGAAGGTTTCCAGGATGAAAAGGTCCACGCCGCGTTCTTCGAGGGCCTGGGCCTGTTCACGAAAAATTTCGAGAATTTCCTGCGGCTCGGGATGACGGGCCTGCACACCGAGGCCAAGGGGGCCGATGGAGCCGGCGATGAGGACTTCGCGGGATGCGGCTTCGCGAGCTTCGCGGGCGATTTTTACGCCGCGCGAGTTGAGGCGCTGGACTTCGTCGGCGAGGCCGAGGGGAGTGAGCTTGAAGCGATTGGCGCCGAAAGTGTTGGTTTCGATGATGTGCGCGCCGGCTTCGATATAAGACTGGTGGACGCGGAAAACCGCTTCGGGCTCGGTGGAATTGAGTTCGTCGAAGCAGCGCTGCGGACCGACGGATTCATGCAGGAACGAGCCCATAGCGCCGTCGGCGATGAGGATGGAGTGTTTTAGGCGTTCGTTGAAGTCGAGAATTTTCATTGGAAAGTTGGGCCGAAGTGTCTGGCTATTATTTTACATGCTGCCGGTTGCAGGCAATCGAGATCCTCTACGTTCACCACACATCGCGGCAGCGTCGGCACGAACCTCAGCGTTTTTGTTCCATGAGGGAGGCGACGGTGCTCATGAGGTCGTATTTGGTGAGGATCTCGAAGCGGGTCTCGTCCATTTCGACGAAGACGGCGGGATTTTCGTGGCTGAGGATGCGAGTGACGCGTTCGACGGGAGCGGTTTTGGGAATTTTGGGGAGCGGGGCGCTCATGACTTCGCGAACGACCAGCTTGCGCAGATCTTTTCCCTGCAGGGCCAGGGTGAGGATTTGATCTTCGTAGACAGTACCGATGGGAGTGGAGTCTTCGAAGATTGGGATTTGGGAGATGTCCTGCTCCTGCATGGTTTTGAGCGCGTGGAAGACAGTCTGATAAGGCCGCGCGACGATGAGTTCGCGGACTTTGCCAGCCCGATGTTTGGCGTTCACGACTTCGGCGGCCGTGATGGGAACAGCAGAATCGACATAGCCACGTTCGCGCATCCATTCGTCGTTGTAAACCTTGCTGAGATAACGCATGCCGGTGTCCGGCAAAAACGCGACGACGAACTCTTTTTCAGTGAGGGACTTGGCGAGGCGCAGCGCACCGGAAATGCAGCCGCCGCCACTGCCGCCGGTAAACAGGCCTTCCTGTTTGACCAGGCGCCGCGCGACGACGAAACACTCTTCGTCATTGACCTGCAGAACATCGTCGAGAATCTTCAGATCCATGGTGGTCGGGAAAAAATCTTCGCCGATTCCTTCGACGACGTAAGTACGGGCCCTGGTGACCTGGCCGGTTTTATGGAAGTCGTAGTAGAGCGAGCCTTCGGGATCGACGCCGATGATTTTTATGGCGGGATTCTTTTCCTTGAGATATTTGCCGACGCCGCTGATGGTGCCGCCGGTGCCCATGCCGCAGACGAAGTGAGTGACTTTGCCTTCGCTGTCTTCCCAGATTTCCGGGCCGGTGGTCTGGTAGTGGGCTTCGGGATTCATCGGGTTGTCGTACTGATTGGGATAGAAAGAGTTGGGAATTTCGCGGGCGAGCTTTTTGGCGACCGAGTAGTAGCTACGCGGGTCTTCGGGCTCGACGGCGGTAGGGCAGACGATGACTTCGGCGCCGAGTGCTTTGAGGAGATCGACTTTCTCCTTGGACTGCTTGTCGGTTATGGTGAAAACCATTTTGTAGCCGCGGACGGCGGCGACGAGAGCGAGCCCCATGCCGGTGTTGCCGGAAGTGCCTTCGATGATGGTGCCGCCTGGCTTAAGGAGGCCGCGCTTCTCGGCGTCATCAATCATGGTGACGCCGATGCGGTCTTTCACCGAGCCGCCGGGGTTGATGTAGTCGGCTTTGACGTAAATTTGCGGCTTGAGTCCCTGCGCGATGCGATTCAAGCGCACCAGGGGTGTGCGGCCGATGGCTTCTAGAATGCTGTTGCAGCGCATGTGCGGTAGTCAGTTTAGCATGCGTGGTTACCGTGAACCGGACAAGCTACAAAGTGTAAAGTACAGGTGGAACACATTTAGACGACGTACGGCTTTGCAGCGAGGAGAGCGATGGAACGGCAAAATATTTCTAGCGGGGTGCAATGGGAGCCGATTGTGGGCTATTCGCGGGCGGTGCGCGTGGGGAATGCGGTCAGTGTGTCGGGGACTACCGCGACCGGGCCGGACGGCGCGATTGTCGGCGTAGGCGATGCCCGGGCGCAAACGGTGCAGACGATTCGGAACATTGAAGCGGCCTTGCAGCAGGCGGGCGCGACGCTGGCCGATGTGGTGCGGACGCGGATCTATGTGACGAACATTGCGGAGTGGGAGAAGGTTGGCCGGGCGCACGGGGAATTCTTTGCTGCGGTACGACCGGCGACGAGCATGGTCGAGGTGCGTGCCCTGATTTCGCCGGAGATGCTGGTGGAGATTGAGGCGGACGCAGTGCTGCATAGTTCGAAGTCGTAAGTTTTTAATTGGTTCGTTCTTTCCGTTTTCAGTATCCGCGGTTCCATTTTCTGTGGGAGAACAGCGACGCTCCTTTTTCTAGGGCAAGCGATCTTAGGTTTTGCTTCTTGGGCCCGGCAGCGGAGGGCCGGACCCTAGGGCTAACAAGATAAAAAAAGTGAGGGCACCCGACACCGGATGCCCTTTTCTTCGTTTGGTTTGAAAACGGATCCTACCAGTGGGCGCGGATGCGGTACTTCAAGACGGAAGTGCCGTTGGCAGCTACGGGAACGTTGAACTGAGCGGCCCAGGCGGCGGTCTTGGTGTATTTGTAGGTGGAGTTAACCATTTCCCAGTCGCCGCCGATGGGTTCGTTCACTTCGATGGTGATGGGTATGTCCTTGTGATTGCGCAGGGTGATTTCAAATTCCATTTCCCAGGTGTGCGTGTCGATGCGCTTGTAGTCGGTTTGCTTGCGTTCGCTGATGACATCGAACGCGTTGCCGATGTGGATGTTCAAAGCTTCGTCTTTGGGGGTGTGATCGATACGGTCTTCGCCGACGAACAAGACGCTGCCTTTCGAATCTTTCTGGTAAACGCGGACAGTGCCGGCAGGCATAGGCATGCCAAGGCCCGATTTCTCCTCGTTCTTAAACTTGTAGAAAACCATGACGTTGTCTTTGATGGGCGAGCCAGGATTCTGCTGGTTGTGATAGTAGAAATTCTGCCCGTTGACAACGAAATGTTTTTCGACCGGGATGCCGCTGCCCTGCAGCAGGCTGATCTGCTTGGTTTCCTTGTCTTCGACGGAGGTTTTGCGGCCGAGAGTGTAGAGGTGGTATTCGCTGAAATTTTCCTGGGCGAACTGTTCGGCGCGCGCGGCTTTAGCCATAGCCATATCCCGCATAGCGCCGGGGGCTGCAGGGGGCTGAACGCGATTCAGATCACCGGCAACGAGTTGCAGGCGCGCGTTGCGAAATGCGGTGCCGCTGTTATTGCTGAGAGTGACCCAACCGTCGAGGTCGGCAGCTTTGTCGTCGCGGCCGACGGTGAGGACATAATCCGAATTCCAAGCGAGGTTGTTGGCAAGATAGGAGGTTTCAACCTGCTGTTTGCGTGAGCCCGAATTTTCGAGCGACATGAGAAGCGTGGGACGGTCGAAGAGATTGGCCGGAACTTCCGGGAAGCGGTAGCTTTCCGCATAGCCGCCGGTGACGATGTCGTTGCCGATTTTCCACACGGGGCCGTTGTTGTCGGAGAGCAGAGTGGCTTTGATTTCCTCGCGCCTGGTGGTGCCGTTGTCCATGTAAGAGCGGACCAGCGTGACCTCCTTGCCGACGTATTTGTGGAGCAGTTTGGCGGGTTCGAGCAGATCGTATTCGTAGTTCTGCTCGAGGATGCCAAGTTTGTCGGGTTCGTTCAGCGAACGGAAGTGAACGGTCGCGGGATTGACGGTGGCGGCGATGTCCATCAACTTGAGGCGGAAGGTGCCACTGGGGAGAGAGAGATTGCGCACGTCGCGAACGAGAGCGATGTTGGAGTTGTAGACAGTGACGGAGAGGTCGGTCTGGTCGGCCAGAGTGGTGGCGTGATCGGTCTGCGCTTCCTTTTCTTGTTCCGTGCGCGCCTGATTCGGGCGTGGCGTTGCGTAGACGGCGGCCGCTCCGGCCAGCACTGCGGCGGCGGCAGCCGAACTCCAAAGGAATTTGCGTCTCCGAGACTTCGCTCTGTGCACCATCGATTCGCTCCTAAGTACCGATTTGCCTTCTGGTATTAGAACGGGGCTGCGGGAATTTCTTGCATACAGTTGGCAGCAACCGGATCGGTTGAAATCCCTCGGTGAATCTAGCGATTCGCCACAGGATGACACGGCGGGCCCGGAGGAACAGGTGCCAAGTGAAAGGATGATGCCTATTCGTTAGCGGATCGCTGCCAGGTGGCGCCACCGTCGGAAGTTTTGTAGCTGCTACGATTGGACGCGTCCCAGATGGAGGCGTGCTTGGCGTCCGAAGCGTGTACGCTCCCGAGATCGCCACGGATAGGAGCCGGGATCCGCTGCCAGCGCTTACCGCCATCCGTGGTCCGCAAGAGCGTTCCCGAGGCTCCGGCGACCCAGCAAACTTTCGCGCTGGGTGCGGAGCCGGCAAACAGTTTCACCGTGACGCCGGAAGCTTCCGAGGTCCAATCTCTTCCAGCGTTCCTCGAGTGAAGAATCTGGCCCGCTTCACCGACTTTCCAAACCGCCGTGCCGTCGGGGGAAGCGACGGTTTGCAAACCGAAAGAGGCGAGATCCAGAGCCTGATCGTGCCTGCCCATCACCGGCGGTGCGCTTAGTTCTGCTTCTTGCGAGTGAATCAGCGGTGGTTGAGCAGCGACTTCGACACTCTCTGTTGAAGAGCTGATTTGCAGTTTCGCGTTCAATACGTTCTCGCCCGGTTGAATGTTCAAGCCGGTAAGAATGTCCGTTCTAAAGCCCGAGCTCTCTAACTGCAATTGATAATTACCTTCCGCAACGCCGCTGAAGGAATAGGTTCCGGTGGTATCTGTGGAAGTAGCCGCTACTGTGCCGCCGCTCGCGGATTTTAATACCACGTTCGCGCCAGCAACAACAGCTCCCGATGGATCGGTGACCGTACCACGGAGACGGCCAGGCAGCCGCTTCGAGGCTGGAAGCGGAGACGGGGCAAGAGGTAGGCCGGCAACAGTTCCAGCTTTGGCCCGCGGCGCAGCCTTCCGCAGTTCGCCCTTGTCCAGGTCAGGAGGTGCAGGCGAGGCGTCGACCATTCCTGCGGCCCCTTCAGCGACGCCCTGATCGCTGCGCTGCAGCGCATTGTTTGCTTGGGCTTGCGCGGCTGCGGCACTTGGGCCACGGCCACCTGCCATTCCAGTTCCGGCTCGCGCCGAATACTCATGGCGGACGGAAGGCCTGTTGCTTTCCGATTCGAGTTTTTCGCCGACTGCAGAATCCTTTTTTTCGTCGCGCAGAACCATTGCAGGAGCGGCAGCCGCCTGGCGTTCCAGATCGTCGGCGCTACCCGGCGAAGCACTTGGTGACTTTTGCTTTAGTGGTTCTTTCGGCGAAGTAGATTCTTTTAGCGGCCCGGCGTCGCTGCCACGGGGCTGCTGCTGGCGATTTTCGGCAACCTGCGAGACCGGTCGAGCCGGCTTGATGTCGATGCGGGCTTCGCGAAGGCCGATCCAGAGGAGCAAGCTAGCGGCGATGGCTCCCGCCGGAGCGACCCAACGAAGCGAGAAATATTTCCTGTGGGGAATAGCCACTGATTTTTTGGCCCCTGCTTTAGTGTTTGCCCCGGCCGGCGCTGCAGAGGCCGCGAGAAGAACGACGCGGTCGCGGGCGCCGCTCACCTGTTTGGCTTTGAGGCCGGCTACCAGCGCCGGCGATTGTTGTGCAACGTCGATCAATTCATTCACTTCGGAAGTGGCCTCGAGATGAGCCAGGATTTCCTGGCAGCGGGCGCAGGAGACGATGTGGGATTTTGCTGAAGAGACTTCTTCCGGCGAAAGCACGCGCGCATGATAGGCGGCCAGAGTCTCCGGATCGAGACACCACGACTCGCGGGCGCCGTCGGAGCGAAAGTGGCGAGCCAAAGCTTGTTCGAATAATGGGTCCCGGTCTTCAGGCATACGCCACTCTCAGGATAGAACGGTCGCGAGCATGATTCTTGCACCGCATCCGGCTGTGTCTCATGGTTTCACCGTGCGATTCCGGCCGGAGGGATTTTGAGATTTTTGCGCTTCGAACAACTTGTCCAGGTCCACGGCGGCGTCCTCGGCGGCATACTGGATGCACAGGGCAACCTGCGCGTCGTCCAAACCCAGCGCCGCGGAAGAACCGTTGGCGGCTGCAGTTCCCGCGCGCAGCAATCCTTCGACCGTGGCGCGCAACTCCTTGCGTACGCGTTCGAGATTGCGCGAAACACTGGACTCATGTTCGCCAATGGCGCGGCCGATTTCCGACAGGGTCCGGTCTTCCGCGTAATAAAGCTGCAGGCGAGTGCGATCGCGCTCGTCGAGTGATGCGAGCGCGCTGGTCAACGCTTCGCGAAAACGCTGCTGATACTGTTGGCGGCGAGGATCGGGAGGCAGTTCGGCCGTGGTGGGTTCGAACACGCGGCGGGTTTCGCCATCCGCTGGATGATCATCGAGCGATTCGAATCTTTTGCCGGCACGAATCTGATCAATGTGACGCTGAGCGAGCACGGCGCGCAGCCAGGTTTTCAGCGAGCTTCTGCCGTGAAAGTAACGGAAAAGCGAGCTGCTGCTGGAGCAGCGATCCGAAAGCCCGTAGAGATCCGTGAAAAGCGAGTCGGCGAGTTCGATGGCGGCGGGGTCAGAGACCGGGCGGCGAAGGATCGCAGCAGAGGCCGTTCGCAAGTACGGACGATAATCGGCGACAAAGTCTTCCCAGGCCTGTTGTGAGCCTTCCGCGCAGGCACAGGCCAAAGCGAGATCGTCAAGGTGAAGGGTCGAGAAATATTCCTGGAGCATGGCGATAGAGGGAGAAGAGCCGGCGAAGCGCTTGGCGACGCTGCGCGCGAGCGCGGACTCCCAGACTGTGAATGAGAGCTTCCAGCGGTCCGCCGGGCATTGCGAGAACAACTGGCGAAGGAGAACCGCGCAACCTTCCGGAAGGCCTTGGGCCGGAAGGCGTTGCGGGCCGCTCGGTTCGGGATTGTGGGCGGGTGAGTCCATCGTTGGTTAAGGGCGTTAAGCGCCCGCAAAAATTTGACGCTGGAAGCAGGCCGCAGCCAGCCGCTCAGGCACCGCGCCGGAAAAAGCCTGCATCCTACAGCATAGACCCTCCGGTGCGCATGGGGAATGGGTGATGCAAAACCAGGTTCCCGGAAAGCCAGTTTGCGGTATCCTTGAGTGGGGTTCTCCTAGCCCACAACCATCAGCGCCTCGCTGGGTTTCAAGTGAAAGGGGTGTTGACTGCGCTCGCAAACAGCATTAGCGACTTCGCGTCTTTGGTACGAAAGTCCTATTCGAACGACTCCAGCCCCGTAAGTACCGTAGTAATGGTAACGATAGTTTCGCGATTTTCGATTTCAAGGTCTAGAAAACAGGCCCTGAAAGCTGAAGCGAGTTGAGCGCCCCAATTTCAAATTTGGAGGGCCTCTGCTCCCTACGGAGGCGAACTCTCTTCGAGGCGGCAAGCGGATGACCACAATGATATTAGAAACACCGAGCAAGACGAACCTGGGTGTTGGGCTTGATCCCAACCGCCGTGCACCTGCGGGTCAAGAGGCCGCCTGGAAGAAAAATATTGGGACCAAGCCGATTCCGGCGCGTCTGGCGCTCCTGCCAGAAGGCGAGTCGCGGGCGAAGCGGGTGGGCATTAGCGCGATCGTGCAGATTTCCGCGCTGACCTTTTTCCTGCTGGCCCCTTTGATCTTCCCGCAGCAGATGGAAACTGCTTTGAAATTCCTGAACTCCGAAGTGGCCATGCCGATCACGCTGGTGCCTGTCGCGCCGCCACCGCCGCCGCCGAAAATTGTGAAGGTGAACACACCGCCCCCGCGACCAGTGGTGGAACCAGTTTTGAATCCGAAACAGCCCCACATTTTTGTGACGCCGAAACTGAACCAGCCGCAGCCTAAAGTACAAACGGTCGAAATGAAGGCTCCGGACCTGAATCCGGTTCTGCAGCCAGCAATGGTTGACACCACGCAGCCGAATCAGCCGAAGCGGCCAAAGGAAGATGTAAAAGTCGGGATGATGAGCAACGGCAATGCGACGCCGGCCACGGTGAAGGCTCCGGTGGAAAAAGTGCAGACGGGCGGATTTGGAGATCCGACCGGATTGCCCGGCAAAGGAAATCCAAATGCGCATTTGATCGTGAATGCACAGGGATTGAACACCCTGCCGAACGGACCGGGCTATGGCAATGGAACGGGCGGCGACAAGGGAATTCGCGGCACGGTGGCGAGCACGGGCTTTGGTAACGGAACCGCCGTGCCTCCGCAGGGCGGCGGGAAAAAAGGATCGGTGCAGGCCGGAGGGTTTGCCGACCAGAACGCAGCGGTCGCAGAAGCTCCGAAGAAGAAAACCGGCAACGATGGTCCCGCGGATACGGCCGTTGTCGTCCTGGACAAGCCGCGTCCGGAGTACACCAGCGAAGGACGTAGTCTGAGGCTAGAAGGCGACGTGGTTTTAGATGTGGTTTTTCAAGCAAACGGTCATGTGCAGGTGAATCGAGTCATCAGCGGCTTGGGACATGGGTTGGATGAATCCGCATCCCGGGCTGCGCAACAAATCAAGTTCAAGCCGGCTTTGCGCGAGGGCCAGCCTGTGGACTACCCGGCTCGCGTTCGCATTGAATTCCGATTGGCCTACTGAGGAGAAGTGAGATGCGCAAGTTTCTGACAGGTGTGCTTGTTTTAGCCGCGTGCGGCACGGCAGGGCTCGGAGCAGACGATGACCAGTCTAAAAAGATTGCCATGCTGCCCGAACAGCCGCGCACGATGGAACAAGTGATCGACCGCGTGACCAACAACGAAAACCATTTGTACGGAAAGATGAAGGAGTATTCGCCGCTGGTGGAGACCTACATCCAGAACCTGAAAGGGGATAAGGAGCTAGGCGCAGTTCCGGCGGGCGACAAATATTTCCTGGGCAAGGCGGATTTCAGCAAGGGTGTAGGCCTGGTTTCGATTTCGGATACCAACAGCAAGGGCAAAAAACTCTTCGTAGGGATCGGGAACTTCTTTTCCTTCGCGATGCAGTACCTGCCGGACGGCTTTTTGCAGATGGTGTTCATTGATACCACCGGATTCGACCGGCAGCACTACAAGTTCGACTACGTGAAGCGCGAATTCCTGGGCGAAGTGCGCTGCCTGGTGTTTGATGTGACGCCGCTGGCAAAGTCGGGCAAGGGCCGCTTCCTGGGCCGCATCTGGGTGGAAGACCAGGATTTCAACATTGTCAGGTTTAACGGCGGATATGGTGGCGCTGGACATTCCAGCTGGTACTTCCACTTCGACAGCTGGCGTTCGAACGTACAGCCAGGATTGTGGTTACCGACCTTTGTATACAGCGAAGAAAATAACCTGCACTACGCGATGACCAAGAAGCTGGACTTCAAGGCGCAGACGCGCATCTGGGGCTATAACCTGGGACACACGTCGCAAGAGCAGGAACTAAGCAAGGTACTGGTAGAGAGCAACGTCACCGACGAGACTTCCACGAACAATGATCTGTCGCCGCTGCAGGCGCAGCGTTCGTGGGACCGCCAGGCGGAAGACAACGTGGCCGACCGCCTGCAGCGCCTTGGCTTGATGTCGCCAAAGGGCGAAGTGGACAAGGTGTTGGAAACCGTGGCGAACAACCTGGAAGTGACCAACAACCTGGAAATCGAGCCCGATGTGCGATGCCGGGTGATGACGACGACGACGCTGGAGTCCTTCACGCTGGGGCACACGATTGTCTTGAGCCGGGGGTTGATTGACGTACTTCCGGACGAAGCGAGCCTGGCCGCGATTATTGCGCATGAACTGGCGCACGTGGTGCTTGGCCATCGGATGGACTCGCAGTATGCCTTCTTTGACCAACTGTTGATTGACGACAAGGATTCGTTCCGGCACTTCGGTTTTGCGCGGACGCCCGAGGAGGAAGCGGCTGCCAACCAGAAAGGCGCCGAATTGCTGACCACCGCGCTGAAGAATCCACAAGTGGCGAAGGTATGGCAGATGAACAACGCCGCGATGTTCTTCCAGGCTTTGCAGACACGCCAGAAGGAAATTCCCAACCTGATTAGCGCGCATCTTGGGAACCGGGTGCCCAACCTGCCGAATCTGGGGGCCACGCCGGTTGCAGCGCCCGTGCAAACCGCGGCTGGCGGCGATGCCAAAGCCGCAGGCGCGCCAAAGCTGGCAGCTTTGCCGATTGGCGGGCGTGTGAAGATGGATCCGTGGGGCGACAAGCTGGAAATGCTGAAGAGCAAGCCCGTGGGCACGCTCGCCGAGCGCGAGAAGATGCCCTTCGAAGTTACGCCGTTTATGCCGTATTTGACGCGCTTTGGCAACGACAACGCTAAGCCGATTGCCGCCAGCGCACAGCAGGCACCGGACGGGACGGTGGTTGCCGATCCGCCGGCCGCGAAACCCTGACCATACTTTTTTGTGGATTTGGCTCGAAGGGAATCACTCTTCGGGCCTTTTTCATTTGTGATGGGCGATGGGTCTCTTCAATTGGCCGAGGAAAGGTTGTTGACGAGTCTGTAGGCGACTTCGATGCCGTCGTAGAAATCCTTAACTCCGACACGCTCGTCTTTTCCATGGGCGCGGTTGTCGTTCACTTCGAAAAACATGCAAGCGATGCCGTAAGTGGGAATTCCCGCGATCCGGAGAAAGCGACCATCGGTAGCACCCGTGGACATGGTCGAAACTACGGGCAAGCCAGGCCAGAAACCTTCGACCGTCTTTTCTTCCGCTTGAACGATTTCGGGAAGAAGAGGCGAGGGAGGAACGCCGACGGTTGGAATCACATTTCCTTTGTCGTCCTTGTAGGGAACGATCGTCACCGCGACTTTGGGGTCGGCGGCGACCTTTTCAAGGGCCCGCCGCACAGATTCCGGTTCTTCGCCGGGAAAGATTCGGCAGTTTACATTCGCACGGGCCATTTGCGGCAGCGCGTTGGCAGCATGCCCTCCGGAGAGCATGGTGGCGACGCAAGTGGTATGCAGCAACGAATTGTAATAGGGCGACTGGGACAGGCGTTCCGCGGCAGCACGGTCTGCAGGTTCCTTGACCACGGCGCGCATATCTTGAGCGGTCCGGCTGCTGGAAAATGCGGCGGTTTTCTGGAAGTAGTTGCGCGTGATCTGGTTCACGTTCACGGGAAACGAAAAACTCTGCAGGCGGCTGAGCGCGGCGGATAAATGGTAGATAGCGTTGTCCGGCGAAGGCAGCGAGCTGTGGCCGCCAGGGTTCAGCGATTCGAACTGATAATCCACATAAACCTTTTCACTGGCCTGCAATCCGGCAAGCAGCCTCTTGGAGCCCTCCCTTTCGAATTCGCCGCCGTCGAGGTTGATGGCGTATTCCGCTTCGATCCAGTCGCGGTGGTTTTTCAGCAGCCAGTCTACGCCGTTGGCTGAGCCGCCTTCTTCATCAGCGGTGAGCGCGAGAATAAGGTCGCGGTCAGGGGCGTAGCCTTCCCGTTTCAGGCGAATGAAAGTGGTTACCAGCAACGCATCTCCGGCTTTCATGTCCTCGGCGCCGCGGCCGTAAAAGTAGCCGTCTTTCTCCAGAAAGATAAATGGATCGGTGGTCCAGTCTTCACGCCGCGCCTCGACTACGTCGAGGTGACCGATGAACAGCACCGGTTTGCGTTTCCCAGTGCCGTGAAAGCGGAGTACCAGATTTTTCTTGGTGGCGCGCGGACCAGCGAGCTGCATATCCTTCTCATCAAAGCCGGCTTCACGCAACCGCTTGGCCATGGCTTCGGCCGCTGCCGTAACGTTGCCGACCGAATCGGTGGTATTGATTTCGATGAGCTGCTGCAGAATTTCCCGCGCGAGCTGCTGGGTTTTCTCCTTGTCTTGCGCGAGGCCGCTCGCTGGAATCCACAACGCAAGCGACAACAGCAGGGCGCGGGTGGTTGCGCAGACGATCATTTGTGGTTAAACCCCTTTTTAGACCAAGGTTGTGGAATTTCCGGAACCCCCGTCGGCTGGCGGAAGGCGAAATGGCACTGTCAAAGCACGCCGAATCCAGGTAACGACAAAAGAGAGCGAGAAAAACACCAGCATCAGGCTGCCAATCAGGACGGACAGAACGTAGGAGCCCAACACGAACAGTCCGGCATTGCGCGGCTGAAGCACGGAGCCCTGCAAGCGCCAATTTACAAAGTTGGCGCACTCCCGTGGCCACTTGTAAAGCCAATAGAGGTTGTAAACCGGGATGAAATGAAACCAGACCGCCCGCCCCGGCGAAATGGGATGTCGCCATCCGGGAACAAGCGACAAGACTACATGTAACTTGTGAATAGAAACCAGCCAATAGACCAAGCTGAGGAAGCCCAATAGAAACAGGTGCAGCGGCGGCAAGAAAAACTTGAGAGAAACAATCTCCGGATGGTTCGCGAAAAAGATGGCTTCATCGACGAAGGTTGCGACGCAGAGCAGATATCCAATCCATACCTTTGGCAGGTGTTGCGCGAGATCGCTGGTGTGACTATTTTCACTTGTTTGCGGGTGCACGGAATTCTTCAGCCCTCGAACACAGCACAAGAAGAGTATCGGTGGCGAGCTGGCGGCGTCAAACGGCATTGCAGACAGACACGACTGGCGAGAACATTCACTCCGTTGAGGTGATGCCATAATAACGTCGCAGAAACTGATCGAGCACTCGATCGCTCGCCAGCCGCTTCCCCCATTTGACCAGTGTGGCCAGCGGTGTCACGCCGTAACGCACCCGCGGATCGGGCGACTGGATGGCCTCCAACATCACCCGGGCGCAATCCTCTGGCGTAGTTTTGGAACCGCTGCGGCCCTTGTTTGCGCCTTTCGACGCGCCCTCGTAGATTTTCCGATAGGGACTATCCGCGGCGCCTTCGAAGTAAGGCTGTGCCAGGTCCTTTGCGGTCTGCTGAAAATTCGTAGCGATGTAGCCCGGTTCAATCAGGACCACGCGAATGCCAAATGGATAAAGTTCGAGCCGCAGCGCGTTGCTCACCCCTTCCAGTGCATGTTTGCTGCTGCTGTAGGCGCCGTACGTCGGCGGCGACACCAATCCGGCCACGCTGCTGATCATCAGGATGCGGCCGCTGCGCCGCGCACGCATTGCCGGAAGTACGGCCTGAGTCACCCGCAGCACACCAAAAAGGTTGGTTTCAAACTGCTGCTTGAAATCCGCCATGGCGATTTCTTCGACGGCGGCCATATAGCCGACTCCGGCGTTGTTGATGAGCACGTCGATCGAACCGTGTTGGTTGGCGACGCGATCCATCGCCGCTTTTACGGACTGGTCGTCGCAGACGTCCAGATCCACGGTATGGATCGGCAGTTTCCTTTCGGCAGCGAGTGACTCGAGGTCGGCGAGCTTCTTCGCGGAGCGCCCGGCAGCGATTACACGATATCCCCGTTCGGCCAGCAAGATCGCCGCCGCCCTGCCGAGCCCGTCACTCCCACCGGTGATTAGAACGAGTTGCAATGAGCCTGAAGCAGGCATCGGCGTTACCCTCCGTAGCGGCTCGAAACAACCGCGTACATCTTGGCTGAACACCGTCGCGGATTCCAGGGAAACGGGCAGGGGAATACCAACCTCCCGGCACCTGCCGCGCAGGCCGCCTGTCACACCTCAGGACTATCGATAGGATGGAGTAAAAAGAGCCAATGCTTCAGAACGCGGACGGGGCGCAGTCAAGACGTCAGAACGGCACTCCCCAAAACGAGGCGTCCGGCTTGGACAGCTCAAAACCAGTATCCCAAGCCTCATGGTCGCGCCAGACGACCAAAGCTTCTGCTTTTCGGCCGCTTTCCGGGTGGATCAGCCGAACCTGTTTATGGAGAGGCAGCGGGGCGCCGACGATGGCCATACAGCCTGAATGGCTGACATCTACGGTAACGGCATTGGCCCTTTGTTTCTGCTTATCGTCATCCCATTCCACCAGGAATTTGACGCGCGAAATGATGCGCTTGTGGGAACGCATGCGGGCCCAACGATCTTCAAGACTGTCTTGCTTATACGGGGCAATTGCCACGGCGAACCTCTCTGCGGATAGATTTCGACCGGGGGCGGGGCACAACTGAAAGTAGTCCCATGGAATGGCAAGGTCAATGGTACTTTTTCGAAAAAGTAATGCCGGTCCAGCCGGGATCGAAGCAGCTCGCGAGCAGCAAAGCCCCTCTCGATTGCACTGCCTGCGGCGCCCTCGTTGGTGTGAATCTAATAAGTCTCTAGTTACGGACCGAGAGTAACGTGACTCCAACTGTTTGCATACTCTTGGACAGAGTCTGCCCGAAGTAGGTGGAAATGCCCAGCCGAGTGGACCCCAAGTATGTGAAGGGAAAGGACGTTTTGGGGCAAGACTTCGGCCACGTGCGTGCACTTTGCGTTCGCAATCTGCGTGGGTCGGCTTCTTCCCCAATGGCACTCGACGTCCTTCCTATGCCATTAGGTTCGTTCAAGAAGGCGCCACCAAATTAAAGATGTCTTTGTAGCTAACTGGTTTTTTGCCGCTCAACCCCAGCTCGGGCAGGCAAACCGGCAGTTTGTCCGCGCTAAGGGTGTATCTTCGCTCGACACATGGCTTGTGTTGCCACTCGCCATGTCCAACCCCTGAGATTTCGGGACCTGGCAGTCGAACATTGCCTACTCAGCGAACCGTTGCTCGTGGTGCGTTCTCGCACGAACTAAGACGCTGAGCTCCGAAACCCGCAATGCAGTTCAGCTGTTCCCGGTCCCTTGGGCCCTACCCAAAAATGCGAACTGACACTATTTGCTATCTAAGGAGAAAGACCATCATGGGAACTAAGTTTTCCGCAATATTTCGATGTTTTGCGACCAAGCGGTTTTGGGTTGCGACCGGAGCATCGTTTGTTCTTTCGGCAGCAACTGTTCTAGCGCTCGTCGGCGGCGGAGTGGATGATCCCAACGGGGCATTCCAACTCGATGGCAACGCCGTCACCGATGGCGCCCCCTTCGCCGGGACTACTGACGATTGGGACAAGGCACTCGGCATCGTCCCTGGCGGCCACGCAATCGCGACCTCCGGTCTCGATGTAGACCTCACGAACACGACGGCGGACAACGAATTCACTGGCGGCAGTTCCAAGGACATTTATGACGTGTCTAAATGGCAGTGGAACACCAGCAAACCGCAAGGCAAGGACGACATCGCTCATGCATACGCTGCGGCCTACACACTGCCCAACAACCACACCGCGATCTATTTCGGATTGGACAGATACGACAACAGCGGCGACGCTACGGCCGGCTTCTGGTTCTTTCAGGACGGCACAGTGGCCTTGAACAACGTGAAGAGCGGCGGCGCAGACGGAGGATTCAACGGGATCCACAAGGAAGGCGACTTCCTAATCGTGTCCGATTTCTCCACTGGCGGCGCTATTTCCACCATTCAGGTTTTTCAGTGGCAAGGTGGAGACGGGGCCTCGGGTTCGCTCGTAGCGAAGACTGGCCTGATTAACGCCGCGACCTGCAACATAGCAAACGGCGATTCCACGTTGTGTGCGATTACGAATTCCACAACGCAATCTGCGCCTTGGACCTTTAAAGACAAATCCAATAGCTCCAGTTTTCTGCACGGAGAATTCCTCGAAGGCGGTATTGACCTAAATGCAATCTTTGGCGATGACGTACCCTGCGTCACAACGTTCATGGCCGAAACTCGCGCGTCCAATTCGCCAACTTCGACGTTGAGCGACTTCTCTCCGCCACACTCTTTCCCGTTGTGCGGCATCAGCGTTACCAAGAGCTGCCCGAACGGCAAAATTAATGCCGCCGGAACGGGATTCACCTACGATTACAATGGAACCGTGACGAACACCGGAATTGGAACCGTGACGAATATCGTAGTGACGGACAACCTCCCGACGAATGCCACCAACAAGAACCCCAATCCCCCGACATTCACTTTCGCATCGTTGGCCCCTCACCAGTGTATCCGGTGGCCTGGCGGCGATGCGTGTAACAGCCCCAATCCGGTGCAATTCGCGCACTTTGACTCGGTCACGAACGGTCCGCTTAACAGCGCCCATGCTGTTGCGGATACGCCAGCCGGAACGCAAGTAACTGCCGATTCCGACAGCGATCCGAACACGCCTGGTAATCAGCCAGCTTCGTGCCCCACTGTCGAAGTGAATCCCATGTTGTCCATCAGCAAGACCTGCGGCCCCACTTGTCTGGTTGCAGGAGCAAGCGGCGACGTGGTGAAGGTCAACTTCACTGGCCAAGTGTGCAACACATCGACCAACGTGCCATTGACTAATGTTCAGGTGACTGACATTCCAGCTGGAACCTATGTGGCCGGTTCGAACGTGATCGCGTCCACAACAGCAGGATTTACCATCGGCGGCTCGCTGGCTCCGAATACTTGCGCCAACGTCGCCGGCTCGTACATCCCGACATCAGCTCTGGACGCGAACCTGGGCTTTGAGGACCATCTGCACGCTACCGCGAGCTCGCCTCTGGGCGGCACGCCGCCATCGCAGGACTCCGGGCAGAAGGATTGTCCGGTTTGCCCGCTCGGCAACTGCGCACCGTAAATCCGTCAGATACGATGGCCGATAGCGGCAATCGTATCTGGCGACAACCGAGAGGCGCCGCCTTATGGTGGCGCCTCTTTTTTTGCGAATTGCTACTGCACAGTGAAGGTGCCTGTGTTGCTTGACACAGTTTGCGTGGAGGCTGACTTCTTGGAGCCCGAACTCAAACCCGCTTGTGCGGTCACCGAGTAAGCCCCTACTTGTGATCGCTGGTTCAGCTTGTAGTTCCACGTAGCAACGCCACTCGCGTTTGTGGTGGCGCTTAGTTTTGTGGTGTTGCCATTTGGCAGGGTGAGTGTAAAGGTCACGCTAGCTCCCGGGGCAGGAGCTCCGCCATTTGTAATGGATGCTGCGATCGCGACTGTGCCGGGCCGGGTAAAGCTTGTTCCGGCAACAGAAAGCGTTGCGGCAAGCGTGGGGGCGGCCATAACCGTAGCGTTCGCCGTTGCAGATTGGCCGAGAAAATTGTTGGCCGCGCTCAGGTTAACGCCGTACGTTCCTGGAGCCGCGCCCGACGGAGCGCCTTTGCTCATAGTGAAGGTAGTTGACTGCCCTGGTGCTATCGTGACTGCGGATTGCGGGAAAGATGTGGACCATCCCGAGGGCTCGGTAGAACTCAACCCAAACGTGCTGGAGGGACACGCCGTGGCATCATTGTTGGTCAACGACGCAGAGTAGGCCGCGCTCTGGCCCGGATAAATACTTGGATCCGACGGAGTCAAAACCAGAGTGGGGTTTGCATGGGTGCAACTTGCTCCGCCGCCATAGCTGACCGACACGGACAAACCGCTGGACGTTGCGCTAGTTACCGACAACGAAAGATCAGAATACGGGTCTTTCCATGTCTTGCCTGCAAGCAGCGCGGGGTCGCCGAAATCAGAACCCTCGCTATTTGACAAGTCGCTCTCGGGAGTAAAGTCGAGCAGTTGTGTGTAAGCGCCGGTCGCCGGATCCTCGTAGTTGACGGTCGCACCAGAATATGGCTGCGATGTGTAATAGGTCGTGTCGTAGTTCCCCAGTGGCTGGCGGTATTCAATCCAGAGGTAGTAACCAGCGTTACCGGTGCCGCGTTGTACTTTGAGCGCTTTAAGACTGCCGGCTCCGCTCTCCAAAGGCGCAAGCGTATAAGAGCCGCTGCTCTGAACGACCTGATAATCGTTGCCCTGCGCCAGCCAGTTCAATACCTCGGCCTTGTGCGGCGCAGCATACTCGCCCGGAGTCCAATTCCCCATGGTCGAAAATTCGTTGCCGTACTCGTAGAGTGTCCCCGCTGCGTCTAGCGGGCCCAAGGGTTCCATACCAAAATCCCGGGATTGCGCATGACGCAAGCCAAGGTTGTGACCAATTTCATGGGTTGCGACTTGCACATTTGCGGAGTTTGCTTCCAGAAAAGAGCTGGAGGCGGTAAGCGATCCGCTCGGCAGACTCATTGTCGAACATCCAACCGTGGCCATTCCCGACCAGCCACACCCTAGAGTGTCTGCGAACACGAGTACTATGCGGGAGTAGTTCTGCAAATTCACGCCAGCACCCGTGGCCGCGGCGATCGCATCGGTCTCCATTTGTGATGTGCTGCAGGACGCATAGTCTCCAGTGAGCGTAAAGGGACCAAAAACGTCGCCCGATGCTGAGGTGAGTCCATAAGAAGTCTCACGCAGATATCCATCGACGGACGGCCCAGAGATGCCGAAGAAAACGCTTTGCACTGCTTGGGGCGTGACCGTCGCAGGCAATGGGGAACCCGGGAGGTTCACCAATAGAACCACGGTTTTTTGATCTCCTGTCGTACTGCAACTCGCCGCAGGCAGAGTAGTGCTTTGCGCCGTTCCGTTCTCGGCTGCCATCGTCGTTCCGGCAAGAACTCCTGACACTGTTAAAGTGTCCCCGCTCTTTAATGCCGCGGGTTCTGCACCGTCGAAATGGACGCCGAGGCTGCGTCCGCCGACCTGCAGCATTACGTTTGTCTTCGAGGCTTTCCGTGCGAGGTCATCGATGACCGAGACTTCCGCTGTTCCGTGCCACGTGCCGTGTTGCTCGAGAAGATAGGCGGATTCTGGGAACTTGGCCGCAAGGTCTGCCAGCAGCTCCGGTGAAAAAGCGAACGACAGTGCCGCATGTGGGTTTTCCTGGATAAGGGCCTGCAGAGCAGCGGCGCGCTGCGCCAGCACCGTAGCCGCTTGGCTCTGAATCGCGCCGATTGACGACTGATTCTCCTGCGCCTGGCCGTGGAGTTGGAGCGCACTATTGTTCAGTGCTCGCACCTGCGCGGCGCGCAAGCCTTCGCGTGCACCGGCTGATGAATTTCCCTGAGCAGAGACGCTGCTCAGCAACAAACTGGAGATAAGAAGGGCGGTCAGAACTAGGAAAGGAAAACGAAGCAGTTCCTTTACACCCTGTGCCCGGGTCTTACGATTGCTCATAACGCCCCCTCAGGCTGCGTTCAGCATAGAGGTGACGTACTGGTACTTCTACTGGTCGAGAGGACAGAAAGAGGACAGCCGTCCCGATTAGTCGGAAGGTCTAAGGACAATCCCGAGGGGGCGCTTATTTCACTATAAGTTGCTATTTTTTAAATAGTTTACGGGCGCACTGTGGCGAGTTGCTCTTGGATGAGCTTCTCGAAAGCCGCTTCCGGCTGGGCTCCGCTGATGAATATCCCGTTGACGAAAAAACCGGGGGTGCCGCTCACACCAGCGCGCATCCCTTCTTGGCCGTCCTGTTGAATTTGGTCTTTGTACTTTTCCGTGGCCAGGCAGGTTTCAAATTGTTTTGGATCGAGCTGCAGCTTCTGAGCTTTGCTTAGCAGGCCGTTCCGGTCTAAGGAGCTCTGTTCCGCAAACATCATGTCATGCAATTCCCAGAACTTACCCTGCTCGCCCGCACACCGCGCCGCCTCCGCCGCTCCCATGGCCATCGGATGAATTTGCGTTACTGGCATGTCTCGGAAAGCAAGCGCAACGCTGTCTTCATGCTTCGCGAGCACACTTTTCAGAGTCCCCTGCACTTGGCCACAATAAGGGCACTGAAAATCTGAAAACTCGACGATCATTACCTTAGCTTTGGGATTACCCCGCACTCGAGCGGGATCAAATCCGACTTTCACACGCGGCGGGCTCAGCAACACAGCGACCTTGGCCTGTTCCCGCAAGCGGGTTGCGTACTCCTTGCGCGCTTGCTGGATCTTCGCGTTCTTCAGCGTTTGCGTCAGCTGTCCTTTCACTTCATCAAAGGGCCTGTTGAGCTGCTCGCGTTGCACCGTATAAACCGCGTTTAACTCAACATCGGTCGGTTCGGCTACCTTCGAATCGACTTCCTGCTCGTACAGCTTTTCCGTCGTTAGCCCCTTTTTTTTCGCCTCCACCTCTACGACCTTTTGGGTGATCAAACTCTCCAGCGCCTTCTTTTTGATCTGGTACTCTTGTTCGCGCAGTGGATGAAGCTGGCCTGCAACAAGGGGCGCCAGATCGTCTTCGGTAAGGCTCTGGCCGTCAATCGTCGCTACTGCCGTAGGCGCTGGTGTCGGCCTCGGCGCAGCGGACTGTGCCAGGGAAGAAGGTACGAATGCCGACGCGAAAACGATGCCAAACAGCAGCTGGGATGCTTTCATGGCGGTTCCTTCGAAAGAGCGTGTGGGGTTGGTTGAACTATCCCAGTTCATGATCTGGAAGTCAATCAATTTCAACAACTTCCCGTACCCAACCACTTTTGGTCGCCGTCCGCGAAGACAAAAAGGCCGGCCTGATTTTTCAGACCGGCCTTCCCATCGAACTACAGAGCGTTCAAGAAAGCAATCAACTGCAGCTTCTCTCTGTCCGTCAGGTTCATTTGGAAGCGTTGGTTGTAGAAGTTGACCAGTTCGGTCAGGTTTTGCGCTGCGCCGTTGTGAAAATAGGGCGCGCGTGCGGCCAGCCCGCGGAGAATTGGGCCTTTCATCCGGTTCACGTCGCTGCACAAACCGGTCAACAAGCCCTTGCCGGGATCGGTCGTATAAATCGTCACAGTCAGAGCCGGCACACCTGGAGCTGCAAACGGATCTGGGCAGCCTGTAATTGCAAACACCGGCAAGTCCGGCATGCTCAGTTGCGCCAATCCGCCGGCAATCAAAGGATCGGTTTCATTCGCCGCATCGTGCCCGGTGCTGATATCGAGCGGCAGCGGCAACGAATGATTTCCCACGTTGGGCGTATCGTGGCACGTCGTGCAGTTACCCATGATGGTGGCGGGTTTGCCGAGCGCCGCATTGTCATTCAATCCGCGTACGCTCGTGATCGCAACAGGGTGCGAGTTGAAAATGGCCTGGCCAGCGGCGATATCCTTACGAGAGGCCGCGTTGGCATTCGTCCATGAATCGAACAAGGTCATGGAAACGGGATTAAACGCATCTCCCGACGGGTCCGCTCCGAGCGAATCGTTGATTCCCGGATAGTAGCTCGACTTGGAAAGATCGACCGGTCCGCCGCGCGCACCGTACGCAGAAAGCACCCCGGCGCGGCCATCGATGATCTGGCTGCTGAACAGTCCCAACTCGAAATTGACGATCGCGCTCTGCTGCGCATCCGTTGGCGGACTGGCGGCCTGCGCGTGCCCGGTCGTGGCGTCTGCCGCCTGATGCTTCAAATCAGCGATCAGATGGCTCATGAACGTGGTCTGGTTGTTCAGCGGAAGCGCGGTTTCGCGGCCGTCGAACATGATCGTGCTCAAGAAGCGCAGGTTGGTCGTCGGGAGCGGGCGGCGATACACCGAAACGGTCGTTGCCAGGGAAGTCGCGTCCGTGGTGATCGCGCAGCCATACGGATCGTGTACCGCCCGAATCTGGAATTGCGGGTTGGCGGCCAGCGTGATCGGAACCCGGATCAATCCGGCACTCAACAACAAGCTATGCGCCGCCGGATCGCCCGGGCTCGGCGAATTCGGGCAATTGGCTCCGTCGAAATCGGCAAACAGGGGATCACGTCCTCTCGTTCGATGAAATCTCTCCTGAATATTGTCGGTGCTAAGCCCCATACCGTTCGCGGCGATGTGGCAGGTTCCACAGCTTCGCCCGTTGGTTCCCAGATTTTCGAAGAACGGATTGCTTTCGCTCGTATCGATTTTTCCTGCGCGATTAAATGTCGACACGAAGCCGGTCGGATCGAGAAATGGCAAGAGGTTCGGAATCACCGCCGCAGATACTGCTCCCGCCAGAATGAACAAGGCCACAAACGCCAATCCTCGACGCATGCCGAAAGACACCATGCTGGGCACAAACTTTGACTTCATTCGCGTTCCTCCCCGCTCCGAGCCGCTCCGAGCCGGCGCAGCTGAGCCAAATCCTGTTGGTCTGAAAATACGTGGCGGATGCCTCGGGACATGCGGTTTCGCCACAACTCCGTTGAGTAACTCAGTTGACTCCTGAAGGATTGTGTCGAGATTGCCCCGGACCGTTGCATCCGGGCAAGGAGCGGCGGGTGAAATCGCGGTGGAACAAAGGTGACACTCCAACCCGCTCATTCCACAGGTTTTGTGCTACTCTCGGTCGGAAAGAAGTCAAGAAATTGTCGCCCCGTTTACCCGAGCAGATGGTGTCCCCTGGCCCCTCCAAGATGCGTTTCGGCGGTTCCTTTGAGCTCCGCACCAAGGCCAAGGAGTTGTATCGCGACGGCATTCGCCTAAAACTCCGCCCGCAGCCCTTTCGTGTCCTGCAAATCCTGGTCGAAAATGCCGGTGAGGTTGTTTCCCGCGAGGAATTTCAGAAACAGCTTTGGCCTTCTGACACCTTTGTGGACTTCGAACACGGGCTAAACAGTTCGGTCAAAAACTTGAGGGCCGTGCTGGGCGACTCCGTCCAGGACCCGCGTTATATCGAAACAATTCCTAAGATCGGCTATCGGTTCATCACAGTAGTGGAAAAAATCGACGACGATTCCGGAACCCATCTCACGCTTCGAACCGAATCGCCGCTCGAAGGGTCAACGGCCCCATCCGGCCTGCCCGATCCGGGCGTGGCCGCAGGGCGCCGCCCCTCACGCCGCTGGATTGCCGGAGCCGCGCTGTCTCTGACAATTCTGGTTGTGCTCTCCGGCGCATTTTGGTGGCCGCGTTCGCGCATCCCTTCCCCGACCCTTCCGGCGCGCATCATGCTGGCGGTACTTCCATTCGAAAATCTTACCGGCGACCCCAATCAGGAATACGTCACCGACGGGCTCACCGAAGAAATCATTTCCCGTCTTGGCCAAGCCGACCCGGCTAAAGTGGCAGTGATCGGCCGAACGTCCGTGATGCAGTACAAACACTCCGACCAACAGGTTCAGTCCGTCGCCCAGAAATTGGGCGCTCAATACGTGCTCAAAGGCACTCTGCGGCGCGACGCAGAAAACGTCCGCATTACCACAAATCTTATCCGCGTGAGTGATCGCATTGCGGTGTGGTCGCAGGAGTATCAGCGTTCGTCGGGCAGCTTGAACGAGATTCAGCAGGAGATCGCCGTCGAAACCGCTGACGCAATCTTTCTTGCCCTTGGGGAACAGAAACACGCGGAATCGGCTCGTCCACCGCTAGGCAACACGCCAAATCAGTCCGATGCTTACCTGCACTACCTGAAAGGACGCTACTTCTGGAACCGTCGCAACGAGCAGGGATTTGAGCTCGCCATCCGGGAGTTTCAAAGCGCCATCGACAAACAACCGGCCTATGCTCAGGCCTACGCCGGTTTGGCTGATTCCTACAATCTGAGCGCCAGCTACGGTTTCGTCTCGCCAACAACGTTTATGCCCAAAGCGCGCGCTGCCGCTCTCCGCGCTATCGAATTGGACGAAAGTCTGGCTGAAGCGCACACGTCGCTCGCGTCGATCACACAAAATTACGATTGGGACTGGTCCACCGCCGAAAAGGAATATCGCCGCGCCATTGAATTGAATCCGAATTACGCGACGGCCCATCACTGGTACGCGGAATGTCTCGCTCTGCAGGGCCGCTTCGACGAAGCTTTCGCTGAAATCGGTAAAGCCCGCGAACTCGATCCCTTGTCGCTCATCATTGCCGCGGATTACGGCGCAATCCTCTATTTCTCGCGCCAGTATGGAGCCGCTATTCAGCAGTTCCACACCGTTCTCGAAATGGATCCTGACTTTTCCCGGGCGCAAATGATCATCTACGCTTACGTAGAAGAGGGCCGTTTCCCGGAGGCTGTTCAAGTCATCGATAGGTGGAAGCAAGATAAAAGTGCGCCCTGGGGCTGGCCGATGAGCGCCTATATCTACGGCCGTTGGGGCAAGCAGAGCGAAACGCAGCAGGCGTTGCTTGAAACAACAAAGCTCAGTCGCACCAAAAGGGTAGAACCCACGAGCCTGCTCCTTTTGAACATTGGTTTAGGAAAGAAGAGCGAGGCTCTCGATTGGCTTGAAAAAGCCTGTGCGGAACACACACCCAACATCAATGCGATCAAAGTCGACCCTACCTACGACCCGCTGCGCAACGAGCCCCGCTTCCACGCCGTGCTGAAACAAATTCACCTGGAGTAATTCGTCAAAGTCGTCCGCGCCGTTAAGCGAAGCACACGTCTGCCGCACTCCCGGTGGTGCGCTCCGTAGCCGGCGCATCGATTGGCACCGCTACCCTGTCTCTCGATCCGTGGTCCTACGAGGTGGGCCCTGCACTGTCAGTCGAGTGTACGCTCTCCCAACGGCGTACTGAGCTCCGAGCTTGGTCGAAAATCCGCTCGAAATTGGATAGCCGGATCTTTCGCGACGTTTCGCGGTCAAGGACGTTCCACAACCGCTCGTAGGCTCGGTAGGTTTTCAGATAAACCGCCTGATCCGGCGGCGCTGGCGCGTCCGTGCCGAACAAGAAACGATCCGGATGCCGCCGCAACAATTCAGCAGTGCGCATGGTCGCTTCTGCGTTCGCCACCATATATTTCGCGGCTTCGTCCCACGAGATATCGACATACACGTTCCGGAACTCCGGGTCGCTCAACATTTCATCAACGAGGGCAAAGTAGTTTTTGGGAGGCGCCACGGTCCGGCCCAGCCCCATATGCGCCCAGATAATGGTCGCGTTCTTATGCCTCCTGAAAAGGGCTTTCAATCCGTTGAGATAAGCCGGTTCGGAATCGCCCTTGGCGAAGGGTAGATCCACATCGTTGTGCAATAAAACCACAAGCCCGGTTTCAGCAGCAAAGTCCAGGATCCGGTCGAGCGCCGGATTTTGCAGGCTGGCGACTTCTCCCGGAATCTTTGCCGAGACGAATTCCTTGTGAATGGTGAACTCGCCGATCCCGGTGAACACGCCCGGAAATGTTTGCAGGACGCGGCGGATATGGTCCACGGCATACATGTCCGCTGGGTTGAACCCGGTGATCATCGGCTCGAATCGCTCTTGCTGTTCCTTGCTGAGCGACTTGTAGGCCATTGCGATTCGCGCATCGACAAACGAGTAGTAGTAGAGAGGTGCATCCGAATGCAGGTAGTACGTCGGGGCACGGTTTCCGTCCACGTTGTAAGACCACTCCTGCTGCAAGGGGATCCCGAACACGGCTGCTCGGCCCGCCTGGTTTCCCATCATGGCCAGCAGTTGTCGCATGCTGGGGCCTTGCTGAATGTTGTTGGTCAGATGGACGTGAGCATCGTTAAATTGGTAGGTATCGTTGCTCTGCGGGTTCGCCGGCGCAACACACGCGCCAGCATTGCCTAGCACGATAAGACAAAGAATTCGCCCCACGTGCGCGACAAAACACTGCTTCATCTTCGCTCCTCGGCGACAGTCTTTCACGCCGTTTTGATCGCTCCGAGCTGCTAGGCCCGAGACTTCCAGGCCCGAGAACACGAGGCGATCCTCGACGGATCGCCTCGTGACTCAAGTCATGACTCAAAGGGAGATTTCCCTTATTCGTGGCAAGCGTTACGGAAAGAATCCGTCAGCGCCTGAACGCTGGGGAAACCCAGAGCCACAGCAGCGGAAGCGTGGTTGCCAAACTGTTTGTTTAATGCCGCGGAGGTTTGGCCGTTGCAGTCCGGCTCTCCCGGCGCACCTGCGTTCGGGATGGTGATCCCGCTCAGCGTGAAGGTCATGTTAAAGGTGGGCGCCGTAGTGCCCGGGACATCGGTGCCGATGATGTCGGTGCCGATGCGCAGCCAATCCGGCGAAAGGTTGGCGTTGCGAATCCAAGCTTGCAGGTCTCCCGGTATGGCCACGCCCGGGGGGACGATAGGCTTTGGCGCCGAGAGGAACAGAAAGTCGCCATTGTTTACCAGCACTTCCGGCCGGAAGAAAAATCGTCCTGGCCCTAGAGCAATCGGAGTCTTGAAGGTAATGGTGATCTCCACTTCCTGACCGGTGAACGCGCCTTCGCCGTGCGTTAAATTCGCCGGCTTCTTGTTGATCTTATCTTCCACGCTGTTGCGAACGGTAAAACCGTCGTTCAGCACAGCGCCGCTGGCAAGCAGCGAGCCGTCGTTCAACGAACGGGTTGCAAATGCGATCTCATGGTCGCTGGGAGAATTGAGGCGGCTGGGAACCTCGGGGGTCCGGTTTTGATCGGAGTCCAGCGGGAACACATGATAGATCTCCACTTCCACGTTCTTGAGGTTCGCCAGGGTCGCTCCGTTGGTGAGCAAACCGGTGATGGTGGCTCCCGTCAGGACCGTGGTCTGGTTTAAGACGAAATCGTCGGCTGTCTCGGTTTCCACCTTGTTCTGGCTGGCCGCCCGCGACAGCGCTCCCACCTTGCCGTCGGGATTGCCTGTTTTGACGACGACTTGGGGTCCTTGTGCGGCCGCTTGACTGCAAAAACCGGCAGCCGCTAACGCAAGTATTGCTGCAAAAAACTTCTGAAAACTAGAATTTCTCACTTTGTTCTCCTCTTCCTTTATCCTCTTTTGAAAATTTTGTGCTGCTTGTAA
>DATMZI010000055.1:0-20390 GCA_035607085.1 Candidatus Eiseniibacteriota bacterium | reverse complement strand
ATGGACGGTCTGTATTATTGCCCGGATTGCAGGGAAGCCTGCGACGTAGCACTCGCGGAGTCCCGTGACCACTGAACCCAAACGAATTGAATTACGCATAGATTCCGACCCGAGATTGGCGGCAGCGGCGGGCGGGGCAGTACGGTTCTTGGCGGAAGCGGCAGGGATGCCCGAGGAAGTTTGCAAGGAGTTCCAGGAAGCCACGGTACGCGCCTGCATAAAGGCATTCGACTCCCATCCGACGGGTTCCCATACTGTGGAATTATTGGTTTTTGGCGACCGGCTCGAAGTTGGCGTGGACAGCAACTCCGGATCCGCCGCAATTCGTCTTAGCCGTTCCGTTGTTCCCCTGCGCTGACGAGAAAACTGGCCACAGAATAAAGCAGGCAGGTGGTACGCTTGCGCGCAGGCGCTCTAATTGTGAAGCTACATCTTGAGCGCGAAGGTATTTTTCTTAATCAAAGAGGTCATCTGATCGTCGGTGAGTGAAAGGCGAAGGACGACGCGGTCTCCCGATGGATTCACCTGAGCCTGACCGAGAAGATCGGCGAGATCCTGGTTCTGGGTTTGCCCTTGCTGCTTAGCCTGATATTGCTGATAGACGAGCGCCAGCTGCATTAACTGAGCGAGCGTGTTGGCGTCGTCCGTATTCCCGCATACCGCTTGGAACTTCCCGTCTACTCCGCCGCTGGCCTGAATGTTGAGAATCAAATTTTGCATGCGTGTGACAAGCTTCACGGCCTCGGGAAACTGCTGAATTTGAGGAGCCAGTTGGCGCACGGCCAGGCGAGTGTAGGCCGGATTCAATACGGCCCAGACTACTCCGCTCCCGTTCGCTTCGTTGATCAGCGAATACATCTTGTCGTTGTGCAGCATGCCTTCCGCGCCGCCGTAGCGGATGTCCAGCATTTTCTCAAGAACGTTGCGGTGTCCGAAGGCGGCGGTGTTGGAATCGAGAAACAGGAAGAAAAGATCGTTCGCGCCGGATCCGCTGCCAAATGCGTACATGGTGAAACCGTGCGAACTGAACGTCGGAAGCTTTTGTGCTTTGAAAAAGGCTTCGGTGGAATTGGGATTGTAGGTGCCCATGGCGATGCCGGCGACTTCTTCGCCGGTGGGCACCGCGTCGGAACCCACTCCCGAAGTTCTTTCGTTTACGCCTTCGGCCACTAAGCCCCACACGAGTTCTTCAACTTGCGTGTTCGGGTCTACTCCGGCTGAGGCCAAGAATTTTTCAAATTGGCGGAACCTCTCCGGCAAGAGTTGTTGCTGCAACTGAGGGAACCATTTTTGCGAACGCGCTTGTTTGAGGTTGGCGTAGGCGAATTCGCCGACGTTCTTGGGGAATAGTGCGATGGTATCGGGTCCCACGCGCTGGGCGCTCGCGGATTTAGCGGTCGCGAGCGCTGCGGCACAAATCGCAATGCTTGCGGCAATTCGTAGTAGGAACTTCCTCATGTCGTGCTCCTTGCAGTTCGTTTTCCTGACTTCAGTCTTTAGGCTACGCGCGCCGCACTCAGTTTGTCGCGCAGGGCAGCAATGGCCTGGCGTTTTGCCGCCGCGTACGCCTGATCCTTAATGCCGTCGAGATTGATTTCGACGTTGGCGATCGCTCCCCGCGCACCAGCTTCAGCCATCAATCCGGCCACCTTCAAGTCTGACTTCATGGATGCCGCAGCGATAGTCTCCAGTTGTCCCAAGCGTTCGAAGAGTGCAACTGCCCGTTCGGCCACGTTGAGGGGGACCTCGGCGGCACCCCTGGTCGCCTTCTGAATGGCTTCCTGTCGCTGCGCGATTTCGATTGGCTCAACTTGGGGCAACTTGAACGCGGCCATTACGGCGTCGAAGGAGGATGCGTCGGCATCAATCGCTTCCATAAGCGCGTCGGCCTCGCGACGCAGGGCCTCGAGATGATCAGAGAGTTTGTCCACATGAGCGGCCTGTGATTTCTTCTTGCGCGAAATGCCGGCGACCATCTGACCAAGGGCCGCTGCCAGCGCCGCTGCAAATGCGGAAACACTGCCTCCGCCGGGAGTGGCCGCCGGCCCGGCAACTGCTTCCACAAACGGCCTGGCCAGCAAGGCGAGCTGGCCTTCTTTTTCCTGTTCGAGTGGCGCTCCTGAAAGCGCAGCTGTCAATTTGTTTTCAAAAATCTGCGACGGAGAAAAGTTTTCCAGTTGCAGAAAATAGTCGGCCGCCATTTCGACGGCTTTTTTCGGAACGAGGCCCACGATTTCGCTGCCAACCGGAACTGCGCCATAACGAGCCGCTTCGCGTTTCACCAAATCGTAGACGCGATGCATGGGAGTTTGCTCATAGTCGGTCAAGTTGATGGAAACCTGTGCGATGTTGCGCGCCTTGAGGTCCACACCCATCGATTTCACGTAACGCAGGCCTCCGCTGGAAAACCGGATGGCTTTGGCGATCTTGTTGGCGATGCTTACATCGGAAGTATTCAGGTTGACGTTATAAGCGACGAGAAACTTGCGTGCGCCGACCACGGTAACGCCAGCAGTAGGATGGAGCTTGGGTTCGCCGACGTCGGGCTGCCGGTCGTGATTTTTCTTCAGCTCTTCCCGCAGACCCTCGAATTGGCCACGGCGAATGTTTTCCAGGTTGACGCGATCTGGCCGCATTGCGGCGGCTTCGTAGAAAAAAACCGGGATGCGATAGCGCTTCCAAATTTCCTGGCCGACACGGCGCGCTAGAGCAACGCAATCTTCAAGCGAAACGCCTTCAACCGGAATAAACGGGACCACGTCCGTGGCTCCGACACGGGGATGCGCGCCCGTGTGTCGAGTCATGTCAATGAGTTCGACGGCTTTGCCTGTGCCCAACAGCGCGGCTTCGGCGACGGCATCGGGTTCGCCGGCCAGCGTGATGACGCAACGGTTGTGATCGGCATCCATCTCATGATCGAGCACCCACACGCCGGGAACCTTGCTCATGGTCTGAATCAGCGCTTCAACTTTTGCCGGGTCGCGGCCTTCGCTGAAATTTGGCACACACTCAATCAGTCGTTTCATGAAAAAGTCACCGCCGCCTCGATAAAACTTGATTAGCGGCCACGTTAGAGTTGCCGCCCTGCTTTTTTGTGCCGTGTTACGGATCTGAAGCTTTAGTCCCGCATATGAACCACTTCCCCGCGCTTCATGGTGAGCCAGCAAGTGTTCACACCAAAATAGTAGGGAATTTCGCGATAGTCCGCCACCTCGAAGACCGCGAGGTCAGCTTGCCGGCCGACTTCGATCGCGCCGACGCGCTTGTGACGGCCGAGCGAGTAAGCCGCGTTGATGGTTGCGGCGGCAATGGCCTCGGCGGGCGTCATGCGGAGTTGCGTGCAGGCGAGAGAAAGCACCATCGGCATACTGAACGTAGGGCTGGTGCCTGGATTGAAATCCGTTGCCAGCGAAACAATGGCGCCTTCTTCGATCAGTTTGCGGGCGGGTGCGTATTGCTTTTGGCCCAGATGAAAATCGCAGCCCGGAAGCAGGGTGGCAACGGTGTTAGAGTTTGCCAGTGCGCGAATGTCGCCGGGCCTTAGATATTCGAGATGGTCGCAACTGGCAGCGCCAAGTTTTATTCCGAGACGCGTGGCGCCGGTGTTCGATAGCTGTTCTGCGTGAACGCGCGGGCGCAAGCCATACTTTTTGCCAGCCAGCAAGACCTGGCGCGCCTCAGCAGGCGAAAAAGCGCTGCGTTCGCAAAAGACGTCGCAATATTCGGCCAGACCATTTGCGGCCACTTCCGGAATCAACTGTTCTTCCAGGAGTTGCAGATAATCGCGGATGCCGCCGGCCTTTCTGCGGTATTCCACGGGAACGACGTGCGCACCAAGAAAGGTCGAAACAATTTCGAGCGGCTGCTCGGCATCGAGCTCTTTATGCAGCGAAAGAATGCGCAACTCGCTGGTCACATCCAGGCCATAGCCGCTTTTGGCCTCGATCGTAGTCGTGCCATATTCGGCAAAGCGCTCAAGGAACCCTTGCGCTCTTGCTTTTAGGTTCAGGGAAGTGGCAGCTCTAAGCCTGCTGACGGAGTTAAGAACACCGCCGCCCTTGCGCGCAATCTCTTCGTAGCCGACACCCCGAATCTTAAGTTCGTACTCCTCCGCGCGGCTGGCCGCGTGAATGAGGTGGGTGTGCGAATCAACAAAGCCGGGCAGGACGACGCGCCCGTCAAGCTCCAGAACCTCAGCCGCCTTGCTCTCCTTGAGTTTCTCGATTTTGGTGACCGGCCCGACGGCGGAGATCACACCGTCACGAAGCAAAATCGCTCCATCGCAAAGGATGCCGACGGCAGAAAGCGCTCTGCCACGATGCGGCGCACGGCCGCTCACGGTCACAATCTGCGAAGCGCCTCGAATCAGAAGGGAATTGCTCACGGTGCGGCTATTATGCTTGAACTTCCGGTCTAACTTCAGGCCGTCGCCGCCTTCGCCTGGTATAGCGGAGCAAACTCTTCCTCCGCGAACACTTCGATCGAAGTCGGTGTCGTATTTTGCTCGGAACGCGGCTCCTGAGGAATCAATAGTCCTTCGTTGCCTGCTTCGTGCATTTCGGTCATCAGGCTGGCGGTCTTTTTAGGTACACCAAGTTGCTTGATGCCTTGTTCCACCAGGAACGCCGGGAATTTCTGATAGGAGAGTTTTGGTTTGCCGATCGCCGCGCCGATGGCAGCGGCCGCCTCATCGTGAGAAACGTCGCGCTGGCCCAGCATTTCGTGCGTCGAGAACCCCGTAAAGTCGAGCTCCGCCAATCGGTCTGCCGCGTAGTCGCCGATGTCCCGCGTGGCGATCATCGGCATCTTCAGGTCGCCGCGAATGCCGCCTGCAAAGAACCCCATCGCCTGAACCAGGGGAATCATCATCATAAAATTTTCCATGAAGTAGGCCGGCCGCAGAAAAAGCGCCGACAGTTGTGGCACTTGCTTGAGTTTTTCTTCCAGGCGGTGGAGCGCGACGATCGGCCCGGTGCGCTCCGCATGCTGCGCGCCGATACTGCTCAGCACGACAACATGTGCCACGCCGGAATCTTTGACCGCGTCCGCAATAGACGTACTGATGGCATCCGCGGCGGCAATGAAGTCAGGGGCTTGGATTTGCGGCGGAATTAAAAGGTAAGCGCCCTTTGCGCCAGTAAAGGTATTGGCCAGTGCGGCCGAATCGTTTAAATCCGCTTGGTCTACATCGGCGCCTAAGCGGGCCAGCGCGCTCAATTTCAACGCATCTCGCCCAACGGCGCGTACTTTTTCGCCTTTCGACAGCAGCTTTCGAGCAACTGCCGTTCCGGTATTGCCGGAGGCTCCCAAGACTACGTACATTCGTTTCTCCCTGTCTATTGGATGCAACGGTTCGTGTGAAGCGGCTAAAAATGGTCCAGGACAAATTTTTTACAAATCCATCGGCACCTTCAATCCCTTTTCTTTTGCAAAGCTGATCGCCTCTGGATAACCGGCGTCCACATGGCGGATCACGCCCATGCCAGGATCATTCGTCAGTACGCGTTCGATGCGCGTCGCCATCTCCTTCGTTCCGTCCGCGACGGTCACTTGGCCCGAGTGTTGCGAATAGCCGATGCCCACGCCGCCGCCGTTGTGAATCGAAACCCAGGAGGCGCCGCTTGCCGTGTTGACCAGTGCGTTGAGCAAAGGCCAATCCGCAACCGCGTCGGAGCCGTCCCGCATGGATTCGGTTTCGCGATAAGGCGAAGCCACAGAACCGCAATCCAGATGGTCGCGCCCCATCACTACGGGAGCTTTCAGCCCGCCTTTTGCCACCAAATCGTTCAGCGCGAGCCCGAATTTATCTCGCTCTCCGTATCCCAACCAACAGATACGCGAGGGCAGCCCTTGAAATTTCACGCGCTTCTGCGCCAGCGTGATCCAGCGCTTTAGATGTTCATTGTGCGGAAAAAGCTCGAGCACCAATTGATCGGTGCGCGCGATATCGGATGGCTCGCCGGAAAGCGCCGCCCAGCGAAACGGCCCTTTGCCTTCACAGAACAAGGGGCGAATGTATGCCGGCACAAAACCGGGAAAGTTGTAGGCGTCTTTCACTCCCTGCTGATACGCGAACGTGCGGATGTTGTTGCCGTAATCGAACGTCACCGCACCGAGCTTCTGCAAATCGAGCATGCCCTGAACATGCTCGCCCATCGCCTGCAGCGAGCGTTTCTTGTATTCATCGCGATCTCTTTTGCGCAGCTCTAGCGCAGCTTCCAGCGTCATCCCATTCGGCACGTAGCCGCCGATGGGGTCGTGCGCGCTGGTTTGATCGGTCAGCAGGTCCGGCACCACGCCGCGCTTCGCTAGTTCCGGAATCACGTCGGCACAATTCCCCACCAGACCGACGGAAGTCGCTTCTGCTTTGCGCACCGCGTTCTTCAAAATGCGCAGCGCTTCATCCAGGCTGTTCACCATCACATCGATATAGCCGGTTTTCAGCCGCTTCTTAATGCGCTCCGGGTCAACGTCGATCCCCAGAAACGCCGCGCCGTTCATCGTGGCGGCCAACGGCTGCGCTCCGCCCATCCCGCCGATGCCGCCGGTCACGACGAGCTTGCCCTTTAAGTCGCCGCCGAAATGCTTCGCCGCGGCGGCCGCGAAGGTCTCATATGTTCCCTGCAAAATTCCTTGCGTCCCGATGTAGATCCAGCTCCCCGCGGTCATTTGGCCGTACATCATCAGCCCGGCGCGATCCAGGTCGTGAAACTTGTCCCAGTTACTCCAGTGTCCTACCAGGTTCGAATTGCAGAGCAACACCCGCGGCGCGTAGTTGTGCGTGCGGAAAATTCCGACCGGTTTGCCCGACTGCACCAGCAACGTTTCATCATTCCCCAGTCCGCGTAACGAGTTCACAATCGCGTGAAAGCTTTCCCAATTCCGCGCAGCCTTTCCCGTGCCGCCATAGACCACCAGATCTTCCGGCTTCTCGGCCACCTCAGGGTCAAGATTGTTCATCAGCATGCGAAGCGCTGCTTCCTGCTGCCAGCCCTTGCAGGAAAGCATCGTTCCACGAGCCGCTCTGAATGGCCCGCGCGAAAGCTGCGTCGCTGCGTCCGTGTTGGTCACGGTCATACTCATCGCGTTCTCTCCAGGGTCATCTTAACGCACCGCCGCCAATTCTGCTGGATGAGGGGAAGATGCCGCTGATCTGCGGCAAATTGACCTTCCGGCGTGGTCGGAATACCATGCGGACCTTGCCTGGCGCGGTATGGCCATGCGGCACTCATGAAGATCCACGTTGGAATCATCGGCGGCGGCAACATTTCGCAGACCCATGCCCGCGCAGCGCGTGAAATCCCCGGCGTGAACATTGCCGCCGTCTACGGTACAAATTCTGAAAAGGTCGCGCGATTGTCCGTCGAACACGGTGCGGCGCCATATACAGATTTCCAAAGGTTTCTGGCGCACCGTCCGATGGACTTTGTCGCCATTGGCAGTCCTTCCGGCTTGCACGCGGAGCAGGGGATTGCCGCCGTTCGCCGCGGCCTGCATGTTCTTTCCGAAAAGCCGCTCGACGTTTCCATTGCCCGCGCAGATTCCCTGATTACCGCCGCATCGGAGTCCTCGGTAAAGCTCGGCGTTTTCTTCCAGGATCGCTTCAAAGCCGACCTGATTCGCGTTAAGCGGTGGATCGACGACGGCTTGCTGGGCAAGCCGATCCTCGCCGACGCACGCGTGAAGTGGTATCGACCGGCGAGCTATTACGCCGATTCACATTGGCGCGGCACGTTGCAGCTGGACGGGGGTGGCGCTTTAATCAACCAGGGAATTCACACCGCTGATCTTTTGCTCTGGCTGTTCGGCGAGGTAGTGGCTGTCCAGGCCGTGCGCAAGACTGCTGTGCACAAAATCGAAGCCGAAGACACGCTGGTCGCCACGCTGGAATTCCGGAACGGCGCACTCGCCACGCTTCTCGCGGCCACGTCCGTGTTTCCCGGCTACCCCCGGCGTGTCGAACTCACCGGATCGGAGGGTACCGTAATCATCGAACATGATCGGCTGCTCGCCGCCGATCTCCGCAATCCTCCTTCAGATTTGTGCAGCACCGGAGACGATCAGAACGCCAGTGCCTCTTCCGCTACAGTCAATGACGTGCGCGGCCATCAAGCCGTGCTGGAAGACTTTATTCGCGCAATTCGTACCGACGGCGCTCCGCGCTGTTCGGGCGTCGAAGCCCGTCGTAGCGTTGCGCTCGTCGAAGCGATTTACGCTGCTTGCTCGACCGAGAAACGCGTGGAATTGGCTGTTAGGTCATAGGATTTGCCACGAGCGGGAGGGAGTTCCTTTGCGAATCAAGATTCTTGCTGATAGAAGTTCGCTGAGCCGAGCGGCCGCTGAGCACGCCGCAGACTCTCTGCGTTCGCTTTTGCACGAAAAGACAGCGGTGCGACTGGTCGCTGCCACTGGTGCTTCGCAATTCGAGTTTCTTGAAGCACTCACTGTCTCGCCGGACATCGATTGGTCACGCCTTGAAGTTTTTCATCTCGACGAATACGTCGGCCTGCCGGTAAGTCATCCGGCCAGCTTCCGCAAATATCTCTACGAACGCCTAATACACAAAACCGGCATCAAGCGATTCCATCCACTCGACGGGGAGGCAGACCCAGCCGCAGTGGCCAAAGCAGTCGGCAGCGAGCTACTCTCTGCGCCGGTTGATTTGGCGTTTGTCGGTATTGGCGAGAATGGTCACCTGGCGTTCAACGATCCACCGGCGAATTTCGATACCGAGGAACCCTACCTGGTCGTCTCTCTCGATCAAGCTTGTCGGCAACAGCAATTGAACGAGGGCTGGTTCGCTAGCCTAGCCGATGTCCCAGCCAGGGCCATTTCCATGTCGGTCCGCCAGATCCTGCGCTCGAAAGAAATCATCGCTGTGGTGCCGGACGCTCGCAAAGCCTCCGCAGTCAAGGCGTGCTTCGCTGGCGAGGTCAATCCGCTCGCGCCGGCATCCATTCTTCGCACGCATTCCAACGCCACGATTTATCTAGACAATGAATCCGCTTCTTTGCTGAGTCCGCGAGCGGTTGCCCAGCTCGGCGGCAACCTGCCTACGTGATGTCTGCATCCCCTCCCATTCCGGCGCCGCGTAACATTCTCAATCTTCGCTGGTGGATTGGTGGCTTGCTCTTTGCGTCGACCGTCATCAACTATATTGATCGCCAGACTCTCGCTTACCTCTCGCCCTATCTCACCCAGAATTACCACTGGTCGAACGCCGACTACGCCAACCTCTTGATCAGCTTCCGCATCGCCTACGCCCTGGGGCAGACGCCCAGCGGCCGCATCATCGATCGCATTGGCACGCGCCGGGGGCTCAGCTTCTCGGTCCTGTTCTACTCGATCGTTTCTATAGCCACGTCACTCGCCACGGGTTTCCGCAGCTTCGCCGGCTTTCGCTTTTTGCTTGGTCTCGGCGAATCGGCCAACTGGCCCGGAGCCGCCAAAGCCGTCTCCGAATGGTTTCCCAAGCGCGAACGTGGGCTCGCCGCTGCGCTCTTCGATAGCGGATCCTCCATCGGAGGCGCCATCGCCCCTTTTATCATTATGCCGATCTACTACCGGTGGGGCTGGCGGCCGGCGTTTGTGATTCCTGGCTTGCTGGGCTTCCTTTGGCTGTTTGTTTGGCGACGCAGCTACCATCTTCCCGCAGAACACCCGCGCATTTCATCGGCCGAACGGCAGATGATTCTTGCTGACGCCGCCGAAACGCAGGCTTCTGCTGAGCAGCGGGTTTCCTGGGCCGCTCTCCTGAAGCTCCCGCAAACCTGGGGCGCCATCGCCGCAAAAGCGCTGACCGACCCCGTCTGGTTTTTCATCGCGGACTGGTTTCCTCTCTATCTCATCGCCAAGGGCATCCCTATCAAGACTGGCCTGTTCGCCTTCTGGGTACCTTTCGTCGGAGCGGATTTGGGCAATTTCTTCGGCGGTTGGGCGTCCGGCCACCTCATCAAGCGCGGCTGGTCTCTCGGCGCCGCTCGCAAAGCCGTCGTAATCTTTGGTGGCATCGGCGTCACGTTGCTCATCCCTACGATTTTCACGATGAATCTTGCCGCCATCGCGGCGCTCTTTGGCCTGGCGACATTTTGCTACGCCGCCTTTTCTACCATAGCCAACGTCCTGCCCTCCGACCTGTTTACGGGCGGCTCTGTCGCTTCCGTTTTTGGATTCAGCGGCTCGGGAGCGGGCATTGGCACGATTATCGCGTTCAAGTTGATCGGCTATTTTTCCGATTCGAACCGCGCCATTGCCGGCCATTCCTTCGACAACATCATCATTGTCGCCGGCCTGGTGCCTCTTGTCGGAATGATTCTGGTCTTGCTGCTGGTTCGTAACACGCGAGCCACCAAAGAGGGATTGGTTCGCCCGGTTTGAAGTGATTCTCTTTGGAGCACCTTGGAGAATCAAGCATTGCCGGTCGTTAAGACCGTTTGTCCCCCAGTCCCTGCAATCGCTGTTGAATGAATCTTCGTTCAGGCTCTTGTTCCATTCAAGTTCCGCAAACCTGCAGGGCGAAACCCAGTCCCTGCCTGGCAGGCGGTGTACCCGTTGTGTTGCTCTTCATTTCTCCCCTTGACATTCTACTGGAAGCTCGTAATATTCACCTAGAATGTCTACTAAAGACGCCCGGAAACGCATCGAGCTCCTGCAAGGGACTCTCGATCTGCTCATTTTGCGCACGCTCATGCTCGGCCCGGCCCACGGACACGCCATCGCCAAAGCCATCGAATTTCGCTCCGATGAAGTGTTGCAGGTCGAACAGGGTTCGCTTTATCCCGCCCTGCACCGCTTGATCAAGCGCGGCTCTATTTCGGTCGAAGAGGGTTTTTCCGAAAACAACCGCCGCGCCAAGTTCTACAAACTCACCGCCAAGGGCCGTCGGAAACTCGCCGCCGAAACCGGCAAATGGGAAAGAGTGGCGCGCGCTATCGGCCAGATTCTCCAACCCGTAAGGGAAGAAAGCGAATCATGAAGCGCCGCGACAAAATGCTCGATGGCCTCGGCCAGGAAATCCGCGACCACATCGAGGCCGAGGCTCAGGACAATATCTCCCGTGGAATGTCTCCCCGGGACGCTCGCCGTGCCGCGCTCGTCAAATTCGGCAATCCTACATTGGTCATGGAAGACACGCAGGGTGTATGGCGTCGTCTGTGGCTCGACGAACTGGCGCAAGATCTCCGCTACGGATTGCGCATACTGCGTAAGAGTCCCGGCTTCACACTTGTTGCGGTCCTAACGCTCGCTCTCGGCATCGGCGCAAACACCGCTATTTTCAGTTTGCTGAACGCGGTGATGCTGCAATCGATTCCTGTACGTGATCCGCAACAACTTGCCGTGCTGCGCTGGTCGGCGCATAGCCATCCTTACAAAATCGGCACGAGCAGTTACGGAGACTGCAAGCCAACGGATTGGCAGCAGCCGTCCTCGGGTAACTGTTCATTTTCCTATCCGATGTTTCAGAAAGTCCGCAATCAAACGCAGCTGTTCTCGGGAGTTGCTGCGGTCGCTGGCCCGGCGGGGCTTGATTTGGCGGGCAATGGGACCGCCTCTATCGTGAGCGGCGAACTTGTTTCCGGTGACTTTTTCCAAACGCTCGGTGTACCGGCCGCGGTGGGAAGGCCCCTCGAACCTGCCGACGAGAGGCCTGGTGCTGAAGCCGTAGCCGTCCTGAACTATGCGTATTGGCAGGGCGCGTTCGGTGGAAGTTCCACGGCGATTGGCAAATCCATAAAGCTGAATGGTGTCCCCTTCAAGATTGTGGGGGTAGCCGATCCTCACTTCACACGGCTTGCTCCGGGCAAAACGCAGGATCTTTGGCTCCCGCTTTCACAGGTGGCCGCGTTGCGCCTCCCGTGGAGCAGCAGTCCGGAAAAAGATGACTCCTGGTGGCTCACAATCGTAGGCCGGCTCGCTCCCGGAACTTCCTCGGCACAGGCGCAAAACGCCTTGAGCCTGCTATTTCGGAATGAGGTCATCCAAAGTTCAGCGCTCAAGGCGTCTGACGACCCGCAGGTGGCGGTGCTTTCAGCGCAGCAAGGCCTCACCGGGATGCGCAATGATGTGGGACAGCCGCTCTTGGTCCTGATGGGTGCCGTTGGCATTTTGCTTCTCATCGCGTGCTCCAATGTGGCGGGATTGATGCTTTCTCGGGCGGCCGCGCGACAACGGGAGATGGCGGTGCGGCTGGCGCTCGGAGCAGGACGCTGGCGTGTGATCCGCCAGCTGTTGATCGAAAGTATGATGCTGGCATTCGCCGGAGCCGCAGTCGGCGTGCTGCTCGCTATGTGGGGAGCGAATGCTCTCGCCGCATTCGTCGCCGCGAACCGCTATTCGCCGCTGAGCCTCGACGCGGGGCCGGACCTCACGGTCTTGGCCTTCACTGTCGGAACTGCGGTCTTAACTGGCGTCCTCTTTGGTTTTGCGCCAGCGCTTCGCGGCACGCGGGTAAATCTCACACCGGCGCTGAAAGAGAACGCTAGTGGGATTTCCGGCGCGGGCCCGGCACAAAAGCATAAGTTCAGCTTCGGAAATTGGCTCGTCGTTGCGCAGGTTGCTCTTTCTGTGATCGTTCTCGCGGGTGCGGGACTGGTGGTTCGTTCGCTGGTCAATCTCGCTTCCGTAGATCCGGGATTTGACGCGCGTAACGTATTGCAGTTTGGCGTGGACCCTACGCTTACAGGCTTTTACAAGGGCAATGAGATGGAGATTCTCTATCGCGAATTGCACACTCGGCTCAGCTCCTTGCCGGGCGTAACGTCGGTGACGTACTCCTCAGGCACCCTGCTGGACGGCGGTTTGTGGACTTCAGATGTCTTGATTCAGGGACGCGCGGACCCATCGAAAGTAGAGACCCAGATGTTGGCTGTGGGGCCTGACTTCTTCACCACCATGCGAATTCCCCTGTTGGCGGGCCGCGTTCTGAATCAGGCCGATGTCGAGTCGGTTCGCGACGTTGCGGTTGTCAATAAAGCGTTTGTGAGGAAGTTTTTGCAGAACCGCGAGCCTCTCGGTTTGCATTTCGGGGGCGAGCAGTCGAAAGATCCGCAATACGAGATTGTCGGCATTGTTGCGGACACTAAGTACGAAGACTTAAGGAAGGATGAAAGAGCAACTGCGTTTGTTCCCTTGAAAAAACATGAGGCCCACTTTGCCGTCAGGACCGCTTCCGATCCGCACCTCGTGATTCCGGACATGCGTCGCGTGGTCAGCGGCCTGGACAATGAGCTTCCCGTGTTCGACATAAGAACGCAGACCGAAAGAATCGAAAGATTGCTCTTCAACGAACGGTTAGTGGCCCGGATGGCCAGTCTGTTCGGACTATTGGCTCTCGCGCTGGCTTGTATCGGGCTCTACGGACTACTCGCCTATGAAGTCGCGCAGCGTACCAGGGAGATCGGCATTCGAACGGCCCTCGGCGCGCAAAGACGCGACGTGCTGCGCTTGGTTGGAACTAAGGGTCTCATGCTCGTCGTGATCGGCGTCATTTTTGGAATGATTGTCGCAATCGGAGTGACGCGGTCGTTGGGTAGCCTGCTCTACGGAGTACAGCCCACGGATCCCGCCACGCTTTTTGCGATTGGCATTCTATTCCTGGTGGTCGGGTGGCTGGCGTGCTGGATTCCTGCGCGCAGGGCAGCGCTCGTCGATCCCATGGTGGCGTTGCGTTGCGAAGGATGACGCACCAGTCCTAATTGCCTTCAGCACGCCCTAACCATCCCGGGGCCATTCTGTGCAGGTCGACGGCAGCATCCCACCGTCGCTCAGCGGGATGAATCCTGTCTGCGCGCGGAGTGAGCGGCGAGGGCAAATCTATGAAACGTCGGAACAGGAGGGCTGCGCGGCCTGGAACAGGAAATCCGCGACCACATCGACGCCTCCTGGGTCGGCCTGGCGCGTCGGAGCGTAGCGCGTGATGAGCCATGCGCTCTATGGGGTTGATGTTTATGACCTTCCCACACTGCTCCCGGTGGCCGTGGTGCTCGCACTGGGAACGTCGTTCGCTTCCAGCTTGCCAATTCTGCGAGCGCGCATTGATCCTGCGCTGACGCTGCGGGGCGAATCAACGCGACCATCCACGCCTGTCGCGAACACGACTCCGTGCCGTAAGCGTGGCACGTCCTGCTGCTCTGATTGCGGCGTCCCAGCGAATGGGTTAGAGTCGCCTGGAGACTTCTTGACACTCCATGAGCTACGGCACTCTCCCCTCCAAGATGCTGCATGCGGTGGATACCTCGCCCACTCCCCGCGCTCAGATGTTCCGCACCTCGCGGGTTTCAGGGTTAGTACTTGCAAACCCCGAGCGGTCAAGCTGGCAGAACACTTCGAGCGAAGAGTTTCTCCGTCGTACCGCGGGCCTTTCTCAGGCGTTGTTCGAATTGGGCGTAAAGCCCGGCGATCGCGTCGGTCTGTTTTGCGCCAATCGTCCTGAGTGGCACACCGCCGATTTCGCCATCAACGGCAACGGCGCAGTCACGGTCCCGGTCTATTTCAAGGAATCGGCCGACCGCATGGCCTACATTCTCAATCATGCGGAAACGCGCGTTGTTTTTTTGGCCGGCAGCGAGCAATTGGTCGCCCTCCTGGCGGTCCGCGATCAGCTGCCGCATCTCGAACATATTGTGGTTGCCGATGCGGGAGGCCAACTGCCTTCGGATTGCCTGCGCTATGAAACGCTGATCGCTTCCGCGGGTGGCGGCGAAGTGGCCGCATACCGTATGCGCGTCGCACAGGTTTTGCCGGGCCAGCTCGCATCCATCATCTACACCTCGGGAACCACCGGCGAACCCAAGGGCGTGATGCTCACGCATTCAAATTTCTGCTCCAACGTCACCGATGTCGGTTGCGATTTTCGCCTGCATTCCCATCAAGACGTGGCCCTGTCGTTTTTGCCTCTGGCGCACGTCTACGGCCGCACCCTTGACTATCTCTATCTCTTCAACGGCGTGCCGGTCGCCTATGTGGACATGGCCGAAAATGTAGCCCAGGCCCTGCTCGAAATTCGTCCCACCGTCATGGCCGCTGTGCCTCGCGTATTTGAAAAGATTTACGCGCGCCTGATGGAGCAGGGAAGTGCCGCTCCGGGTTTGCAGAAAAGGATTTTTGCCTGGGCCATGCATGTCGCCGAGCGCGCGGCGTCGTGGCGTTGCGGCGAATCTTCAGCTGGGCCGATTCTCAAAGCGCAATGGGCGATTGCGAACAAGCTGGTGTATCAGAAAATCCGCGAAGGTACCGGGGGCCGCCTGCGCATTGTCTGTTCCGGTGGCGCGCCGCTTTCCCGCGCGCTCTGCGAATTTTTCTGGAGCGTCGGCATTCCCATCTACCAGGGTTACGGCCTTACCGAAACTTCGCCTATTGTTTCCAACAATTTCCCGCGCAATCGCCCGGGAAGCTCCGGCCAGCCTATTCCCAACTGCGAAGTGAAGGCCGCCGACGACGGCGAAATCCTCGTTCGCGGACCCATGGTCATGCAGGGCTACTACAAATCGCCAGAAGCGACTCGCGAAGTCATCGACGAGAACGGCTGGTTCCACACCGGCGACATCGGCTACCTCGACCGGGACAACTATCTTTTCATCACCGATCGCAAGAAGGATTTGCTGAAGACTTCCGCCGGAAAATTCATCGCTCCGCAACCTATCGAAAATTCCCTGAAGACGAGTCCCTACATCTCCAATGCCATGGTGGTTGGCGACGGCCGCAAATTCGTTGTCGCTCTGGTCGTCCCCAATTGTAAGACCGTTTCTGCGAAAGCTGCCGAACAGGGAATTGCGATTTCGGCCGCCGAAGAGGTTGCTGTGCATCCCTTTACGCGTACTTTGATCCACGCAGAGATTCAACGACTTACCACCCATCTGGCTCAATTCGAAACCATCAAACGATTTGCGCTGCTTCCCGGCGACTTCACTTTTGACAACGGCGCTCTCACCTTCACCATGAAATTGAAACGTCGCTTCGTCGAAGAGCGGTATCACGACACCATCGAGTCCCTCTACGCCGAGGTCGCCGAACCTCGCCCCGTTATTCAGAGGTAAGTCCGGGATACAAATTTGTTCTATAAGCGCCGGCGTTCTACAATTTTTGTGAGGAATTGATATGTCTGACCAGCTCGTCATCGCCGGCCGCGTTTTTTCCTCGCGGCTGATTGTCGGCACCGGAAAATATCGCAGCTTTCAGGAAATGGCTCGTGCGCACGCCGCTTCCGGCGCCGACATGGTCACGGTCGCCGTTCGCCGCGTCAATCTAACCGATAAGAGCAAGGAATCGCTCCTCGATTTCATTCCGCGCGACAAAATGTTCATCCTTCCCAATACCGCCGGCTGCTACACCGCCGATGAAGCCGTCCGCACCGCCCGGCTCGCCCAGGAGGTAGGCCTTTCAAATTGGGTCAAACTGGAAGTTATCGGCGATCAGCAAACGCTTTATCCGGACACCGAGCAGCTCATCGAAGCCACCAAGGTTCTGGTCAAGGAAGGCTTCGTTGTTCTCCCGTATACGAACGACGACCTGATCGCTGCGCGCAAATTGATTGACGCCGGCGCCGCAGCCGTCATGCCGCTCGCCGCTCCGATTGGTTCTGGTCTCGGTGTCCAAAATCCTGCTGCTCTGCGCATCTTGCGTGAACGTATCACGGAAGTTCCGCTGATCGTGGATGCCGGCGTGGGTACCGCTTCCGATGCCGCAGTCGCGATGGAGCTCGGCGCCGACGGCATCCTCATGAACACGGCCATCGCTGAAGCCAACTACGCCGAACTCATGGCCGAAGCCATGCGCGACGCCACTATCGCCGGCCGCAAAGCCTATCTCGCCGGCCGCATGCCCAAAAAACTCTACGCCTCCGCTTCCTCACCCGTCTCGGGCGTCGTCCGCTAAAATCCGATTCCGATCTTGTTCGCCTACGCTGCCCGGTTTTCCATTCTTAAGCCGCTGACACGGCGAAATTCTCGCCCTGTCGTTGGCCACAAGACTGTTTCCGGCCTTGAAGACTCTTGTGCTGGCCACGAGCGCCTCCCGATGTATATACGTTAGGCGTATGCCAAATCAGGCCTGCGCCGGCGCTGCGGCTGCTTTTTTGGCTGCGGCGGAGTCGTAGCTTTCGCCGTAAATGGCCGGCACCGTGCTCCCCATCGGGCGCAGATAAGTCGATAGCTGCCCGCGGTGATGGACCGAGTGGACCAGACAGAGTTGCAGGAAAAAGTAAGCCGGGCGCTGGAACATTCCGCGAAAGTCCACCATTTTGATCAGCTGTTCGCTCGATAACTTCGACACGGCCTCGAAATTTCGCGCAAAGTTTTGCTCGTACCATGTCGCGATGTCCGCGGGGGCGGTTACGTTGTCGGGAAGAGCGGGAGATGCCATGTCGTAGATTCCGCTGGCCACGCATTCCAGAAAACGGTTTTCCGATACGGCAATGTGGCGAACCAGTTCGATTGCAGTCTTGCCGCATGAATCGGGGCGGTAGTCGAGATTTGCATTCGGAACCGCCGCCAGCACGGATTTCGTCGTGCGGCTCTCATTCTTGAGCGTTCCCAGCAAAACGCTTTGCACCAGCATGTAAGCTTGTTCGGCGGTAAGTTCGGACACGTCGCTCCTCCTTTTGAAATCCAGCTTTGCAACGAGAGTCTTGTCGGCTTTGCCTAGATCCTTCTCACGAGCGCAGGACCAGGCAGCTTGCGATCATGTCGTGCAATGCCTGCTTTTTTTCCGTGAATCCCGCCATGATGTAACCGATGCCGAAAGGGATCAGGCCGGAAATCATTTTTGCGAAGAAACGGCCGGAGGCTCGCCCGAAGGAGATCCGGTTGCCATGCAGATCCGTAACCACCAGGTTCAAGACCTTTTTGCCCGGCGTGGCCTGCCACTCCGAGCTTTCGCAATACGCGTAATAAAGCCAAGCGCCGAGCACTCCGATCAAGATGAGAGTCGAAATCGAGGAAACGAACGCGAAGATCATGGCTGGATCCGGTTCGCGGTCGGGATGGAATCCGCGCAGCACGCCGCCCAGCCCGGTCAACAATGCCATCGGAACGAGCAGTGCCATCATCACCAAGCCCGTGATCAAACCATCGATCAAGTGTGCAACCAGGCGCAACCAGAAGCCGGCATAGACGCGCGCCGGAGTCGGCAGCCAGTGCGGCGAGACAGCGCCGGTTGCGAGCGGCGCCGCAAACGCCGGGCTGCCCGAGACGCCGGCCGTGGGCAGTGCCGTGGCAGATACTACTGCGGCGACGGGCGTGCCACAGGTTTGACAGAACGTGGCGCCGGCGGCAAGAGGATTGCCGCATTTCGAGCAGAACATGGACACTCCTGGATCGTCATCGAGAGTGACGAGGTTTTCGCAGGAATGGTAGCGCAAAGCGGCTGAGAGGTGAAGCGAAGCGGGTTGGTTCAGACGATGGCAAAAAGGGCAGGAGGCTTATCGCGAGTCAAGAAGAATCGAACGCGCTCCGCGAGGTGGCCGAGGCCTTCGACCTTGGAGACGACGGCGTCCACGCCCAGGTCCTCAGGTCTCGCGTCGTGGATGGTGAACAGAAGTATGGGAACTTCCGGCGCGAGTTTCTTAAGTTCGGCCGCGGCCTTATGGCCGCTCATTCCGGGCATCGAGAGGTCGAGGATGATCAGGTCGGGCTTACTGGCTTGCACCCGCACGATCGCTTGGCGACCATCGGTGGCTTCCTCGAAAGCATCGGCGCCGGCATGTTTGGCCAGAAATTCCTTGATAACGCGGCGGAGGAGATCGCTGTCGTCCACGATAAGAACGGTGTTGGGCATAGTGGTCGATCAGATAGTCGGAGAGAAATTGTGGCGGCGGTCCACGCACTGTTGGAATACAGCAATATCCCTAGCGCGCTTTAACAGTCAATTACACAACCTGGTCCAACAGCTCTGGCCATCATTTTTGCGATGATTCTTCGGATGGCGGGTTCTCCGGTGTGGTGTCCTTCGGGTCGGCCTCGACGGTGACTTCCACTTCGGCACCGGGCTTAAGTTTCACTTTCACGCCCTTGGAATCCTCCAAAGTATTTTCAATGCGAATTTCTTTGTACAGATGATCGGCGCCGTGGACCGAGATTTCGGCTTTCTCGGGCTGACCCGGTGCAATGGGCTTGATGATTTTGCGGACAGTCGCAGGCTTCTTGATTTTCGGTTTGCTGGCCATAGTCTTTTTTGCCCAGGGTAAAACGGATCGGACCGTAACATGCTACGTTAGCAGACTTTTCCGTGTTGTGCCCTATTTGTACTGGACCGTCCTGACACTGCCCGGTGGGCTAGGGCTGAGCGATTCTGCGGATTGCAAGACGGGGTAGGACCCTCTGGTGAGTTTCCTCGGGAAACGGTATTGTGTCTTGCCATGGCGCATCCTAAGAAGCAAAGCAGGGCCAACCCCACGGCGCACCGGTGCCGCTGTGGGCATGGCAAAGGGATTCATCACGCGACGCGGGTCGGAAACACTTTCAAGAGTGTGTGCTGGCATCCGAAGTGTAAGTGCAAGGACTATACGCCGGTCGCGAAGGCCGCAAGGTGAGGAGAGCCCTCCCTGAAGCCCGCAGGGTAGGCCATCTGCTGGGTCTGGAGCACCTGTGGCGTCCAAGCAAAGAGATTCACTAGACCGAGGTCCAAAACTCGAACCTTTGGCACCCGACACCGCCACGTCCCGGGTAGCGCCGGCTATTTTGTTCCGCTGGTGATGAGGACCTGAGCCGGGAAAGTCATGCCGGTGGCTGAGGAGTATGGCCGGAAGGCCTCGAGGGCTTGGCGCCTCACTTCGGTCAATTGCTCCGCAGAAAACAGGGCGATCTTTTCGCGAAGCTTTTCGGAGAGCTCGCAGCGTAGCGTCCAAAATTCCTCCGGGGAGACCGGCGCCTGTATGTTGAATCGAAGCAAGCGTTCAGCCGGAGCCAACGCGCCAGCATCGACAAGAACGTCGCGCAACCGGCCTGGCGTGGCAAAGCGGAATGCGTCGGGTGCGTCCGGGGCGAGCGCTGGCGGCTCGACATAGCGATCGATGACTTGTGACAGGGTGTTGAAAAAGGGATTTGTGTCGGAAGAGTGCCAAACGGCCAAGGCCAGTTTGCCCCCTGGCTTGAGTACGCGCAACATCTCACGAACCGCGTCGACAGGAGACGGAAAGAACATCGCGCCGAAACGGGAGATGACGGCGTCGAACGTGCCGGCAGGGAAGGGCAGACGGTCTGCAAAGGCAACCTCAAATTGAGTATTTCCGAACCCCAGTTGGCTTGCCGCCCGGCGAGCGGCTGCGACCATTTCCGGAATCGGATCGACTCCAAAGACCCTGCCCTGCGGTCCGAGCAACGGAGCCACGCTTAGTGCTGGGTCTCCGGGGCCGGTGGCAATGTCCAGAACGCTTTGTGAACTCGAAGCGGAATCGC
>DATMZI010000054.1:0-12772 GCA_035607085.1 Candidatus Eiseniibacteriota bacterium | reverse complement strand
CCAGCGGCCATGCGCCATATTCTGGAGGTCGACGAACTGGCCGGTCGACGGATCGTAAACGGCATTCCGCAGTTGTCCATGAAAGGGATCGTATTGCAGCGTGCCTCCGTTGATCAATACGCGGCCATCGGCAAGAATGACCATGCCGTTGCAGAACATATCCCAAGTAACGGTTTGAGTGGTGACGGTTCCTGCTGCTGGGTCGAAGATTGCGGCCCGCCAGTTCGTTTCGCTCGGGAGGTTGCCAGAGCCGGCAACAATCAGTACCTTGCCATTATGGAGAAGAGCCGCGTGCACGGGATTGATGGGCATGGGGTTCGGCAGCGTTCGCCACTGGCCTTGCAGAGCCTGGGCGGCAGCAGATGGAATGCGTATGAGAGAGAGCGCAGCCAGAGTGGCCACGAATGCGAACGCGCAGCGCAGCGAGTGGAGGCTAGCACGAATGGAAAGAACGGATGCGGTCATGGGGAAATCCTCTGCCAAAGCACCCGACTGGCGACGTCCTCACAACCAAATCGGGATGCAGCTCGCCCTTAAGCCCCAAGGGACCACACGATAACCGCACGCCTGGGCAGGGTGAGGGCAATGGCAGTGGGAGGCACGCAACCAACCAAAAATTGCAATCAACAAGCCTATTTTTCTTAATGAGTTAAGCGGAGGAGCCCAATCGCACTTGCAAAAAGATGGAAACAAACTGGCGGCATTTAGGAAATCCCCTGCGCATCACGCGAGTTACATCCTCCCCGACATCCTTGCGGTAGAGAATCATGGACGAGCCAAAATCGTGGGTACAAACGAGGCCATCTGGCGCCGCATTCGGCTGATTCCGTTCTTGCCTGGGCGGTTCGTGGGTATCTCGAATTGTTGTCAATGCCATCGAGCAAGTAATTGCTTTGCGCCGGTCGAAGGCCATTGGCCGCGAAGGCACCCTAGCGGCATTGCCCCGTGCGTCCCCTTGAGGCGTGTTCACTCCAGCGGCGAGTTGGGCAAGGAAGGTGAAGTTTCGCCCGTTCAGGTGAGGATTACTGTTGCTGCGCACGTCAACTATTCGTCCACCCTGCGATCTCGTTCGTTCCATGGGGTCCACAGAAAAAATAAAAAAATAGAAAGCTGCGCGGGTGCTCCGAAGGTGTCCCCGCGATCCCTTGCTCTCCATGCTGGACAACTCAGCCAATTCGGTGTGCCCAGTTTTGTGCCCACCACCGAGCCCTACCGAGTGCTACGAGCGTTCGAGGGATCGCGTTTAAGTCCTCGCGGATGCAGCACTTGTAGCATTCGGTGGTATTTCGTAGCAGACGGTGTAAGTTGTTGATTCTTCGTGCGGGAAGACTTGTAAGGCAGGCGCTCTAACCAACTGAGCTAACCGCCCGGCCGGAGAAATGATCGCTTAAACAGGCTACAGCAAGCGCTGAAAGTGGTCAACGCAGCGCCTCATCGCAGCGCCTCATCGCAGCGCCTCGCGGCGCCCCACGATGTGGTTGAAATCGACTGCAGAAAATAAAAAAGCCGACGACCTCAGGTCGCCGGCTCAGAAGTGTGTGGGAGTTGTTGTTACTTCTTGCGGCGAAGGAACGGCACGCCGAGAAGGCTCAAGCCCAACAACGTCAGGCTGGCCGGTTCAGGCGTCTGCGTGGTCGTGTCCGGCCCCTGGGAAACTGCGAACACCCGAGTCCCGGTAGTCGCGCTCTGGTCCGAAAAAGCAATCGCCTGCAAATGAACGTCGTCCAGGTTAACTGAGCCGTTAGTGAGTCCTGCCTCGAACGTGAGGCCATTTCCTATCTGGGTTAACGGCATCGATCCACTGATCGTCCAGCAAACCGACTTTTGCAGTTGTGTACCATCGCAGGCGCCAGTCTGCCCGAGATTTGTCCCACCGTTCGCGACGTCGGCAAACCCATTAGGTTTCTGAATTTCAGTGGGATCGCCGTCGAACGAAAGGCCCTTCACACCCACAGTGGTCAGCCAATATGCCTGGCAAGTTGCATCCAAGCAGGACACGTTAATGGTAACGTCCGTGCTGGTCACATTCACGGTAAAAACGGTATTACCGTTCACAGTAAATGTAATCGGGTCAGCCTTGGCAGTGCCACCAAAGCCGAGCGTCAAAGCACCGGCCAGCACTGCAACAAAAATTGCTTTCTTCATGTCTTTCGTTCCTCCGTAGCTGGGTGTACTGCGCACACACTCCTCGGGGGACAGTCCCGATATCCTCTACTGTGCAATCCCTCTGCCAAACTTACAGCATTTCCACCTGTCTTTCTCCCTCCCATCTATATGATAATAAAGACTTTAATTTGCCTGTACTTTCGGCCACCTGTACTTCCGGCCAGGGCGTGCAAACATTTGCCATTCCTACGCGTCTTTTTGGTTAACTTGAACGAATACCGCCTCCATCCGTGAGCGCTGGTGTGCCGATTCTTCTTTGGTGGGCAGTAACCGAGTCTGAGAAATCGCTCACGGAAATTGCCTGATCCGCAGATTCCCAAGCTGCTGATTGGCCCCTGTCGGGCCAACCACGACCCTCCCGGCGCTGCCTTCCTTGCGGTTTTTCCTCTCTGCCTTTAAAATTTTCAGTTCACGCCCTGGAGTGGATTCATCTGTGCCGAACGGAGCGGAATGCTGATCAATCGCGATCTTGTCTCGTACATGGCGACGGAAATCGTCAAAAAACTAAACGAAGGGGAATTGGTGGAAGTGAAAAGTGCGGCGGCGGTCACGCAGCGTGTCCGCCAGGCCATGGTCGAAGAAATTACCGTCGAGGACCGCATCAACGAAGAGGCTCGCCAGATCTTGATTCAGCATCAGGAGCAGATGCGCAACTCCGGAATCTCTTACCAGGACATGTTCAAGAAAGTGAAAGCTCAGCTCGCTCGCGATAAGAAACTGGTGTTGCGTTGATTTTTTGTGACGCATCTGCCTTCACATTCGCGCGAAACAGTGCATAGGGAAACTCCAGGGAAGGTCAAAGAATGAGGCTTACGCGGGAAAAGATTGTGCGGTTGTCGCACAAAATCATGGACGTGCTGGTGGCCAGCGACGAAGTGGAATTCATTGAGGATCGCGACACCATTCGCCAGCAGATCGTTACCCTGCTCACCAACTCTTTGCGCGAGGAAGAGAAGGCAGACACGGAAGTGCGCAAGAAGATTACCTCGCAGAAGAAAGAGATCATCGAAGGCAGCGAGGAGTGGGACGTGTTGTACCGCAAATATTACGCCGAAGAACTTCGCCGCATGGGCGTTCAGGCCGCTCCCGAAGAGCATCGCCGCAATCAGTAAGAAAGTTCAACACAGCGCTGTGCCGCCCGTCTTCGCCGGGATGACTCATGCTCCTGACATCGTCGTATGCTTGCTGGGTGAAGTCCTCCAACCCCAATAACCAGCCACGGCCAGTAGCGTTAAAACCGGATCCATCGGGTGCCGGTAGCGCAACGACGAATGCGTGATGTAATACGGAATCGGAAAGACGATCACGCATAAGATCAGGGGGAGAAATTCCATCCAGTTTCGTCGGGCCACGCGCAGCAGTCCAACCCCGGCGGCCAGCGAAAATACAAGCGTACATGCCACGGCAATGGTCCCTAGTCCGAGGGAACGGATCCACGGATCTTCCTTGAAGTAATAGGTGCCCGCCCAGGTGTCCAGCACCCTCAGCGCCGCATGCTTCGCAAACAGCTCCGGATTGCCGCGAATGAAGTCCACGCCCTCGCGCTGTTTCCGCTGCATGTACGCGTATTCACCCAGTTCGTTCAACTGCTGCAGCTCCGCCGCATTCACCATCGGATGCAGCCATCCCGTGAACCCGTCCTTTACCTGCGGGTTGTTGCCCAGCCATAACTCGGCGCCGAAATTCGATTTCACAAAAACAAAATGCCCGAACAGCCGGTAGTTCCGCACTGTCCACGGTGCTAGCGTCAGCAAGCAGATCAGCACGGCCGTGAGCGCGGGCGCGACGACCGGCAGGCCACGCCGCCACCGCACCACCGCCATCCATCCAAGCCAGAAGGGCAGCATCACACAAAGCGACGGATTCGTCAGCGCTGCGACTCCCCACAACAATCCGTAGCCTGCCCAGATCCAATTGCGCGCGCGATCCTCGCTCAATAGGTACGTCGTACTGAGCAGCCAGGCGAAGAGCAGCGCCGCCAAGCTTTGATCCCACGCCCACTCCAGGGGAAACAGTATGGCTAGGGGAAGAAGGGCCCAACACCAGCCGCTCACTATCGCCGGGCGTTCCCCCAGCAATCGGATTCCCATCTTGTAGATGGGAACACAGGTCAGCGCCGCGAACGCCGAATTCAGGACCTGGCAGAAATAAACGTGTCCCTGCGTGCGAAAGGGATTGAAGAACGCGAACGCGATGGACCACAGCGCTGGAAAAACCGGAGCCAACCAGGCTGTCGGCCGGGCGTATCCGGGAAAAGGAGACGAAAATCCTTTGCCCGAGTGCAGCGACCATGCCACATAGTCCGCTTCGCCTCCCACAAAAGCGCGCACCGGATGCACGGAGTCAAGCCGGTGGCTCAGCAAGCAAAGGAACACGCGCAGTAGAAATGCGGCCAGTACCACAAACCAGATGGAAGAGAGAAAGGGAGCGTTCGCGGAAGCTGCTGCAGTTTCCGGCGACATCTCTCGTTCTGCGGCCAGAGTTTCAGGCATGTTTGTGCGCGAACGATTTCACGATAGCACGCGCCATTCTGGCGGCGTCCGCGCATGATGTCGGCTGTTGCTTCGATTGCAATCGAGGAAAACGCCGCTTGAACCTGGGCGATCGGCTAAACGTGCGTTGCAGCGCAAACGAAACAAAAAAAGCGGCTCAACGAGCCGCTTTCTTTTGCTTCTATTTTCTATTTTTGATCTTTCGAGTTTATGGGTTGTCGGTGCGGCGTTTTAATGTGGGACGATCGTCGTCGCTGCTGGGATCGGCCTGAGGATCGTTCTTCTTTTTGTCTTGTTGCTCGGTGCGCGTGCGCAGAGTGGGCTTGTTGGGGCCGTTATCCACCGCTTTGCGCGCGAACATGATGTTGCGCAGGCGGCCCTTCACGGAATCGAACTCAGAGGACGTGACGACATATTCCTGTCTCGCGGGAAGAATGCGAGCAATTTCTTTTTGTGTGTTCTCGATGCGCTCGGGAGTTGGCGGGTGGGTAGAGAAGGCTTTGCCAATGGTGCCAGGGCGGCGCTTCTCGTCAGCCTGAATGCGCTCGAAGAACGTGACGTAGGAGTTGGGGTCGTAACCGGACTTGTACATATATTGCAGGCCGAGGAAGTCGGCTTCGCGTTCCGCGTCGCGGCTAAACTTCAGGAAAGTCATGGGGATAAGGAAATTCATGCCCTGATAGGCGGCATAACCGGCCCAGGTGTAAGGAATGAAAATCATGGCAGGAATCGAAGCGAGCTGGACGATGTCGCCCTTGGTGGCCTGCTTGGTGCCGTGGCGGGCGGCGACGTGCGCGATTTCGTGGGCCATGACGCCTGCCAGCTCCGACTCTTCGTTGGCGCGGAGAATCAGGCCGCTATTCACATAGAAGAAGCCGCCGGGAAGGGCGAACGCATTGATTTCGTCGGAGTCAATCACCTTGATGGTGAAGGGAACCTTCGCGTCGGAGTTACGAACGAGGTTTTGGCCAACGCGGTTTACGTATTCGGTGACGACGGGATCATCGACCAGTTTGGAGGAGCGCTCGACTTCCTGGGCCAGCTGCTTGCCGAGGCCGATTTCCTTTTCAAGCGAGTAGAAATTGATGCCTTTGCCGACGCTGCGATTGCCGATGGCGTCCACGTCTTCTTTGGAGTTCTTGGGATTGACAGTGTCCGGTGAGTTGACCGGGGCGCCGGAGCCGGGCTCTTTTTTCGCGTTCTTGTCGGCGGGCGGGGGAGCTGGCTGTTGGGGCGCGGGAGTATTGATGTTCGGTTGGCTCGACGGATCTTGCGTCGAGGTTTGAGGACCTGAGCCGGATTGGCCACCCGATTGGCTGCCCGAAGTGTCCTGCGACTGGGCAAACGCTAATCCCGTGGTAAGCAGGGCGGCGAAAGTGGCGGTCAGAAGCCGCGAAGAGGAGAGTTGCATGAGTTGGCCTCCCGAGACCCAGAGTATACACCCACGGCTAGCGATGGGACCGAATCTCTGAGGAATAGGATGAGAGCATTGGTTAGAAGGTTTCTTGAGTGACAAAAACGTGACGGCCTAGCAAACCGAAGTACCGGCGATGGAGAGCTCTGCTTCGGCAGTTTGCCAATCGGCAAGGGAGAGTACCGCTTTCGCGGAACGGATTGGCGTTCCGGTGTTTTTCGTCAGTATGGACTCCTCGTAAGCGTGGGAAATACAGGACTTAGCGTCGCTGGAAGGAAAAACACCCGCGCGCAGGAAGCCGTCGATGTGTCCCGTTCGTCAGTCCGGATTCTGAAGCCAATTCGGATCCGCTTGGTAGAAGGCGCCGGAGATGCCGGTTGTGTGCACTCCTCGGGACCTCAATTCCTTGACCAGCTCCGAGCAACTCAAAGGCATGGGAGGCGCCCATTCCTCTTGAACCTGAGGAGACGTCGCGTGGGCTACGTATCGGTCCCACACTTTTTCGATTTTGATCCTGCTTGTCGTCGTCGCGCCCACTCGTATATTTTAGCTGGTCTCTTTTGCGGATCGGTTGAGAAAGCCAAACAGCCAATATTACCGCGAGTTCAGAATTTTACTCGAGCGCACGAGCCTGCCTGGTTGTCTCGACGAAAAAATGCAAAACAGTCTACCCCTCGAAGTTTTTAGCTGGAAAGCCTTCGCACCAGGAAAGAGCTGTGGGAGTCGTTGGCCCCTTTGCTAACCGACCTTTTTTATTCCAATCATTGATGGTTGCGATGCCGTAACGAAAACCAGTTGACGGGAGAATGAAGAGGCGAGCCGACCCGTTAGACGATTTTCCAAATTGGACGCCGACCAAGTGTCCGCCGGGGTTTATAAGGTCACGGCCATCCTTGACCGGGGCTTTCGTTATGAAAATACTGGCCTTGATCCGGATAAGCTGCTAGGGCTGTGGACTGGGCCAAGGGCGCAATCTTCGATTGGCCGGCAATGCTGGAAGCCGCAGGACGACACTGACCAGATTTATCAAATTGGAGTTGGTTATTTTTACGGGCGCAGGATGACTTCGCTAGGGCGGGAGGGCAGGGCGAACTTGGCGCCGCGGTCGTTGTTGGCTTTGAGGGTGGCGGGCACATCCAGTTCGGTGACGCGGATTTCGCGGGACCAGGAGCCGGTGGTCCAGTAATCGGCTTTGAGATAGATGATGTTGCCTACGATGGTGTATTTAACGGCTTCTTCACGGTGACCATCTCGAAAGACGAGCAAGGCGGCCGGGAGGGACGGGGTTGCAGGGGTTGGGTCGAAGGCGGACAGCGCGACCGACGAAGCGCTGGCAGGAGAAACCTTTCCTACGATTTCGACCGGGCCGGTGCTCGTCAGACGCACCCAATGATCGCCGCGGAGCTCGATCACGACGGAGTCGGCCGGTTTTGAATTTTCTGCCGGAGCCTGAGGCTGGGCGGCGGCACGCACTGGCGGCGGCAGCTCGTCCGGCGAGTCATCGTGGTCGTAATCGGGATAGTAGAAGTACGGTCCGTATCCGGGGTACGCATAACGATAGTGATGGCGCTGTAAGTGAGCAAAACGGCCGGCAACTGGCGCGAGGCCATGCCGCATTGCGCCTGGCCCAAATCCCATGCCATTCCTGCCCGCCGGCGCGAACCCGGCCGTACCGCGTCGTTGCGCGTGCACGGATGTCGCGCAGAGAGTCGTCGCCAGAAAACCTAGTGAAAGTCCAATCAGCTGATATTTCATCCGATGGTGGCACCGGTGCTTGCGCTGCCGGTCGAACTTTACCTATAGCGCCGCGCAGCGGTTCCGTCAAGGGTCCGCACGTAACGGGTAGGTAAATTCCGCTACCGCGGATCGAAGCGGCGTGGTTTGACGGGCCCAGGTCCGATCAGTGGACGTGGGCGACGTCGTCGTTCATGGAGAAAACTTCTTTGAAGTCGGGCTCGTAGGGAAAGATGTGGATCATCCAGGTGAACATATAGGGATGGAAGTCTCCGCGTTCGGCTTTGCAGGCCTCTTCGGTATTGATGGAGCCGAACATACCGAACTTGGGATGGGCGGCCTGGTAGTCGCTTACGCGGTCTTCGGGAGCCCAGCAGACGTTGATGTGCCGGTGCCAGCGGCCGATGCTAAGCGGGACGCGCTCGTTCAGCTCGTCTTCAGTGGCGTCGGGGTTGGCGGTATACATCACGCCCTCCAGCATGTATTCGAGCTTTGGAGTTCGCCGGTAGAGCAAGGCTGTTGGTTTGTGCGGGTCGAAACGGAGGTCCGCTTCCCTGGTATTGGTCTTGCTAATGAAATGATACTGAGGCTGCTTGAGTTTCGGGTTCGCAATGTCATATCCGTCCAGCAAAGCCTTGCGATAGTCCTTGTAGCGCTCAATGGCGGCTGTCATTTCGGCTACGATGGCTTTTGCTTTCTCTAGGTCGCCGGGCTGCTTCGGACGGAGCGGCGTCATGTACACGTGGCCGGCCATGGCTATCATGCTTGGACCCATGCTGCTCATGTCTTCGTGGTCGTGCATGTCCATTCCGGGCATGCCGGCGCGCTTGTCTTGCTGACCTGTGTGCGCAGGCGATACAGCCAGGAATGCCGTGGCAAAGAGGAACGTCAACACGGCACCCTTGAACGGGAGTGCAGAGGACGAATTTTGCTTTTTGCTCACGGGGCGGCAACCTCGCCGTTTCTAGCGCTGCTGCAAAAGCCTCTGGAATGATACCGCTGGGTGTTGAGGTTTCAACGGGAATGTGGCCAGTCAGGGATGCGTCACGGATTTGGCGCAGCGGAAGCCCACGAAGTCCTGGGAACTGTTGGCGGGATGGCTGTCGCGATATTCAACCCAGAGATTGACAGGATGAGCGGAATAGCTTCCGCCGCGAATGACCCGCCTGCGACCATTCGGATGAATCGCGAACTTATTGAGCTCTTCTGGATCGATGTGCCGCGGGGCGGCGTCGACAGCGTGGGAGGGATAAGCCGCCCAATCGTCGGCGAGAAATTGCCAGACATTGCCGGCCATGTCGTAAAGCCCGAAAGCGTTGGGAGGATAAGTGCCGATGGGAGTTGTGGTGCCGACGTGGTCGGCGAAGTTGGCGCGAGATTTGTCGGGAGGTTCGTCACCCCAGGGAAAAAGCGAACCGGAGCCGGCTCGAGCAGCGTATTCCCACTCGGCTTCGGTGGGGAGACGTTTGTCGGCCCAGCGACAAAACGCCGTGGCGACGTACCAATTGACGTTCACGGCGGGGTGATCGGGCTTTGCGTTGAGCTGACCGGGATCCGCCCAATGTTGAAGGTAGTTGCCGTTGTCGAGATCCGGTGGGAGCTGTTGGGGTTGCCAGAGGGGATTGATCCGCAGGAACGCTTTGAACTGCGCATTGGTGACTAGAAATTTGTCCAAGTAGAAGTCGGCTACAGTGACCGTGTGTTTTGGAAGTTCGTCGTTGAAGAGTTGCGGGTGATCGATGCCGAAGACGTTTTCAAAGTGAGGAATTTCCCTGGTGTCGATTCCCATCTGGAAGGTGGCGCCGTGAATGAGCACCACGGTCGGGTCGTTCGGAGCCTGGGGCGGCGTGCTCGTTTGGGGAAAAGCGCTGAAAGCAACAAAAGAGATCGCGGACAGCAGAAGTGCAAGAAGGGGATTACGGGCCAGGCGGGGGTTCATGGGGAAATAGACGAACTGGAGATGAGACGGTTTAGCGTTTCTGCCAAAGATGCGGCCTGGCGCGTTGGTACGGGTCCTCTCATCGAGGTGGCGGCGCGGAATTTCGCAGTGAGGCCTCTCCAATGCGTCGCGTCGAGCTACTTCGGTCGAAATGACAATGTTTGATCAGTGCTTGAGGTGTTTGCGGAACCAAGCGACGCTTGCGAGTCGCGATCGAGGCGATCGGCAGTAAGAAGGTGATGGCTGTTGTTGAACAGGATCAGCGAGTGGTCCTTATGAGGTTCGTGCAACTGCAACTTCAGGCCAAGGGGCTGCTTAGCATCAACCTGCTGGTCGGCGGCGCCGAACATGATCAGCCACAGGAACATTGAGCTTTTTGGAGTTCACCGTCGTATTCACGATTGCGGATTCATTGAAATGCCGGCGCGATTAGTGCGCCGGCTCCGGCGGCTCGACAGGACTTTATTTGGATTTGTAGGTGAAGCTGACTTTGGTTTCTTCGTCGAGGACGAGAGGGCGGACGAAGCGGTACGAGTTGCCGGCGCGCGGAACGTCAACAGCGACCGGAAGAACTCCTGCGACGCGTTGCTGGAGGTTGGTGACGTTGGGGGAGGCGGCGCGTTCCTGTTCGAGGGCGCGTTTGCGGGCTTGTTTTTCGATTCGCGAAGAGGTCTCGACGCTGTCGGTTTGCAAGGTTGCGAGGCCGGAAGTCACGGTTACGGTTTCGCTGACGGAGCCAAGATTCATATTGAAGCTGAGGGGCAGCGGCCTGCTGGCGTCGTAATTGGCATCCTGGCGGTAATCCTTGAATCCGGGGGAAGCCGCGGTGACTTGTAAGCGGCCGGAGGGAACATTCGAGACGACCCAGCGGCCGGAGTCGTCGGCCGCTGCGGTCAGGGTCGTGCCGGTGTCCTGGTGGACGACGGTGACTTTGGCCTTTGGAATTGCCGCGCCGGAAGCGTCGACAACGATGCCGCCAATCTGGCCGGGCGCCAATGAGAGTTCATTGTGCGGAAGGGCATAACCGAGAGACTTGTACTCCTCGACGTCGCTCCAGGAAGTTTGCGGAAGGAGGCTGGTGGCGAGGGCGTCGCCGCCGAAGTCTTTCACTTTGTACTGTTGCGGCAGAAAAACCTCCCATTGAAGCAGGTCGATAGGCACATCCATTTTCGGAAGGGAAAGATCGGAGCCGCCTTTTTTGGCGAAGGGGGCGCCGGAGTGCAGGAAAACGAACGAGACGACGTAAGGCCCTGTCGGGCGGAAACCGGGGCGGAGAAGCGGAACGCGGGCGCCGTCGGAACCTTGCACCGGTTTCACTTTCTCGCCGGCGACGTCTGCCGAGACGATGCTGGCGCCTGCAGGGAGAGCAACTTTTAGAAATGGTTGCGCCTGGTTTTTGACAGTGAGCTTTACCTCGGTGAGGGATTTGCCTTCGACGGTGACGAGCGTAGTGACTACGGCGCGCTCGGCGACGGCGGCGAGGACGCTGCTGTCCGGGAAACGGGTCCAGGCGAGAGCGAGCGATGGAGGCTCGCTCGGCTGGCGGTGATACCGAAAAGCGGCTTGTAAGGGGAAGCGCGCGAGGGCGCGGAGGTAGGGATTCACTTCTTTTACGTCCATGCGCTTGAGGCTACCCGATTCTTTGGCGGTGAGCTCCATGGTGCCGGAGCCTTCGACGAGGGCTTCTCCGGTTTCGCGCTGGGTGTTGTTGAAGCCCAGGAAAGGAGCTTCGGCTTTGGGTTCGGTGACGGATTTTTCGAGTGAGATGAGAAATTCGTGGCTGCGCTGAGCAGGGTTGGTGACGTTGAGGGTGAGCTTGTTGTTTTGCGTTTCGCTGGATTCGAGGGTAGGGCCGGTGACGCTGGTGACCTCGTAGCCTGCGGGAACGGAGAGCGTGAATTGCGAGGGATCACCTTGCACGACGGTGATGTCGGCGAGGACGGCGATGCGGAGATCGGATTCGCTGGCCGTGAAAAGAGTTTTGAGATTGGAGAGAAAGCGGGCTTCGCGCGGTATGGAGGGCGCGGTGACTTCGCGGGTAGTCCACCAGATAGAGGCGGTTTGGCCGGGGACGAGAGTAGCTTCGATGGAAGTCTGGCCGTTGGCGGAGGAGCGGCTGGTGATGAGGCCGGGGGAGATGCGTACATTGGTGTGGTCACCGGGGACGACGAGAGCGAGGCGCGCGCTGCCTGCGGAAGGAACGGGAATGGCGAAGGAGGCGCGGCCGGCCTCGATGCCGAGTGAGAGGCCGGCGTCGAGAGCTACGGCGAAACTGGAGGAGCCCGCGAGGACCGCAGTGGTCATGCCGTTTTCGAGTTGCAACGGGAGAAGTTTGCCATCCTGGCGGGCGTCGAGAATGGTCATGCCGCTGGTGAGGGCAACTTTGGTGGCGGACTTGGTGTAGGTTGCGCCCTCTAGCTGAATCGAGCCGAGGACGGATTCGCTGGTGACACGGAGCTTGAGTTCCGCGTTTTGAATGGCGTAATTGAGAGGTGCGCCGTCGGGCTTTTTTACGGGCTTGGCAGCGAGGGTAATGAGGCGGTTGTATTCGTCAAGAGAAAGGGTGACGTTGCCGGTGGAAGGGAGCGGGAGGATGTCGCGCTGGGCGCCAAGCGGGTGCGGCGTGAAAAGGATAGCGAGTAGAGCGATGGGAACGGCGAATGTTAATGCGGAATCGAAGACTGTCATGGGATGGTTTGCCTGGGCGTAGGTTTTCATCGCGCTGCTCCTTGCGCGCCGGTTAAACCGGCGAGATGTCGTGAATGCAAAAATCATACGAAAGTCGTATAGCGATCCACATCGGCCCCGGGTCATGCGGAGCTGCCAGCAAGGGCAGCGTCGAAGCGTTGACACGGGAACGTGCGGGAATCCCGATTGCCGGATCCGTGCGGGGGTTATGAGCGATCATGATTCCGGCTCCGACTTTTGTCCTGTTGGTAGTTCAGTTCGGCGGCCGGTGATTGGTTTTCGCTGGTGAGTTCGGAAACAAAATAGACGTATGGGCCGAAGGCGGGAAAATTCACCGAG
>DATMZI010000016.1:0-35275 GCA_035607085.1 Candidatus Eiseniibacteriota bacterium | reverse complement strand
ACGCAACGGCACTCTCCCCCCTGGACTGCAGAAAAAGCTTCAGCCCTGCCCAGTCGAAATCACCCGCGAACTCCCTCCGCTCCCTCCCACTTACCAGCGCAGCGTCATCGGCGCCCACATCGTCGTCTTCAACAAAAACACCAACATCATCGTAGACGTAATGAAAGACGTCGTGCGCTAACAAATTCCCCAGTAACACAGTTCCGGGTGCGAGCTTTTCTCGAGGGAACGCTTTCGTTTGCGGCTCTACCGGGGCCTGCAGCGCAGCATTGGGCGACGCGGCCCGCTCAAACGCCCGGTGAACCGTTACAGAATCTTCCGTATTGAATCAACGCAAATAAAGCAGCAGCCTGATTCGTGCGTAAACCTGTGCTCGTAGCGGATGACAGCGCATCCATGCGGCATTCCGTCAGATTCTTGCTGGAGCACCGTCACAGGGAACTTATCCTGCATGAAGCAGTTGATGGCGTCGACGCCGTCCAAAAGGCCAGGGAAACAAATCCCGACTTGATCCTCCTGGATCTCGCCATGCCTCGCCTCAATGGGGTGGAGGCGGCCTCGGTCTTGAAGAATACACTGCCGGGCACCCCAATCATCTTGTTCATGATGTTTACCGACCTGCACGCCGATTCTGTCTGCACATGTATTGGCGTTGATTTTATTTCCAAGGTGGATGGCGTCTCAAAACTCCTGCAACGGGTCGATGCCTTGCTGCCGAACGAACAAACCGCCCCCTCGTAACGGGAGCCGCACGCGTTCCCAGCCTTACAGCCCCATGTGCGTTCCCTCGCTTACATCCGTGGGCTGGAACAGAAGTAAGCCGACTCTCTTGTAGCCTTTGCAAGTCACATCGGTCAAGACCTGCCTCCCGCTAGGGCACAAAGCCCGCGCGAAGCCAAGCCGCGACAAAAAAGACAAGGCCGTTACCGCTTACTCCAATTCCGGCTTAGCGAAGCTTCTCGGATGCGGACAGACTGTGGCGTGTACGTCGCTTGGCCATCATCGCTTTGCTCTTGAAGGCGCGGCAGAACGTGCTTCTCATTGTTCTTTCATGCCTGAATGACTTGCGCAAGCATGATACTGAAAAAGCAAAGCCGTACGCGCCGACCGTCGGGATAACTTGCCGGGAGCTACGAAATGTCCCTCCCGGCCTGAAGACCGACAGCACGGTCGGGCGGCGCTTGCTCTTGCCTCGGACAGCCAAATGTTATCGATATACCGCTAGGACACTCCGGGTAGGGGTCAATTTTTCTGTGTTGCAGGCTAAAGACTCAGCGCGCCTGAGTACACCACACGCGCTTTGGCGGTATCGCCGCGCTCGATGCGCCCGATCTGGAAGAACTTCTCGCGGCGGCGTTTCAGATCCGCTTCCACTTTTTTCACGTGCGCCGAGGGCACCACCAGCACCATCCCCACACCCAGGTTGAACGACTCGAGCAGCGCGTCCGAATCCATCTTCCCCACCTTTGCCAGATATTTGAAGATGGGCAGCACCGGCCACGACGCCAGGTCAATCTGCGCTTTCACCCCCGCCGGCAACACGCGCGGCAAGTTTCCCGGAATCCCGCCGCCGGTAATATGCGCCAGCGCGGAAACCCAGCCGTTCGCCAGAATCGTTCGCAGCGCCGGAGCGTAGCAGAGATGCGGTTTCAACAGTTCCGCGCCGATCTTGTTGCCGACATCTGCTACATACGTGTCCGGTTTCAACCTGGCAACTTCAAAGGCCAGCTTGCGCGCCAGCGAATATCCGTTCGTATGCAGTCCGGCCGAAGGCAAAGCCAGCAGCGTGTCGCCGGGTTTGACGTTTTTCCCCGTCAGCAGATTTTTCTTCTCGACCGCGCCGACAATGAATCCGGCCAGATCGTAATCTCCGGCGGCATAAAATCCCGGCATCTCCGCGGTCTCACCGCCGATCAGCGCGCAACCCGCTTTGCGGCAAGCGCGACTCATCCCGTCGATCAGTTGCTCGACCACGCGCGCATCCATTTTGCCGAGCGCGAGATAGTCCAGAAAAAAAAGCGGCTCAGCGCCCTGCACTAGAATGTCGTTCACGCAATGATTCACCAGGTCGCCGCCCACCGTCGAATGCACGTTCATCGCAATCGCCACTTTCAGCTTCGTGCCCACGCCGTCCGCGCTCGATACCAGAATCGGCTCTTTGAATTTCTTTACGTCCAGCGCAAACAGCGCGCCGAAGCTGCCGATTCCTCCCAGCACTCCGTTGGTGAACGTGCGCGTAGCCAGATGCCGGATGCGGCTCTTGGCCTCATCTGCGACAGCGATATTCACTCCTGCGTCGGCGTATCTCATGGATTTTTGCAGCGGCCCTTGTTTTGTTCCCAGTTATCTAATCGTAGCGCGGCAAGGTGGGATTCGCCGCGGCTTGCGACCTAGTTTACTTGCTCAGAAAAACCCCGCTTAGAAAACGTGAAACAACCGCCTCCAGCGCACCGTCCCCGGATGGATGATCCCATTCAGGTAGGCCAGAAATCTTTCGCCAATCTTGCCCGGCTTCCAGGCATCCTCCGAAGCGTTCAACGACATGTAAATCAGCACCGGTGTGCCGATGATATCGCTGCGCGGCACGCAGCCCCAGTATCGCGAATCGAACGAATTCTGACGGTTGTCGCCCATCGCGAAATAACAATTTTCCGGAACTTTGAAGGGCATCACCTGCGGCATGCCCGCAAACGCGCCAGCGTACGCATTCGGGTCGACGCGCTCCGTTTTTCCGAGCGTGTAGTTCTCTACCAAGCGCCCGCCGTTTATCCACACCGCGCCGTCGTGAATATCTATGGTGTCTCCCGGCAACCCGATCGCACGCTTCACGTAATCCGGCTGCGTCAAATCAAAAGGCGGCTTGAAAATAATGATTTGCTGGCGTTTTGGATTTCGCCACAACGGCACGTGCCATCCCGTAAAGGGGATTCCGGCATCGTAGCCGACCCGGCTCATGATTAGGTGATCGCCGATCAGCAGAGTGTTCTCCATGGAACCAGACGGAATCACACGCGCTTGTCCGATCGCACCGTTGATCAGCAGAAAGACCAGTCCCACCCAGAACCAGGCAATAATCTCGCGCCGGACCTTCTGCTCCGTGGTCAGTTTTTCTTGAGGTCTGCTTTGGATTTTTTCGGCCTTCACGAGGCGACGGCTCCGGCGAAATCTGCCGGGCTAAAGCCCGGCACTACAACTAGAATAACCGAAACAGCCTGCGCCAGCGAACTTCACTGGGATGGATCAGCGCATTCGCGTATGCCGAAACGCGATCGCCAATGGCGCCCGAACCCCACGGCTCCGAGGGCGTATCAATGGACATGTAGATCATGACCGGCGTGCCGACGATGTTGGCCCGCGGAATACATCCCGTGAACCGGCTGTCCAGCGAATTGCCGCGGTTGTCGCCCATCACAAAATAACAGTCCTTGGGAACCGTGTATGGCAACACGTTGGCCTGGCCGGCAAACACGCCGCGATACATCATCGGATCGCCGGGCTCGGTGCGGCCCACGGTGTAAGGTTCTTGCAGCCGAGTTCCGTTGACCCAAACGCTGCCATCGCGCACATCCACTGTTTCGCCCGGCAGTCCGATCACTCGTTTGATCACATCGGAGGTTTCGCCGGGAATCACGGGCCTAAAAATTACGATCTGTCCGCGCTTCGGATTTCGCCACAACGGCAGATGCACATTGGTGAAGGGGATTCCCGCATCGTAGCCCATGCGGCTCATGATGAGGTGGTCGCCCACCAACAGCGTGTTTTGCATGGACTCAGAAGGAATTACGCGCGCTTGCCCGACCGCTCCGTTGATCAGCAGAAACACCAGGCCGACCCAGAACCACGCAACGACTTCGCGCCAGACCTTTTGTTCCATCGTGAGTTCTGGTTCCCTTTTCTTGTCGGGCGATTTCTTGCTTTGTGCTTTCTTATCCTTCACGTTCCACCATCACCGGAGCGTTGTCGGTCAGCTTTCCGAAACTTGCTCCTTCGCGCACTTCCAATTGCACCAGATCCGTCGGGTAGTTGCCTGTATAGCAAGACGTACAGAAATTGCCTTTGGTGTCACTGACCGCCTGGCGCAATCCCGCCAGCGAAATGTAGCCCAGCGAATCGGCACCCAGAAAGCGGCGAATGTCCTCCGGGGTATTGGAAGATGCGATCAGTTCTTCGCGTGTCGGCGTATCCACTCCGTAGTAGCAGGGCGAAATGGTTGGCGGGCAGGAGATTCGTACATGCACTTCTTGGGCGCCGGCTTCTCGCACCATGCGGACAATTTTGCGGCTGGTGGTGCCGCGGACGATGGAGTCGTCCACCAGAATCACGCGCTTCCCTTCCATCAATCCGCGAATGGGATTGAGCTTGAGCTTGACGCCAAAATTGCGAATGGCCTGCGACGGCTCGATAAAAGTGCGGCCAATGTAATGATTGCGAATCAAGCCCATACGGAACGGGATGCCGGATTCCATCGCGTAGCCGACCGCGGCGGGCACGCCGGAATCGGGAACCGGAACAACAATGTCGGCTTCGACCGGATGTTCGCGGGCCAGCCGCCGGCCAAGCATTTCGCGGCTATCGTTTACGCTGCGGCCAAAGATGGTGCTGTCCGGCCGCGAGAAATAGACATGCTCGAAAATGCAGAACTGGTGAGGCTTTTCCGGGGCGAAGTGAATGGACTCGAGGCCGGAGCGGGAGATGCGGAGCATCTCGCCCGGCTCGATTTCGCGGACGTATTGCGCGTTGAGAAGATCGAATGCGCAGGTTTCGCTGGCGACGATCCAGGCTACGTCGCCATTTGGCGCCATCAGCTTTCCGAGATTCAGTGGGCGGAAACCACGCGGATCGCGAATTGCGTAGAGTTCGTCGGTGGTCAACACCACCAGGGAATACGCCCCTTCGCATTGATTCAGCGCGTCGCCCAGCGCCCCGGAAAGATGCCGGGCCTGCGAACGCGCCAATAAGTGGACGATGACTTCGGTGTCGCTGTTGGTCTGGAAAATCGAGCCTTTGTGTTCGAGCTTGCGGCGCCATTCAGCGGCGTTGGTGAGGTTTCCGTTGTGCCCGATGGAAACTTTGCCCTTGTTGCAATCGATCATGATGGGCTGCGCGTTGAGGAGCGCTTTATCGCCGGCGGTAGAGTAGCGGGTGTGCCCGATCGAAGCGGCGCCCGGCAATTTGTTCAGCACGTCCGGCTTGAAGATCTCCTCGACTTCGCCCATCGCGCGATGAGCGTGGAGTTCTCTTCCATCGGTTGAAACGATACCGGCGGATTCCTGGCCGCGATGCTGCAACGCGTAAAGGCCCAAGTACACGAGCTTTGCTGCTTCTTCATGGCCGTAGACCCCCACGACGCCACAATGGTCGTGGAAGTGATCGTCCGCGTATTCGAGCTTTGGATTCATTTTGTAAGCAAAGTACGTTCGAGCGAATTGGCCCATACATCACGCAATTCCTCGATCGGAGAATCGACCACTGCGCGCCCCTTGTATTGGATGCGGAGCGAACCGTCGCCGGTCACCTGGCCGATCTCGTCCGCAGCGACGCCGTATTGTCGCGCAATCGTTTGCTGCGCGGCAACCTTTTCGGGCGGCAGGCTGACGATGCAGCGGGCTCCGCGTTCGCTGAAGAGTTCGGATTCGGCGTGGCCGCTTTCGGGAATGTTGATTGTGGCGCCCAGCGGAAAAGAACCGGTCACTAGAAAGGCAAAGCACGACTCCGCCGTTGCTGTAGCGAGGCCGCCGTCGGAAATATCGTGGACCGAGGTAACTGCGCCCTCCGCGGCCAGCGCTACCAGGCAATCGATTAGGCGCTTTTCAGCGGCGAGATCGATTGCAGGTGGTTCTCCGGCCACAATTCCGGCAACTGTTTTGCAGTACTCGCTGGAAGAGAATTCTTTCGCTTCAGCGGAGACGCGAGATTCCTCGCTCCGCCCGGAGGCCGCGCTAGGCGAAGACGGGTCCTCCAGAGCCGAGCCGTCAAGGAGAAGGATGACGTCACCGGGGTTGCGGAAGGCGATCTTGAGGACGCGGGAGGCGTCGTCGAGAATTCCGAGTACGCCGATTACCGGCGTGGGGTAAATGGATTTGCCGAGGGTCTCGTTGTAGAAGCTGACGTTGCCGCCGGTGATGGGCGTTCCTAAGGCGGTGCAAGCTTCCGTGATGCCGTCGATGGCTTGGGAAAATTGCCACATGACTTCGGGCTTTTCGGGGCTGCCGAAGTTCAGACAATTGGTTGCGGCGATGGGGCGCGCGCCGCTCGCCGCCACGTTGCGAGCAGCTTCGGCGACCGCGTGCATGGCGCCGAGCTTCGGATTTAACTGGCACCAGCGGCCGTTGCCGTCGGTTGCGAGCGCCAGGGCTTTCATCGTGTTTCCGTGAGGGCCGTTCTTTTCACTTTCTTTGATTCGAACGACGGCGGCATCGCTTGCACCGGGGCCCGCCAATGTGTTGGTGCGCACTGAAGTGTCGTATTGCTCAGTGATCCAGCGTTTCGAGGCGATCGCTGGTGATGCCAACAACTTTCTGAAATTTTGGGTAAGGTTCGCACCGTCGGGTGCGAACTGGAACCAATCTTTTCCGGTTTCGAGGCGTGGCACCCGGGCAGCGAGCGGGCGGTTGTAGACCGGGCCTTCTTCGGCGAGAGGGTGCGCGGGAATTTGCGCTGCGATCAAACCGTGATTTTTTACAACGGCGAGTTCGCCGTCTTTCACTTCACCGATGACGACGGCGTCGAGGCCCCACTTTTTGAAAACGTCGAGAACCACATGTTCGCGGCCGCTCTCCGCGACCAGCAGCATCCGCTCCTGTGATTCGCTGAGCATGATCTCGTACGGCGTCATGCCCGTTTCGCGTTGCGGCACTTTGGACAACTCAATTTCGATACCAGTGCCGCCGCGCGAGGCCATTTCCATGGTCGAGCAGGTGAGGCCGGCGGCGCCCATGTCCTGAATGGCCACGACGGCGCCGGTGCGCATGGCTTCAAGGCAGGCCTCAAGCAGCAACTTTTCCACGAAGGGGTCGCCGACCTGCACGTTGGGGCGCTTGTGTTGCGATTCTTCGGTGAACTCGGCGGAAGCGAGGAGCGAAGCGCCGTGAATTCCGTCGCGGCCGGTTTTCGCGCCGACATAGATGACCGGATTGCCGACGCCCTTGGCCTTGGCGAGGAAAATCTCTTCTTTACGAGCGATGCCCAGGGCCAGTGCGTTGAGCAGCGGATTCTGCGAATAGCACGGTTCAAAACAGACTTCGCCGCCGACCGTGGGAACGCCGAAACAGTTTCCGTAGTGGGCCACGCCGCGGATTACGCCGTCGAGGATGAGGCGATTGGCTTTCGCCTCCTCTTCGGTAGTTTTGGAATTTGCGGTGATTTCACCGAAGCGAAGGGAGTCGAGGACTGCGATAGGGCGTGCGCCCATGGTAAAGATGTCGCGCAGGATTCCGCCGACGCCGGTGGTGGCACCCTGGAACGGCTCGACATAACTAGGATGATTGTGCGATTCGATTTTGAAAGCGGCGACCAGGCCATCGCCGATATCCACTACGCCGGCATTTTCGCCGGGGCCCTGTACAACCAGTTTGCCGCGCGTGGGTAATCGCTTGAGATGGACCTTGCTGGACTTATAGGAACAGTGCTCGCTCCACATCACCGAAAAAATGCCGAGTTCGGTGATCTTGGGATCGCGGCCGAGAATTTTCTGGATGCGCGAGTATTCTTCGCGGGTTACACCGTGCTCCGCCGCGATTTCCGGCGTCACCTTAATCTCTGTCGCTACGGTCGCCATGAACCTCTTCGCCTTACCGCTTCTTGCAGTGCAACTTCTTCCGATGCGGCTTCTGGTACTGTAAATTCAGCGTTCGATTCTTTCTCGAAGCACGACTTTCACCATGTGACCTGCCTTTTTACCGATGGCCTTTTGGACCTCGGCCTTCACGGGCAGCTTGTGCCTGCCATCGCCCAAGGCCATGAAGGAACTCTGGAACGGGTGGCCATCAATTTTTCCCCGAACCTTCACCAGGCCGCGGGTGCGAAAGAATTTCGCCGACTGCGGCCAAACGAGGTAGGTCCAGCCGCCACGATTGCGGCTCTTCTGCAGCTTGGCCGTGAAGGACTTGGCTAACTTAGACATGGTTCAAGCGGTAGCCTTGGCGGCGCCGACCAGCGATTCGACCATGGAATGGAACAAGGCCAGGCCGTCGGCGGAGTCAAGCGCGGATTCGACGGCGCGCTCGGGATGCGGCATGAGGCCAGCGACGTTGCGTTCGCGATTGCAGATACCGGCAATGTTATGCATCGAGCCGTTGGGATTGCCGGCTGCATCGTCGGTTCCATCCGGATTGGTGTAGTGAAAAAGAACTTGGCGGTCTCGCTCAAGTTCGGCCAGGGTGGCGTGGTCCACATGGTAATTTCCGTCGCTGTGGGCAATGGGAATTTTCAGAATCTGGCCCCTGGTGGCGGCACAGGTGAAGGGCGTGTCGATTTCTTCCACGCGGATATGGACATGGCGGCAGATGAAGCGCAGACCGGCATTACGCAACATGGCGCCGGGGAGCAGTCCCGCTTCGCACAAAATCTGGAAGCCATTGCAGATCCCGAGGACCAGGCCGCCGCTCTTGGCGAATTTTTCAACGGATTTCATCACCGGCGAAAAACGGGCGATAGCGCCGGTGCGGAGATAGTCGCCGTAAGAAAATCCGCCGGGTAGGATGATGGCATCGCAGCCCGCCAGGTCTTGCGACTGGTGCCAGATAAATTCAACCGGCTTTTTGAGAATGTTGCCTATGGCGTAAAACGCGTCGTGGTCGCAATTCGAGCCCGGAAAAACGACGACTCCGAATTTCATTGCATTGTGACTCCCGGTGGCATTGGGGAAGCTTCATTTTAACACATGAAGGCTCCCTGCCCAGCGTGGGAGCCTGTGCGGAAGGAGAAAACCCTCGGTTGGCAAATGACTTATAAACTTCCCACCCCGGATCCTCGCGGTGTAGCACTGGATCTCATGCGGCTTGATAGTTGTCTGAAGCATCAGAATCATGTCTTAACCGAAGGGACATTTCTCGAATAAAGAACAAATTCGCGCATGCCGCTTGTTGTTATGGCTAGCACTAGAATCGACTCTTCGCCCGGATCCCGCCGTTGCACAAGAATGCCTTCTATTTCGTAGGGCTCGTCTGACTCGTTCTTCGCAGGCAGACCGTCCCTGTTAAGCTCACGCAGTGGAATTGCGATGCCAACACGGTGTTTGTAGCGTGACGGAGGGAATCGTAGCGCCGCATGATCATCGGCTTCCCATCGTGCTGTCGAGTCAAGCCGCTCCAGCGGGATTCAATGCAGTGCGTTGCCAGCTTCCGTTTTAGGAAAGAGAACATAGAACTCCCGAGGCAGCGACTAGGTCGGACTCTGCATGTCCATTGCAAAAGCCAATCGGAATCCGAAATTGTTTTCCACAAAACATTTAGAAACGCGGACCTGTGGCGACGCAACGATCTTGGCACCGCGTTCTTTGAATTGCGCATGGAACGAGTCGACGGAGGTGACCCCCACATAGGCGTCGAGACCGGAGTCGCGTGGAACGGAGTCATGCGCGGGGCCGGCCGCGGAGTCCGCTTTTCCCAACTGAATTTCTGCGTTGTCGCGAGCGACGGTGGAGAAGACCGGCAGTTGACCAAAAAAACCCAGGATGCGAATTCCCAAGAAGTCCCGATAGTACTCCGCGGCAGCGACCTCATCGGGCACTACAAATTGTGGAGCGATGGACTTCACCCGCAGTCGGACTTTTGTTTTCCGCGTTGTTCAGTACCTGCCCATCGGCCCGCCAATTCTACTAGAGGGCCGCACTCGATTCCCGAAGCGGCTCACTTGCAGCAGATTTCGTGGTGGCCGCGATTTTATCGCGAAGCATACGCTTGGCACGAAACACTCCGGTCTTGACCGCGGGCAACTGCTTGCCGAGAGCGGCGGCGATTTCCGCGTAGCTCAACTGGCGGTAATAGTGGAGGACCAGCAGAATGCGCGATTCACGGGGCAGACGCCGCAAGCCTTCGCGGATGCGTTCATTGCGCTCGCGCAGCAGCACGCGCGAAAGCGGCGAGTTCTTCAAATTGTCGGGAAGCGTTTCGCAATGTTCCTCCTCGACGCGGCGGCGGCGTTCCACCTTTACCTGACGCAGCCGGTCAATGCAATGGCGGCCCGTCACTTTGGACAGCCAGGGGAGCGAGTAGATGGGCTGCTCGTCACCCTCGAGAGTGTGCAACTTGAGAAAAACTTCCGACGCAGCGTCTTCCGCATCCTCGCGCCGCCACAAGAATCGCTGGCACACTCTGAGCACATAGCGATAGTGCGAGGTGTAGAACTCGCTGAATTGTTGGGCACAGCTTTGGCCGCTCGGGCGTGAATCGCCCATAAGCACCGAACTTGTGATTGCCGCCATACCGCTCCTTTCGTGCAACCTTTTGCTACGACTGACTCACTTCCGGTGAGCACACCCCAAGCGACCGCACCGACGCCACGGTTTCAGCGGGCCCGGCGCGCCGCTCTTTTTTTTTAACCGCGCAGAAAACTCAAGCCGCTACTGCAAAATCGCTGTCGGCGAACCTCGCCGCGCGGCCATCGCCGTCGCGCGACGCACGACGAGCAGCGTCAAATCGTCAGCAGGGGCGCGCCCATCGGCAAAGTCCATGACGGCGCCCAGCGTCGAAAAGAGCAGTTGACTCGCGCTGGCGCCGGCGAATGCGCGAGCGGAGCTCAGCAGCCGCGCGGTTTCAAATTCTTCTTCGCGAGCGTTCTCGCATTCGGTGAGTCCGTCGGAAAAGGCGAGCAAGGTATCGCCCGGGCCGAGCCGCGTGAGGCCGGACTGATAATTCGCCTCAGGCACCGCTCCGAGCATGGGGCCGCCTTCGTCGAGGCGCAGCGCTTCGCTGGCGAGTCGCAGAATCAGCGGCGAAGGGAGTCCGGCGTTGCAATATGTGACAGCGCCATTTTGCAAATCAATACGCGCAAAAAATGCCGCTACCAGCGGAGGCTGTCCGAATCCAATGCACAATTCGCGATTGGCTTGTGCAATGGCGTCTGCGGGATTGCGATGAGCCAGCGCGCAGGAATGCAAAAGCGAAAGCAGGTGCGGCATCCAGATGCCGGCGGAGAGGCCCTTGCCGGCGATGTCGCCGACGATTACACCGAGGGCGCCGTCGAGTTCGACCACCTTGAAGAAATCTCCCGACAAGTGACGCACCGGAAAAATTTCCCCGGCGATTTCGAAGTCACCGCGGCGGAGTTCGCGCGGGGCGCACAAGCGGCGTTGAATCTGAGCGGCTTCGAAAAAGCTGCGGTAAATCGCGGCTTGCTGGCAGCGCAGCTCGGCGACTTCGGCTTGCAGGCCTTTTGCCTGATCCACGGCGTCTTTCGAGTCGCAGTTGTTCGCATCGGAGCCAGCACAGCAGGTCGCACTATGCTCCAGTTCGTGCGCGGTTAAGCCACCATCGCGCGCTACCGCGGTTGCGACTGCTGCACCTTCTCCCCACATCCCATCCATGCCAACCTTCTTTCGCCAGAAACCTTAGCGAGAAAACGAAATCAGCCGATAAATTTGTAGCCGACGCCGTGCACAGTCAGGAAATAGCGAGGGTCTTCGGGCACGGGCTCGAGTTTCTGCCGGATGCGCACGATGTGGGTGTCCACGGTGCGCGTCGTGGGGTAATTTTCGTAGCCCCACACTTCGTCGAGCAAACGATCACGGCTCAAAGTCTGACCGGAGTGGCACAAGAAATATTTGAGCAGGTCGAATTCCTTTCCTGAGAACTCGACCGACTTACCACCGCGAAAAACCTGGTAGCTGCCGAGATGCACTTCGACGTCGCCGAATGCGTAACGGTCCTGCTCCTTGGGAAGGGTTTGCGTGCGCCGCAGAACCGCTTTCACTCTGGCGAGCAATTCGCGAATCGAAAACGGTTTGGTGACGTAGTCGTCGGCGCCGAGCTCTAGGCCGACGACTTTGTCCACTTCCTGACCCCGCGCGGTTAGCATGATGATCGGAATCGACGGACGCTTGGCCTTGAGCTGCTTGCAAACGTCGAGGCCGCTCATTTTGGGCATCATGACGTCGAGGATGATCAGGTCCGGTGAATTCTTGAGTGCCAGATCGAGACCTTCGACACCATCTAGCGCGGTGGATACGTCGAAGCCTTCGTACTCAAAGTTGTCGCGCAATCCGGCGACCATGTTCGGCTCGTCTTCCACGATTAGGATCCTGGTCGTGCCCATGAACTCAACTCTCCTTAACTTTCGGCCGAACGCTCAAGACTCTTGCTGCGGCAACGCCAATCACGCTGGAGCAGTTCCCTGCCGCTGGAGCGGCTGGATTGGCAACGCAATGGTGAACTTGCTGCCGCGCTCCGGCGCACTTTCGACAAAGACATTGCCTCCGTGAGCCTGGGCGATATGTTTCACGAGCGAAAGCCCCAAGCCGGAACCCTTGGTGTTATGCACCAGCGGGTCGCCACAGCGGTAAAACTTTTCGAAAATCTTGTCATGGTCGGCGGGGGCGATGCCGATGCCGCGATCACGAACCTCGAGTTTGACGCTGCCGTTGGCGCGGTAAAGGCTCACGCCGATGAACTTCTGGTCTTTGGAATACTTCAGGGCGTTGTTCACCAGATTCAGCAGCGAGCGCGCAATCGCTTCGCGGTCTACATTCACGGGAGGAATGTCAGCGGCGATATTTTCTTCAAAGGCAAAACCGTTCTGCTCGATCTGGAAGCGGTAGGACTCCAGGGTGGCGCGCACCAGTTCGGCCAGGTCGGTCTGCTTGAAGTCGTATTCCTTGCGGCCGGCTTCGATGCGCGAAAAATCCAGAATGTTGTTGATCAGCGCGCTGAGGCGCTCGCTCTCTTCGCGGATGATGCGGAAATATTCCTGATATTTCTCCTGCGCCGTGAGCCGGCCAAGTTCAAGCGTCTCCGCATATAAACGGATGAGTGCGAGCGGGGTGCGCAATTCATGCGAAACGTTGGCCACGAAATCCGATTTCAGCCGGGCTAACTTCATTTCGCGCGAAACATTGCGGTAGGTCAGAAGCAGCCCGCCTGCCATCAAGACCGACAGCGCTCCCAAAATGATGTAGTTGGAGCGGAGAAACTTGGCGCCAATTTCATCGATCGTGGTACCCGGATACTTGATGGCGAAAACCATGCCTTCAAACGCTTCACTCAGCGAGCGTTCCATCTCCGCCTTGCCGCCATCCCAGTTCGCTGAAGCAATCCACGGCGTATAACCTTTCGACGGACGGACCATCAAGGCAGGCGGGTTGGCATCGTGAACCGCGGTGCTCTTGCTGCTCAAGACGTCATTGATAACGCCCGGAAAGAAGGTGTTGCGGAGGTAGTCCGGATCGAAACCTACGATACCCAAGACGACGTCGTCTTCCGGCACTTTGGGGGGAATGAAGTACGCGATGCTATAGAAGAACCGCTCTTCATCCTTATCTTTGCCTTCTTCCCAGCCGCTGTAAAAGCCGAAAGGCTTGTCGCCCTTGGCTTCCATCATGTGCAGTTTGTGGGCCAAATCCGGAGCTTCGATGGGCAGCCACTTCATGGTCCTGGCGACTTCGGCGGCCATGTGGCTGCGAAAGGCTTCATCGTCGCCTTTACCAGGGCGGGACCGCCAAATGACGTGATCGTGTTCCTTATCGTAGAGAAGTGCGTATAAGAATTCAGGGTGGGCGGCTAACAGCTTTTCCAGCTGCGGCTTGGTTTCCGAAGATTCCTGGCCACAAGGAAATTCCTTGCGAACGGGAGAGAGCATATCGGTGGCTTTGGTCCAGGTTTTTATCTCGGCGATTTTCAGAACATGGATGAAGTCGAGTTGAATGGCCGCTTCGATCGCCTTGTCGCGCTGGATGCTGCGAAGGTTCCAGAAATTGAACAGCATCAGGGCGGCGGCCGGAAGCATAATGGCCAGCTCCAAGGTCAGCAGCAGCCTCGTACGGTCGGTTAACCACTTTTTCTTCAAAGGAGTTGCGCTCATATGGCTTTTGACTGAAGGCTAAGGCCTCAGCCATTGAAGTGAACTATACGGGGTTACAAGGCGGATGTGTCAAGCGAGCGCAAACGATTGTAAAAAGTTGTAAAAAGCGATTGCCGCATAGGCTAACCCCATAACAAGCTTGGACTTAGACGAACGCGGCGGAGCTGGCGCGGCAACATTTCCTAGCCATCCCGTTTTGCCGCTCAGCCTTTGGGCTTTACAGGAGGCACCATACTGGCCGCAGCGGAGCCGATGGCGGCGTCAAGACCGAGGACGTTCACCAGGCCGGCGTTGGACGGAACGATGTACTTGGTGTTGTTGGCCAGCGTGTTGCTCAACACTTCGAGACGGCGCATGGCTTCGGCGCGGTCCTTAAAGAAGGTTTCCGCAGCAGTGGAGACCAGGCGGATGGCTTCGGCTTCGGCGTTGGCGCGGGTGATCCTAGCTTGCGCGTCGCCTTCGGCTTTTAGAATTTCGGATTGCTTGAAACCCTCGGCCTGCAGGATCTGGCTCTGCTTGACGCCGTCGGCTTCGAGCACCGCGGCGCGCTTGTCGCGTTCGGCCTTCATTTGGCGGGACATGGCCTCGGTAATGTCGCGTGGCGGGTCGATTTTCTGCACTTCGACGCGGGTGACCTTCACGCCCCAGCCGTTGGTGGCTTCATCGAGGACATGGCGCAGGTTGGTATTGATCATGTCCCGCGCGACCAGTGTTTCGTCGAGAGTGCGGTCGCCAATCAGGTTGCGCAGATTGGTTTGCGCCAGGGTGGTGCAGGCGTAGCCGAAATCCTGAACTTCGAATTGCGACTTCACGGGGTCCACCACTTTGTAATACACAACGGCGTCCACTTCGACCGTGACGTTGTCTTTGGTGATCAGTTTTTGCGGCGGCACGCTGATGACCTGTTCGCGCATGTCCACGCGAATGAGGCCATCGGTAAAAGGCATGATGATCGTCAGCCCGGACGGAGCGAGCCCGTGAAATTTCCCCAGCCGCATGATGATGCCCTTTTCATACTGGTTCACGATGCGAGCGGCACGCACGATCACAATCAGCGCGAACAGCAGAAACGCGACCAGCAGAACGGGCAGGAAAAATGCAGCTGGATTGTCCATATCGGATGACCTCACTGAACTCTGAGTGTTACGCCTTCGACTGCAACGACCTGAACGTTCGCGCCGATTTCCCGCACCGCGCTATCCGGCTGTGCCAGCTCTGCGCGCCATTCCTCACTGCCGACTTTGACGATGCCGCAATCATGCGCCGGGCCGATGCGCTTGGTGACCACACCCGTCTTGCCGACGATGGCGTCGACGTTCGACGGCTGGTCTTTGACATGCAATTTTGCTTTCAGCCAGCGCCGGAATAAAGCGAAGTAGAGCAACGCGAAAAGCGCTGCGCTCACTAAACCGGTTTGCCATGACCGTGTGATTAGTCCAACCACGCCGCCTGCGGCCAGCGAAGCGCCGACCAATGCGAGATCGAATCCGGTAAGCGCACCCAGAGCCAATTCGGCGGCCACGCAAAGCACACCAAAAATGACCAGCAGCCAGTTCACCCAGTTGCCCACGAAAGCTCCTTGCGGGAAACAATTGTTGTTGCGGAAGATAGCATCAGAAACAACCGGTTTCAATGAGTGTCGCGTGAACGCTAGGCTAACGGCCGCGGCGCTTCTTTGCTTTGCGGCCTTTTCCGCGAGCCGGCTTTGCGTGCGCGTGGTCCGACGCCATTTCGCGGCGTTTCTTGACCGCCCAACCTTTCTTATTGCTTTGACGGCCACGCGCGATTCCCAGGGCATCAGGGGGAACATTTTCCGTAATCGCCGAACCGGCCGCTATGTAAGCCCCATCGCCGATACGCACCGGCGCTACCAGCACCGAATCGCTGCCGATGAAGACTTTATTTCCAATCGTAGTCTGGTGCTTATTCACGCCGTCGTAGTTGCAGATGATAGTTCCCGCCCCAATGTTGGTCTTGGAACCCACTTTGGCATCACCGATATAGGAAAGGTGAGGAACTTTGGCGCCTTCGCCGATCACGGCTTTTTTCGTTTCGACGAAGTTGCCGACGCGGGCGCCAGTTTTCAGGTGGGTTCCGGCACGCAGTCTGGCAAATGGGCCGACGATTGTGCGGTCGTCCAAGCGGCTCTCTTCGACCAACGAGTGCGCGCGCACGGTCACGTCGTCGCCAAGGATCGCTTCATGCAACACCGTTCCCGTGGCGATTTTGCAGCGAGCGCCGAGTTTAGTTTTTCCGAGCAGTTGCACGCCCGGTTCCAGCGTGCAGTCTTCTCCCGCGCTGACTTCGGGATCGATCAGAACCGTTTCCGGCAACTGAATGGTTACGCCGGCAGCCATCAGCTCGGCGCGCTTGCGTTCACGGAAAATCCGGTCTACTTCGGCCAGGTCGGCGCGCGTGTTGCATCCCAACACTTCGCGGGAATCGGCAGCGATCTGCGCCAGCACGGTTTCTCCATTGGAGGCGAGCACGGCAATCGCGTCGGTGAGATAAATTTCGCGGTGTTTGTTGTTGGGCTTGACCTTGGCAAGGGCCGGCCACAATTTGCCCAGTGTGAAGCAGTAGATGCTGGAGTTGATCTCGTTCAGTTCGCGTTGCTCGGCAGTCAGCTGTGAATCTTCTACGATGGCGCCGACCTGCGTTTCCGATTTGCGCACGACGCGGCCGTAACCGCTGGGATCGGCCAGCACCGCAGATAGAATCGTCGCCGCCGCATTTCCGGAACGGTGCGTGGCCAACAAGGCTTTCAGGGTTTCCGGACGGATGAGCGGCGCATCACCGGGAAGCACGATGGCAATCTTGGCGTTGCCGAGCGCACGCTTCGCAACCTGCATCGCGTGTCCCGTGCCGTTCTGCGGTTGCTGCAGAACGGTGGCCACGTCATGCTTCTCAATCAGCGCGGTAACGTGTTCCGCCTGATGCCCGACGATTGCGACAACTTTTTTTGGCTTAAGCGGGGAGCAGGCAACCACGACCTGCTCCACCAGCGAGCGGCCGCCCGCCGGGTGCAAAACCTTGGCCAGCGAAGATTTGAGGCGCGTACCTTTACCGGCCGCCAGGATCGCGATCACTACATCTTTATTCGGCATAGTCCGGCTATTCTCTCCCGCCCTTGCCGCTTTGACAATCGAACGATGGACGGAAGGCCAAAATTCCATTACAGTCTCGGCACGAATTCCCATTTTTTGCCTGATGAAGTGACTCGGGAGGGACGGCCCTGAAAACCTGTACCAATTGCAGGGGAAACCTAGCCGACTTTGTGGATGTGTGCCCGTACTGTGGAGTGGCGCAGCCGGTGCCGCAGGCTGGATTGCCGCAGGGCGGTTGGCCGGCGGCGCCACAAAACAGCAATAAGGCCATCGCCAGCCTGGTTTGCGGAGTGCTGTTTATGTGCGCTCCGGCTTCCATCGCCGCGATTATTCTCGGGCATCTGGCTTTGGTGGATATCAAGCGCACCGCCGGCCGAATGGCTGGAAAAGGCATGGCCATCGCCGGCCTGACGCTGGGCTACGTGGGTTTGACGCTGACCACAATTTACGTCGTGTTCGTTACGTTCATGGTTCGCAATACGTTCAGCCGCGATGTTCCGGCCAATGAAGGCGCCGCGGTCGACACCATGCGCACTTACCATACAGCGCTGAAGGCCTATATGGAAAAATGCCCTGCCCAGGGCTATCCCGCAACGCTCACACCGCTGGGGCCTGGCCGCGGCGACTGTACGCGCGCCAACCTCATCAAGGACCCCCGGCTGGTCGCAGCGGCCCCAGTTCGCAAGGGCTACATGTATGAGTACCGGCCGGGCGTGAATGGCACCGACCGTGTCACGGTCTTCGCTCTGGTAGCGCGCCCGATCGTACCGGGCAGCACCGGAAAACGATTTTTCTATCTGGATGAAGCCGGAGTGATTCGCGAGTCTAACTCGCAAAACGTGGGGCCAAGGAGCCCGGCCGTGGGAACCAATGTAGCCGCGCCCGAAGATCATGACGGCGAAGAGCAGGACAATACTGGGGAGGAAAGCAAGCCTTGACAGAAATTCGGAATGACCAAGAGAGGCGGCTGTGAAACAGTGCCCCAATTGCAGCGGTAATCTGGCGGATTTTGTGGCGGTATGTCCCTATTGCGGAGCAGCCGTAGCCGTTGCGCAGGCTCCCGGATTTAGAGGTCAGCCCGAATGGAACGGGCCACCGCAGAACAGCGGCAAGGCACTGGCCAGCTTGATTTGCGGAGTGGTGTTTTTCTTCTGGCCATTTTCGGCGTTAGCCGCCGTGATCCTGGGGCACCTAGCGCTCTCTGACATCAGAAAAAGCGCCGGGCGGCTGGCGGGCCGGGGCATGGCCATCGGCGGACTGGTGACAGGTTACATTGGAGTTTCGACCGTTCCGATTTTGATTATCGCGGCGATCGCGATTCCCAATATTTTGCGATCGAAAATGGCGGCGAATGAGGCATCCGCCGTTGGCAGCTTACGCACGTACAACACAGCTTTGGTCCGTTATGCCACGGAGTGCCCAAGTCAGGGATATCCCGCGTCGCTGGCGTTTCTGGGACCTGGCGAGGCGGGAGCGGACAAATGCGTGCGCGCAGATCTGGTGGAGGCCCTCATGAGCAGCGAGATGCCCGTAAAAAGTGGCTACCGTTTCTATTACGCTGCGGAAAGTTACGACGCGAGCGGCCACGTGGCGAAGTATGCGCTGGCAGCCGATCCAGTCACGCCGGGTACGACGGGAATGCGTCACTTTTTCACCGATGAGTCGGGGGTGATCCGCTTCAGCCGGCGCGGCGGCGCGGATGCGCACAGCGAACCCTTGCAGTAGAACGATCAGTCCGCGGCCGGGGCTTCGGCCATGGCATGGGCTTCGACAGGGCGATCCTCCCGGGAAGTGATCATCCAGCTGGACGAGTCGGAAAGCACGCGGCCAACGATCTGGGTGTGCAGGGCATGGCCGGCTTTGTAAGCCTCGACGCGGCCGAGCAGCGGAAAGCCGATCAGAGCGAGATCTCCAATCAGGTCCAACGCTTTGTGGCGGCCAAATTCGTCGGGGAAACGCAGCGGTCCATTCAATACGCCGTCGTCGGTAAGCACAATGGCGTTCTCGAGCGAACCGCCTCGAATGAGACCCATGGAGCGAAGCGGCTCGATGTCGCGTTCAAAGCAGAAGGTACGCGCGCGAGCAAGCAGACTGCGGAACGAATCCGGCTGAACGACCACTTCGATCTGCTGCGGACCGACCAGCGGGTGAGGGAAATCGACGTAGCACCGCACGTGGAATTCATCAGCGGGATAGATGCCGATACGGCGATCCGCCTCGATTAGCTCAACAGGTTTGATGATTTTCAGATAGCGGCGGCGGCGGCGCAGGCGGCGGATGCCAGCTTCATCGAGCAGGCGCAGGAAGGGCTCTGCCGAACCATCCAGAATAGGAACTTCGATGGCGTCTATGTCGATAAAGACGTTGTCTATACCGGAGGAATAGATTGCCGCTAGCAGGTGCTCGGTGGTGGAGAGGAGCACACCCTGCTTCATCAAACTGGTGGCATAGCTGACGCGAGCGACATTGCGCCCGCTGGCTTCGATGGGAAAGTTATCAAGATCGGTACGACGGAAGACGATGCCGGTGTCTGCTGGCGCGGGAGCCAATCGGACATGGCCGAAGACGCCAGTGTGAAGGCCGATGCCTTCGGTCGAGACTTCGCGCTGAAGCGTCGTCTGGAACATGTGCCCGGATATTAGGATAGCACCTCGCGCGCCACTCGGTTTTCTAGAAGTTCTCTATTGTTTTCAATCACTTATAAGCCTGTTAATTCGTCGTATCTACGATGGGTGTGGTAAACGTACAACGAATCGTGGGGTGCCATGTGGCGGGGATCACATGCAGGAGCAGAAGAGCTTGGCACGCGGGCCTACTCCCTTTGGCAAAGGGCCAGGCTTCCTTTATGGATGATGACGCGTCCGAACTGGGTACGGTGTTATACTTTTCTTGCACACGGCATCGTATTGCGCTCAGGAAGGGCAAAGAATGAACCGCACTGCCAGGATCGCCATCATCGCCATTTCGGTTGCGATTTTTTGTTATGCCGGGCTGGGACACGTCCTCGGGCAGACGCATGAAGAGCGCGCTTACAAGTCGCTGACCGTGTATGGCGAAGTGCTACAGAAGATCCAGGCGGATTATGTAGACGAACCGAACATGCACTTGGTGACGGCCGGGGCGCTGCACGGGTTGCTGGAGTCGCTCGATCCGCAGTCGAGTTACCTGACCCCGCGCGAATATACGGAATACAAACAAAAGATTGCGAGCACGAATCCCGGAGACACGGGCTTGACGCTGAGCAAGCGCTTTGGCTACATCATCGTCGTTTCGGTGCTGCCCGAGAGCCCGGCCGAGAAGGCGGGGATCCGCAGCGGCGATATTTTTGAGTCCGTCGGGGGATTTACGACGAGAGAAATGTCGGTTGGTCAGGCCATGAACCTGTTGCGTGGACAGCCGGGGAGCGGAGTGAAAGTTGGAGTGATCCGTCGCGGCAAAAACGAGCCCGAATCGCTAGACGTCGTTCGCGAGAAGCTGGCACCGGTAAAGATGGTCAGCCAGAAAACCGATCCTGACATTCTGGCGTTGCGCTTAACCAGCCTCGAAGCGGGGCGCGCGGACGAGATAAAAGCGCGATTGTTGGATGCCGAAAAGCAGGGCGTGCACAAGGTTGTGCTGGATTTGCGCGATTGCGGGCGTGGTTCGGTTTCGGAGGGGCTGGCGATTGCGCGTTTGCTGATTCCGAGCGGTAACCTGGCGACGCTGAAGGGCCAGACCGTTTCGTCACAAACCTTCGCGGCCGAACCCGGCAAGGTGGTTTGGAAGGGGCCGGTCTCGGTGCTGATTGACGGCTCCACTTCCGGCGCGGCCGAAGTGCTGGCGTCGGCGATCGGTGGAACGCACCGCGGCGACATCGTTGGCGAACGCAGTTTCGGGCTGGCCTCTGAGCAGAAGCTAATCACGATTGACGATGGCTCGGCGCTGATCCTGACGGTAGCTAATTATTACAATTTCGATGGCAAATCCATTTTGGAAGAGGGCGTAACGCCCACCGAAGTGGTGCGCCAGGCGGCCGCGTCTGCGGACGATGGCGCCGATGACGACGACAACGCAAATGGCCAGACAGTGCAACCGCCGGCGGAACCACGTCCCCTTTCTCCCGAAGACGCAGTGTACAAAAAAGCCATCGACCTGCTGAAGGCGCCCGCGAAAAAGGCGGCGTAACTGACTCGTGGAGTCAGACGGCGCGCTGAGCGGAATACTCCGACCATTCCAAATGAAAAATTCCAGAGCGTTGGTTGTCTTGTGCGCGGTGTTGGTATTTTTGTCCCTTCCCGGTTGTAGGCCCGCGAAACCCGGACCTCTGACGCCCGGGCAAATTCACCAAATCACGCAGGAATTGGCCAAAGCGGCGGCCGTCAAAGCGCCGCAGGGCTCCGTAGTTAAGTCGCGGCAGGCCCGAATGCGATCTCCGGCCGCCAGGTCGGAGGAAATCTACGTTGGATTGCGCGGGGATGCAGTGCGGGCAGATCAAATAGAACAAATGCTCGCTGGAATCGCGATCGGGCGTGGCCTTACGGTGGACCACGAAGTGGCCGGCTCCGGCTTCACGAACATCGTGCTGCGCGCCCACGGCGTCATTACGCACCGAATTGAAATCGAAGAGCTAGCGACGCCGGCAGAGCGAAGTCCCGTCTGGCCCGGACAAGCGCGACTCGCGATTCTGATGGACGACCTCGGCAGTGATCGTGGCGCGGCCGATGCGATCTTCTCTTTGCGCGTTCCAATCACAGTTTCCGTTCTTCCCTTTCACGCACACTCGCGGGAAATCGCTCACAAAGCGCGCCAGCACGGATGCGAGGTTATGCTTCACTTGCCGATGCAGTCGCTGGCCAATGAATCGCCGGAACAACAGGAGCTGCGCTCCGGACTTTCTCTGGACCAAGTGAGAAGCACGGTGGAGAAAATGCTGGATGCCGTTCCGGAAGCCGATGGAGTAAACAACCACCAGGGTTCGCAAGCGACGGCGGACGCCGCGCTCATGAATGAGCTGATGCACGTTTTGAATGACGAAGGTGTTTTTTACGTGGACAGCCGCACCACCGCCGCAACTGTGGCGTTCGACGCCGCTAGACGCGCAGGGGTGCGCACCGCGTTTCGCAACGTGCCTTTTCTCGACGATGTGCAGAACAAAGACGCAGTGAAGCGGCAGCTGCAAGTTGCGATTCAGCTTGCCAAACAGAAAGGAGAAGCGATTGCTATCGGGCATCCGCATGCGGAAACACTTGCTGCACTCGGCGAACTGCTCCCACAGGCAAAAAAAGAGGGGGTGCAACTGGTCCCGGTGTCGGAATTGGTCCGTTAAGCTGCCGGCAAGGCAGTCGAAGAGCTTTCAGGTGTCACGACAACTCTTGGTTTGGGCGGAAAAACCTTCTGAATGTAGAGAGCCGCCGCGGCCATGGTGATAAAGCTGAACACGCTTCCTTCAGGGCCCACCGTTCCGCCGGTCAGCCACACCGGCCCTTGCAACGTTGCGTTGGAAAGATGCCCCTCAAAAACGTTCCCGCTGTTGGGCACCGAGAATAAAAAGGTCTCACCGAAATCGAACGCCGCGTGCCACCCAACCACCAGCCAAAGATTTCCGGTACGTTTGAGAGCGAGCGCGAAAACCAGCGCTATGGTTACAACGCTAAGCGCGCCGACCGGCGATTCGCCCTTGTTGAATAGATGTACGGTGCCGAAACCCAAAGAAAGAATCCAGGCAGCGGGCCAAAAGCCGATCCCATCGGCGAGAGTAAATTGCAGGTAGCCGCGAAAAGCAAATTCTTCAAACAGGCCAACCAGCACGAAAAAGAAGGCCCACAGCAAAGCCCAACGCCAGATAGCGGTGCCGTGGAGTTCGAACGAGCCGAAGCGATAACCGCCGAATATAAAGATGCAACCGACCAAGAGGGAAATTTCCGCGATCCCCAGCGCGCAACCATGCCAGAATCGCGCACCGAACAGCCCGTTCGGCGGAAGGCCGTAATCGCCGAAGGGCCGGGCCTCCAGTCGCGACATCAGCAAAGCAGGCACAAATACAATCAGGCAGGAAAGCCCTTCCTGCAACAGTAGCTGCCACATATTCGGCGTCCCCGTTTTGGGGACGTGGAACAGTCGGTCCAGAACGAAGTTGAGTGCATAAGCCAAAAGTAGAATCTGGAAAAAGTAGATAACGATTCGCCAGCCCGAGCGAAGTCCCCGTTCGTTTAGGAACACTGGACTGCGCAGGTGCCGAGAAACCTGCATGGGTAGCGGCGATGGAGACGGATCCGGGGCCGTATGGGATGAGCTTTGGTCGTCCATTGGCGTTACGACGGTAGCACAAGTAGCGGATTTCAAGGGCAGGGAGCGCGTTGAGTACCAGAAATGCGGCGAAATCCATTGACTAACCCTAACTGGAAGAATAGTTTTTAGCAGTTAGTATCGCCTGGTTGGGAGCGCCTATGTCGATCAATCCCATCGAAGCCGGGGCTTCTGCAAATCGACTGTGTCTGGATTTCGCGAATCTCGCCTTCGCGTCAGGTGATCACGCCGAGCGCGCCGTGTCCTGGGATGAGTTCGTGGACTTTCTCACGTTCAAACAAATCGTTTCCGAGGAGAAGAGCCGGCACATCCGTGCTTTAGCCGAAACAGATCCCCACGCAGCGCAATCGCTGTTGGATCATGCAGAGCGGTTAGGCAGGTCGCTGCGGCAGATTTTTCGAGCGCTGTTGCGGGGCCACCGCGTCCATCCGGAGTGGGCTGAACCCGTCAATCGGGTTTTACGGGTTACCGAGGGGCACGACGAGCTGGAATGGAATGGGGACTCCTGGCGCCTAGGCTTTGTGGCCCGCGAAGAGGGCCTGGAGTGGCTTCTCGCGGCGATTGCGCGCTCCGGCGCAGAACTAGTTGCCGAGGGCCCGACCGAGAAGTTGAAGCAATGCTCCAATCCCAAATGCCGAATCCTTTTTTATGACGACTCCAGAACGCAGCGACGCCGCTGGTGTTCGATGGCGCTCTGCGGCAACCGCTACAAAGTCGCGGCCTACGCGCGTAGAATTCACGACAAAACCGAAGGGAAAGTGCGAGCTCACCACGCCTGACCTGCCTCGCTCAAGGCCCGCAAACGCGCCTACTTTCGATCTTTGATGTACTTAGGCGGCTTCCCCTTGCCCCAAGGGTCATAGGCATGAGCAAACACCAGCCGCTCCGCGAGCGGCGGATGCGTGTACAGCCAAAAGGTGATGAACGGCGGCGGGTTCGGGTCGGCCAAATCATTTTCGCCCATCGCTTGGAACGAATGCGCGGCCACCTGGCCGGAACCGGGAACAATTCCGTGAATCAGCTCCAGCCCGAATACATCGGCGTTGTGTTCTTCCATGCGGCTATAGCCGTTCACTACCGGCGAGGAAAGAAAGGCCATCCCGTCAATCAGCAGCAGCAAAATCGCAAGCGCAGCCCAATCCTGCGGCCCGTAAATCTTCCAGCGCGTACCCCAGCGATCTAACAGCACATTCAACAGGCGATAGGCGAGGTAAAGCGCGACCAATAGCACAGCTGCAAAAAACAGAATGCCGTTGCGAACGTGATTGAGAACGTAGTGCCCCGATTCGTGGCCGAAGACGAAAAGCGTTTCCTGCGGGCTGACCTTCTTTATGAGCGTGTCATAGATAACCACTCGCTTGGACGCGCCGAATCCGGTCACGTAGGCGTTGAGTTCATTGGTCTTGCTGCTGGCGTTCATCAAGAACATGTGTTCGGGGGGAATATCCAGACCGGCGCGATGTGTAAGCTTGACCAAATCACCGGTGAGTTGCGGCTGGCTCGCCGCGAGCGGCTCAAACTTGAAAAACAGGGGGTCGATGATCAAGGGCTCCAGAAAAAACATGCCCAACAGCACAGGGAGAGCGACCAGCCAAAAGTAAAACCACCAGCGGTGCGGACTCCGGCGAATCGCAAAGAAGACCAGCAGGCCCATCACGACGTAAAACGCCGCGTGCAACAACCCGAACTTTCCCCAATCCAGCAACCACGAGCCCCATCCTTGCACCGACTGCTGGTAGTGCAGGGAAAGCGAATGCCACACCAGATGAACCGGGAGATCGGCAAGGCGCAGAATCAGGACCAGCGACGGAATAAAAATAAGCCCTTGCAGAAATCCATTTTCCGTTTTGCGCTGAGCGAAATCACGAATTCGCCCCGCAACGCCCGTCCGCAAAACCAGCAGCAATACTGCGAAACCGATGAATACGGAGAGAAAATACAGCGCATATCCAGCGCGGGAATAGGCAACCGCCTTTTCGTAGCGGTCGTGCGAAAGTGTATAGCGCTCAACTTCAGAGGGCGCGTTTGGCGGCTGTGTTGCCGGCGGCTCTATCTGCTGCGGCGGGGGAGTGCGAACCGTGGGCGACTCCTGCGCGTGCAGCCTGGCTGGAGTAAGGGCCACAGCCCCAACAAGCAAAACCAACGCGGCAATCATTCGCGCAAAGCGTCGGCGAGGCATAAATCCTTTTGGCAGCATGCGATGGAGCGCGAGTCGCCGGGACCAAGCGGCGCGCAAGCGCGGCGAGTATGCAGCACAAACAGCCTGCTTGCAACTGCGGCGCCCAGAAGAGCCTTATCCAGACCCTGCGCAACAAGCAATCGACCCTAAGTTAAGTTAGACCCATCCTGCTTGGTTAGATGGACCAGACCATGGGAAAGGAAGCACCGCACAGAAAAAATTAAGGCGAGGTTGAGGGATGGACCGTCTTAAGGCAATAGTTTCGAACGGCTCCGGAAGTGGACAGGCTGGCGTGGGCGATGGAAGTCCAGCGTTCCAGCCGATGGTGGCGATAACGATGGAATAAGTAAGACGTTGCTATCGAAACCGCGGTGCCGCCTGCCTCAATTGCGGCGAATGCGGCATGATTGTCCACGATGTCGTTCGTCAAGAATATCTCCTGCCGCCCGCGCCGGCGCATATTCAGCGTGGATGAATAATCGAGAGCGCGCGAACCCCCGACAGCCGCAAACAGGGCGAGGTTTTCGCGGTCCCAAAAGCCATGCTTGGACCAGCCGGCCAGCTCCGGCTTTGCGGTTTGGGAAGCCATTTGCGGCCTCGCGGCGTTCTGTGCGGCCGGATCGGAGGTCTGCAGAGGAAAATTCATGCCGAGCGTGAGCGGCCGTTCCGCGGCAACCGAGGGAGCGTTGGGGAACAAACGTTCGCCGTCTGCCCGGCACACAACGCTCAAAGAACTTAAGAACCAACAAGCCAAGGTGACGCGTATCGCGGCGGCGAATCTTTTCAAACGCTTCTCCGTGAGCTGTTCTTCTCCATTATAGCGTTTCCTTGCACTTGCCAGGGTCTGGCCACGAGCGGAACTCGGCCGCGCATTCTAGAGTTCGCGCCGTGTTGTCTAGTCCTCAAGTCCGACTGAAAAATCTGCAGACTCGCTGTGCCTCCTGCGGCGTTAGCCCTCCCGGTACAGCCGGCGGGCATTGAGTGGACTTGGAGCGGCCGGGCGCCGCTGGATTGAATTGGGCGTGATTCATTCGCAGCGTCACGGAGCTTCCCGCATTGCGCGGCGCAGCCCACCGGCGTATGTTGGGAATTGACTGCAAAACGCGAGGAATAATGCCTATGTCGCCCCTCAGGACGTGCAAAATCCGGCTGATCGGTTCCATGGCCGCATGGTTGTGGCTGGGCTTGTGGCCTGTCGGGGCTTCAGCCCAATCACAAAGCGACAACACTTCCGTAGCCGATGCCGCTCGCCGCGCACGCGAACAAAAGAAAAACGCGGCAAAACCGGTTCGTACGGTTACCAACGATGATTTGCCGCCCGCCCCCGCCGCTGCCGCGCAGCCCGCGGCTGCCGCGAGCGATCAGGCTACGCCTGATGCCGAAAATGGAGCAGCCGCCAAATCTCCGGCGCCTGCCGAATCAAGCGCTTCATCCGACGATGCCGCGAAAGGGAAAGTGGAGATAGAAGCTGCTCTCAAACGAGCCAAAGCGGAACTGGCGCAGGCGCAGAACGAACTCGATGTTCTGCAACGAAAAGCCGCGCTCGATAGCGACGCCTTTTATTCGCAGACCGACTACGCGCGCGACGCCGATGGCAAAGCCAGGCTGGACGCCAACGCGCAGCAAGTCAACGACAGGAAATCCCGGGTGGAGGTTCTGAAGGCTAAAATCGCCGTATTACAGGCGCAACTTGGGGAAAGCGCCGAACCCGAAAAACCGGCGCAGCCGCTCTGATCGCATTCCGCCGGATCATTTCGGTTCCAGCACCAACGGCAATCCGTTCTTGGTGTTCCCGATGATCACTACTTTGGCGTTGCTGCTGGTAGCCAGTTTTTCGGTGGCTTCGATGCCCTTCCACTCCAGCAGTTGTGTGCTGATTCCCTGGGCCACAATCTTCTGAAAGTCGGCGATGCCCTGAGCTTCGATCCTCTTGCGCTCGGCTTCCTGCTTTTCCTTTTGCAGAATGAAGTTCATGCGCAGCGCATCTTGTTCAGCCTGCTGCTTGGCTTCGATCGAACCCTTTAGCATCGCCGGCAGCTGCACATCGCGGAGCAGCACGGCCTCCACAATAATCCCGCGCGCAGCCAGTTGCGTCGTAAGTTCTTCCTGGATCTGCTGCTGCACCAGCTCACGAGCGTTGGTGTACAGCGCGTTCGCCGTGTGGGAAGACGTGGAGGAGCGAATAGCGGCGCGCAGCGTGGGCTCGACAATTTTCTCCGCGTAATTTTCGCCGATCGTTTGGAACACCTGAGCGGCTTTGGCCTTATCCAGGCGGAACAGCAGAGAAGTGTCCAGCGCCAGCATCAGGCCTTCGTTGGACGGAGTGTTGGCGCTTTCTTTCACCGACTGGGTCTGGACGGAAAGCTTTTGCACCGATTTCAGCGGATTGATCAGGTGGATACCTTCTCCCAGAACGTCTCCGGTAACTCTGCCAAACAGCGTCAATACGCCAACATTACCGGTCGGTATGGAAGTCGTGCTGGCCATAAGCAAAATCAGAACCAGCACGATCGCCGCGATTTTCAGCAAGCGGCTCCTGAACACCGCGAATCCTGGCATGCCGCTCATCGCGCCGCCCAAATCAATCGTCCGACCGGTGTTGGTCATGAGTTTCTCCGTCCGAAGAATACCCTTAGTTGCCCGCTGGTATTCATCTTCCGACAACTCCGGTGGTTCGGCGGCAGTTCGCTCGCGAGTGCAGCCTATGTATCAACTGCAAGATTTCCCGCTTGAGTCTTGACGCAAAATCCACAGCCCGGCAACCTCGCCCCTACATCTTGTGTGGTTTTCGCTTGACACCACACCTCGCTCGCGCAACAATCCCCCGCATCTGGCTGCTTCGGCCGATGCGCCGCATGCAGCGAACGGCCACTGGGGGAAGCACATGCAATATTTGCCGGGCTGGACTGTGCAATGCATCAATCAGGCTTGCGCCGCGCGCGGGCACTGGCTGCGCGCTCACCTCTCAGGTCCAAACGCCGGCCTGGAGTTTTGCCCTTCCTGCGGTAGCTCCTTGCAAGCCGTCCCGCCGCCCATCGGCCCCCGCCTGCGCATGAGACCGCGCTTGCTCGCCGCGCGTCCGCCGCTCCGGCCTCGTCCGCGCTAGAATTGCGGCCGCCGGGGGTGAACTGACGCTGGTGAAATTTCGGCAAGCTGCATATCTGTTCCGCATTCTCTGTGGGTGATCTTGGTTTACGCTGTTTTTCCTGTAGCGCCTCTTGCCGCCCAATCAACTCCGGCCGGCCAATATCACGAATCCACTTCCGGCGCGTATTATGCGTCCTCTCAGGACGTTGTTCGCTGGCACGAGCCTCGATAGATGCCGTCCGTGGCGCTACAGGCCCACGACTGTGCAAGGCAAGCCCGGCGAAGTGGACACTGCGATTGACGTGATTTTCGTTCTCAACCGGTAGGAAGGCAATTTAGCCCTCGACGAGACCTTTTTGCAGCATCTCTTCGTCGCTCAGCCACAAGTCGGGAATATTTGCCGAGCCTAGTCTCAGTATATCTTCCAGCGCTCCGCGCACTTCGTTGGATCGGAAGTCCACACCAATCCGGTCGAGCAAATCGAGTAAGGGTTGAGCTCCTTCGGCCAGCAATGGCTTGGAGACCGCGTTCGATCCGTCCAGCCGGTGATACGTCAGAACGTAGACCGCTCCGGGTCCGGTGCCGTGACGGACGATACGAAGAAACGCCCGCGCCTGCTGCAACGGGTTTTGCGTAAATGCTGTACGGGATGCTGAGGCGCTCATCGCGTATCCCGCTCCGGTGCTCCCCGCTCTCTCAACTGCACCCGCTCGTGCTACCGCAATTTTCGCACTTGTAGCAGGCGCCGTTCGGTACCATCAACATGCCGCACTCGCTGCAGGTCGGTGCCCCCTCATGGGCGTTGCTGGGCGTTTTCGAAGCGGCAGTGCTTGCCGCATCCGTGGGCTTGATGGCGGGCGGCATCGCCGGAGCCGCCATCACCGGCGCGGTCGCAATGGCTTCGTGCGTCGCCCCGTTCAGTTTCAAATAGTCGGAAGAAATGAATCGTCCGCCAAGCCACCGCGCAATGTAGTCCAGCACCGACGATACGAAGCGGATGTTGGCATTGGCTGTAATGCCGCTCGGTTCGAACCGCGTGTTCAGCAGTTTGTCCACGAACACCTTCAGCGGCACGCCATACTGCAGGCCGATAGAAACCGTCAGCGCCAAACCGTCCATCACGCCCGACAGCGTCGATCCTTCCTTAGACATCTTGATGAATACTTCGCCCGGCCGGCCGTCTTCATACAAGCCCACAGTGATGTAGCCTTCGTGTCCGCCCACACTGAACTTGTGCGTTACAGAAGCCCGCTCCGCCGGCATTTTTTCGCGTTGCGCGCGCGCAAACAGTTCGCGTTGCATTGGTTCCATCACCGCCGTCACAACGACTTCGGCGGCTTTTTCTCTCTTGTCTTCTTTTTTGTCACCGCCCGCATTGAGCGGCTGCGACTTCTTCGAATTGTCGCGGTAAATGGCCACCGCCTTCAGCCCCAACTTCCAGGACTCCATATACGCATCCATGATGTCTTCGATCGTGGATTGTTCGGGCATGTTGATGGTCTTGGAAATTGCGCCCGAAAGGAACGGCTGCGTCGCCGCCATCATCTTTACATGACCGGTCCAATTGATGGAACGCCCGCCGCCCGCGGGCGCCAGCGAGCAATCGAACACCGGCAGGTGCTCCGCTTTGAAGTGCGGCGCTCCGTCCAGCTTGCCGTTGCTATCGATATAGGAAACGATTTCGCTGGTTTGCTCCGGTGTGTAGTCAAGTTTCATCAGCGCCGCCGGCACGGTATTGTTCACAATCTTGATCACGCCGCCGCCGACCAGCTTCTTGTACTTCACCAGCGCCAGGTCCGGTTCGATGCCGGTGGTGTCGCAATCCATCATGAAGCCAATGGTTCCTGTCGGCGCCAGCACCGTCACCTGCGAATTCTTGTAGCCGTGCTCTTCGCCCAGGGTCAGCGCGTCGTCCCATGCCTGCTGCGCCGCCATGATCAGTTGCGGCTGCACGCTTTCCGCCTTAACGCCGCGTACGGAATCGCGGTGCATGCGAATCACGTCGAGCATCGGTTCGCGATTTACTGAGTAGCCCGGGAACGGACCCATGCGTTCCGCCACTCGCGCCGACTGCGCGTACGCTTCGCCGCACATCAGCGCCGTCACCGCACCCGCCACATTACGCCCTTCATTCGAATCGTAAGGCAGCGCCATGGACATCAGCAGGGCGCCCAGATTCGCATAGCCCAGGCCCAGCGGCCGGAAGTTGTGCGAGTTCTCTGCAATCTTCGAGGTCGGATAGCTGGCAAAGTCCACCAGGATCTCCTGCGCCGTGATCGTCACATCCACCGCGTGCTTGAACGCCTCCACGTCAAACGTGCCGCTCGAATTCATATACTTCATCAAGTTCAGCGAAGCCAGGTTGCACGCCGTGTCATCCAGGAACATATATTCCGAGCAGGGGTTGCTGGCATTGATGCGCGCCGTGTTCTTGCAGGTGTGCCAGCGGTTCACTGTGGTGTCGTATTGCATCCCCGGATCGCCGCAATGCCACGTGGATTCCGCCATCTTGTACAGCAAATCTTTCGCGCGCAGCTTTTCCGCCGGCTGCCCGTCAATCACGTTCTTCGTCCACCAGTCCTTATCCTGCTCCACCGCGCGCATGAAGTCGTCCGACACCCGCACCGAATGGTTCGCGTTCTGGAAAAAGATCGAGGTGTACGCTTCACCGTCAATCGCCGGGTCGTAGCCTTCGCGAATCAGCGCGTGCGCCTTCTGCTCTTCCTTATATTTGCACTCGATGAACTCCATGATGTCCGGGTGTTCGACGTTCAAAATCACCATCTTCGCCGCGCGCCGCGTCTTTCCGCCACTCTTGATCACGCCCGCGAATGCATCGAAGCCTTTCATAAAACTCACCGGCCCTGACGCAATCCCGCCGCCTGACAGTGTCTCTTTCGAACCGCGCAGCGCCGAAAAATTCGTTCCCGTCCCCGAGCCCCATTTGAACAGCATCCCTTCGGTCCGCGTCAGCCCCATGATGGATTCCATGGTGTCGTCGACCGAGTTAATGAAGCACGCCGAACACTGCGGCTTCTGCTGTACGCCCACGTTGAACCATACCGGCGAATTGAACGCCATTTTTTGTTCGACCAGCAGGTGCGTCAGCTCATCCTTAAACGCATCGCGCGAAGCGTCGTCCGCAAAGTAGCCACCATCGTCGCCCCATCGCACAATCGTGTTCACCACGCGTCCGATCAGTTGCCGTACCGATCCTTCCCGCTCGCGCGTGCCTGGCTTGCCGTGAAAATATTTGCTGGCGACAATGTTGGTCGCCGTCTGCGACCAATTCTTCGGCACGTCCACATCTTCCTGGCGGAAGATGGTTACACCCTTCTCATTTCCAATCAGCGCGGTTCGCTTTTCCCATTCCACCGCGTCAAATGGCGAACTCTTCCCGTCGGTGAAGAAGCGCTCAAACTTCAACCCAGCCGTTCTTTCTGCCGCGCTTGTCTCTGTTGCTTTGCCCTGCATGACCGGCTTCACCGTTGCTGCCATTCTATTCCTCCCAGCGCCGGGATCCTCGTTTGATGCTGGAGGAACCCTTCTATTTTACTACCCGCCGCGGCGGGCTGACGCGCCCTTGTATCTCAATTCTTTTCCTTCACTTACCGATTCATCGGGTCGCGGAAGCCACGGCCGGTTCTCACGCAACGATCCAACCGCATGCGAAGCAGGCGCTAGAGTTCAAGCGACCGCAAACGTCAAGGAGCCGCCATCTGGCCCGGTCAAAAAAAGTGGGCCTGACAGCAAGCTCGCTGCTTCGCGCTGGCTTAGCGCGGAGCTGCTACTTCGCGCTGGAATGTTTTGCGAAAACCCGACTGGGTTCGTGAATAAAACGGACTCTGTCTCCCTCGACTGGGTCCGTCTGGCGCTTCCACGTTCCCCCGAATCTGGAGTCGCAGTATCAACGGGCGCTAAATTCCTGTCAAGAGAAAAACGCAAAATCTGGCCGATTTTTTTCCTGTATGTCTATATCTTGTGGTGGGATTGCTGCTGGTCGCTCCGCTTCGGCGTGTGCGATTGCTTTTTCTCGTCAACTTCGCATCTAAGTTACTGAGTGGACGTTCGTTATGCAAATTTACCGCGCACTCGTTCTGCTGAGCGCCTGCTGTCTCATGTTGACAGATGGCTGCGCCAAACCTTCGCGCCCTGCTCCGGTAGTTCCTTCGCTCCAACCGGGTTCCTCTCCTTCACCCGCATTCGCGAAAAAAATACAAGCGCCGGGTCTTTCCGCTGTCGGCAAACTAAATGATTTTGTCTTTCGCGGCTCGCAACCAAACGCAGACGGGATTAAAGAACTCAAGAAACTGGGAATCACCACTATCGTAGATCTGCGCGGCGAGCGGCAAGGCACAGTGGAGACCGAACGAGCGCTCGCGGAAGCGGCCGGAATGCGGCTGGTAAGCATTCGCGCGAGCGGCTGGTCGCCCCCGACCGACGAACAACTGGCTCAGTTCTTCTCGCTCCTCCGCAAGCGACCGCCAGAAACACTCTATGTCCACTGCTGGCTCGGCGACGACCGCACTGGCGTTTTTCTTGCCGCGTATCGCATAGCTTTCGAACATTGGACTCCCGAGCAGGCCCTGCGCGAGATGTATTTTTTTCATTTTAAAGGCTTCTGGCATCCCTCCATGAAAACTTACATCCGGAATTTCCCGCGCCATTTCGCAACCTCCCCGGCTTTTGCTCGCTACCGAAACGGAACACCTCCTGCACCGGCAAACTAGAAGGCCCTGCCGGTTGGGCAATCATTCTTTTCCTGAAGGCAACCTTGCGTTACGCTAGTGCCCTCATATGTACATGCCTCGCAAGCTCCTGCTGTGGGCGTCTTGGGCCCTCCTTCTGGCGCCGCCCTCTGTTCTCGCGCAGTCTTCATCGGGCGCCCCGCCTGTTGTGCGCTCCGCCTACGGTGAAAAATTAAAAATCAGTGGCTTGTCCAATGTCGGAAAAATCAATGATTCGCTTTTTCGCGGCGCGCAGCCTGGCAGTGAAGGGATGAAGGAACTAAAAACTCTCGGCATCACCACCATCGTGGACCTGCGCGGCGAAAATCCCGACAAAATTTCCTGGGAACGCCAGCAAGCCGAATCCCTGGGCATGCGCTTCGTCAGCATTCCCATTAGCGGCTGGGCACCGCCTAGCAACGATCAGATCGCCCAGTTCCTTGCGTTGTTTCAGGACCGTTCCCAGGAAAGAGTTTTTGTCCATTGTCGCTTCGGGGATGATCGCACCGGAGTTTTTGTCGCCACTTACCGCATGGCCCGCGAGGGCTGGCCGGCGCAGCAAGCCATGAACGAAATGTACTTTTTCGGCTTCAACGGCTTCTGGCATCCTTCCATGAAATCTTTTATTCGTGATTTTCCTGCGCGCCTCAAAACCGCCCCGGCACTTGCCGAATACCGCCCCAAGGCCACATGGCCCCAGCCCCCTTCCGCGGCTGCCCCGGTACCGTCCCTCGCGTCTCGGTCGGTAAGCCGCCAACCTTAATCCTTTCTTATATTTAGCACATCCCAGCTAGTACCATCGTTTCTCGGACCGGGACTTCCGCTCCATTTCTATCGCCGCGCTGTCCTCCTATCCTGGCTCAAGAACGGAAGGTCCCCATGCAAGTCGGTCGTTACCAACTCTTTGAAACTCTCGGCGTTGGCGCCACCAGCCGCGTCGTTCGCGGCTTTGATCCCATGATCGGCCGCCCCGTCGCTGTCAAGATTTTCCCTTCCGATATTGCACAAGGCGAAGCCCGCGACCGCTTCCTGCGCGAAGCCCGCGTCGTCGGCCAGCTCTCCCATCCCAACATCATCACCTTGCATGACATGGGCATCGAAGAAGCCACGCAAACGCCGTATCTCGTCATGGAATTCATTGACGGCGGGCCGCTCGACCGCATTCTCGAAAAAGGCACGCTCCCGCTTCCCCGTGCTTGCGCCTGGATCGCTCAGGCCGCCGAAGCGCTCGACATCGCTCACAAGCGCGGCGTCATCCATGGCGACGTCAAACCCGCCAACATTCTCATCACCGCCGATGGCAAAGTGAAAATCACCGACTTCGGCATGGCTCGCGTCGCCAAACGCGAAGCCCGTGATTCGGCTCTGCTCGGCACTCCGGCCTACTGGTGCCCCGAACAGATCATGGGCCGCCCGCAGGACGCCCGCTCCGACATCTTTTCCCTCGGCGTAGTTCTTTACGAATTGCTCACCGGCACGCGCCCCTTCGACGCCGAATCCCTGCAGGGCATTTGCAACCGCGTTCTCTCTTCCACTCCCAACGCTGTCTCCCAGCTCCAGCCCTCTGTCCCCGCGGCTTTCGACGAAATCGTCTCTGCCTGCCTTGCCAAAAATCCCGAGTCCAGGGTGCCTTCCGGCGAAGCGCTCGCGCAGCTGCTTTATCCGCACGCCCGCCGCAAAGTCGTTCTTCCGCAGCACGCCGCGCCGGACAGGCCTGCTGCCCCGGCCCAGCCTTCTTTCCGCGACCGCGCCTCCCGCCTGCTGCGCTCCGCTTAGTGGTGAAAACTTTCCTCGAACGATTCCTGACCTTGGAGTGGCCGCAGGGCGGAGCTTCGGTTCCGGCAAAAGTGCTCGGCTTACGAGCGGGCCTCAGAGCC
>DATMZI010000002.1:0-10336 GCA_035607085.1 Candidatus Eiseniibacteriota bacterium | reverse complement strand
GCTTCATGGGGTCGTATTGCCGGCGCAGCTTGGCAGCATGAAAAAGCAATCGCAGAATCTGCGGATCGGTCGAGGTCGCCCAGCGGGCGACGAAATAGAGCAGCAGAAACATGCACAACCCTCCCAAGAGACTTCCCAAGAGGTTGAAGGTGGCGGCGCCCAGGCACATGGCAAAGAAGAACAGCTTGCGCTCTGCGCCCAGAATGGTGAGCGGACGCGAGAGCGAGCGATGAACGGGATTGATCCTTCGGATGCCTGTCATGGCTGCTTCTCTCCGGTTCCCACCGAACCTCACGGGAAGAGCCAAGCCATGAAATTGACGGCGGCGATCGCCATCCCGACGCCGAACAGGACGCCAGCGAGCACGCGCTTCGACCCTCCCTCACCGAAGGCGAAGGTCAGCCCGGAGACAACAATCGCGACCAGGGACAATCCGCGGGCGATGGTGCTTGTGAAAGCCTGTTGTAAGACGTTGACAGCGTTCTCCCATGGGGAGTTGGCCTGAGCAATCGCCGGAGCCGCGAGCGCGAGACCGAGGACCGACATTGCGACGCAACGCCCAATGGAATAGCGTTTGCAAACCTTCCGGTATAGCTTCCTCATGGAATCCTCGCTAGTTTGGGTGAGCACGAGTTCGGGGAGGATCACGCCATCCGTAGCGGTGCTTTTAGCCGCGGCGGACGCATAAAGACGGCGAAGAGCCTTTCGGCTCTCGTCGCTCGGCGCTTTCTCGCCGCATGACCCTTTTGGCGTGAACTCCCCTCTACCTATCCATTCAGCGGCAGTGAGAGAAAATATGTCGCGTCAGACCGAACGGGTTTCTCGCACGCAGGGTCGCTGGAGCTTTGCATCTGGGGCGCGGGTACGCTCGCGCGAGCTTGTAGCCTCAATTACCGCTTGTGAAGTCCTCGACGCTCGGTCGAAGGATTGCGCCATAGGAAAACGGGCCTGCTCATCCGTTCAAATCTGAGTTTCATGGCCGCTCGGACCAATTTGGGACTTGGCGCTGTCCGAAGGAATTCCTAGCATGCTGGCGTATGAACCCACACTTGAACGACGTAACCGGCCGAAGCGGTGTGCTTCTTTCGTGGCTGCGAAACCGCGAGGACGAGATGGCAAGGCTGCTGTCGGAACTGGTTGCGATCCCCACAGAAAATCCTCCGGGCAAAAACTATCGCGCTTGTGTGGACCTTTTGGAAACCCAGCTGCTGCAAGTCGGTCTTGATTGCAGGCGCGTGAGGCCGGACGCTTCGAGTGATGACGTCGAGGGTTCTCCCGAGAGTCTGCTCGCGACTTACGGCAGCGGAGAACGGGCTCTCTTTTTTCACGGGCACTACGACGTTGTTCCGGCGCAAAACGCGGCGCAATTTCAGCCGGTGCGGAAAGAACACTTTTTGTTTGGGCGCGGCTCTGCGGACATGAAGGGTGGAATCGTGGCGATGCTCTACGCGATTCGCGCGCTGAAGCAAATTGGTACCGACCTGAATGGCAGAATTCGACTGACGCTCGTTCCCAATGAAGAAACTGGCGGAGCGGACGGGACAGCCTGGCTGGCACGAGAAGGATTGCTCGGCCGGAACGGCACGGGGATGCTCTTGGCGGAACCAACGAGCGGCGTGGTGTGGAGTGCAAATCGCGGCGCGATTTCCCTGCGTGTGCGGGTGCTTGGCAAGCCGGCGCACGTGGGTTTGCAACATCAGGGCGAAAATGCGTTTGAGCGAATGCACGCCGTAGTCGAAAAACTGCAGCAGCTGAAGCAGGAAGTGGAAAATCGGAGAACCAGATTCAATACCGGTTCGCAGAAAGGGCGTAACTCTATTCTGCTGCTGGGTGGAGAGAGCGGCGGTGGCACAAACTTCAACGTAGTGCCCGGGGAATGCTGGTTCACCATCGATCGGCGGATTAATCCCGAAGAGGATTTCGGTACAGAGAAATCCAAGCTGCTGGGTGTCTTGGAGCACTGCAAGAGAGATGGCATTCCTCTGGAATGGGAAATCTTTCAAGAAGGCGACTCAGCCTCCTGGGACGAACAGCAGCCGCTTGGCGAAGCATTGTCCAAAAGCGTGCAGGCCGTAACCGGGGAGGCACCAAGCTTCGAGATGTGCCCTGGACTCCTCGAAAACCGGTTCTACTCCGCGCAGGGGACGCCTTCCTTTGCCTATGGTCCCGGCTTGCTCGCCGTTGCGCATAGCCCGAACGAATACGTCGACCTGAGGAGAATTGGCGAGACGGCCGCTATCTATGCGTTGACAGCGATGGAAATGCTGAGTAAGTAGGGTTGCGTCGCCGCCACGTCGGGTCTTACCCCGGTCCTCCGGAGAGCCTCACGTATGGTCGTCAGCCCAGCAGACTCGAAGGGCTCCGATTGTCAGCCTCGCGCAGCCACAGGACTGGCCGAAATTAGTTTCTCTTGCAAACAAGGTTCCGGATGCCTAATTCCGGAGCCGGGCTGTGCCGGCCAGCCGCCGAAGTTTTGCGAGCAGTCGCTTCATTCTTTGCCGAACTGCGTTGGAGGTAATGGACTTCGCTAAGGCGATTTTCTCGCCGGTGTTTCCGTCCATCTTGATTTGAATTAGGAGGTCCAACTCGGTGTCGCCGAGGAACCCTTTCGCGATGCATCGATGCAGGAAGTGCCTCAGCGCTGCGTGACGTTCCATCGATTCATCGTCGATCAGCTGCGCGGCAGCTTTTCCCTCCTCTCCCCGCGGCGATCCATGAACTGCTCCTTCTCGACCAGCCCATTCAAAGAGCTGGCGCTTCATGGCGCGAGAAATCGCAAACGCAAAGTGCGATTGACGTTTTTCAACTTGCTCGGAGCGCAACACTTGCAGAAAGACGCTCAAGGCTTGCTGGGTAATGTCGGCTCGGGTGAGCTGCGACTGCTGCTTTGCGATGCGGCGAACAGTGCCGTGCAGCACAGGAATAAAGGCCAAAATCATCAGCGTCTCGACGAATTGTGGTTCGTGCCGGCGAGCCGCCAGCAACGCGCGGAGCAGATCGTCGGATGAGGGGCCGGCTTGGGTGGCCTTCAGATGGGATAAAAGTTGAAAGGGTGAAGCAAACGCGCGCAAGCCATTTGGGGCCGAACTGCGTATGGCGTCGTAAGGTGCGACAGAAGAAGCAAATTCGTCGGCAAGTTGCGTTTCGATACGGCAAAGAAGACAACGACATGTTGGTCCGGAAGTCACAAGGCGCGTCCCTTCCCTTCAGGCCCCACACCATGCTGTTGCGGGAGAGCGGGGACGGGCCCTCTGCCCTGAAGGACAGCAAAGTTTGGTCATCGGCGGCGGGGACCTAACCGCCGTTGATAGCCGCGGATAGAATCCGCGGAGGAGGCATATGCTCCGCGTCTTGCGGCGTGGCTAGACCAGGTTTTTTCGCTTTGGCAGGAAAGCAGGACAAACAAAAAGGCCCTCCGGCCAGAGCCAGAGGGCCTTTCGAGCAAGCGCTATCAGAACTGCACATTGCCGGTTTCCGTTCCGGCCTCGTTATTCGCAGTTGCCGCGGGGGCTTCCACTTCCGCGCGACCGAGGCGACGGACGGAATTCGCCCGTGCGCTCGAAAAGATTGCGACTTTGGCGGCGGTCACCTTCTTCGGCTTGTCGTTCTCGCGTTCGTACTTCGACCTGGCGGGTTGTCCGTCAACGAGGACATGGTCTTATGACGGAGGAGAGATTTAAGCGTTAATCGGGGACTTCGAGCGATGATATGCTCGGCCACATGCACAAATTGAAAAAGAAAATTGACCTGAGCTTCCTGACGGGCCGTAAACTCACCCAGGTAGCAATCGGACTTTATCAAGTCGAGTTCCAATTCGACGAAGACGTAACCGTTTCCGTGGAAGCGGAGTTCCGCTACTTCGCCGGACAGGATGAATGGCTTTGGCGACAGGAACCGTGTTCGGCTCAAGTCGCAGCTCGGACTGTAGCCGTGTTGGGAGCTAGCGTCACGAGCTTTGCGGGCAATGAAAACGGAACTTGGCCCTAACGTTCTCAAATGGGCAGCGCGTAACGATACTGGACTCATCCAAGGATTACGAGTCGTACGACATCATGCGGCCCGGCGAGACCATTATCGAGGACTCGGCATAAATCCACCGTCAACTTAGGAGCCTATTATGAAGCTTTCGGTCTTCTGCGGAACGAGCGTCGATGGGTTTCTGGCCCGCCTGGATGACACATTCGACTTCTTGCAGACTGGTGAGCAGGAGCCGCACGGGTTCACGGAATTCCTTGCCAGCGTCGATGTAGTGGTGATCGGCCGCAGGACCTTCGAGGTCGTGTTGAAACTCGGACACCTGGCGCTTTACGGCAACAAGCCGGTGATTGTGCTGAGCGGCCGTCCGCTGGACTTCTCCTCGGTCAAAGGAGCGATTGTCGAGCAGATGTCCGGGGAACCTGCCGAAATCGCAAGGCAGCTGAAAGCGCGCGGCTTCAAGCATGCTTATCTAGACGGCGGCCTCACGATTCAGAGATTCCTCACTGCCGAATGCATCGACCGGTTGGTGATCACGCGCGTGCCGGTGCTCATTGGGGCAGGCATTCCGCTATTTGGCCCAGTACCGCGCGACATTCGACTTCGTCATGTCGCGACGCGCTCCTATCCATGCGGTCTGGTACAGAGTGAATACGAAGTTGGCGACGGCGGGCCTTCGTGATCGAGAGTTCGTTGGGGATATAAGTTGGATGGGCGGCTACTGCACAACTGCCTTAGAGTTACGATGGGCAATTTTAACGAACCGTCACAATGCCAAACGCCCGCTCCTTGTAAGCGTCCCCTGCATATAATCCCAGACGATCAACAACAGCGCCGCCGCATTCCACATCCACATAAACAGGGTCATCGCCTTCCGGCTATACGGCTTATTTCGCCACAGCCACAACCCATCAGCAACAAACCACGCCGCACCCGCCGCCAGGAAACCACCAATGACACCGTCGTGAAAATACCGCGCGACCAGCGCAACTTCCACACTGAGAAATACGGCCATCAGCAGCTTCGTTCGCACCGCGCCGATTCGCACCGCGGTGGTCGCCCTCCCTGATTCGCGATCCGGCACAATATCCATTACTTCCCCAAACAGGTGCGAATGCATCGCAAACAGGGCACCGAAAGCGAACGTTTGCCAAGGCAGTTGCGGAACTCCATTCACCCAGCTGCTCAGCACGAACACCAGCAGATAACTCGCCTGCATCAACACGTCAAACGGCGGCAGCGTTTTGAATCCGATTCGCGGCGCATTGTAGAGCGCCACAGCCGCCAGAAGCACCCCAAACCACAGCAAAGCTTGCGCGCCGATCCACACCAGAAATGCCGCTACAAAAGGAATCTGCAGCGCCACAATCTGCCATCGCAAGGCGGCCAATTGTTCCTTCCGCCCCAGTGAGCCGAATAAAAATGTGCCCTTGCGCGGGTTCAGCCGGTCCGCTTCCACGTCGAAAATATCATTCACGCCGTAAAGCACGAATCCCAGAGGAATCAGCACGTATGTCAACCCCACCCAGAACCTCGCGGAGCTGAAATTGATGGAATGCCCGAGCGGCATCAGGTAAAACAGTGCCGTAGTAGTCCACAAGCCCGGCCGGCAAACCTGCAACAGAAATGCGAAATCGCCCTGCCGCGACCCGGCACTTACCTCACCCGCAAGCGAAGCCGCCGTTTGTGCCATTCATTCCAATATAGGACCGAAGCTCTTTCGTCAGGGAATTCAAAACCACCGGAAGTGCCGAACTCGCTATTTCCTCTGACCCGTTCTTGGCGAATCGAGTCCTGATTCACGCGCAAACCGGACAAGGTGACGGGGTCGCTACTCGTCAGACAATCTTGGCATTGAGTTTTGAGCGTAAGCGCCTGTTTTGAACAGTCTGGTGAGCGTACACTTTCCTGCATGAGGAGACTGAACGAAGTCACTCAGGAACATACACACTCACGATTAATCTCGTATTCAGCACTCTGGTGTATTGGATTGCCGCAAGACTTTAGGTGTTTCCGAGACTCCACGAGCTACCGGCTCGAACAGTACTCCAGCCGATTTTGTTGCTACATTCGTTGAGGCATCTGGGGCTGATGTTTCTTGCGCCCGGCGCCATGTATCCAGGCCTCGCCAGCGAGTTCGCTTACCCGGCCGCATTCGGCGATTTGCTGGCCGCATTGCTCGCCTTAGTCGCTCTCTGGGCTGTGGTCAAGAATTGGAGGAGCGCACGTGTTCTGGTTTGGGTCTTCGCATTGGGAGGAACTATTGATCTCATTAGCGCGATTACGCTGGCTCAACTCGACCGGGCTGCGCCTTTCATGGGGGCCGCGTATTGGATACCGGCATTCTGGGTTCCGGCGTTGTTGATGGCGCGCTATATAACGTTTGTCGTGCTGATCAAGCACTGGAAAGACGCTGGGAGATAGATACTAAGATTCGCTCCGTCGACGAGAAGGGCCACGCCATGAAAGACGTAATCGTAACGGGCCATGCTCCAAAGCCAATCGGTCCGTATTCGCAGGCAGTTCGGGCGAATGGACTCCTCTTCGCCGCGCAGATCGCCCTAGACCCGAATACGAATACATTGCTCTCAGGGGATGCGGCGCAGCAAACTGAGCGCGTGCTGGAAAACTTGAAGGCAATACTCACGCACGCCGGACTGACTCTCAATCACGTCGTAAAGACTACGGTGTTCCTCAAAGACATGAACGATTTCGCGGCGATGAGCGAAGTATACGCGCAGTATTTCCCAGTAGCCGCCCCAGCGGGTTCGACCGTGCAGGCCGCCGGGCTTCCCAAAGATGCATTGGTCGAAATTGAACTTATCGCCGTGCTCTAATCCCCGATTCAACGTGTCCGGTAAGCCGGGTGTTCCCGATGGGGTTGACGCAACGCTGAGATCGAACCCGACTCGAATTAAAAGCACAGACTAAACCGCTCGCTAGGGTTCGATGAGGCGGAACACTACCCTGGCTAGGATTTGAACGCGTCAAACAAATGAGTTCGATTCGGGAAAGCACTGTCGAATCAACGCAGTTGATAGTGTTGCGTTGCGACCGTCTCCAGCCGGCAGGGCTTGACCGCCCATTTGAATTGAATTCTCCCCAATCCGACTTGCCCGGGAGTTAGGCGCAGCCGTGTTATAAATGACATCTTAGCGTTGCGAAGGACGAAAAATCGATGCTAATGAATCGAAAACGCATTTCGGTCTTGCTCTTGATCTATCTTGCGGGCGCGCTTCTCGACGCTCGTGCTCAGGACGTCGGCAAATCTCTCGCGGAGAAACTCGGCTTCGCCCGTGACGCCAAACTGTTAATTATTCACGCCGACGACGTGGGAATGACTCATTCTGTGAATGTGGCCACGATCAAGGCTCTCGACACCGGTCTGGTGAACTCGGCCAGCATTATGGTGCCTTGCCCGTGGTTTCCGGAGATTGCCGATTACGCTAAATCTCACCCCGAAATCGATTTCGGCCTTCACCTAACACTGACCAGCGAGCGCGTCTACTACCGCTGGGGACCCGTAGCGTCAAAAGATCAGGTCCCGAGCCTGATCGACAAGGACGGCTACTTTCATCACGATTGGCCGCGAGACACTCACATCGATCCGAAGGATGCAGAACTGGAGCTTCGCAGTCAAATTGACCGTGCTTATGCGATGGGGATCCGCCCTTCGCATCTCGACTCTCATCAATATCGTCTGATCGATAATGGCAAGGACCTTTTCGAAGCTTTTCTTCGCGTCGCGCACGCGTATAGGCTTCCGGTTTTTGTCGCGCGCGACTGGTTCGCGGAACATCCCTATCTTGAATCCAGCCTAGCTCGCGACGACATCGTACTCGATCACACCGTCACCATCGATCCGGCCGTCCCTCCGGAACGGTGGGTTGAGTTCTATAAGACGGCCCTTAAAAATCTTCAACCGGGCATTACCGAATTCGTGATTCACCTGGCATTGAATGATGACGAAATGAAAGCTGCCACACGTGAGCGCGACACCTGGGGCGCCGCTTGGCGCCAGCGTGATTTCGATTTCTTTACTAGCCAGGAATTCCGCCACTTGCTTCAAGAGCAAAACATTAAGCTGATCACCTGGCGGCAGTTAGGTGGCGCTGGCAAGCAGTAAGCGCGAAGCCGGGTCCGCTCTGGTCAGTTGCCTGGATAAAAGTGTAGCGGGACGCCCACGATTTGACTGGAGTGCGGCGGTTGCTGTGCGAGAAACGGATTCAACTCCTGGCGAAGCGGAGACGGCTGCACTACCAGAGAAACTGATGCGAAAGAAGTGAAAACCGACCTACTACCGATAAGCGGGAACATAAGTCTTGATCATGTTGCAACCAGGCGGGCTCAAAATTGGCGGAGCACCGGCTAGCTTAATGAAGGCGCAAAGAGAAATTTGGTGGACGTGATTGGGATCGAACCGCTGACCCTTGCTTGCAAAACCACGAAGGAAAATCTATGTTGATGGCCCCAGAGCTCGGCTCTGTCTCGCTCCATTGAGGGGTTGCGGATTTCTAGCAAAAACAGCTACGACGCGGTGGTCATCGGAGCTGGGCACAACGGACTCACCGCCGCCGCGTATCTCGCTGGTGCCGGGCTCTCCACGCTCGTACTAGAGCGCCGCCAAATTGTGGGCGGGTGCTGTGTTACCGAGGAAATCGCGCCGGGATGCCGCGCTTCCACAACCTCCTACATCGCGAGCATGTTGCGCCCGGAGGTCATTTGCGACCTGGACCTATCGTCCTTTGGTCTGCGCATGATGCCTTGTGACCCGCTTCTGCAAGTTCCCTTTTCTGATGGACGGATCATTCGTTGGTGGGCAGATCGCCAACGCGTTGCTGAAGAGGTCAAGAACTTCTCCGTTCGCGACGCCAAGACCTTCCTCCGCTTGGATGCTCAGCTCAAAAAGCTTGCGCGTTACTTGCAGCCTTTCTTCCTGGAGCCACCGCCTCAGGTTGGCGCGCCGGGACTCCTGGGACTTTTCGAGTTTCTCCGCTTCGGGAAAAGATTTCGCAGCATCACCGCGGACGAGATCAGCCAGCTCGTATCGTTCCTGACGGGAAGCTTGGGTGAATTTCTCGACCGCAACTTCGAATCCGAGCAGGTAAAGACAATGTTTCTCGCAAACAATGTCTATGGGAAGCACGGAGGACCCTACCAGCCGGGAACTTCGCTGGGCCTGCTGTTCCATCTCCTCAGCGGCGGTGAACACGAATTGCAGGGCTTCAATGGCCACGTGATCGGAGGAATGGGCGCAATCTCCAACGCACTGGCAAGCGCCGGCAAGAAGCGTGGCGTGGAGATAAGGACATCGGCGAGTGTCATGCGGATAAAGGTTAAAGACGGCCGTGCGGAAGGAGTGATTCTCGACGACGGCACCGAAATCAACTCGCAGGTCGTGCTTTCGAATGCCGATCCAAAACGTACTTTTCTCGGTTTACTCGATTCGCATGACTTGCCGGAAGAATTTCGCGAAAGAGTCCGTGGCATCAAAATGGCCGGCCCGTGCGCCAAGGTGAACGTGGTACTTTCCGAAGAGCCGAGATTCACGGCGACCCCTGCGGGAGCTCCACCCCAGCAGCGAACACTTTACACGCTTGTGCGCTCACTTGATTTTGCGGAACGCTGCTACGACATCGCCAAATTCGGGCAAATTCCAGAGGAGCTATGGGTAGATTGCGTCGTAGCTTCTAATGTGGATGACACTCTCGCCGCTAAGGGCCAGCACATCATGACGTGTTTCGTGCAATACGTTCCTTTTCGACTGGCCGAAGGGACGTGGGACCAAAACCGCGAGCTACTCGCCAATCGCGTGTTGAAGAAAATTGCGGAATTTGCTCCCAACGTGCCGGGAAGCATTTCTGCAATCCAGGTGATTACTCCTTTGGATCTCGAGAGAACTTACGGTCTGACGGAGGGCAACATTTTTCACGGCGACCTCAGCCTCGAACAGCTTTTCTTCATGCGGCCGGTAGCGGGCTGGGCGCAGTACCGCACACCTCTTGATGGATTGTACTTGTGTGGCGCCGGCACTCACCCCGGAGGCGGAGTTACCGGCGCGCCTGGGCATAACGCCGCAAAACAGGTCTTACGTGACTATCGTAGGAACAGGCGGTAGCACCAAAGCAGGAGCACATGGCGGCTGAGATTCATCGAACAGCGATTGAGTCGAGGGGCGACTTTCAAGCCCATGCGCAACCTCGCACTCAACCGCCTCGCGTGATGGGTCTTGCCGACCTCGTCATGTTTTACGTCGTTACTGGCATCAGCCTCAGGTGGATTGCCACCGCTGCCAGCGCCGGACCAAGTTCCATCATCATCTGGATTGGCGCCTGGCTTTTCTTTTACGTGCCCCTTGCGC
>DATMZI010000195.1:0-30422 GCA_035607085.1 Candidatus Eiseniibacteriota bacterium | reverse complement strand
GCTTCCAGCCGGCCGTCCAGGTCGCGGCCCTCGATGCTACCGTCTCCGGTGCGCAGCCGAATGTCGCCCTTTGCGCCGTCTACGCGAATGTGCCCATCGCCCGTGTGAATGTTCAAATTACCCGTCAAGGCCTGCGCTTCCACCGATCCGTCCCCGGTATCTACGTTCAAGTCCGCTTCGCGCGGCATGTGCACTTCCAGGCGCAAGGTCCGGTGGATCCCTCCCCACCCCCAATTCATGCTATTGCGAACGCGTGCGCTAAATTCCACCTGATCCCCGTCTTGCCGCGAGGTGATTGTCAAATTCTTGTCCAGTGTGTAGCCGCTGTAAGTCACCCGCAGCTCGATCTGTTTGCTGTCGCCGGTGGTTACGCGTACCGCTCCATCATTGCTCTCCACCCGCACGCGGGCCCGCCCGCTCACTGTGTAAGACTTGGTCCACTCCTCGGCTTGAACGCTCCCGGCCGTGAATGCTGCTGCGGCTAGCGCCAGTGTCCCAATCCCTGCTAGCTTGGCCGTACGGCCGCCTGCAAAGGGAAGAAGGTTCATAGTTGTCTATACCTCGGATTTGGCATTCCAAGAGTAGCTGCTGTAATCAGGAACGAAAGCAATGGCGAAAATGTTCCCAAACCGCCGCCTATACTTTGCCAACAGGGACAGGAAGCCGGATTTACTTGCTCCGCCCAGCCGGTTTGGCCTTGGCCATTCCGGGTTTAGGCCTAAGTGCCGCCAGAAACTGTTCAGGCGGCAGGGTATTGAGCACGTCGGCCCTGGTCAGCCACCCGCGCCGCGCCGTCAGCACGCCGTATTTGATATGCGCCAGGTTGCCGGTGCTGTGTGAATCAGTCGAAATCACCACTTTTACTCCGCGCTCCTTACACATCCGCAGGTACACGTCCTTCAGGTCCAGCCGGTCGGGATACGAATTGCACTCCATGGCCACGCCATGTTTCGCGCAAGCGTCCAGCACCTTTTCCATGTTGTAGGGGTACGCCTCGCGCCGCAACAGCAGGCGTCCGGTCGGGTGCGCGATGATCTGCGTATAAGGATTCTCAATCGCCGCCAGCAGCCGCTCGGTCATCTCCGCTGCTTCCAAATTCATGTAAGAATGCACCGAGCAGACCACTACGTCAATCTGCGCCAGAGTTTCGTCCGAATAATCCAGCGATCCATTCTTCAGAATGTCCACTTCCGAGCCCACAAAAACGCGAATCCCCAGTCCCAGCTTGTCGATCTCGCGCAGCATTTTGACCTGCGCCGCCATGCGTTTCTCATCCAGCCCATTCGCCACTGTCACTGCTTTCGAGTGATCGGTCATCGCGATGTAGGTGTGTCCAAGCGCCTTCGCCGCAACCGCCATCTCTTCCACACTGTTCTTGCCGTCGCTAGCCGTCGAATGCATCTGCAGGTCGCCCTGAACGTCCCCGCGCTCGATCAGCTGCGGCAATTTGTGCTGCTCGGCCGCTTCGATCTCGCCCCAATTTTCCCGCAACTCCGGGGGAATGTAATCCAGCTTCAGCTTGGCGTAGATTTCTTCTTCGGTCCGCCCCGCGACATGCTTCTCACCCTTCAGGGTTGCCAGTTGATATTCATTCAGCGTCCAGCCCATTTCGTTCGCGCGTCCGCGCAGCCGCACGTTGTGCTCTTTCGATCCGGTGAAATAAAGCAGCGCCGCGCCAAGATTTTCCTTCTTCAGCAGCCGCACGTCCACCTGCAGGCCGTCGCGCAGCGTGAAACTCACCTTGTTTTCACCGTGCGCCAGCTTCTGATCGATGCCGGGGAATTTCAAGATATCTTCGGCCAACGCATCCACGTGCTTTTGGGCGGTGAACGTGTCGGCCAGAGTCACAAGGAGATCCAAATCACCGATAGTCTCTTTGCCTCGCCTGAGTGAACCCGCCGTCGTAACGCTTGCGATCGCTTTTCCCGACTTCTTGATATGCGCGCTTAATACTTCGGCCGCCGCCTCAACCGTGCTGATCAAAAACCGGCCACTCGAGCGCTTGAAGGACGCGACCGCCCTCAAGATATTCTGCTCGCTCTTTTCGCCGAATCCCGCCAGGTCCCGCAGCTTTTCGTCTTTGGCCAGCCTCTCGATGTCATCCACAGTGGCTGCCTTGAACTTTTTGTAGAGCAGAGCCACTCTTTTCGGGCCTAGGGACTGCAGCTGCAGTACTTCGAGGATCGTCGCCGGATATTTCTTGAGCAGCTTCGCTCGCAACGAGTAGTCGCCGGTTTTCAGGATCTCCTGCAGGTGTTCCACCATGCGATCGCCGATTCCGGGCAGCTCTTTCAACTTTTCCGGCGTCTTCACCAGCTGTTCGACAGACTCTGGCAGTCCCCCAATCAGGTCCGCGGCTTTTTCATAGCTGCGATAGCGTCCGATGATTGCGCCATCCAGCTCCAGCAGCGCGGCCGTTTCGTGCAGGATACGGGCAATTTGTTGGTTGTTCATGGCCAAATTATAGGCGGGAATGCGGCCCCGAAAAAATGCCCATTTCGCCGGCTTCGCCAGCTAGCAAAAACTTGTCATCCTGGGGCTTCGAAGCTCTCGGGGCGAAGCGCGAAGGGTCTCACCCTGAAATCCCCCCGCCGCTTCGCCCTATTGGAAACAAAAAGGCCGGCAGGGAAGTCCATCCCCGCCGGCCTCACGATTGCAGCTGTTTATGCTGGCTTCTGTACGTTTGATGCTTGGGGCCCTTTTGGTCCTTGCACAATTTCGAATTCCACTGCATCACCTTCCTGCAGTGTGCGGTACCCGTCTCCCACGATCGCCGAGTAGTGCACGAAAACATCCGGGCCACCCTCGCGTCCGATGAAGCCGTATCCTTTCGAATTGTTGAACCACTTCACGGTTCCTTGCACCTTGTTCGTCCTCCCTGAAGCACGAATGGTACAAACGTCCCGTAGCGCGATTCACATGGCGCGGCACTCAACCAAGTTCCTTCACGAGCGGAACGTCGCGGAGTATGTATCAGATTGAAACGACGGTCAATAGAACTTGCCGCAACCTTGTCAGTTTTTTGTCAGCCGGTTGCTGTTACAAAATCGATTCAAATCATCTGCCGGGTTTCTTCTTCCTCTCCAGAAACCGAAAATAAAACAGTAAACCCGCTACGGATTTGGCATCCCTCATCTTTCCGGTTCGGATCATCTCTTCCAGCTGCTTCTTGGTATAGGTTGCGGCGATTAGCTTCTCGTCTTCCTCCGGCCGGGCCTCGCCCGATGTCAGCCCTTCCGCGACCAGGACATACATTCTTTCCTGTAGAAACCCGGGGGTCGGGAAGAGCTCCAGGAACATCGTGAGCTTCTTCGCGCGGTAGCCCGTTTCTTCGATCAACTCTCGCGCGGCACCCTCTTGGGGATTTTCGCCCCTCTCCATCCGCCCCGCGACCAGTTCCCACAGGTATTGCCCGGTGGCATGGCGGTACTGCCGCACCAGAACAATCTTTCCATCCGGCAGCACGGGCAACACCACCACCGATCCCGGATGTGTCACCACGTCCCGAATTGTTTGCACGCCCGTCGGCTCAATCAGTTCATCTCGGCGCACGCCAAACGACTTCCCTTCGAAAATAACCTCGCTGTTCAGGATTTTTGCCTTCCGGTTAGGCTGCTTAACTGCTGTCTTCGCCATGGCGTCTCCTGCCCTCCGCGGGAACGTGCCAAATAATATCGCAATTCTCCTCCGCGCCTTTCGACGGTAAACTATCCAGTGCCCATTCTTCAGTTTTCGCAATGACCATAAACACGCTCATCATTGACGACGAAAAACCCGCCCGCGAAGAACTCGCCTTCCTTCTCAAAGGCTTTCCCGAAATCCACCTTATCGCACAGGGCAAGAACGGCCTCGAAGCCGTCAACCTCATCAAGGAACATTCTCCCGATCTGGTCTTTCTCGATGTGCAGATGCCGGGTCTCGATGGCTTTGGCGTCCTGCAAAAACTCGCCGAGCGCAAAATGAAACTTCCTCACGTGGTCTTTGCCACCGCCTTCGATCACTACGCCGTGCAAGCCTTCGACGTCAATGCCGTGGACTACGTCCTCAAGCCTTTCGACAAGGCCCGCATCGCCAAAGCCATCCAGCGCGCCCGCCGCGAAATCGAGTCCCAAACCTCTCCCGCCGACCGTCTCGAAGAACTGGTCACCCGGCTCGGTGCAGCGCAACTGGCGGCAGGGAAGCCTGCTGCCTCCAACGCTCCGTCGAAAATTCTCATCAACTCCCAGCAGCGCCTGCTTCTCGTCGACGCCGAGGACTTTATTTTCGCTTCGATTGAAGACGGCGCAATCTCGGTGTTCGCTCGCGACCTCGAAGGCACCTCCAACTACCGCACGCTAGAGGAAATGGAAGAAGCTCTGGCTTCGGATTCTTTCTGGCGCCCCCATCGCTCCTATCTCGTCAACATTCACCACATTAAAGAAGTAGTCCCCTGGTTTAAGTCCAGCTACATGCTCAAAATGGACGACAAAAAACACTCCGAAATCCCGGTAAGCCGCCAGCAAACCAAACGCCTCCGCGAACTGTTTAAGCTTTGAACCGCAGTGGTTCTGCGAGAAGTTTCACTTTCCTGCGCGGCAGTCTTTTGGGCGTGACAAAGGAGGCCTGTATCTGTGGCAGGCCGGTTGCGATCCATTCCTAGCCCAGCGTCAGCCTAAGCTCTAAGAAGCTGCGCAGCCAATCTCGTCCAGAGCATCGTTCTCTTGTGCTAGCATCGTTTGACGAACGAAGCGATGGATTTCTCCCTCACCGACCACCAGAAACTGATTCGCGACACCGTCAGGCAATTTATGGAGACGGAAGTGCGCCCGCTCGTCAAAGAGCTCGAGCGGGAAGAAAAATTTCCCCTCGACCTGCTGAAAAGACTCGGCGAAATGGGCTGCTGCGGCATGCTCGCTCCCGAAGAGTGGGGCGGCCCGGGCCTCGACACCGTTTCCTACGTCCTCATGCTGGAAGAGGTGTCACGCGTCTACACTGCGATGTCAACTGCTCTCGGCGTCACCAATTCAGCCGTACAGGCCCCGCTCGCCCAATTCGGCACCCAGGCGCAGAAAGAACGATACCTGCGCCGCTTGGCATCCGGCGAAATCCTCGGCTCCTTCTGCCTCACCGAAGCCGCCGCAGGTTCCGACGCCGCCGGCATCCAATCCACCGCCACTTGCCAACATGGTTATCCTGGGAGCAGCGAGGGATCTGCTTTCTGCTACCTTCTCAACGGCGCTAAAACGTGGGTCACCAACGGCGCCCACGCCGGCGTTTACATCGTCTTCGCGAAAACCGACCCCGCAGCCGGAGGAAAGGGAATTAGCGCCTTCCTCGTCGAGCCCACGTTCAAGGGCTTCAAAATAGGCCGCCACGAAGACAAAATGGGCCAGCGCTCTTCGCCCTCTGTCGAAATCCTGCTCAACGACTGCGAAGTCCCCGCTGCCAACCGCCTCGGCGACCCAGGCCAGGGCCTCAAGATCGCTCTCAGCGCGCTCGACGGTGGCCGTATCGGCATCGCCGCCCAAGCCGTCGGGCTTGCGCAAGGCGCGCTCGACGACTCCATCAACTACGCCAAGCATCGCCGCGCCTTCAGCAAATCCATCAGTGAATTCCAGGCCATCCAGTGGATGATCGCCGACATGCAAACCGAACTCGAAGCCGCCCGCCAGCTCACCTACTACGCCGCTTGGCTTAAAGACGCCAACAAGCCCATGGGCGCTGCCGCATCCAAAGCAAAACTCTACGCCAGCGAAATGGCCAACCGGGTCGTCTACAAAGCCGTGCAAATCCACGGCAGCGTCGGCTATTCCCGTGAAACCGATGTCGAGCGCATGTACCGCGACGCTCGCGTCATCACCATCTACGAAGGCACCAGCGAAGTCCAAAGAATGATCATCGCCCGCGATTTGCTGAAGTAACGCCGACACCGCTGCGCCATCTGAAGTTGTTTTGCAGGATTCCGGCTGCGCCGTAACGCCCGCCCCAAATTGTCATTCCGAGACGGAGCAGGCCGACGCGCTTTGTTCCGCGCTCGCCCCTGCGATTGTGTCGGCTCGCGCGGTCGAGGAATCTCTTTTCGATCCTTTCCTTCGAGCTCCGTCTCTCTTTTGACAATCCTCCTCTTTCGTTTCCCGCCAACTGGCGCATCTCCCGAAAAACCGATAACTTATTACCCTACAACTCAAACCTCACGGACAAAACTTGGCGACGACTCTCAACACTGCAAGTAAAAAGCGCGTCCTCAGCGGCATGCGCCCCACCGGCAAACTCCACATCGGCCACTACTTCGGCGCGCTGGAAAACTGGGTTCGCCTTCAGAACGATCCCACCTACGACTGCTTTTACTTTATCGCCGACTGGCACGCGTTGACTAGCGACTACGCCGACACCTCCGCCGTCGCGCAAAACACCATCGAAATCGTCACCGACTATCTCGCCGCTGGCCTGGACCCGGAAAAATCCGTCATCTTCCAGCAGTCCCTCATCCCCGAACACGCCGAACTCCATCTCCTGCTCGGCATGGTCACTCCGTTAGGCTGGCTCGAACGCGTTCCTACCTACAAAGAACAGATCGAAAACGTCACCAGCAAGGATCTCCACACCTTCGGCTTCCTCGGCTACCCGTGCCTGCAAACCGCCGACATCGTCATATACAGCGAACCCGGCACGCCACTCTTCGTCCCCGTCGGCGAAGACCAAGTCTCCCACGTAGAACTAAGCCGCGAAATTGTCCGCAGATTTAATTCGTTTTACGGTTTCAAACTGCGAGACGAATTTTCCAGATTGCAAGACCAGCGCGTTCGCGGAAAAGTTGAGCAGCTTTTGGAAGGTCTGGGTCTAGCCGATCAGCTGCAACTTGTTTCCAAAAAGAAAGGCATGCTTTCGGCAGAGCAGCACGCGGCACTAGTCTCCGCGATCAGACGACGGGTCTCGGAGATAGGCTTAAGAAACTTTGCTGAAGAAAACAGACAGCAGGATCCCTTGATTGAAATGTTAGACATTTTGCGGGAGCCGGACGTGCTGCTCACGAGAACTCCCCGGGTCCCGGGCCTAGACGGCCGCAAAATGTCCAAATCCTACGGCAATGCCATCACTCTCTCAGAATCCGACGACGACATCCGCAAAAAAACCAAGGTCATGGTCACCGACCCGGCCCGCAGGCGCCGCACCGACCCCGGCAATCCCGACGTCTGCCCCGTCTACGACTGGCACAAACTCTTCTCCACGCCGGAAACGCTCAAATGGTCCGCCGAAGGCTGCCGCACCGCTGGCATCGGCTGCATCGAGTGCAAAGCAAAAATGGCCGACCATCTGATCCAATGGATCGCACCCATCCGCGAACGCCGCGTCGAATACGAGCAGCACCCCGCCCGCGTCCTCGAAATCATCGACGAAGGTTCAAAGCGCGCCCGCAAAGTTGCGCAGGGTACAATGCATCACGTAAGAGAAGCCGTCTTCACCTGGCAAAAAAAACGCGCGGAGATCGAGTCCGTGCCGGTAAATGTGCACCATACCCACGATTAGGTCTGTAGCGGCGGCCTTTTTCCTGGCGCTTGCACTTATGACCTAGGACTTATAAGTTAAAACCGACCAAATGGCCTCCCCCTACAAAATCAACATCCCCATGTACGAAGGTCCCCTCGACCTTCTCCTCGACCTCATCAAAAAGCAGGAGATGTCCATTCACGACATCCAAATCTCACAAATCACCTCGCAATATCTCGACTATCTCCATAAACTCGAAGAACTCAACGTCGACGTCTCCTCGGAATTCATCTACATGGCCGCTTCGCTCATCTACATCAAATCCAAAATGCTTCTTCCGCCCGATCCTCTCGCCTCCGCCGAACAGCAAGCCGCCGACCCGCGCGAAGAACTCGTTCAACGCCTCCTGGAGCACGAAAAGTTCAAAAACGCCGCCCAGATGCTCTATCAGAAGCAACAGATAGAAGAAAACGTCTGGTCCAAGCCCGATAAATCCCTCTACAACGACGAAGGCGCCGAAGGGGAACTCGTAGTCTCATTGGTCGACCTCGTCAAAGTCTTCCAGCAAGTTCTCGAACGCCGCAAGGAAATCTCCCGCATCGAGCTGCAGCACGAACAGTTCACTGTCGCGCAAATGATCGCTCAGCTGCGCAGCCAGATCCTGGCCAGCGAAGATTCCAGCGTCAACCTCGTCCGCTTCTTCGAAGCCTGCCCGTCGCGCCACGCCATGATCGTCGCCTTCCTCGCCGTCCTCGAAATGGTCAAGCTGCAGGCCGTCGCCATCGTCCAGGAAAAGCAGTTCGGCGAAATCCTCCTCCGCAAATCCAAATCCTTCGATAACGTCTTCGACGAAAAAGGCGAAATCCGACTAATCGACGAAGAATACAAATAGTTCGGGTAGCACAGACTTCAGTCTGGGCGGAGGTTGAAGCGACATCACACTTTCGAACCTCGGTGCCTCGGCGAAGGCCTCTTCGAGTGCCCTTGCTCGGCTTGGTTGCGCTTCGGTTTCTCTAGTCTGGGTTCGCTCCTTGTGGAGTTGCGGGGCATCCGCCCGGCTCTTCGCTTTGCACGGTCGACTACCAACGGTAAACTATTCCCATGAACGAAGAACGCAAAGCCGCCCTCGAAGCCATCGTCTACGCCGCCGACGAGCCCGCCACCATCGAGCAGCTCGCCGCGGCTCTAGGCGAAGAAAAAATGGTCGTGCAAGCTTCTCTCGACGAACTCGTCGCCAGTTATGCCGTGGAAGAACGCGGCATCGAAATCCGCGCCGTCGCCGGGGGCTATAAGATGTATACCAAGCCGCAGCACCACGACGTCGTTCGCCGCTTTATCAAAAGCCTTCGCCCTCCGCTGCGTCTCTCCATGCCCGCGCTCGAGACCCTCGCCGTCATCGCCTATAAGCAGCCCGTCACCGGCCCCGAAATTTCCGAAATTCGCGGCGTCAACTCTTCGGGCGTCATCGCCACGCTTCTCGACAAGCGCCTCATCACCACTGCCGGCCGCAAGGAGGTGATGGGTCGCCCGATCCTCTACAAATCGTCCAAGGAATTTCTCATGCGCTTCGGTCTCAGCGATCTCCAGGAACTCCCGTCGCTCAAGGAATTCGAAGCCCTGGCCCGCGAAGCCCTCGGCTCCGACATGGGCGTAGCTCCGACCACCGAAGAAGAAATGCTCGCTCAACCCGCCGCCGACACCCTCGACAATCTCACACCGGCTCACGTCGAATCGAATCCTCTAACCGTCGATATCGCCGAAAACGACCAACTAGTCCCCGCAGAATTCGCGGGTGCCTCTTCCTCCTCGGGTGCCAAAGGTTTGAGTTCTGAACCCGGGTCTTGTTCTCAACACTCGCTCTCCGACGACGAATTCCTGCACGAACGTGAAGTCGATTCCACCGCCGAAGGAATGCCCAGCGGCGAACTCGACGAAGAACCTCCTAAGGCCGATGCCGCCACCTCCGGCGAATAAATGGACGAGCGCTTACAAAAAATCATCGCTCGGGCCGGCATCGCTTCCCGCCGCCACGCCGAACAGCTCATCCGTTCCGGACAAGTCCGCGTGAACAGCGAAACTGTCCGAAAACTCGGCACCAAAGCCGATCCCGCCACCGACAAAATCGAAGTGTCCGGAAAGAAGATCACAGGAGAGCAGGAGCGCAAAGTCTATCTGCTCCTCAACAAACCGCCCGAAATTGTTTCCAGCCTCGCTGATCCCGAAGGCCGCAAAACGCTTCGCAATCTCCTGCGCGGATTCCCCGAGCGCATCTATCCCGTCGGCAATCTCGAATACGCCGCCGCCGGTTTGGTCTTCCTCACCAACGATGGCGAACTCGCCGCGCATCTCCTGAAACATTGGGGCAGGATCGAGCAGGTCTACCACATCAAAATCAAGGGCATGATCCGGCGCGAGGATCTCGCCCGCCTGGGCAAAGAAATCGGCGCGCATCTGCAAACCCTACGCCAGCCCGACGCCAGCCGCGGCCATGCCGCCAACTATTGGTACGAGGTGCGCATGCGCACCAGCAAAAAGGAAAATCTCCGCAACGTCCTGTTCCGCGAACGCCACCCCATCGAAAAAATAAAACGCATCGCACTCGGCCCGCTCACGGTAGAAGGGATCCCCCGCGGCCGTTACCGACTCATCGGTCCTGATGAAGTAGCCGCCCTAAAAAAATCCACTACCGCCAGCTCCGAAAAGAGCCGCGCGCTCTCTTAGTCGTTGGGTCAGGTGGTGCCGGGCTTCAACCGGCCTCTTAGCTTTCAACTGTGAACTCCCGCCTGTAAACTTTCTCCTCATGCCCGAACGCCTGCAAAAAATCCTAGCTGCCGCCGGCATTGCCTCCCGCCGCAAAGCCGAGGAATTTATTACCGCGGGCCGGGTTACCGTAAACGGCACCGTCGTGACCGAGCTCGGCACCAAAGCCGATCCCGCCAGCGATAAAATCTGCGTCGACGGCAAGCCCCTGCAGCGCGCTGAGCAACTCCTCTATTTCATGCTCCACAAACCGAAAGGCTACGTCACCACCGTCAGCGATCCCGAAGGCCGGCCCACCGTTATGCAATTTGTCGCGCACCGCAAAGAGCGGCTCTATCCCGTCGGCCGTCTCGACTACGCCAGCGAAGGGCTTCTGCTCATGACCAATGATGGTGACCTCGCGCAAAAACTCACCAAGGCCGGCAACCACACGCCCAAGACCTATCACGTCAAAATCAGCGGCCGACCCGACGAAAAGGGAATTGACCGCCTCCGCCGCGGCATCACCATCACACTCGAAGACGGCCAGCGCGTCAAAACCTCGCCCGCTAAAATCCGCCTCCTTGAAGACGCCGCCAATCCTTGGTACGAAGTCATCCTCATCGAAGGCCGCAATCGCCAGATCCGCCGCATGTTTCAAAACGTCGGCTTCCTCGTGGAAAAAATCAAGCGGGTCCAGCTAGGACCTCTCAAGCTCGATATTCCCCCGGGCAAAATCCGCCCCCTCAACATCCGCGAAGTCGCCCAACTCAAATCGCTTAGCAATCGCCAGCTGCCGTAGTCGACCTTGTCCAACCTCCGTGCAGCGGGGCCGGACGAAAGATTTCAGCCCTCGCGTCCCGAAAGCGGCTGTTCGCGCAGCGACGTTTTCCAGACTATGTTACCTAGAGAATTATGTAAATCACGCTGCTCGGCAATGCTGGTGCAGGTTCCTGGCGTTCCGGCTTTGACTCGCCTCTGAGGGGCGAACGAACCGAAAGAAGTTTTCAGCCATCTGCTTGGGTTGGTCTAGAATCTTTTCGGAATTTCATTTTGGGGGACTCCTTTGAAATCTGCCGTTCACTGCCTGTGCCTTCTAATTCTCGTGAGCGGCCTCGCCTTGGGCGCGGAAAAAGTCCTGCTTGGGGAAAGAGACTGGACCGCCCTCGGCAACGCCTGGTGGACCCACATCGAATATCTCGCCGATGACAAGCTTGAAGGCCGCGGCACCGGCACCGAAGGCTTCGCCAAGGCCGCCGCATACGTCACCGATCAATTCCAAAAAGCCGGCCTGCAACCCGCCGGCGATCAAGGCTACTCGCAAACCGTGGAGTTCAATGTCCTCCGGCTCGACGAACCTAATTCCTCTCTGGAAATCACGCAAGCAGGCAATGCCGTCCCATTTCAATTCGGTGAAGACGGTTTTCTTGCCATCACTCCCAACGCTGCTCCGGTCGACACGCAAGCCATCTTTGTTGGCTATGGCCTAAAAATCCCTGAACAAAACTACGACGACTTCGCGGGCCTCGATCTCAAAGGCAAAATCGCCGTCTACGTCGCGGGCGGCCCAACCTCAATCCCGACTTCCCTCAAAGCGCATTACCAGTCCGGCGAAGAACGCCGCAAAAACCTGGCCGCCGCCGGAGCTGTCGGTTTCATCAACATTCCGAATCCCAAGGCCGAAGAAGTCCCCTGGTCTCGCGTAGCCGGCGCTCGCTTCTCTCAGCGCATGGAACTCAAAGATGCGGGCGGAGCGTCCGCCACAAAACTAGCGTTGGTCGTCAATCCGGCGCATGCCGACAAATTCTTTGCCGGCAGTGGGCACACCTTCCAGGAACTTGTGGACCTGCTCGGCACCGATAAACCGTTGCCGCATTTCCCGCTGAACATCACTGTCCGCGCCAATACCGCCGTCAAGCGTTCCACCGCGCAATCGCAAAATCTCGCCGGCGTCCTTCCCGGCAGCGATCCCCAACTCAAGAAAGAATACGTCGTCATCAGTGCCCATCTCGACCACCTCGGCATCGGCCAGCCTGTGAACGGTGACAGAATTTACAACGGTGCGATGGACGACGCCTCCGGTATCGCGTCGCTCATCGAAGCCGCTCGCGCCATGCACGGTTCGAACGCCAAGCCCAGGCGCTCCATCCTCTTCCTCGCCGTCACCGCGGAGGAAAAAGGCCTTCTCGGCTCGCAATATTACGCCTCGCACCCCACCGTAAAAGGTCCCATCGTCGCCGACCTGAACATGGATATGTACCTTCCGCTTTTCCCGCTGAAATATTTGGAAATTCAAGGGCTCGGTGAATCCACGCTGGGCGATGACATCACAGAAGTCTGCAAGGAATCCGGCGTCACCGTGCAAGCCGACAAGCAGCCCGATCACGTTCGTTTCATTCGAAGCGATCAATACAGCTTCATCAAGAAAGGCGTCCCTTCGCTCGCTTTCAAATTCGGCTGGCTTCCCGGCACGCCCGAAGAAAAGCTTTTCAATGATTGGTACAAGGACCGTTACCACGGCCCCGCCGATGACACCACTCAGCCCGTCGACAAAGCCGCCGCGGCCCAATTTGACGCCATCCTCGGCAAGCTCGCTCTACGCTTAGCCGACGCGTCCACGCGTCCCACTTGGAAGCCCGACAGCTTCTTCCGCCGCTTCGCCCAGTAGCACCGCCTTCAGTCTGTGCGCGTCTGTTTGCCTCGCTCTTGCAAAGCCGCGCCCCGCTTCTCTGCGCCGCCGCGCGAGAAACCCTTTTGGCCCAGCTCTAAATCACTTCTCAAGCCCCAACTGCAGCTTTTCGTGTATCTTTGTCCGCTCAAAAGCTCGTACTCTTTTCCCCCCGGAGGAGCGCAACCATGATTTTGGGAATGCCGCCGTTCGTGTTCATCCACGTTCTTATCAGCTTGCTCGGAATCGGCTCGGGCATCGTCGTCCTGCTGGGCTTTTTCGGCGACAAGCGGCTCGGCGATTGGACCAATTTTTTTCTCGGCACTACCATCCTCACCAGTGTCACGGGATTCTTTCTTCCCGCTCACAAGCTCCTGCCTTCGCACATCCTCGGCATTCTCTCGTTGATCGCCCTGGCAATTGCCTGCGTTGCGCGGTACTCCAAAAGAATGCAGGGCGGCTGGCGCCCTACCTATGTCATCACCGCGATGATCTCTCTCTACTTCAACGTATTTGTGCTCATCGCCCAGTCCTTCATGAAAGTTCCCGCGCTGCACGCGCTGGCGCCCACCGGTTCCGAGTCCCCCTTCGCCGTTGCCCAGGGCCTCAACTTCCTGCTCTTCATGATTCTCACAATCTTCGCGGTGAAGAATTTCCGTGCGGCCTGACCCCATCCGACCCCATCCGTTGACAGGCCGTGGCCGCTGTCCTAGCATCCCTTTCACACTTTCGGGGTGAGCAAATGAGTGAGTGGGTTTACATCCAGGCCGAACCCGGCGAGCAGTTGATGCAGTTGCACTCGTTTTCCATTGTCAAAAAACAGCCTACCGGCGACGTGCGGTTTTCCATCACCGTTAAGGAGTTTGCCGTGCCGCCGCCTGGCCAGCGCGTCCGCTTTTTCGCCGAAGCCGACAAGCAAGTGAACCAAAAGTGCGGCGCCTTCGTTCCATGCGGCTGGGGCACCACTCTTTTTTCCGCGCTCGGCGACTGTGTTCGCTTGATCCGTCAGTTTCCTTACGACGAAGAAGGGAGCTCCGCGGCATGATTCTCCAATTTTTTCGCCACGAACTCGGCCCCGGAGTCGTCACTCTCGAAATCAAGGGCAACGTGCATTGCGGCCCGGAATGTGTTCGCCTGGAAAGGGAAGTAGACGCTCTGGTGAAGGACCATCTTACTTATGTCGTTTTCGATCTGAAAAGCGTCACCCATATGGACAGCGCCGCCATCGGAGCCATCGTGCGCTGCCATTCCAAGCTCAAAGACGCCGGCGGCGTTCTGCGCTTGGCCTCCGCTCAGCCAATGATCGCGCACAGCCTGCAAATCACCAAAGTAGACCGTATCATCCAGGTATTTGCCACCATCCCCGAAGCCACGCAGGATTTCACACCATCCGGCAGCGCCAATCCCGCCTGAAAGCTCGTACTGCTTTCGCGTAGTGGCCTCCTCCATGCCGCTTTCGCTGCAACACTACATCCTCCCCGCGTGCATCTAACTCTCATCGCTGCCACTGGCGCCTAGGTTTGCCTCGGAGAGTGCATGCGGGCTCATTGGTTCCTCGCAGTATCCACGCTTTCCCTATTTTTCTGCGCTCGTCTCGCGCTTTCGCAGGATAGCGGCAGTACGCAAAATATGCCGGCAAATCAGTCTGGAACACCGGTGGAAATTCCTTTGGCCACGGCTTCACGTGTCGAACGGGCAAAAAACTCCTGGTGGCCCACCAAAAAAGCGCAGGCACGCGAAGATTTTGCCGGCAACAAAGCTTGCAGGGGGTGCCACTCGGAAAAAACCGCGTCGCAAGTCAACACGCCGATGGCGCGAGCCGCAAGCACGGTCGCCGCTGCGAAAATTCTGCGCGCTCATCCGTCCATGACTGCAACGCGCGGCAAATTCACATATGACATCGCGCAGACTCCCGACGATTTTGTCTATTCCGTCTCCGATGGCGACAACCGTCTCTCCGCTGCAATCCTGTGGGCCTTCGGCGTGGCCAACAAAGGGCAGACATACATTTACGAGAAAGGCGGCGAATACTTCGAAAGCGAAATGAGCTACTACGCCGCAATTTCTGGCCTTGACGTCACGACCGGCCACGAACAGAAACGCCCCGAAAATCTAGAGGACGCCCTCGGAACATTGCAGGATTCGCCGGCGGCACAAAAATGTTTCGCTTGCCACACTACCGGAGCCACTACCGTCAGGGGTGGATTCGATCCGCGAAACGCTACGCCCGGCGTCACCTGCGAAGCCTGCCACGGCCCTGGCGGCGCGCACGTGATTCTGATGCAGCAGCTTCAGGGTGCAGAGGCGCCGGCAGGAGACCTGCAAGTTCTGAATCCGCGCTCGCTTAGCCCGATCGCTTCGGTTGACTTCTGCGGGGCGTGCCATCGCACCTGGGCCGACGTTTACGAAATGCAGGTTGGCGTCAGCGGCCCGGTGAACGCGCGCTTTCAACCGTATCGCCTCGAAAACAGCAAGTGTTGGGGCGAGGGCGACGCGCGGCTGACCTGCGTGGCCTGCCATGATCCGCATCAGCAGCTTCAGCATGAGGCCGCGGCCTACGATCAGAAATGTCTTGCCTGCCATCCTGTGAAGAAAGCGACGCCGGCAGCGGCCGCCAAGCCGTTCGCCGCGGCGAAGCTCTCGGCGGCAGGCGCCTCGCGAATCGCCAAAGCGTGTCCCGTGGCTACAACCAAGTGCGTTGGCTGCCACATGCTCAAGGTGAACGTTGCCGTCATGCACAGCGACTTCACCGACCATCGCATCCGTATCGTACGTAAGGGCGAGTTGTATCCGAATTGAGATACGCGCGCTTGTTGCGTCGCCCAACGTTAGCCTTAACCTTTTGCAACCCCAAACCTCTTCCTCGAAGATCAGCCAGGTCCCGGCGACGGAAGTGGGAACAGCAGTAAGTTGCGTTTGCCTGGAGGAATTACGCCGAGCGTGCGGCCGTCCGGGGAAATGGCGAAATCACGGAACGTCAGTCCGTGCAGAATTGGCATGGGGTTCGGCTGAATCACTGGAATCAAATCGGAGCTGATGCCCTTTACTCCCGCGAGCGGCGGCAACGCGATCCACACTAAATCACCGGATTTTCGTTCGGGCGAACGTTTGATCAGCAAATGCTGCTCGTCAGCGGACCACTCGATCGAGCCGAGGCCAATGCGCACACGGGCCAGGCGATTCGGATTTTCCAGGTCGCGCACTTCGAGCACTTCCTTGTCGATGAAATAAGCCACCTGCTTTCCCGATGGCGACACCGACAATCCTGTTTCGTAGCCGTCGAGCGTGGCCAGCTCCTTGTCGTCCTGGGCGAGCAATTCGAGGCGTTGCAGCCGCGGCGGTCCGGTCATGTTTCTGTCGCGTTCGATGCCAATCGCGGAATTGGAGTGGGGAATCGGCACCGCCGCGATGAAGGTGCGTCCTTCAAAGGCCGGGCCAGCCGGGCCGGTTCTCACGTTGGCGTATTTGAATGAAAACAGCTGGTTCGGCTGAACGGCTTCGGTGAGATAGACCATGGTTGCGCCGTCGCTGAGCCACATGGCATCGCGCGCACTGTGGATCACGGCATTGTCGCCACTCAACTTGATTTCGCGCCCGGAGTCGTCGAGGACCAGGGTCATTCGTTCGTCCTGGGCGTGGCTCGATTCGTCGAGGATAGTGCTGGTCAGCAGTTGTACCAGGACGAATTTTCCGTTGGGAGAAAAGGAAAAGCCTTCGACGATGTAGGTGAATGGCGGCGTGGTGGGCCGTTCTTTTTCTTCCCGCGTTTTCTTGCGTTTCTTACCTTTTTCATCCACTTCGTCTTCGGAGCTGTCGCCTTCCGGCTTGGCGAAGGGTTTCATTACCGTGAACTTTTCGCCCTGAAAGATGCGTTTGGTGCGGCCGCCGGTATCGCGGAGAAAGATGTCGTCGCGCTGCATGTCGTATTTCTTGTTGCGGTACATGCGGCGCACGGAATAGACCACTCGTCCGTCTGGAGCGAAGGCGAAGGCCGTAACGTCCTCGTCAATGTTGACGGAAGGTTTGTCCAGTTCCTGTGCCCGCGACACCGGAACCAATGAAAAGAAAAAAATAACGCACAGGGACAGAGTAAGGAGGTGGCGAGCGAAGTCCGGTCCGCGCGCGGAGAGCGGATGTCCGGGGCCCTCTGCCCGTTCTTCTCCTTTTCGGTTTTCTGTTTTCTCGGTTCCAGTCGGCGTCATGGCTTGGGATGAGGCCCGGTGTATTCCGAGCAGCAGGGTTTTTCCTTGGGTGTGAATTCCATGAATTCGATGCGAGTCTGGTCCGGATCGTAGAGGTTCAGCTGCCATTTGCCGTCGCGGCCCAGTTTCGGCTCTTCGGTCAGATGCACGCCGTTCTTCACAAGCTGCTCGCGTTCAGCCTGAATGTCCACCACCCCGATAGCGATGTGATTCATGACCCCGCGGAGATGCTGGTCCGGATCGGCCGGCAGGTTGACCATGTACTCGATCCAGTCGGTTCCGTCTGGCACCTGCAGCGAAATCCAGCTCGTTTCGTCGTCCTTCATTCCGCCATGCCAGTAGGGCCGAAATCCCAGAATATCTTTGTAAAAGTGATCCATCTCCGACTGATTGCGGACAATGAACCCCGCATGAATGATTCTGTAACCAGGAATTCCGGCGGTTGCGGCAACACGACCCGCATGCTCGCGAACCTCGTCTTTCCCGGGTGCCGTAATTGGTCCGAAGGAGATAAATGAGATGTGGTGGCCATCAGGGTCTTTCACTCGAATTCGCAGCGAGGCGGGGCCGACTGGCAACTCCTCGAAAGCCACGTTTTGCGACCGCAGATATCTTTTCATGGCCTTGAGGTCGGCAGTTTTGAAGAAGACTTCATCCAGCAGATTGTCGGGGTTTGGCGTGGGCGCTGCTTGCAGCGCGATGGTTTGTCCAGCGCCTAGCTTAAAATCCGCCGTCGGACCTTCTTCACACCAGTCGCACGAATAGCCGGGTTGCAGGATCTGTTTGTATTTCTCGCGTGAACCCGGCAAATCCGAAACCAGCAGGGTCACGCCGGCGATTCCGCTGATTTTCGGCCGCTGGGATGACTTGGCGATCGCCGCGTTGGCGGCGAACAGCACGACCAGCGCGCAGGCGACTGTGCCAGAGGCGAGCCAGAGGCGGGTTCTTTCTGCGAAGTGCGGAACCTTCGATCGCTTCGCTCGGCTTGACAACGTGCGCTTCTCGGCCGGTTTGCTGGTCATTGCATGCTCCAGTGGCTATGGCTTTGCATGGGGCGCCTCGTAAGGGTGGCAGCAGGGCTGCTGGGCCGGTTTGAATTCCATGAACTCGATGCGCGTGGCGTCGGGATCGTAGATATCGAAAGACCATTTTCCGTCGCGACCTATTTCGGGCTTGTCGTCGTTGCTCATCTTTAAGCCATGCGCGCGCAGGCGGCTGAAGGAGGACGTCATTTCCAGCACGCCAAGCGCAAAATGATTCTGCACGCCACGCTCTTTGTGGTCCGCGTTGGCTGGAATGTTCAGCATATACTCGATCCATTCGCTGCCGTCGGGCACTTGCAGCTCTTCCCAATCCATGTCGGCGTCCTTGAATCCGCCGCGCCAGTACATGCGAAAGCCCAGCAAGCCGCGATAGAAGCGGTCCTCCTTTTCGTGATCTTTCACGATGAAGCCGGCGTGCAGCAGCCGGGTGCTGACTTGCTGCGCTTCGGGTGTAAAAAATCCTTCACCGTCCTGCTCGACGAAAGCAATGGGGTGACCCTCGGGGTCCTGCAATTGCAGGTACGGTTTGCCGGCAGGATTCTTTGCGATGGGCTTGCTGGCCACTCCTTGTGCAGCTAGATATTGCCGCATGCGTTCAACGTCGGGCGTAGCAAAAGCAATTTCAGCGACCAGATTGTCGGGAGTGCCTCCAGTAATCTGCGCCAGGCCGATGCTTTGCCTGCCGTTTACGGAAAAGCAAGAAGCGCCGGCGCCGATGCAGTTTAACGAATCGCCGCCGAGCCCCAAGGTTGTGCGGTAGAACTCGCGCGAAGCGTGCAGATCGGCGACATAGACACGCACGTAGGCGATGCCGGTGATTTTGGGGCGGGTGACCTGGTCTTGGGCGGATAGTTCCGGGCAAATGAAGAGTGATGCCGCGAGCAGGAACAAGAAGAAAAGGCAGATGTCTCGCTGCGCTCGGAATGACAGATTCTTGTGATTAGGCATTGTGGGGACCTGCGGATTTGATTTTGGCGATTTCCGCCATGCGCTGGCGGAGGCGAGCTTCAAAACCCTGGTCGGTTGGTTGATACCAGGACCGGCCGGCGAGATTGTTCGGCAGGCACTGCATGTCGGCCACTTTTTCGTCGTAGTCGTGGGCGTAGCGGTAGTCTTTGCCGTAGCCGAGGTTTTTCATCAAGCCAGTGGGAGCGTTGCGCAGATGGAGCGGAACAGGATCGGCTTCGGTTTTTTGTACGTCTTCATGCACCGCGCCGAAGGCGGTGTAGAGGGCATTGGATTTTGGAGCGAGCGACAAATATACCGCTGCCTGTGCGAGGGCAAGATTTCCTTCCGGTGCGCCTAGAAAATCGAACGCCTCTTTCGCGGCCAGCGTGATGGCGAGAGCGCCAGGTTCGGCGAGGCCGATGTCTTCACTGGCCATGCGGACCATGCGGCGTGCGAGGTACAGGGGGTCTTCGCCAGACTCGAGCATGCGAGCGAGCCAGTAGAGCGCGGCGTCGGGATCGGAGTTGCGGACGGATTTGTGGAGCGCAGAAATGAGGTTGTAGTGCTCCTCTCCGGACTTGTCATAGCGAAGCAGCTTGCGCTGCAGAACGTCTTCGAGGAGTTGGGCGGTGATTTCTAGCGCGCCGTCGGCGGAAAGTTTGGCGCTGCGCACACAAAGTTCCAGCGTGTTGTAGCCAGCGCGCGCGTCGCCATTCGCGAACGACGCAATGCGAAAGAGCACTTCTTCCGACGCCGCAATTTTCTGTTTTCCCAGGCCATGCTCCTGATCTGCAATCGCACGACGAAGGAGTTCCGCAATCTGTGGTGCGGTCAGTGCTTCGAGAACGTAAACCTTGGTGCGCGAAAGCAGAGGAGGAATGACTTCAAAGGAAGGGTTTTCGGTGGTGGCTCCGATGAAGGTGATGTGGCCCGCTTCGACATACGGGAGAAAAGCGTCCTGCTGGGCTTTATTGAAGCGGTGCACTTCATCCACGAAGACGATCGTGCGGCGGCCGGATTTGGATTTGTATTCGGCGCCGGCCATGACCTCTTTGATTTCCTTGATGCCGGACAGTACGGCACTGAAGGCGATGAATTCCGACCTGGTGAGGCGCGCGATCAACCTAGCCAGCGTGGTTTTCCCGCAGCCGGGCGGTCCCCAGAAGAGCATGGAGCCGAGATTGTCGGCTTCGATCTGGATGCGGAGGGGTTTACCCGGGCCCAGTAGTTTTTCCTGGCCGATAAGCTCGTCGAGTCTGCGCGGGCGCATGCGCTCGGCGAGCGGCTGCAGGGCCAGGGAGGCTTCCTGTTCGGTTGGCGACGGAGATGTGGGGAAGAGGCTCATGCGGGAACTCAGTTTAGAGGGAGCGGCGGGAAAGTTCAAAGATGGGAGTTCGGGTGCTAGCCATGGGCGCCTTCCGCGCAAAACCGCACGGGAAAAGATTTGCACTCCGCCTAAAGCGGGTGGTTACGCTCACGATGCTGTGTTGCGGGAGTCTGAGACGTTAGTTGGGCAGTTGACAGTCGAAGGTTTGCTGGCGATTGGCCTGCAACGGCGGGCAGGCCGGCAGTCCGCCGAAGAGAGTTTCGCATGATGCCATCCGCGAACAGATTCGTGCTGGCGATCCTGGCCGGCGCACAAGAGAAGACGACCGTCCCAGCGGATGTAAGCTTCGCGTCGGATGTCGCGGCAGCGCACTTCCGTGGGAACGGCGGCGCATGCTTGGTGGAGAGGAAGGAGATAGTTGAATTTCACGGTGTCGGCGATCTGCAGCCAGTCTTTCCGGAAGGCCCTGCAGATCGGAATGGATTCGTTGGGAAGGATGACGTGGCGGACTTCAAAGATGGGCTGCGGCTGGATTTGTTCGCGGCGAAGTTTTCAACAGCGCGGCGAACCCGGGGATAGTTGCTGCCTTTGCGCTGGCGTTCAAACGAGGCCGCGTCGAGGCCGTCGATGGAGAGGACAATGCGGTTGAGGTTCCACGCGCAAATCTGTTCGGGAGTAGAGCGGCTGAATAATGTGCCGTTGGTATATAGGAAGGACTTCATGCGACTGCCGCGCAATGCCGCCACCATATCCGGGAACGCAGTGTGCAATACAGGCTCACCCAGGCCGCCAATCTTCAGGACCGAGCAGCCGCCTTTTTCCAGCTGCTGCACCAGCGACGCGAACAAGTCCACGGCCATGCAACCTTCGGGACGATCCATCAGGGAGCGAGGACAGTAGCCACAGGAAAAGTTGCAATGATTGGTGAATTCCACGGTGGCGCGCACAGGGAATTTTCTGAGTTTGAACAGATAAGGCTTTTTGAAGTAGAGCCAGTCGACGCCTTCGTCGAACGAATCAATTTCGCGGAGTTCGGAAAGATAGTGCGGGATGGAGTGCACACCTGGCGGACGCGGCGCTCGCGCCAGCCGGGAGGCTGAGCAGGATGGATTTGCAGAAGTCCCAAGAGCGAGAGGTCTCTTGCAGAGAATGGTAGGCGAGCATGGTTGGGGTAGCAACCAAAATATCGCCGTCGACAAAATTCCTGCGGTGCTAGAGGTCGTGAGGCTAGGCCGTCGCAGCGCAGCGCAGCTCTTAGGTGCAAAGCACAAGGAACGGGAATGAGCGGCTAGTTCTTGATAGGGCCGCCGCCGTTGCCGCTGAGAGCTTGTTCGTCACCGAGGTCCATGACGCTGTACTCGAATTCGTCGTTCTTCTTGATGACGACGGTGAAGGTGCCCTGCGCAGGCAGAAGAATGTCGAGGCCGGCGGCGGAATCGGTTTTTGGCTTCCAGAAGCGGACGCGGTACTCCTGGTCATCTTTGTTTTCGAAGATGATGCGGCCGCCGTCCGGGGTAACCTCCAATTCGCCGCAGGGTTCGGGGTACTGGTTTTTGATGGTGATCGTGGCGGACTTGGGCAGACTGGATTCTGTGGTTTCTTTCGCAGCGGACATGGCCATTTCAATTCTCCTCTCGAATATTTTCAAGCCAGAGTTACGGACTACCACGGGGCCGGGGACTTGAATCAGGGACGAGTTTGGTTGCTTTCCTTAGCAGAGTCTTGTTTACGGAAACCTGGATCAGCAAGAAGCGCCTGAAGGGCGGGCCGTTGCTGGAGGTCGGAGAGAGTGTACCCGTTTTCTAGGCTTTGGTGGGCAAATTGAACAGCGCGGCGACGGTCGCCGAGGTCGAGGTGGGTTTCGGCGATGTCAGCGAGGATGGAAGGATCGTTAGGGGAGAGAGCGAGGGCAGATTTGGCGCGGGAGAGAGCTTTGTCGCGGAGTTTGTCTTCGGCGTAGAGCATGGAAAGCATGGATTGGACGGGAGCTTCATTGGGATTGACTGCGGAATACTGTTCGAGGCGGGACAGGGCTTGCGAGCGGGCGGCGCGCCTTTGCTTTTCGTCATTGAGCCAGGTGTAGGCGAGTTGCAGATTGGACCACACGCGCCAGTCTTTGTCGTTTAGGTCGAGAGCTTTGCGGGTGGCGGCCGCGGATTCGTCGTAGCGCTTTTGATCCATATAAAGCCAGCCGAGATTGGCGTAAGCCTGGTAATTGGGCGCGAGCTGGATGGATTTCCGGAAGGCGGCTTCGGCGGCGAGCGCGGATTCGGAGTCGGAGAGTTGCATGTATTGGACGCCCAGGTCGCTGTAGGCTTCGGGGTTGTCCGGTGTGAGTTCGATGATGCGGCGATACTGCAGAATGGCGTCCGGCGTGCGCTTCTGGCGATCGTAGAATTCGGCGAGGGCCCGATAGCCGTCCCAGTAATCGGGGCGGAGTCCGATGGCGCGTTTGAGGTTGGCTTCGGCGTCGGTGGAGCGGCCCATGTTTTCGTAGACAGCGGCCATGCCGATGAGGGCGTCGGCGTCGCGCGAGTTCAGGTCGAGCACTTTCTGGAATTCCTGGAGAGCGGGACCGTTTTTGCCGAGTGTGGACTCTAGCAGGCCGAGCGTTACGTGAACGGAAGTCAGGTGAGGATCAAGTGCGAGAGCTTTGCGGGAATTAAAGAGAGCGAGTTCGACCGAGGAAGGATCGTGGTCCATCAGGAATTTGAGGCGATAGGCTTCACCGAGGGTGGCGTAGCCGAGGGCGAAGCGAGGGTTTATAGCGACCGCGGAATTGAGTTCCACGACGGCCAGAGCGGGATTGCCGGGCTTGTCGTAGCGCTGGAGGTAGCCGAGGGCTTTGAGGTAGGACTCATAGGCGTTGGGAGCGATGGGGTTTGAAGGTATGGCGGAGCTGCCGCCGGAGCTGACTTTCATCATGCTGGCGAGGCGTGTCACGGCTTGATTTTGTAGAGAGGCCAGGTCGCCGGCGGGATTTTCAAATTGCGCGGAGCCAATCTGGCGAAGGCGCTTGGAGTCGATCAAAACGATGGTGAGAGAAACGTCGGAACCTTTGCGGGCGACGGAACCTTGCACGACCATGGTGGCGCCGAGATCGCGGAAAGCGGCCGAGGGATCGCTGACATTGCGGCTGCGCACGACGCTAGACGGAACAACCCAAAGGGAACGCTGGGCGGCTTCGAGATTGGAGAGGTCGTTGGTGAGAGAGTCCATGAGGCCGGCGGCGACGGGCTGGTAATCAGGATCGGCGGAGGAGTTGGTGAAAGGGAGAACGGCGATGTGTTTTTCGGTGCTGGCATAGGCGAGGCCGGCAAGGCGTTCGCGGGAAGGCGGAAGGAGCAGGATGGCGACGGCGACGAGAAGGATGGCGAGAGAGGTAAAGGCAAGCCAGCGCGTGAGGTTGGAACCGCCGTGGGTGGTCCAGGTGGGAGTGGAGGCGTTGTGCATGAACTGTTTGAGTTCGCGGGGGGTGACGGCGTGGGACTGTGTTGGCTCGGCGAGAGGCGCAGGCAGAGCGAGGACTTCGGCGCGCGCGGAGGTGAGGTCGGCGAGCAGTTCGGCAGCGTTGGCGTAACGGTGCGCGGGCTTTTTGGAAAGTGCGCGATAGAGGATGGAGCTGAGCGGTGCTGGAACCAAATCGAGAGCCGCGGGCGGCTGATTGAGGATGGCGAAAGTCATGGCGGTAGTGCTGGGGCGGACGAAGGGATGAATGCCGGTGAGCATCTGGATGACAATGACGGCGAGGGCCCACACGTCGGAGCGCTGGTCCACGGATTCACCGAGGATTTGCTCCGGCGCCATGTAGGGGAGAGTCCCGGTGGCGGAAATGGTTTGCGTGGCGCTGGCGCTGGCGACGATGCGGGCGAGCCCGAAGTCCACAATTTTGGCGGTGCCGTTTTTGGTGATGATGATGTTGGAAGGCTTGACGTCGCGGTGCACGATGTTGACGGCGTGCGCTGCGGAAAGACCGCGAGCAATCTGGATGGCGAGGTCGAGCGCTTCAGGCGCGGAGATGGCGCTGCGGGAAAGGCGCTGAGCGAGGGTTTCGCCGTCGTAATGCTGCATGACGATGAAAAGATGCTGGCCGGAAGTTTCTTCGAGGCCGTGGATGACGCCGATGTTGGGATGATCGAGGGCGGAGGCGGCGCGCGCTTCGCGGCGGAGATTGTTTTTGTCAGCGGCGCTAATGGTTACGTTGTCAGGAAGGAATTTGAGGGCGACGGTGCGCTCGAGCCTGGTGTCGATGGCCTGATAGACGACGCCCATGCCGCCGGCGCCGAGTTTTTCCGTGATGCGATAGTGCCTGACGGTCTGCCCGATCAGCGAAGAAGCAGACTTAGCTAGAGGCGGATTTTTGTGATCGAGCATGGACGACCTGGCGGTGGCGGTTTGCATGGATTTTAGTTTCGCCGGGCAGGCGCCGGCAAGTCGATTTACTCGCAACAAAGGTAGTGAAGCGGAGGCGGGAAACGTATCAAACGTGGCTTTGACTGCTCAGGGCGGGAAAAGGCCCCGTCGCCCTAGATATCCCCGTCACCCTTGATATCGATAAAGAGAAATCACTTCATGGAGGGACCCGATGGGTAGCCAAGCAGATCATGTCAGGACCCAAAGCTCCGACCCCGCTCAAGCCATGGCCGGCAAAGTATGCGGACGGGCCAGTGTTTCGCCTCAGGAGGAGCGCTGGCGGGCGGCTTCGTAGAAGAGCACAGCGGCGGCCGCGGCGGCGTTGAGGGATTCCACCGAGGAGGACATGGGGATGCGGATACGGGCGTCGGCGCTGCGTTCGATTTCTTCAGGGAGGCCTTGGCCTTCGTTGCCGATGAGCAGAGCAACGGGCTGACACCAATTCACCTGCCAGGGAGTGAGCAGCGGTTGGGCGAAGTCCGCAGAGTCGCGGGAGCTTGAGGCCATGACGCGAATGCCGGCGGCGCGGAGTCGGTCGATGGCGGCGGTTGCGGCTTGCCCGGCGAGGACCGGAAGATGCAAAGCGGCTCCGGCAGAGGCGCGCAATGCTTTGGGGTTGAATGGACTGGCGGTGCCGCTTTGGCCGGAGGCGACGGTGACTGCGGCGGAAGCGCCGAAGGCGGCGGCGGTGCGAATGATGGTTCCGACGTTGCCGGGGTCCTGCACTCCGGCCAGCACTAGGATGAGCGGAGAGGAACAGCCTTCGCCGGTGCGGAGAATCTCTTCGAAAGAAAAGGAACGTGGAGTAACCAGCGCCGCCACACCTTGCGGGTGTTCAGTGTCGGCGATGCCTTCAAAGAGGCGATCGGTGGTGTTCAGGATGGGGATGGAGACTTCGGGGCGGTCGAGGTAGGGAGCGAGACGCAGGTGGTGGCGCTGGCCCGATTCCGTGAAAAGAACGGCGCGAACGGGGCAGCCAGAACGCAGCGCTTCTTCGACAAGGCGGGGGCCTTCAACGCCGACGGCGCCCGATTCGGTGGGCAGCCCGCCGCGGAGGGCCATGCGAAATTCCTTGAGCCATTTGTTATCGCGGCTGGAGATAACCGCAGGGGACGCGCCGGAGGAGCGAACACCCGGCGATTTCGGCGCGGTAGACATTCCGGGTGCGAGGGTAGCAGAGTTTTGGCGAATCGTGGAGGTGCAAGACCCTAGGAATGCCGCCGGGCTGTGAAATCGTCGCGCTGTAGTCTGTGAAAATCGCGAAACGAAATTTTCAACGAACGTTAACCCAATGGCTGAGCTTCAGCCGCAACAATCTTGGCGTCCCACGGCAAGGCGCTTCAGGAGAGAACAATCCAAAAGGGAGAACGTTTCGTGAAAACAAAGTTTTTGTGTGGTTTGGCGGTGGCCACGGCGTTGAGCTTGCTTACCGCCAAAGAAGCAAGCACGCAGGTGAAGCTGATTGCGAAGGGAACGCTGACCGAGTCGAGCGCTGGGTTGTTTCAGGACCTGTCGGGATTGGACTACAACCTGGAGAACGGAGCGCCGGCAAACTTGCTGGGTGGGCTGGGGTCGGGGCTTGCATGGGGTCTTGGGGACACTTTCCTGGCGGTGCCGGACCGCGGGCCGAACGCGGTGAGCTTTGATGCGCTGGTGGACGACACCGTAAGCTACGTTCCGCGGTTTCACACCATCAAGATGAACCTGCAACCGAGCAGCGGTCCGTTGCCATTCACGCTGACGACGACGCTGGAAGCGACGACGCTGTTGTTCAGCCATTCTCCGCTGGTGTACGGGAGCGGATCGGGACTCGGTGTGGGGCCGGGAGCGCCGGTGATCAACACACCCTCGCGGAGCTACTTTTCTGGCCGATCGGATAACTTTGACCCGAACGGAAATTCAGGGAATGCCAGCAACGCGCGGCTGGATTGCGAAGGAATCCGCCTGTCGAGCGACGGGAAGCGAATCTACATTTCGGATGAATATGGACCGTACATTAATGAATTTGACCGCGCGAGCGGACAGCGGATTCGGGTATTCAAATTGCCGCAGCATCTGTTTGTGTCGACGCCCAGTCCGCAGGGAGCGGTAGAGATTGCGGTCAACGCCAGCGGACGCGTAGCGAACAAGGGCATGGAAGGGCTGGCCATTACTCCGGACGGGAATACGCTGGTTGGAATCCTGCAGAACGCGCTGCTTCAGGATGCGGCGCAGGGGGGCAGCGCGACCAGTCTGCTGCGGATTGTGACTGTGGATGTGAGTACAGGAAAGACGACGCATGAGTATGCGTATCTATTGACGACGGGATCGGGCGTCAGCGAGATAACCGCGCTGAATGAGCACGAATTCCTGGTGGACGAACGCGACGGCAAGGGCCTGGGCGATGGAAGCAAGGCCAAGGTGAAACAAATCTTCAAGATTGATGTGGCCGGAGCGGTGGACGTGCAGGACATGGACGGGACAGCGGCGGCGGCACATGCGGTGGGCAAGACGCTGTTTCTGGATGTCGTGAAGGTGCTAACCGCAAACGGATTCGAGGCAGAACAGATTCCAGCGAAATTGGAGGGTTTGGCGCTGGGATCGGACGTGGACAACAACGGAACCCCGACACATACGCTGTGGTTGGCGAATGACAACGACTTCTTGCAGGACCTGAACGGGCCGGGAACGAATCCGAATCAGTTTTTTGTATTCGGGTTTACGGATGCGGACTTGAGCGGGTCGGTTTATGTTCCGCAGCAGGCGCAGGGATCGGCCAAGAAGGAATAAGCGAAGAGCCGGCAGCATCCCGGCGGCACAACATGGGACGGCGACGAGCGGCGCCGGCTGGTAGACACGCGAATGTGCATCGCAGGTTCGCGTGTTTTCGTTTGGCCCAAGGCAATTGGTGTCCCGCAGAAGTCGGGATAGATCGCGGCGCTATTAGGGGACAGGACAATCGAGGCGCAGGCAGAGAGTTATTGCGCGGGTAATGAGTGTGTGGTAGCGTCGCGCGCAGCGTGGCAGCGGGCGCGGAGCGCTGCGGTGGAGCGACCTTCTCCGCGAGAGGCTTGGCATTGTCGGCGGAAATCTTGCGCGTAAGCGCGCAGTCGCCATCAGCGGACGCGTTGCGATATGCCGCAGAGCGACTGCAACACGGGGAAGTGGTGGCGATTCCGACAGACACCGTTTATGGATTGGCGGCGGACCCGTTTAATTTGTCGGCAGTGGAAGAGATTTTTCGGGTGAAGGGACGGCAGGAGGATCGCGCGCTGCCGATTTTAGTGAATTCGCTGGATCAGGCGATGCTGCTGGCGAGGGAAGTGCCGCGGAATTTTTTGCGACTGGCGGAAGAGTTCTGGCCTGGTGCGCTGACCCTGGTGGTGGATGCGTCGCACCGCTTGCCGCTGAAAGTTACGGCCAACACGGGAAGGATTGCGCTGAGGTGGCCGAGGAGCGAAGTGGTGGGGCGGCTGATCGAGGAGTGCGACGGGCCGCTGACGGGAACGAGCGCGAATCTGTCGGGTTCGCCCTCTTGTACGAACGCCGAGATGGTAATGAATCAGCTGGGGGACCGGCTGGGATTGATTCTGGATGCCGGCGAGACAAAGTCTGCGACGCCCTCGACGATTGTGGAATTGCGTGGGGATGAGTGGAAAGTGCTGCGCGAGGGGGCGATTACGGCGGCGGAGATCGCGGAGGCGTTGCGTTGAGAGAGAATCCCTAAGCGTGGCGGGCCTGCCGCAGAGCTGCCGCACCGCAAAGAATATGGACGATCATGCGACAGTCAGTGTGCCACATACGTAGTCGGCGGAGCGGAAGGCTTGAGGGAGGTTAAGAAGTCGTAGTCGCCGGTAGGGGAGAGCGGGAGGTCGCCGAGTTCGCGGCGATGGATGGAGACCACGTCGGTGAACCACAGCGGGATGTAGGGGAGATCTTCGGCAAGAATTTGTTGGACTTCACTGCAGAGCAGTTTTCGTTTTTCCTGATTGGGCTCCACATGAATTTGATCGGTTAACGCGTCTACGCGCGGGCAGCGGTAGTGTCCGCGATTGGCGCCGTCGGGCGGAAAGCGCCTGGATGACGCCACGAATTCGAAAATGTCGGGATCGTTGTTGGCGCCGACCCAGCGAGCATAGGTCAGCTGGAAGTTGCCGCGCGCGGCGTCGGAGAGAAGCGTGGCCAGTTCGAGCGGGCGGAGTTCGAGGTCAATGCCGACCTTGCGCCATTGTTCCTGCAGCGCTGCGCCAATCAAGCGCGCTTGTTCTTCGGTTGAAGTTTTCAGCAGGAGGTGAAAACGCACGCCGTTCTGTTTGCGTGGGAAGCCAGCCTCGTCGAGAAGCTTTTCGGCGCGGGCGGCGTCGAGTGCATATTGCGCGACGTTGGGTTCGTAGGCCCAGTGATTGGGAGGCAGGATGCCGCTGGCGACCTGCGCCTGACCGTGCAGGAGATAGCGGATGAGCGCGGAGCGATCGGTGGCGAAGGCTAGGGCCTGGCGAACTTCCTTGCGGGCCAGGAGCGGGTCCTGCAGGTTGATGCCGAGATAGGCGAAGTTGGTGCCGGGCCGCTGAGTGAGCGCGAGGTTGGGCTGCTTTACGAGCACGGGAACGAGGTCGGGAGAGAGGGAGCTCATTTCGAGGTCGGCGGAGCCTTTGCGGAGTTCGAGAGCGCGCACGACGGCGTCGGGGACGATGCGGAAATGCAGGAACTCAGTCCAAGGAGCCCCGTGGAAGTAGTTTGCGTTCCGAATGAGCTGGACGTCTTCGTCCTGCGCTTGGCTGACGAACTGGAACGGGCCAGAGCCGACGGGATGGCGCGCGAAATCGAGCGAAGCGTTGGCGGGCACGATGCCGGCAGCGTTGGGGATGAGATTGACAAGGAAGGAGGCGTAGGGCTCTTTGAGATGGAAGATGACCGTGAGTGCGTCGGGAGCATCGATTTTAGCGACCATCCGGAAAGCACCACGCTTGGGAGATTTGTTGGCGGGATTGAGGATGAAGTCGAAGGTGGATTTTACGTCGGCGGAAGTGAGGGGGCGGCCATCGTGGAATTTGATGTTGGGCTTGAGGTGAAAAATGTAGGTGAGGGGATCGGAAGTTTGCCAGGATTCAGCGAGGTCGCCGTGGAGGTTCATTTGGGCGTCGCGGGCGAGGAGGCCGGAAAAGATGAGGCCGTCGAGGCGCTGGGATTGGCCGTCGGTGGCGAAGCGTGGGTCGAGGTTGACGGGATTGGATTCGATGAGGAAGGTAAGGGAAGCGGGGTCGAATTTTGAAGGGCGCGAGCAGGAGGCGAGGAAGCAAAGAAGGAATGCTGTAGCGACCAAAAGCAGATTCCTCGCCGCGCCCGCGGCGGCGGGCGAGCTCGGAATGACGGGCGTTAGGTTGTGTGACGATGGGTGATTAACGTTGTGGGGCATAAGAGATTTTACCGAGGATCGCGGGGCCGCGGGCGCCCGTGGCCGAGGGAATATTGGATGGGCGGCGATGGAAGGTTTCGTAGGCGAGGATGGCGAAGGCCAGCGCTTCTTTGGCGTCGGTTGGGATGTGGAAGTGCGTGGAGGGCAGAACTTCGATTGAAGAAAAGTGCGGAGTCGAGCGTGGCGATGAAGTTGGTAACCCGCCGAGAGGGGGCACAGC
>DATMZI010000174.1:0-15773 GCA_035607085.1 Candidatus Eiseniibacteriota bacterium | reverse complement strand
ATGGAACCTCCTGATTCCAGAAAGTTGAACCGTGTACTAGCAATTGAAGGCTTCTCAGAGTTGGGAAAAATTGATCAGCCGAAGCTGGCGACGCGCGGCGATATCGCGCAACTGGGGGTCCAGCAAAATGCTGATTTCCTGTTCGCGGCGTTCAGACAGTGCGTCGGACTCGGAAAAGCCCGCTTGCAAAAACCCGGGATGGCACCACAACTCATAAACGCCTTCTGGCATGAATTCGAAGGTGGCTTTCCAGGCTTGCGGTAACTGGTCGGAATGGTTGGCGTAACGGGGATGGAATGTCACGCCGGCATCCGGAAGTTGCAGGCCGCGAAAAACGAACGACTGAAGAAACTCAAGGTACGACTTTGCGGCGAGCCGGCGATATAGGGGGCCGATGTGCGGGCCGCCGAGACGGCCATTGGAGGGCCAGTAACGTTTGCGCGGAGCGCGGGCCCGGCGAATGCCCTCGGAGGTGACAGCCTTGTAGAAGGCGCGGGCAGCCGTGGGGTACATATGAATGCGATGATGCGAATCGGCGTGCGTCGGCTGGAGGCCGAGCGACTTCATCTCTTGAATCTGCGCACGAAACTCCGCTTCGATTTCGCGCGGAGAAGCTTGCCAATGCAAAAGACGGCGTCCCATTTCGGAGGGTCCCACGAATTCGCCTGTGGCGTTGACGAGCGACGGAACTTTCTCTTTCGGCAGAACCGGCTTGCCCTCGGTGAGGTTGAGATGAATGCCAATGCCCAGGCCGGGCACTTCGGGGGCGCGGCGGATGGCGTATTCGGTCGCGGGCTGGTTCACCATGAGCGAAGTGCTGGTGAGCAGGCCTTTGCGATGGGTGAGAAGTATGCCGTCAGTGATGCCGTGGCTCAAACCGAAATCGTCGGCATTGATAATGAGTCTTTTATCCATTTTTGATTTCCTGAAGGTTGCGTGTGCTAACCGGCGGTCAGTGGATTGCCTGCAGGGCTCGGGTGTGAACAGCCGCCAAGAACCTTGGTATAAAACGAAATCAGTTTGTGGATTTCCCGTTTGTTGTTGCAACGTTCAAAAACCGCTTTGCGTCCCGCACGGCCCATCTGTTCAGCGCGGGAAGGGTTTTTCAACAGATCCTCGATTGCGGCGGCGAGCGCGCTTGAGTCACCCGGAGGAACCAGAAGCCCAAATTCACCATCACGAAAGAATGGCCGGATCGGCGGGAGATCGCTGCTGATAACCGGAAGACCGCAAGCCCAGGACTCAAATACCTTTACAGGTATGTTGTGCATGAACTTGGGAATGGCCATAAGGGGTGAAACCGAAATGCGCGCTTGTGAAAGCGTGTGTGCCATTTCGTCGTGCCGGACCCTGCCATGCAGAAAGACCTGCGAAGTGAGATTCATCCGGCCGACGCGATCGAGGATCGAGGAGCGAGCGGCTCGGTCGTCGGTGTAGCCAAAGAGCAAGGTACGTGCGAGGATGCCGCGCCGCCTGAGGAGCTGAAGGGCGTCAAGTAGAACGAAAGTCCCGGCTCGCTCAGATAAGCCGCCGCGATACACCAGATCAAACCGTTTTGGCGTCGGCTTGAGGTTGGTGAAAAACTCCAGATTGGGCAAATTGTAAAACACCAGTTTTTTGCTTTTCCCGGAATGGGCCAGGGCTCGCATGGTTCCAGAGTCGGCGGTCATGAACCCATCGAATAAATTGGCGGCAACCCGCTCGGCCACATGGACTGCTTTGCCCATGAGACCGCGGAGACGGGGTGGAAGATATGGTTTTGTCAGCATCATCGCGGCGAAATCTTCCTGGGTGTCGTAGACGACGACTTTTCTGAACAACAATTTCAAAAGTAGGCCCGCAGGAATCATCTCGGGATTATGCAGGTGATAGATCCGCGCTGGCTGGCGTCGAGCAAAAAAAGCAATGGCCGGCGAAGTGAAAAAACGGCTCAGACGGCTGCGGCCTCCGGTAAGGGGGACGACGTCGAGGCCGCTCTCATGATGCTCGGTTCCGTGCGGGCCTACGAGCGCCGCGCGAACACCGTGCTTGACCGCCGGGAGAATCTCCATGTTATAGGTGCGGGCATCGAGGCGGCCTTTGACCGGCGACAGGTGGCAAACCGAAATTCCGTCACCTTCATGTAACGGCGCGTTGGACATTTCTTCGTCCGCATCCGACAGAAGCCTCAGGGCGGGATCTAGGGCAGGCTGAAGCCCCGCACCCGCAGCAAGGGTGACCGGTGATACTGGAAACTGGCTCAATTCGAATTTCATGATGGCTAGTATTTCGTTAACAGTCAGTTGCTGTACGCAGATTGAAGGTCCCCTGGCTCGTTTGGGAGAACGACGAGTTCTCCCGCGTCCGCACGTGCCGTGTTCTCCTGCCAGACAATGCGCTCAAGAACGAACGGCATACTGAGCATGAAAAAGAGCAGGCGGTCGTTGTTCATTTCCCCGGAAACGGAAGCGTCCATGCACGTGAGGATCAACATCAGAAAGACTGTGCGATACAGCGCCACGTTTCCGGAGTAGCTTTCGCGCAACACACGAAACATGGCGCGATAAGAACATACCGCCAGGGCCAGAAAGGCGATGATGGCGAACATGCCGAGTTCGGCGCCGAGTTCCAGCAACAAGTTGTGCGGAAAGTTGTAAGTGAGCGGGTTGGGTGTGACATATCGATAGCCCTGGATGCCGACGCCAAAAAATGGGTGGTCCAAGAAAGTCCGCAGGCCGAAGAACATCAGGTCGGTGCGTGTACCGAAGGCCTGATGAGGGTGCGCCAGGGACGCAAGGTAATCGAGCGACGCAGCGGGGATTCTGACAAAGGGCAAGGCGGCGATGCCGGCGCCGAGCATGATAGCCAGATCCACCACAAGTTTGCGGTAGAACAAAATGCTCAAACCGATGCAGACAGCTGTTCCGACGTTTGCGAAACGCCCACCGGATCCTACGAGGGCAACCAGTAGCACCGCAATGAACGGATAAAGCAATATGCGGCCGAAGAGTGCCATGCGCGGAAACCACAACGCCCAAATGATCACCAGGGCTAGGCCGGCCGAAAATCCGAGGGCCGTTGTCTCTCCGCTGGGGGCCGTGAGCCGATCTTCGCCACCTAACATGAAAAACGAGTTGATGGACATCAAGATGCCCCCAAGCACCAGACCAGCGAGAAAACGGCGAATTTTCTGAGGAGTGTCCACCAAAAGGAAAGCCGAGATCGCGCCCATCAGCGTCAGAAAAATGAAACGCAACGTCTTGTCGACGCCGGCAGCTAGATCGGGGGTGTAAGTCAGGCTGATGAACATCAGCGCAAGAAGCGGCGCGTAAAAGATAAATTCGCGTGGTAAATGAAGCGTCGCGCCGGTGAAGAACAGGCGGATACCCATCGCCAGCAACATGATCAAAGCGACGGTAACCGTCAGATCGACGGGTGTAGCGTCCAGGCGCGGATCGCCTTTGAAAAAGCCAACCACATAAAACAGCGAAACTGCGATCTCTGGAAACTTCAGGAAGAACAGCAAGGCCGCAGCGCCACCGACCAGGAGAAACGGAACGTAAATGGCGTGAGATGCCAGCAATTGCAGGGCGCGCGATTGCACCTTGGACAATAAGGGAATCAACATGGCTGCGACAAAGCTCAAAGCAATCGCCGCCACGACCGCGAACAGTTTGAGACGCCGCAACTGCTCAGCGCTTCTTTGATAGCTCGACGTCATTGAGCCGCTTCCACGGTGCGATTTGGCGCGAGCCCGCCTAGGCAATGCCGGACAGTGCGGATTACGTCAAACACGCGGCTGCCTGAAAGAAGGAATAACGCGGAGATGTAGGCCAGCAGGCCGGCAATAACGCGCGGGGCCAGGCCGAGACCCGTTGGCACAATCAGCGAGATCAGCGCCATACAGCCGGCTGCCACGCACACGGGAATGAAGAACCGCGTGCGAATATGCAGGTTTAGTTTGGAAAGGATTCCGTAGTATTGCGCGATCAGGACGGCGTCGGCAACGAACAAGGCCATCGCGACTCCTTGTGGACCCCACCAGCGGCCGAGAGCCAGCGTGAGCACCGCCAGAACAAACAGCGCAATCAATTGAGAGCGCTGGCGCTTGCGTACTTGATTGATGGCGATCAGGAATCCGTGGCCGACCAAACCGTCGATTACTGACAACACTGCACGATACGCGATGACGCGGAGCACGGGCGCGCTGGCTACGTAGCGCGGGCCAAGAAAGCTACAGATTTCAGGCGCGAATACCGAGAGCGCAACCGCGATCGGCGCAGAGATTAGAATGATGACGTCCAGGAGCGATTCACGGGTTTCGAGTAACTCCTGGATGCGGCTGCCTTCGTAGAGCCGTGTCCATAAAGGAAGAACCGCGCCGCTGGCGGAGTAACTCCATTGTGGATAAATATCCGAAAGGACGAAAGCGGCCGAATAGATGCCCACCCACGCTTGCGAAGCGACCAAGCCGAAACAAACAATTGAGATTCGGCCGTAGCTGACTTGAGTGATGTTGTAGGTAAAGTACGGCCAGGAGGAACGGACCGTCGAGCGCAACCTCTCCGCGCTCCACGCGGCAGCTCTTGGCCAAAGGTCGCGCAACTGCCAGAGCCGCACGAGGAAAACGACGAAGCTGCGGCCGCAACTCAACAGAACAAAGGTCAGCACAGATAGGTGAAGCATGACCACCATAGTTGCGAAGGCGATCAAGCAGAACGTGCTGATTGCGGAGCCTGGCAGGATCAGACGTGCCCGCAACGTGGCATTCAACATCGCGGAGCACAGAATCGCCGAGCCCTCGAAATTGTTTACCAGCAACCCGGCGATGATTACTGCGGCGGTAACGTTGCCACGAGCTAAAGCGATTGTCACCGCGACAAGCTCGAGCGCAGCCAAGGCAGCCGTAGACAAGTAGGTAACGGCCAGAATCGGCGGCCCCTCGCGACGGTCGGCGGAAACCGCTCTCGCCGTGTAGCGCGTCAAGCCCAGATCGCTCAAGGCGTTGACCAGAAAGCCGACGGCCATCGCCGTACTGTAGAGGCCAAAATCATGCGGGCCGAAATAACGGATCAGGAAAAATCCGGCGAGTAATCCGCCGATGCGTAGCGCTCCCATGTCCAGCCACAGCCAGAAGGTGTTCCGACCAAGCATGCCAAGAATGGCTGAACGCTGCGACGGTAGTTCCGGCGAGCCGTTTGAGGCGGAGTCGGTTGAACTTGTCATTGAGCTCATATTAAGCGTTTATGGTCTAAGCGGGGCGCGCGCGGCCCTCGCCAAATCGCTACTTCTTGGCCAGGAGGAAGTCGCCAAGCGCGAGATGCTCTAGTCCCGAGATATCGAAGACACGTAGCGCATCTTCGGGTGAACAAACCACCGGTTCGCCATGGAGATTGAAAGAAGTGTTCAAGATGATCGCTTCCCCGGTGATTTGTTCAAAATGACTAATTAACCGGTGATAGTCGGGATTCCAGGATTCATAAACTTCCTGCGGCCGGCCCGTCGCGTCGTACGGATGGATCGCCGCAGCCATCGCTTCGCGTTTTTCGGGACGGCTGTCGAGGGTCAGGATCATGTAGGGCGCTTCGACCGGCTTGGGCTTGAAGAAGTAGCGTTCGCTGCGTTCAGCGAGGACAGATGGGGCGAACGGCATCCAAAAATCGCGGCATTTGATCATTTCGTTGATAATCTTCACGACGCCCGGCACAGCAGGATTCGCTAGGATAGAACGATTGCCCAGAGCGCGGGCGCCAAACTCCATTCGGCCCTTGAATCGAGCTACTACACGACCCTTGGCCAGCAGCTCCGCGACACTGCGATCGATTTCGTTCTGGTGTTTCGCTTCAACGCTGCTCTTGAACTGGTAGTTTCTGAAAGCGGTTTCAATCTCGGTATCCGAATATTCCGGCCCCAGATAGAAGGAGCCGAGCTTCTGCGGCATTTTCTTGCTCAGTTGTTGATCGAGCAGCCAAGCCGCCCCAATGGAGTTGGTCTCATCGCCGCAAGACGGAAAGATGAAAAGCTCCTCGACTTCGGGAAGATTCAGGATTTTCTGGTTGGCCTTGACGTTCATAAACACGCCGCCGCTGAGCGCGATCTTGCGGATGCCGGTTTCGGCGATACAGTTCTGCACCCAGCGAACGAGGAAGCGCTCGACGAAAAGCTGAACGCCGCCCGCAATGTGGTCAAAGCGCTTGCGCCGCAACAGGTTGGAAAGGAATTCCGCACCGTATTGCAGTGGAGGGCAGCCAGCGGCCCGCGTCCACAACATCGGATTCTCGTGATCGAAGACAAACAGCCTTTCGAATTCCTCGCTGATGGTCTGGGACTCGCGTGCCTTTTCCGCGTATGGCGCCAGACCCATCAGCTTATATTCGTGCTCCATCGGCACCATGCCGGAGAGATAGGTAATCTTTCCATAAAGCGCTCCGATGGAATGACTTTCATCGACTCCAGCAACCCGCCGGATCTTGCCGTTCCGCGCGACGTTAATTGTCCCGCACAAACGATCGCCAGCACCGTCACAGGTAAGGACGAGGACCTCTTCGTCCATCTTTCCCCAGCCAAAATATGCCGACGCCGCGTGACACATATGGTGGTCCATGCCATGAACCGGCAATTCGGCACTACCCATGACGGATTCAAGACTCTCCGCGATTCCATTCCACTTCCGGTGATTGATCCAGTCGGATATCGCGGGGTGGTTGCGGGCAAGGTTCTTTGCCCGGCCTACAAGGTTGGGCGCGCCGCTTCCGGCGGAGCGAAGAATATCGTCGCGCCGCCAATAGCAAAGCGACAGATTCTTTCCCCCCAGCGCAACATTCCGGGACACATCGCCGTCCTGCGCGACGTTGTTGACTCCACTGATGTAGTCCAGCGTAAGTACTGGCAGGCCACCCTGATTTTTCACGCGCGACAGCCGCTCTTCCTGCATCGCAAATATCAGCCGTCCGTCCTCGACCAACGCGGCGGCGGCATTGTGTCCAAGGTGGATCCCGGTCACTTGCCGCTTCTGCGGAACCTCGTGCCTTTGCGGCATCCGGCCGCTCGTTATGTGGGCGTCTTGCAAAAAAATCTGCGCAGCTGAGCTGTTCATACACGCTCCCGTAAGACCGAGTCGGTTTGTGCAAATTTGCCCTGCGTCGCAGCTGACGCTCCTGTACCGTCACACTCTAGAGCGACAGCCCGGCCAAGTACTTCCGCTACGTATTCAATCTGGCCCTGCTCCAAATTGGAGTGGAACGGAAGTGCCAGACAATGGTCGGCGGCCGTCTCCGTTTCGGGGAGTCGCCCAAGTGGCAAATGAATCCTATCCTTCAGAAAGGGCTGCCGGTGGATAGCCGGAAAGTACGCCTGGCATCCCACTCCGGCGGCGCGCAATCTTTGCAGGATGCGATCTCGCGCGTGCCGCTCCACGGACCGATCCAATTGCACGATATAAACAAACCAACTACGCTCTGCGCCGGGGAAGTCCTCCAGCCTTCGCAGATGCGGAAGACCTCGCAACGCCCGGTGATAGGCACGGGCAACTCGGTCGCGCTTCTCGAGCATTTCCCTAAGACGCTCGACCTGCGCCAGGCCAAGCGCACAATGAATATCGCTCAAGCGGTAGTTGTACCCGACTCGTTCATGCTGCAGCCAGGCGCCATCTTCGCCGCGGCCTTGATTGCGCATGCTTCTGCACAATCGCGCGAAGTGTTCGCTGTCGGTCACGATCATTCCGCCCTCGCCAGTGGTCATTTGCTTGTTCGGGTAGAAGGCGAAACAAGACATGTCTCCGAACGTTCCCGCCTGCTGCCCGTGGTAAGTAGCGCCGATGGCCTCGCAAGAATCCTCAATGACTGCCAGACCATACCTATCCGCAATCTCTCGAATGGCGGTCATATCGCATGGCAAGCCGAAGACGTGCACCGGCAGAATTGCTTTCACTTCCCTGCCGGTTCCCCGGTCGATCACGCGACCCCGCGCGTCTCGCCAGCAGCACTTGGTCAGAAATTCGGCGATTTTAACCGCCGAAATGTTGAGGGTCGCCGGATCGATATCCACAAAAACCGGCACTGCGTTTTCGTACAACAAGCAGGCTGTGGATGCCACAAAGCTGAAGGACGAAGTGATCACTTCGTGGCTGGCGCCGATCTCGACGGCGCGAACGCAGAGATGAAGAGCCGAAGTACCGCTATTTACGGCAATGGCGTACTTTCGACCAATGGTTGACGCGAATTTCTCCTCGAATCTCAGTAGCATCGGTCCGAGGCTCAAATTCCCCGAGCGCATAACCTGTTCAACATAGCGCAGCTCATGCTCACCCACGTCCGGTGCCGAAAGGGGGACTTTCATGCTCATGGTTGAGTCCCCGGTTGTGTTTCAACAAAAATCGAAAGTGGTTCGTCTTCCAGGAACATTTCCTGGCGGTTCCTTTCAAACTGGGGAACCAGAATCGACAAATACTGCCGCAGACTTTCACGGTCGTTGCGAGCGATCAGCCGTTCCATACGCTGGATCTTTTCGAGCATGTTGATAGCTTCCGGATCGGGTTCACTGACCATCTGGATTCCCGGCTGTTCAGTTGGCACCGGATTTTCCCATTCCTCCCAAAGTTCCTCGACCACCTTTTCTCCCTTTTGCAGGCCCACGAAATGAATCGGCACTTCTTTTCCCGGCTTCATACCAGCAAGCAGGCTGATGTTCTTGGCCAGCTCGTAGATGTTGATTGGCTCTCCCATTTCGAACACGAACGTTTCTCCGCCGCGACCGAGCCTGGCGGCCTGCAGGATCAAGAAAACCGCTTCAGGAATGGTCATGAAATAGCGCGAAGCGCGCGGATCGGTGACCAGCAGCGGCCCGCCTTTTTGGATTTGTTCCCAGAAAAGCCGCAAAACGCTGCCAGTGCTTCCCGCAACGTTTCCGAAGCGAACGTTCATGAAACGGGTGACATTGCTGCGCGACAAATCCTGAATGAACATCTCCGTCAATCGTTTGGAGCAACCCATGAAGTTCCGCGGGTTTACCGCCTTGTCCGAGGAAATGTTCACAAACAGGGCCGCCCCGCAGCGCAAGGCCGCCAGCGCAATGTTGCGAATGCCCAGCACGTTGTTGCGAATCCCTTCGTGCGGATGAAGCTCGATTAATCCGACATGCTTATGGGCGGCCGCGTGAAACACCACTTCGGGCTTCTCTTCGCGCATGAACTCGTCCACGAAGTCGCGGCAAGTAAGATCGATCAACAAAGGACGCAGCAGAAGGTCGGGATACCGTTCGCGCAACGCGCGATGAATATAGAACAGACTATTTTCGGATTTATCCAGCAACAGGAGTTTGGCCGGCGAGCCGGAAGCGATCTGGCGGGACAGCTCGGATCCGATGCTACCGCCCGCCCCGGTGACCAAAACCGTTTTGCCGCAGACGATTTTGCCGATTTCTTCCGCGTCGTGATGCACTTCGTCGCGGTTGAGCAAATCGCTTATGTTCGGCGTCCGCAATTCATTCTGCGAAACTCTGCCGTCGATCAATTCAGTGAGCGTGGGCAATGTGCGAACCGGCAAGTCGGCTTGCCGACAAGCAGACAGAATTCTGCTCATCTCCGGGCGGGTGGCGCTCGGAATGCAAATTAGAACCTCATCCGCGTGACTTTGACTGGCCACCGCGGGCAAATCGTCGATCGCGCCGGCAATAGGAACGCCGTAAACATTGCGGCCCATACGCGTCTTGTCATCGTCCACCAGCGCAACCGGAATACAGGGAGCCGCCGGATCGGATGTCAATTCCTTCGCGAGGCTCATGCCTGCGTCACCAGCGCCGACAATCAGAACCCGCTTCCCTTTTGTGCGCAGCGCGGCACGCAACGAACCGAGCAGGCGAACCCCGCAATGCAGTAATCCCCAAAGAGATACAAGGATCGCCGCATCCAGCACGAATAGCGCCGCGGGGAGTTCATGACGGAAATGGGCGATGCGGGAGACAATCAGAAACAACACGCTGCCGATCGACACACCGCGAATGACGCGCAGAACATCGGACGAGCTCGGATAACGCAGCGAGGAGTTTGGAAGGCCGGCCGACAGTAATCCCACCAGCCTCGACGCCAGGAGGATGCCGAGTGTGGCGGAGAGCACTTCAGTGGACCACGCCTGACCGCGAATATCGCGAAACAGGTTGACGGCCGCCCAGTAAGAAACCATGGCGAGTACCAGGTCGGCGCCGGAGATCGCAATTTGGGATTTGTTCCTCTGCAGCAGCGCGATAAAGCGTTCAAAATGACTGAGACTGCCTGGCGCAACGACCGCCTGCGCTTCGTCCTGATTGGAACCGAAATTTGACGTCGGTGAGTTCATTTCAGTATCCGGGTAACGAGGTCTGGAACGTTTTGCGAAAATCGGTTCAACACGGCACCAAAGACCTTCACGCGATGCGCGTCCGCGTTTTGTTTCGCCCGGCGTGCGGAAAGTCGTTGCGTTGAAGAAGATTCGAGGACCAGCACGATTCCGTCCGACATCTGCCCTAGCGCCAACGCATCCGCGTATAGATTCAGAGCCGGTGAATCGATCAGAACGAATTCAAATTGCGATTCGAGTTCATTGACCCGCAGGTCCATTTCCATCGGTGTGCAGACTCGAGACAGATCGGAACCGTCCGTCCCGGCTGGCAAAATCCACAGGTTGGTGTCACCCAGCTGCCTGGTGTAACTGATCACCGGTCCTTTCTCGGACAAAGCGCCCACCAGCCCGCGCGCATTGCCGAGCCCAAATTCGCGATGCAAAGCAGGATGGCGGAGGTTGGCGTCAACGACGCAAACGCGACCCGAAACATGGGCTGCAAGCGCACGCGCCGCCCAAGCGCAATTCCACGTGCAACCAACGCCACGGTCGACTCCCGAAAAAACGACCGCTCGGGGGCCATCCACACCAGGCGCGAGAAAAACCCGATGCACCAGGCGTATCGCCTCTTCCCGGCCTGCTCCTTCCAAACCCAATTGCAAACGACGGCCTGGAGGAATGTTTGGCGCGGGATCGGGCAGCCCGCCGGGTGCCGGGCGTGGTGGAAAGTTTGGCAACGTTTCTGGATCGGTTGCGAACAAACCGCGAACTTTGCCCGCTCTTTGAAGAATTTCAAAGTTTCTGCTCACGGTCTACTTGCTCCTTGATCTATAGGCCCCAGCGGGTTGCGTGAATTCGATGAACTTCGCTGGGTTGGCTAGACATTTGGCAATCGTCGTAAAGGCAGGTCCTCGGGCATCGCCGCAAGAACCGGCATATTCAAGTACGCTTCGACCTGGTCGGGCGAGCCCATCGAAGAATCAATCTGTTCATGCACAAACGCGGCTCCGGCCCCCAACAGACAGCCGAGAACTGCTGCGATCGAAAGCACAAGGGACGCGGGGTTCGACGGGAACGCCGGCACGCTCGCCGCCTGAGCAATCGAAACGTTCACGATTCTCTTTTGGTCGAACGCGTCGGAAATGCGGGCTTCTTCTTTTTTGTTCAAATACAGGAGGTAGTTCTGTTCGGCCGTTTTCACATTGCGCAGCAATTCCTGCTGCTCGAGCTGCTTTTGATCGCGTTCGATGGCCGAAGTCTGGTAGGCGGCCCCCACCTTGGTGTAGGACGACGACAACGCCTTGAGCGAAGCCAGTTCCGCTCGCGCCTTGACTAACTCTTCGCGAACCAGTGCGAACGTGGGATTTTCGTTGGTCGTCTCTTCTTTTACCGGCGCTTTCTCCTGAGCCGCTATGGTGCTGCGAACCTGTTCAATCTGCTGCTCCACTTCCTTGACCTGCCGATCGGTGGGCGCGTACTTGTGTGTCAAATCGGTGTGTTGCAATTCGAGATTCACCAGCGAAGACTTGAGTTGCTGCATCAGAACCGCGTTGTCGCTATTGCGCAATTCTGTAGTGATCCGCGGCGGCGTGGTGGCCAACTGGCGCTCCAGATTATGAACGTGCTCTTCCGCCTGCGGAATCGCCGCTTGAGTCTGCCGCATGTTGAACTCAAATTCCGCCAGCTTCGGCACCGACGCGTCCTTTTCCGTCTGATCCGTCACCAGACCTTCCTTGCGGTTGAAATCGGCCAGGGAGTTGTGCGCGTCAGTCAGTTTTTGCCGGTAACGGTCCACTTCGTCTTCAAAAAACTTCTGTGTTCCCGCAGGCCGGCGAACCGCTGCATGCTTTTCCAAATAGTCGTTTCCCAGCGTGTTCAACACATTGGCGGAGAGCTGCGGATCAGTGGAGGCATACGAGATGGAAATCAGAAAAGACTTCTTGATCGGCTCGATGCGCAGATCACGGCGCAGCTTGTCGACCGCCGCAGCGCGCCGTTCTTCCGGCGTCTCCTTCCTCATGTGAAAAATCGTACTCAAGATGGAAGGATGCATTCTGTCTTCAAGTCCGCAAGCGACGACCACTTTCTCCAGAAGATCCTGGCTTTGCAGCAACCCTACCTCGGAGTTGATGTCCTCTTCAGTCAGCGCCGGAGCCATCTGCTGGAGTGTCCCGGTTTGTTCGGCCGTCAGCGGGGGATCGACGCGTTCTCTATGGACAAGAATGCTGGTCTGTGATTCGTATTTGCTGGGCAGGAGGATCACAGCCAACAGCGCGCCCACCATGATTGCCACGAATGTAAAGCCGATCGTCTTGCGCCGGCGAAATGCGACCAGGATCAAGTCGCGGGGCGTAAAAACGCTTGGCTGAATGTCCCTGCGATCGCGAACTACAAGTTCATTGCCTCTCATAAGTCACTTTCCCTCGACCGGAAATAGCTAATGCTGATACATGCCCATAGAACTGGAAGGAATAAACGGAGCAATTTTCGCAAATGCGCTCTTAGGAGCAAAAATCGTGTCACCGGGACGTACCTCGAGGTCCTTGTTCAGATCCTTTCCTTTCATCACCTGGCGCAAATCCACCATGGTTACCTGTACCAGATCGTTCGAATATCGCCGCATCAGCAAGATTTGCGAGTGCTTCGCCGCATTGTCGAATCCTCCGGCAATCGCTACTGCCTGCATCACCGTCGTGTGGTCGCGATAGTCGAACTTGCCCGGATTCTTAACCGATCCGCTCACGACGAAATAGGGTTTCTCAAAATCCTTCAACGTGACGGTTACGTCAGGGTCCTTCAGAATCGTTCCGTAAGCTTTGATGATTTCCCGCTGCGCCTCCTGCAATGTCATTCCCTGGATGTGGACTGCATTGGGTAATCCCTTCAGTTGCACAAAGCCGTCGGCCTGCACAATGGTGTCGTGGTTGAAATCCGGCGTGAACCGAAAGGTCAATCCGAGTACATCGCTGGCTCTCAGCACGTAACGCTGTCCGGGTGCCGCCGTTGGCCGCGCCTCCACCGTCTGCGCTGCCGAACTAACAGGACTCGCTTGCTGTCCAAATGCAGCAACTGCAAAACCCAGCAAGGCGATTTCGACAAGAGCGATGAGAGCCTTTTTTCGCATAAGGCGGAACCTACGTTTCAAGCTGGTGCGAGCTGGAAGTTGGCGCTAAGAGCAGTCGTGGAATCTAGAGAACTGCGGGACTGAAATAGGCGCCGAGCGATGATCGCGGCAAAAATTTCTCGATCTTTGACCAGGTGGACTTCGGCACGTAAAGCATGTCGCCCGGCTGCAGTACCGTGTCCTCGTTCAAATTCTTCCCTTTCAGCACTTCTTTCAGGTTGAGGACCTTTACTTCCATCCAGTCATCGGAATTCGCTTTGCGGAACAACACCACCTGCGAATTCTTCGCACCATCCGCGAAGCCGCCGGCCATGGCAACCGCCTGGGTGGCGGTTGTGGTACCGCGCAAATCGTACTTGCCTGGCTTGCCCACAAGACCCCCGGCCACGAAGTACGGGCGGTCGAAATCCTTTAACGTAACGCTGATGTCGGGTTCATTGAGGATGTTTGAATATGCTTTCTGTAGTGCGGTCATCATCTCGGCGACCGTCAGACCCTGCACGTAAACGTCATTTGGCAGACCGCGCGCCTGAATATAGCCGTCTGGCTGAACGGTGACCTCCTGGTTGAACTCCGGCGTGAACCGAAACGACAGGTCAATTACATCGCTCGAACGAATTCGATAGCGGGGATACCGTTGATGCAGCGCTGGCCGTTGTTGGTCAGTCGTGGCGTTCGCGTCGGCAGCTTGCGGCTGGGCCGGGGGCGCACTTTGCGACGGAGTTTGTCCCGCAGGCTTTTGTTGTGCCGCCGAATTCACAATTATGCCCATGCTCACGGCGGCGAGCACAAATATGCACCGCCTCCCGGCTAACCTATATTTCATCGCGTATTTCATCGCGACACCTCGCTACTTAACTGAGTCACTCGCTCTCCTAGCGCTCCTGCGCCAGTTCTGGCACTCGTATCCATTGCCCTTCATGCAAAACCTGGTACGGATCGCGCAGTTGTGGGTTCATCGACCGGATGCGGCTCACGATTTCCCATCCTGATTTCCCGTATTGTTCCATTGCGAACTGAAACAACGTCTCCTGCCGATGCACGCGAACCAAGTTCGAATTCCCGGTGAAGGCCACTCGCGCCGAAGACGAGTTCGCTTCCGCTTCCTGATTTCCCCGTCCCCGGCCGCCAGAAGGGTCGGGCCCCGGCAGGACCACGCGGGTCCCCGCTGGCAACAGTTGATACCCACCGCGAATTTGCGGATTTAGGGCGCGAATCTGGTCCACTGCCTTCCAATTCGATTGACCCAGATAGTTGCGTGCAATTTCAAACGCAGTTTGTGAATGCTTGATCTGAACGATGTGGGCGTCGGAAGCGCGGTCCCTACCGCTCACCTTCCCATCGACCCCTTCAGGCTTCGTAATTGTGCCGGTGGATTCGTCATCCTGCTCGTTGCCGGCTGCGGACGTGGTTTCTATTTCCGACGCCGCGGGTTGGGACTTCTCAATTGCAGGAGGGGCAGGCGGTTTCAATCGCGACGGGAGGGATGGCGGCCGGTCGGAGTCTCCATTCGAAGTTCCCATCAACACGTCCCGCAACTGTGCGGGGTTGAAGCCGGCGTTCGCCTTGTTCGCGCTCAATAGCACTAACACCAGAAATGTCAGGCCCGCTCCCGCCAGCACGCCCAGCACTTTCATTCCAAAGGAACGCCCACGGGGAGCGCTGTAATACTCCCGCTGATAGCTATCCGGGTGGGGCGGAATGTATGGCCATTGTGGAGCCACCTTCGGCGCGGAGGGCACCGGCGAATCCATTCGTCTCGCCGAACCGTCAGCGGTCTCGATTTCCAGGTCTCGCAAGACCTCTCTGATGACATCGGCTCCAATGACCTGTGCCTGGGTTGCGAAACCCAGAGACAGTGCTTGAAAGCAAATGTTGTTGATGTTACGTGGGATACCCTTGCTCGAGCGCGCGATCAGCAGCAAAGCATCGGACGAAAAAGGGACCTGCCCCTTTAGTCCAGCCGTACGCAGCCGATGCTTGATGTAATCCACTGTTTCTTCGGAACGAAACGGCTTTAACTGAATCACGTTTGATACACGCTGGCGTAGTTGCGTGAGGCAAGGTTTGGCCAACTTCTCCGACAGCTTGGGCTGGCCCGCCAGAATGATATGCATGAGCTTTGCAGCGGGCGTCTCGAAATTCGAAAGCAGACGAACTGACTCCAACGTCTTTTCGCTCAAATTCTGAGCTTCATCGATGACCACGATCACGCGTCGACCTGCATTAAGCTCTGCTAAGAGCGCTTCATTCAACGCCTGATGCGTGGCCGCAAGGTCCTTTCCGCGCGGAACAATCCCGAGGTCGTGCAATAGGGCATGAAGAAATTCTCGCGAGCTTCCTTCGGTTTGAAACAG
>DATMZI010000171.1:0-39505 GCA_035607085.1 Candidatus Eiseniibacteriota bacterium | reverse complement strand
GTGTTTCAGTCTTCGGAAGAGAAACACGAATCGCTGGTTGCGCAGGAGAATGTGGCGTTTCGAGCGGAGCGATTGCCGGCGCTTACGATCTTTGTCGACGACGCTATCAAGTATCAGGAGATCGATGGATTCGGTGCGTCGCTGACGGAATCTTCGGCGTGGCTACTGAAACGCAAGCTGACCGACGCCCAGAGGAGCGACGCGCTGCGCATGTTGTTCGACCGGCAAAAAGGAATCGGCTTGAGCATGCTGCGCCAGCCGATGGGTGCCAGTGATTTCGCGCTGCAGGAATACAGTTATGACGAATCGCCAGCCGGCGAAACTGATCCGGAACTGAAGAAGTTTGCGATTGACCATGACCGCGCCGACATTCTTCCCGTACTGAAAGAAATTCTGGAGGTGAATCCAAAGATAAAAGTCATCGGGTCGCCCTGGAGCGCGCCCGGCTGGATGAAGACTTCGGGTTCGATGACTCAAGGCGCCCTCTTGCCTTCGGCTTACGACGCTTATGCAAAATATTTTGTGAAGTATGTGCAGGCTTACGAGGCGCAAGGCATTCCGATTTTTGCGGTCACCATGCAGAACGAGCCGATGCACGTACCGCATGATTATCCCGGCTTGGGAATGATGGCGCGCGAGCAAACTACATTCTTGCGCGAGCACCTCGGCCCAGCGTTTCAGAAAGCATCTCTTCGCACGAAGATTCTGGTCTTCGATCACAACTGGGACCTGATCGACTATCCGATCGCTGTCCTGAGCGATGCGAATGCGGCGCGCTTTGCCGGCGGCATCGCCACGCATTGCTACGGCGGCAGCGCCACCGCGCAGGATGAGCTGCACCAGCGTTTTCCCAGCAAGGAAATCTGGATGACCGAATGCTCCGGCGGCGACTGGCAAAAAGGGAAAGTCCTTCAGCAACAGGTGCAACTGGTCATCAATGTCACTCGCCACTGGGCGAAGAGCGTCATCTTTTGGAACCTGGCGCTCAATCAAAATCATGAGCCTTACCTCGGTGGTTGCACAACATGTCGCGGTGAGATCGTCGTGGACGAAACGAGCTCCCCAGCGCAGGTAAAGACTACGGTGGATTACACAGCCTTGGGCCACGCCAGCAAGTTCGTTCAGCCCGGAGCGCGACGCATTGAATCAAACACGTTTGGGCAAGGCAGCCTGGAAGATGTGGCATTCCAGAACCCCGACGGTTCCGTCGTGCTGCTGGTTCTGAATTCCGGCGAAGGGGCCGCGCAGTTCAACATCGGCTGGCGCGGCCAGTTTGCTCAATACCGGCTGGGCAGCGGCGCTGCGGCGACATTTGTGTGGGGCGCTGCGGAGAAATGACGCGACTCACTCAGGTTTGTTCGCAGGAGCAGCCGAGGTCGCCGGCTCGTCGATCGGAACAATTTTGTCGGCCGCCACGTCTTTCAGCGTCTGTACAATCCCACTGGGCCAGTGAATCTCGATGCTCTGGACAGACTGTGCTTTCCCCAGGCCGAAGTGAACGCGCTTGTCCCCGGAAGAAAGATAGCTACTCGCCGTGCTCACCGTCGCATATTGCGCGCCATCCGGGGTGACAATTTTTACCAGTGCGCCGATCGCGTCACGATTGCTCCTATGGCCGGTCAGTTTCAGCAATATCCAGTGATTGTTGTTGACGGTTTCATTGTGCAGAACCCGGACCGGGCCGTCATTTGCGGTTACTACGGCGTCGAGTCGCCCGTCGTTATCCAAGTCGCCGATTGTTAGTCCGCGCCACACCCACTCCTGTTGCAAGGCGCCCCCCGCGGCCGCGGTGACATCCTGAAATTCCTTCCCGGTGTTGCGCGCAAGCAGAAGCGGTTCGCGATAGCGCAAATTGGGGGAAGTGTTTTCGATGGTATCCAGATCGTGTCCCTGCGCGACCAGGAGATCTTTGCGACCATCGTTGTCGAAGTCGAAAAAGCGCACGCCCCATCCGGAATGCGTCATGGTCATTCGGCTGAGGCCCGCTGCCGGGCTGGAATAATTAAAGTTTCCGTCGCCGTTGTTGTGATAGAGAGCATAGCGTTGATTGGCCAGGTTGGTCACCACGATGTCGGGCCAACCGTCGTTGTCGTAATCCGAAAAATCCACGCCCATTCCCGCGTAGGTGTGGCCGTCACTGTCCGCCGCCACGCCGGAGAGCAGCCCTACTTCTTCAAACGTGCCGTCGCCTTTGTTATGATAGAGGTACTCCACCATCGAATCGTTGGCAAAGAAAAGATCAATGTGGCCGTCGCGGTCGTAGTCCGCGATGGCGATACCGAGTCCTTTGGCCGGCTTGGCCAGACCGACTTTCTGCGCTACCTCGGTGAAAGTTCCGTTTCCGTTGTTGTGATAAACCAGCGGAACCGCGGCCCTGAAATAATCGGGATGGCAGTAGGCGCGAAACCCCTCGCGGTGCTCGCCGCACCAGATATCGTCGAAATCCCATTCGACGTAGCGCAACACCACCAGGTCCAGAAAGCCGTCATTGTCCAGGTCGACCCAGGCCGCGCTGGTGGACCAGCCCGAGCCGCCAACGCCCGCTTTCTCCGTCACATCGGTGAAAGTTCCGTCGCCATTGTTGTGATAGAGGCGATTGCCGCCGTACGCGGTGACGTACAGATCCTCAAATCCGTCGTTATCGAAATCGCCGACCACGACTCCCATGCCATAACCGACGCCCTGCAGCCCCGCCTTTTCAGTTACATCTTCAAATGTGCCGTCGGCTTTCTGGTGGTACAGCCGATTCCAATATTCGGGGCCGGCCTTGCGTGGAATGGTTCCCTTGGATGTGGGGTCTTCGATCGGCGCGCCGTTGACCAGGAAAATGTCGAGCCGGCTATCGTCGTCGTAGTCAAACAACGCCACGCCCGCGCCCATCGTCTCCGGCAGATATTTTCTTGAAGTGTGCGAAGACAAATAACGGAATTTCACTCCGGCGCGGTCCGTGATGTCGGAAAATTTCGCCATGGATGATGCGTCTTGTTTCGCGGGCTGCTGCGAAAACACGGCCATCGCGGCAAGTAGCGTCAACCCAGCCGAAAAAGCAATGTACCGCGCTTGCGCGATCATCACGGCCGGCCGGTTCCTCTTGCTTTCAAGGCTTGAAACTGTTCCAACTCCGCTTTGGCTTTGTCCTGCTGGCCTCGCTTGCGATAAACGGTGCCCAACAAATAGTGCAAGCTCGGATTTTCCGGATCGAAGCTGATTCCGGATTCCAGCTGGCTTTGTGCCGCGGCCAGATCGTTGAGGTTCAGGTAGGCGTTTCCCAGCTTTTCGCGAGCGCGGCTTTCGCGAGGCGCGATTTGCACCGCCTGTAACAGGTATTCAACCGCCTCCGGCACGCGATTTTGCTGAATCAGCAGATCGCCCAAGTCGATATATGGTTCGGCATTCTTGCGGAGAGCGCCGGCCTGCCACTCGATTGCTTTGAGGAACGCGGCCAACGCTTCAGGGTTGCGGTTCAGCCCCGCGTAAGACAATCCCAGATTGCTTTGTGCTTTGACATTGCGCGGATCGAGTTCCAGGCATCGCTCAAAGGCCCTGATCGCTTCTTCAAAGCGGTTTTCGTTGTACTTCGCTCGCCCCAGGTAATACCAGGCCTCCGCATCCTTGGGATTCTCTTCAACAGATTGCGTGAGCCATTTGCTCGCATCCGCGTAACTGCCCAGCAGAACATAGTCGAGCGCCACAATCTTCAAATCGGATGCGCTCGGCCTCTCATACTTGGCGCCCTCCGTGTATTCGGCCAGTGACGCCCTGGCATTTTCTTCGCGCGACCGTGGGCCAGAACCTCGCTGCATGGAATCGTTCGAATCGGCGAAAGCCAATTTCCCTGTCGCTTCCGCTTGAATCTTGCGAAAGAGAATCAGTCCCAGCAGGAAGTGTGCATCCCCGGAATTTTCGTGTATTTTCAGATAGCTGCGAACGGCCGTTTCAGCTTTTTCAATTTTACCCTCGGCAAGAAAGGACCGCGCGTCCGCCAGGGAACCGTCCCGCGACCCCGCGACGGCGCTTTGAGATCCGGGATGTCGAATATCCGCGCCAGCCGCCGTCACCACGCTCAGCAAAGCAAGCCCGGCGATGCAGGAAAATGAACGAAACGCACGGGCTACTCTCGTCCGGCAATGACGCGGAGCGTCGTGCAGCATTGTATTCCTTAGAACAAACCAAACTCCGTCCAGCAGCCATTATACGTGATGGGTGCGGGCTACTCCTGCAGCGAGTTTTTGTGGCTCGCGCAGTTAATCGTCGGTGCGGAAGAACGTAGTTCCGGCCAGCACGGCGCGAATGGCATTCACCAAATCGTCCGCGGCTCGCGCCTTTGATACATTGCCGTGGCAGCCGGCGTTTCTGGCTGCTTGGCGCACAAAACTCTGATCAAAATGGCTGAATATGATCACCCGGGTTGCCAGATTCATTTTTCTCAGCCCGCGTACCACGGACCATCCGCTCGCATCGGGCATCTGGAGATCCAGCACCACCACATCCGGCCGCAGGCGTTCCAGCTGCTCGAGCGCTTCCTGCGAGCTACTGGCCTCTCCGCTGACTTCAAAATCCGTTTGCGTTTCGAGCAGTGAGCGTACTCCCCGCCGCATCAATTCATGATCATCCACCAGTAGAATGCGGGCTCCCCGGCTTGGCGTTGACGACAAAGTCGGCGGCTCAGATTCCCTGGTGGCGCCGTTGCCCGCGCTGTTCGTGTTCAGTGGGATGAAAGCGAGCATCGTCGTCCCCGCTCCCGGCGTGGACTCGACGCGTAGCGTTCCGCTCAGCTCTTTCAACCGCTCCCTCATGCCGAGAATGCCGATTCCTTCGCTATGGCGGTCCAGTTTCCGAATTCCTACTCCGTCGTCCTTGACGGCAAGCTGCAGTGCGTCGGCGGTCACCCTGACCTGGAGCTTAATGCTCGAAGCGTTGGCGTGCCGGTGCACATTGGTCAGGCACTCTTGCACCACGCGGAACAACGCTGTCTGCGCATTCGGATTGAGGTCCGGCAAAGCTTCTGGTACGTCCAGCGAGACGTCTATGCCGCTGCGTTGCTGCAGTCCTTCCGCGCACGAGATGATCGCTGAGCGCAATCCCATCAGGTCCAGAGTCGGCGGGTGCAAGAGGTGCGAGACTGTCCTGACTTCCGTCACAACTTCGTCAATCATCCGCTCCGCATCTTCCAGCGCTTGCAATTCCGTCGCGGCCAGTTTTCTTTTCACCATCCCCAGATTCATCTTCACGGCGACCAGCGACTGCCCGACGCTGTCGTGCAGTTCCCGGCTGATTCTCCTCCGCTCCTGGTCCTGCACTTCCAGCAACCGCGCAGAAAGCGACCGCTCATGCGGTTCTCTGGCTTCGGATGAATGCCGGAAAGCGAATTTCCCGTGGGCGTCTTTCACAATGCCGTCTCAGCCTGCGAGATCCAGGCTTGCGAGGGCCATCATAGACTCACGCGCGGCTTAGTTCGAGCTAATTTTTCCGGACATAAACGGATACACCAAAGCACCGATTGACCCGCTCTCCCCGCTTGCGACCATCATGGATGCTGGAGATTTTTTGGACTTTCCGCCATAAGCGGATGCGATGAATGTAGTTACCGCAGAGCGGAGCACTACCAGTGCACCCGGTAAGGGCCACACGCTCGCCCTGCTGCTCAGGCGCATCGTGGTCCGTTGTTACGAAAATGATTCGCTAAACGCTGCCGCCCAGGTTTCTTTCTACTTTGTTCTTTCCATGTTCCCGTTTTTTCTGGTGGTCGCCGCGCTCCTTGGCTGGGCGCCCACCAGCGGAGGCTGGCAGACCTTTGCCAAGTGGCTCAGCGCTTACTTTCCCGCCCGCACTCAAGACACTTTGCTGGTCATCATGCTGGGCCTGGCCAGAGGCTATCGTGGATTTTTTTCCTTCGGGTTGGCCCTCGCAGTCTGGAGCGCTTCCACCGGCTTCATGAGCCTGATGGAAGCTCTTACACGCGGCTTTTCTCTTCGCGAAACCCGCCATTACTTCAAGCGCCGGCTCATCGCCCTGGCCGCAACCTTCCTGGCTGCCTGCTTGCTGATCGCCTGGTTCGGCATTTGGACCGCCGGCCGCACCCTTATTGCGCGGGTTCTAGGCAAACTAAACTACACTCCGCAATCCGATGCGCTCGGCAACTTACTTCGCTGGTTCGTGACGCTGCTGATGTTCGGCGCCGCTGTGTATCTGATCAATCATTTCCTGCCCGCGCGCCCCCAACAACGGCACAAACTCACACCCGGAACGATTCTTTCTGTTCTCTGCCTGAGCGTCATCACCGGCGCTTTCAATCTGTACATGAAACACACTTCGGAAATCTCACAAGTTTACGGCACGCTCACTGGATTCATCGTCATGATGTTGTGGATCTATCTCGCCAGCTTCAGTCTAATCCTGGGCGCGGAAGCCGACACGGCGTTGCATGAATTCAACGGGCGCGCCACTCGTGCGTCTGGCACCCCAACTCCGCCTTACGGCGATCGCTAGGCACGCTGCCGTCTTGCCCCGGTGGACGGAAGGCAAGGTCAGACCTTGGATGATTGCGCTTGCTGTAATGCTTCTGGCCTTCATGGAGGTGCTGGATGCTTCCATCGAATCCGCCTCAGTTCTACAATGCTCCTGCTAGCCACGGTCCGCATCAGGCACGCCAGCAGCAAAAACAGCAAACCGATCTGTAGGATGACCGGCCATCCGGACTCTACGGCAAAATGATCACCCAGAAAGTTCACCGACCCGCCATTTCGCGCATACCACCCGTGCCAAAAGGTCTCATCCTCGGCGAGCGATTCCTGCATTTGTGCTTTGCCGATGGTGACACGTTCGGGAAGATGGTCGCCAAGCTTCTCGAGTCCATCTCGGTTCAGTGCATAGCGATGCTTCAGGTACCAGTTATCCCAAGCTACTCCGGCAAAGGAGTATGGCGTCGCGGGATAGTCATTCGGTTTGCCGCCAACCGCGTTCAAGCCGGCAAAAACCGTCCTCTGAGCGCTGTTTTCCAGGCTTTCGACGTACACCTGCAACAACACTCCGCAAGAGAAGTCGATCAGGCATCCGGCAAGCACCAAGGACAAAACCCGCCGGCGCCAGGGAAACGTGGCAGCCAACAGAGCGAGTCCGGCGATTTCCAGCGAAAGCAGCGTGATGTGAGCTAGCCCGCGCGGGTCGCGTTCGCTGGTTGAAGCGATCCCAAGGACCATGCACGTCGGAATCATTGCCAGCCAGAAGGACCGTTCCGGCGCCGAACGCCCCTTCCTGAACAAACCGCGATATAGCAACACCACAACCAGCGGACCGCCGATGAGGCCCATACCGAAAATGGCGTTCGCCTCGTAAAAGACAAACACTTTATCGCGCCAGGAAGGAATCGCTCCTTGCCTTGCAAGGCCCTCCGCGACTGGATCAAACCGCAGTACCGCGGGCACTATGGAGTCCAGCAGATTGCTGGCCGTCCGGACGATCCAGTTTCCTTTGTCCCGCTGCGCTCCCCTGACGCTGGTATTCGACGTGCCAGTTGTGCGAACACCGTAAACAGCGACCGACCAAGCAAACCAGGTGGCCAGCAGTGCGCCGCAAACGGCTACGATGAAGGCCAGCTCACGCAAGCGCCGAGCGCGCGGGCGCTTCCACCACGAGCGCAACAGGTAATGTGCGCCCAGGAATACGGCGTACGGCCCCGCCGAATAGTGCACCAGCATGCCCATGGACATCGCCAGGAACGCAGCAAGAATTCGCTTATCGTCGTTCTTTCGCATGCCCGCGAGATAAAAGCAAAAAGACAGAATTACGAAAAACACGGTGAACGCTTTGGTCCAGGAATAAGTGACATGCTGCATCACCGCCGGATTCACGGCGAACAGCAGGGTCAGCGGCAGCACAAACGTTCGCCGCGATCCCGCCAGCGCAGGCATGATCAAGCAACACGGTAGGAACATCAGCAGGTTCAGAAACGCAAAGATTGTCTGAAAAAGTTCGAAGCGGTCCGCAATCTGCGCCAGAAAAAAGGCTGCCAGTTCGTTCATTGCGGGTGGCCTGGCAGGAAGCTGGTATCCGAAAACGATCGGTGAATTCGCCGGAAAATGGTGAAGGAAAAACAGCGACCGCTGGAAGTGCTCCAGCCAGTCGCCAAACCAGTTCGCGCCGGAGTAGTTGCGAATCATGGTTAGGATCAGAAAGGCCCACACCAGGAGGAAAGAAAACCCTTTGAGCGTCTGGCGGACACGAAGGTTATGAAGGAGCCGGGCGACGTCCCGCCGTGCCAGGATCACGCACGCCAGTGAACTTGCGGAAAAGCCGGCCAGAACCATGCGGGAGACAGCAATTCCGTTTGGCGTAAGCAGGTACACCGCCGTAAAAAACAGATAGCAGAGTGCGAGCGAGGCACCCACCGACCCGCAGAGCTTCTCCATCGGCGTCCATCGCAAACGCCGCACCAGGAAGAAACCCGGTCCAAAACTGCAAACGAGCAAAAGAAGAAGTGTGAGCAGCACTTCGAGTGCGAGCATGCTGCTCAGTGTAAGTGCGCTTCCGCGGCGCGCGCAATCGGGCGTGCCGAACACAGAAACGCGTTCGGCTTAGTCGCCAAAGCGCGCCGCCGCGCGGGCTTTGGCTTTGGCCGCTTCTTCTTCGCGATTTTTCGGTGGCGCGTTAGTCTCCAGCGCGCGCAGCAGTTTCGCCGAGCAAGCGGTTACTTCATCGATCGCCAGCTGGAATGCCGCTTCGTTGGCCTTCGAAGGCTTGTTGAAGCCGGTGATCTTCCTCACAAACTGCAACGACGCGGCGCGCACTTCTTCCGGCGTCACCGGCGGCGCAAAGTTAAAAAGGTTTTTGATGTTTCGGCACATGGCGCTTGGCTCCCTGCGGCATCGGAAAGCTGACCTCTGCTGTCCCCAAGGTTCCGCTGCTCTGAGCTATTTTATCAGTCGACACGAATGCCGCGCTGTGATTGTTGACAACTTCGATGCAATCTCTTTGCCCACCCGATACCTCCGACCACGCATCGAAGCGCACAATGGGAGCATCCATCTATAGGTGTAATAAATCAGTGCTGGATTTGGGGTCCGCGCGCAATGCGACGGAAAGCGAGTCGGTGACTTTGATGAACGATAGCACAGACGTGTTGGTGGTTGGTGGAGGGCCTGCGGGGCTCGCCTTAGCGATTGCGGCGCGCCAGAAAGGCATGCAGGTCGTCGTGGCGGACGGTGCGACGCCTCCGATCGATAAGACGTGCGGCGAAGGCATGATGCCGGAAACGCAGGCAGCGTTGCGTTCGTTGGGCGTACAGCTTGATCCTTGCGACGGCTTTCGATTCAAGGGACTCCGCTTCGTGCAGGAAGGTGCAAGCGTGTGCGCGAAGTTTCCGCAAGGGCTGGGACTCGGGTTGGCGCGGCCGCTGCTGCACGCAAGGATGATCGCGCGCGCGGAGGAATGCGGCGTGCAACTGCTTTGGAAGACGCCGGTCACGGCGATGGACACACAAGGAGTGCAGGCGCGTGGCAGAAATATGCGCGCCCGGTGGATTGTCGGTGCAGACGGCCTGGCCTCTCGCGTGCGCCGCTGGGGCGGGCTGGAACGCGCGCACAGCAGCACGTTGCGATTCGCGAACCGCCGGCACTATCGCATCACACCCTGGTCGGACTTCGTGGAAATTCATTGGGGCGAACGGGCGCAAGCATACGTCACGCCGCTCGCGCCAGACGAAATATCCGTAGTCGTCATCGGCGAGCGCAGCAAGGATGCGGAGTTCGCCGATGCATTGGATACACTACCTGAACTGCGCGCGCGGCTGATGGGAGCGGAACTCAACGGCAAGGAACGTGGAGCGGTCACATCGTCGCGCTCCCTGAAAGATGTGCAGCGGAGAAACGTCGCGCTGCTCGGGGATGCTTCGGGCAGCGTGGATGCGATTACCGGCGAGGGACTGCGGCTGGCCTTCCGGCAGGCCTTTGCACTGGCGGACGCGATTCAGGCGGGTTCGCTCGAAAAGTATCAGCAGGAGCACCGCGAACTGGAAAAGCGCCCGCTATTGATGGCCAAGCTGATGGTACATCTTGGTGGCCATCGCCTTTTACGGCGGCGCGTGATTCAATCGTTCGCCAAGAAGCCGGAACTGTTTGGAAAAGTGCTGGCGTTTCATGTGGGCGAAGGGACTCCCGCGGAATTGTTGTCGACAGGCGCGGCGCTGGGCTGGCAGTTGCTGGCCGCCTGAGGGTTGTGAAGGCAACCATGTTCATCACTAACGCAAAAAGTTTCGCCGGTGCGGCTGGACTGCTGGCCGCGCTGGGTTTGTTCCTTTCGGCTGCTGCCGCGCCGCCAAGACGATCCGCGCAAGTTACGGCCATCCGAGTCGCAGCCGTCAAGGAGGCCGCACCGGCAGCAGGCTCGGCCATTTCCTTGACCCTCGATGCGGCGCAATCGAAAGTGCATTGGACCCTGCCCAGCTCGCTGCACACGGTTCACGGCACATTCTCTGTCGTACGTGGCGCGATGAATTTGGATCCGGAATCAGGCAAAGCCAGCGGCGAAGTTGTGGTCAGTGCAACAAGCGGAGAAAGCGGAAACGATTCACGCGACGCAAAGATGCACAAGGAGATTCTGGAAACCGCGAAATATCCGGAAGCGGTCTTTCATCCAACGCAAGTGGAAGGGAAAGTAGCGGCGACCGGTCCTTCCGACGTTAAGGTTCACGGTACATTTTCCGTGCACGGGGCGGATCACGAAATCACGGCGCTGATACACGCAGAAATCGCCGCTGATACCTGGAAGGGCACGGCAAAGTTCGATGTGCCTTACGTGGCTTGGGGAATCAAGAATCCCAGCAATTTCCTGCTGAAAGCCGACAAAGTCGTAAGCGTCGAAGTCGAAATGGCCGGCCGCTTGCAGCCCGCCAAGTAGAATCCCGGAAACAACAGGAACCGCCGTCGCGCAAGCCCCGCTATTCCCGCATTTTCTTTGCGCTGATCTTCGGGTAAGGTGCGTGTGTCTCTCTTGGATCTGCGGGAATCGATGATTCACTGCATAAGGCGGGTTTCTAGCATGACAAGAAGTCTTCTGGCGATTCTGCCGCCGTGCTGCATGGCAATTTTGTTTACTACCGTCGCGGCGCAGGAAGCTCAGGCGCCTTTTCCCGTCACCACCGTCGTGAATGAACCAACGATCGCGGGACGCGCCGTGGCTCTGGATGATCAGCATAGATTGTTGCCGTGGCCCGTGCCGGACAATACCGGTTACTCCTACTCCGGCTATTTTCTTTCGCAATGGACGATTCTCCGGGATCAGTACAACCGTCAGCGGCTGCCTTATTTCTATTGCTGCTTCGATTTTGATCGCGCTACCTTCGAACTCATTCCCGACGAAAAGTGGGTCAATTCCACTGGCTATTTGCGCGCCATGATGCAGGGATTCATGGAACGCTTGTATCCCTATACCGGCGATCCGCGCACGCTGCAATTTCTGCAAAGCCTCGTGGATTACGAACTGGAGAACGGTCGCACACCGCAAGACTATGCGTGGGCGCAGGTGCCATATCCTTCCGCGAATCCCGGGGCGAAACGTTATACCGGCTGGAGCAATCACGGCGAAGATTTCGTCGAGCCGCATGTGGTGGGTGAAGACGGCTACGCCTATTTGCGGCTCTATGAAATGACCGGCAACACGAAATATCTGCGCGCCGCGATTTTGTGCGCCGAAGCGCTGGTGAAGAATTTCAAACCGGGCGACCAAAAGAATTCGCCCTGGCCCAACCGGTGTTTCGCCCGCGACGGCAGCCTCGGCAACAACAAGGCGATGTTTCCGTATTCCGCCAATGTGATCGAACCGATCATGCTGTTCGATGAACTGATGCGTATCGGCCAAGGTGACGTTGCGTCCTACAGAAAAGTGCGTGAAGGCGCCTGGAACTGGTTCGAGAGATATCCTCTCGAGAACAATGTATGGGTCGGGTATTTCGAGGACGTGCAGGGCAGCTACGAGAACATGAACCAGGTGATTCCGCTCGAATTCGCGCGATATGTCCTGCTGCACCCGGAAAAGGACCCGCAGTGGCGCGAACACGCCGCGCGGCTGATCGAGTGGGTCAAAACCACGCCCAAATGGCCGAAATATGTGGTGCATGGCGCGACGGTGACGACCGAGCAGGGCAACGGAAAAGATTTCTGCTGCAATCTGCCGAACCAATGCTGCGACAGCCACAGCGCGCGGCTAGCCGCTGTCGAGGCGCTGTACTACGCCGAGACCGGAGATGCCGCGTACAAGGAAGCCGCATACCGCACCTACAACTGGGTGACGTATTTCCAGGGGCTGCCCGGCGCAGCGCACGCTCCATACAGCACGCAGTGGTGGTGGACGGACGAATTTTCCGATGGGCCGCGCCGCATGATGGACGCTTTCTGGGCCGTGCCGGAGTGGGCGCCCGCTGACGAATCGCATCTCCTCGGTTCTCTCTCCGTGGTGACCAAGATCGCGTACGGTGTGGGCTCTGTCACCTATTCCACGTTTGATCCCCAATCCACAGACGTGCTGCGCTTGGATTTTGTGCCGGAGTTGGTGACCGCGGGTGGCAAGCCGTTGCAACACCGGCAAGAGCTTTCCAGCGAAGGATTTATCTTCGATGAAGCGACGCGCGTGCTGCGGATTCGCCACACTTCCTCTCGCGACATTGATGTGCAGGGGAAAGGCGGGCGCGGCGTTCCGCTGTACGTCACGTTCGACGACCCGCATCTGGCCGCAGGCACGCCGCTAAACGGGCAGTATCCTGGCGGCGTCGTCGAGTGGCCGGCATCGGAGTGGAAAATCGGGGTGCCGGCGGGGAAGTTCGGTACATTCAACCTGGTGCTGCAGAATCCTGAAGCACGTTCGGCGGAATTCCGCTTCGTCGCGCCCCGGATCTTGGTTGGCTTTGATGTTTGCAACGACGGTCCTGCCGACGCCACACTCACCGTTCAGGCAGACGGCATTCGCGGGACTGCCTACAAGATCAAGCCGGGAGAACTTCGCCGCATTCGTACGGATTGGCACGAAGCGAGTGCCCGCGTAACCATCGAACTCGAAAATGCTCAGAGACTGCGCTTCGATAACCTGGCGTACGAGCATCCAGCGCCATAAATTTCTCCTCCGTTTTCTTCTTCCGCGTCCTCTGCGCACCCTGTGTTGAAAAACAAGTTTTGCCATTGGCACCTGACGGCAACCCTGGAGTATCGTTCCTTGCATGCGCACTCAAGTCGCCATCATCGGTGCCGGCCCCGCCGGACTGTTTCTCTCTCTTCTTCTTCAGCGGGCCGGCGTTGAGTCCGTTATACTGGAACTCCACACTCGCCAATACATCGAACAGCGCGTCCGCGCCGGCCTGCTCGAATACAACACCGTCCAGCTCATGCATGAGCTTGGCGTCGGCGAACGTCTTGGCCGCCAGGGCCTCGAACACGGTGGCATCGAACTGCGCTTCAACGGACGCGCCCATCGCATTGACTTTCGCGATCTTGCCGCCGGCAAGTGCGTCACCATCTACGCCCAGCACGAAGTCATTAAGGACCTAGTCGCCGCCCGTCTGGCCACCAATCGTCCCCTCCTGTTTGAAACCACGGACGTATCTCTTCACGCGCTCGACTCCACCACGCCCTACGTCAGCTTTCGCCACAATGGCGTCTCCGAACGTCTGGATTGCGACTTTGTCGCTGGTTGTGACGGTTTCCACGGGGTTTCGCGTTCCGCTGTTCCCGCGGGCTTACTTACCTTTTATGAACGCGACTATCCTTTCGGCTGGCTCGGCATCCTCGCCGAGGCGCCGCCATCCTCCAAGGAACTTATCTACGCCCATCACGATCGCGGTTTCGCGCTTCTCTCCATGCGCTCGCCGGAAATCAGCCGCCTCTATCTGCAATGCGATCCCGAAGAAGAGCTGGCGCTCTGGCCCGATGACCGCATCTGGAGCGAGCTCCACCAGCGCTTCGCCACCGCCGACGGCTGGCGCCTCACGGAAGGCCCCATCCTGCAAAAAGCCGTCACTGGCATGCGCAGCTTCGTGGTTGAGCCCCTGCAGTTCGGCCGCCTGTTTCTCGCTGGCGACGCCGCCCACATCGTTCCACCCACCGGTGCCAAGGGGCTCAATCTCGCCGTCGCCGACGTTCGCGTCCTCGCCGATGCTTTGGGCGCCTTCTTCAAGGCGGGCAGTCCCGATCTCCTCGCGCGATACTCCGAGACGTGCCTCCGCCGCGTCTGGAAAGTGCAGCGCTTTTCCTGGTGGATGACCCAGCTGCTGCACCGCTTCGCCACTGACACTCCCTTCGATCGCCGCCGGCAGCTCGCCGAACTCGACTACGTCACCACTTCCCGCGCCGCCTCCCAGTCCCTCGCCGAAAACTACGTCGGCTTACCCTGACTGGAGCAGCTAGCGGACCGAACGCCCTGGTCTTAGGTCGCTGGTCCTCGCGTCGCCCACTTCCTGTACAATGCGCGGCGGATTCTCGGGAAGGTGCCAACCATGCGACTGAATGGGGTGTTAGTGCGGAGCACGGTGGTGGCGGCGCTGGGCGGGTTGCTGTTTGGCTTCGACACGGTGGTGATTTCCGGAACCACCCAATCGCTGACGGAGTTGTTTCACCTGACGCCGCTTTCGCTGGGCGTGACGGTGTCGAGTGCGCTTGCGGGAACTATCATCGGCTCAATGCTCGCTGGGATTCCGGGCGACGCGTACGGGCGACGGGACAGTTTGCGGATTCTGGCGGTGCTGTATCTGGTTTCGGCGATCGGCTGCGGGCTGGCTTGGAACTGGACGACACTGGTGACCTTTCGCGTGATTGGCGGGCTGGCCATTGGCGGCTCCTCGGTGCTGGGGCCGATGTATATCGCCGAAATTGCTCCGGCGAAATATCGCGGACGGCTGGTGGGACTGTTCCAGTTCAACGTAGTGTTCGGCATTTTGCTGGCGTACTTATCGAATTATTTGATCGGGATGTTGAAGCTGGGAGATGCGGAGTGGCGCTGGAAACTGGGTATCGCGGCTCTGCCCGCGGCAATTTTTCTGATGATGCTTTTCGGGATTCCCCGCAGCCCCCGTTGGCTGGTCAAAAAGAAGCGTATTGACGAAGCTCGCAACGTGTTGAGGATTACCGGCGAAGAAAATTATGAGCAGGAACTCCAGGACATTGTGGCTTCGATTGACGCTGAGCATCACGCCGGCGAATCGCTTTTCAACGGCCGCTACAACTTGCCGATTTTTCTCGCAGTGTCCATTGCGATGTTCAACCAGCTTTCCGGCATCAACGGCATTTTGTACTACCTGAACCAGATTTTCGCGCAAGCCGGCTTTAGCAAGGTTTCTTCCGATTTGCAGGCAGTAGCGATCGGGGCGACCAATCTGATTTTTACGATGATTGCGATGACGCTGATTGACAAGGTAGGGCGCAAGAAATTGTTGCTGACTGGGGCTGTGGGTACAACATTGTGCCTGGCGGGAGTCTCGTTTGTGTTTCTGTCGCACAGCCACCAAAGCTGGCTGGTATGGCTGCTGGTCGCGTACATCGCGTTTTTTGCATTCTCGCAGGGCGCAGTGATCTGGGTGTACATCGGCGAAGTGTTTCCCAACCGGGTGCGCGCGGCGGGGCAGAGTCTCGGGAGCTTCGCCCACTGGCTGATGGCGGGAATTATTTCGCTGGGATTTCCGGCGGTGGCGGCGAAGTCAGGCGGATATCCATTCGTATTTTTCTCCGCGATGATGGCGCTGCAATTTTTTGTAGTGCTGCTGTGGTATCCGGAGACCAAGGGAATCACCTTGGAGGAAATGCAGAAAAAGCTGGGGATCGCGTGAGAAGGCGAAGCGATGCATGAAAAAGTGCGAAGAATGACACAGAAGTAGTAATGGCATAACCAGGCGGAGCAAAGGAGCTTCAGCGGAAGCGGAGAGTGACGGTTTGTTTCTGCGGTCCGCTGTCAGAGGAGGGCGGAAATTGTTCTTCGAGAGAACCTCCGGGGCTTACGCGAGCGCCTTCGACGGAACTGATCTGGCCTTTGCCCCACACAGAAAGTGTGTAGGTTCTTCCGGGCAGGCCTTGTGTTTCGACGGTGAGAGTATCGTGCTTGGCATTCCAGGTCTCAGAGAGAATACGCAAACCCTGGCTGGTGCTTCCGAGCGCAGGCAGTGTATTGGCCATGCTGACGGAGAAATCGTTCCGCAACCGGACTTTGAGCGTGTTGGCTCCAGCGGTGAGATTGGCTTCTGCGATGAGGTGCTGATCGCTTCCGTGTGCTTCGAGACGGAAGGGTAGAGCTTTCCCGTTGAGGGTGACGGAGAGGACTTGAGCGCGGAGATTAAGCGAAGGAGAAAAGCTGAGGCGGAGATCGGAGTCACCTTTGCGGTTAACACTGACCGTGATGGATTCGGCGGTGCGGGAGAAGTTCAGCTGAACCGTACCGGTGCCGGTGGAGATTTGACGAAGCGAGAAATCTGTCCAGTCGGCGGGAATGTGGGGCGCGAAAGTAAGCGTGTGATCTTGAGCGTCGAATTGGAGGCCGAACATGCCGCGCAGGAGCGGGCTAATAACCATGGCGGCGGACCAGATTTGATGCGGGGAACTGGTGGAGAGCGGCTGGTAGTAGTCACCGGAGAGGACTTCGGTGACGTGGCCGGGTGAACCGTCCAGCGCGAGCAGAGCGTTGGCCCGGAGATTGTCATACGCTGGTTGCGGCTGGTGATAGCGATATTCGGCCACCGAGGCCCAACCGGTGAAGAGTGGCCAGACGGAGCCGTAATGATAACCGCCGCCGCTGAACTTTTCGGCGCGGTTGGAAATGATGCGCATACCCCAATCGGTCTGGTGTTCGTGGGCGGCCAGTGCGGAGATCATTTGCCGGGATTTGCCTTCGTCGGTGAGGCCGAACCACATAGGGACGGTGGCGAGGACGCTAGGTTCGTCCACGCGCTCGTGGTCGCGGCTTTGCGCGAAAGCAAAGATTTTTTTGTCGGTGGACCAGAACCCTTCGTTGAGCTGTTTGCGCTCTTTTTCAAATTGCGCGCTGAGCGCTTTGGCGTCGGCTTCTTTCCCGGTGATCCGCGAAAGATGCGCGAGCGAGCGAATCGCGGCTGCAGCAAGGCCGCTCTGGTAGAACTCCGATTCAATAGGCAGCAGCGGCCCGCCTTCAACCCAACCATGGCCGATCCCGAAATTGCGCGGGAATCCGCCGGCGTTGTATGTGGAGCGGAGAAACTCGTAAGCCTTGGCGATATGCGGCCAATTGGTTGTGGCGAATTCGATGTCGCCGCTTGATGTGACATAGTCGTCCACACCAATGAGGTAGAGCGGCGTGGCGTCCGCCGAAGCGTACGCATAAGGATACGCTTTGAACCAATCCACGAAACTCGCGCCTTGCGCGATTTCGTGGGGGATTTTTCCGTCGTCGCGCTGGAATTTGGCGATGAATTCCAGCGCGGTTTTGGTGGTGGCGAAATCGCCTTCGCTGTTGAGCGCGAGCCCGGACCACAGGGAGTCCCGTCCGAAGAACCAGGCGAAGCCGGGGCGGTAACTTTCGCCCGAAGCTCGGTAGCCGGCGATGAGGCCGTCGCCCATGGTGGGATTCGAAACCAGTCCCTGGATGAGGCTGATGCGCGACCAGTCGTAGGCGCGCTGAAGTTCGGCGTCGGGAAGATCAACGCTTGTGGTTCGTTGCAGGTATTGCTGGTAAAAGGCGGCGGATTCGCCGCGAAGCTTTTCGTGATCGGTGGTGAGTCGTTTGTAGGTGGTTTCGGCGTCCGCGCGGCCGTTGATGGAAGCGGCTATGACCAAGAGCTTGGCGTCGCGGCCTTTGTTGGTGACGCCCAGGCGCATGCTGCTGCGGCGCATGCCGCTGTAGTTGGATTCGTATTCGAGCAGCGGGCTCGCGGCGGTGGGAGAGCCGGCGATGGCGGAAAATTTCTGGCGGTCTTCGCCGAAGACAAAGGCGCGGAGCGGGTCACTCCAATTGATGTAAGTGCCGCCCATGGAAGCGGGCCATTCGAGCTGAAAATCACGGATGAAGCTGGCTTCAAGTTCGAGAGGTTGCTCGGTTTCGATTTGAAGTTCGACGATGGCGCCAGGCTGATCGATGGGGGCAAAGAAGGTTTCGCTGAGGGAGAACATGTCGCTGGAATAGACAAGGGTGGTGGATTCGGGATGCGCAATGACTGTGCGGACCAAGGATTCGGCTGGGATTGCGCGGCCTTCGGTGAGGACGGTGAGGCGCAGGTCGCGGAGAATTTTGAGCGGGTAGACCCAGGCTTCGACGGCGCCGGACTCGCTGCCGAGGAGACTGGCCTTTTTCCCTACCGACGCGAGGAATTCCCAAGGGCGAGCAGGGCGGGAAAGTTCGAGATTATTTTCGACATTAGGCCGGGGAATCGTTGGCGCGGTAGTTTGGGAATGGACGGGCGGCAGAAGAGAGATGAAAAGAAAAAGAACCGAAAGAAAAAGAGGCCACCTGAAGGTGGCTGCCGCATTGGCGCTGCGACGTTTCGAAAAGGAGAATCGGAGATTTTGCATGGTGGAGTTATAGGTGGCCCGGTTGCTTGCAATGCGTAGCCACACTGTCTATGTTGGGTCAGGGTTCGTTGTTCCAAGCCCTGAAACCCAGAAAGAAACGGGTGGAGTGTAGCACGCGTTTTTGCCGGGCCAAAGGGAAGGTAGCTGCGCGATTGGGATTTCCACGAAGAAAATTCTTGCGGTCGCTCAGCAAGTCGGCGCTGGTGGTGTCGCTCGAGAATCTGATGGCGGCGGTGCGGCCGGTGTTCGGCGGGGCGCTGGACCCCCCTCGGGCTTCAACGCAGAAGGCGGACGGTGGCAGCCCGGCTCCGCTGGGCGTGAGTTTTGTGGACGTGGCGAAACAGGCCGGGCTGAACGCGAAAACGATTTACGGCGGCGAACACAAGAACAGATACCTGTTGGAAACGACCGGCTGCGGGGTGGCCTTTTATGACTACGACAATGACGGCTGGCTGGATATCTTTCTGGTGAACGGTTGGCGGCTAGAAGGGTTCCCCAAGGGGCAAGAGCCGCACTCGCATCTTTTCAAGAACAATCGCGACGGAACGTTTACGGACGTTACGGAGAAGGCGGGGCTGCTGCACACGGGCTGGGGGCAGGGCGTGTGCGTCGGCGACTACGACAACGACGGGTATGAAGATCTGTTCGTGAGCTATTTCGGGAAGAATGTGCTGTATCACAACAACGGCAACGGAACGTTTACCGATGTGACGGAAAAAGCCGGCGTCGGCGGAAACGGGAAGCGCTGGAATTCGGGCTGCGCGTTTGTGGATTACGACCGCGACGGCAGGCTTGATCTTTTTGTGGCGAACTACATTGATATGGATCTGGCGACGGCGCCGGTGCCGGAGTCGGGGCCGTGCTTGTACAAGGGAGTGATGGTGGCGTGCGGTCCGCCGGGGCTGATCGGTGGGAAGAATATTTTGTTTCGCAACAATGGGGATGGGACGTTTACGGACGTTTCGGAGTCAAGCGGGATTCTGAGTGCCAACGGGACGTACGGATTGGGCGTGCTGACCGGCGACTTTGACAATGACGGCTGGCCGGACATTTATGTGGCGAACGATTCGACGGCCAGCGCGCTGTATCAGAACAGGAAAAACGGAAAGTTCACGGACATCGCCATGGAGGCGGGCTGCGCGCTGAGCGCGGACGGGAAGCCTCAGGCAGGAATGGGCGTTTCAGCGGCGGACTACGACATGGACGGCAACCTCGACATCGTGAAGACGAATTTTGCTGGAGATACGCCCTCGCTTTATCACAATGTCGGAAACGCGACCTTTGAAGACACGACATTCATCGGCGGCCTGGGAAAGCACACCCAGTATCTCGGTTGGGGCTGCGGCTTTTTTGATTTTGACAACGATGGCTGGCCGGATATTTTGATTTGCAACGGCCACGTGTACCCGGAAGTGGAGCAACTGACCACCGAAGCGGGGTACGCGCAGCGGAAACTGTTGTACAAGAATTTGCGCAATGGAAAATTTGAGGATATTTCGCTGAATGCGGGCGCAGGAATTTCTGCGCCCTCGGCTTCGCGCGGGTGCGCGTTTGGCGATTTCGACAATGACGGTGACCTGGACGTGGTGGTGAACTGTGTAAACGATTTGCCGCAACTGCTGCGCTGCGATTCCACGGTGAAGAATAACTGGATTAAAGTGCGGACCATCGGGACAAAGTCTAACCGGAGTGGAATTGGGGCGCGGCTCTGCTGCGTTACTCGCCCGGCGGGCGAGGACAGGTCGCATTCCCAGATAGACGAAGTGCGTAGCGGGGGCGGGTATTTTTCGCAGAATGATTTGCGGGTGCACTTCGGGATCGGCGCTACTGAAAAAGTGGACTTGCTCGAGATTCGCTGGCCGAGCGGGCAAGTGGACTCGCTGAAGGATTTGAAAGCGAATCAGCTTTATTATGTGACCGAAGGAAAGGGAATTACTCGCTCGGAAAGTTTTGCTGCGAGCAAGCGCGGATAGGCGGTAAGAGTTGGGAGGCGGGAGCTAAAGGCCCCCGCTTCCCCGACGAGCCGGGGCAGGCAGTAAGCGGCCGCTGCGAAAATCGTCGGCTGCCATAATGGGCTTTATGAGGTGAACAGAGATGCTGGATCGCCGGCGGTTTCTTGCTGCTTTTTCGGGGATGGGATTCGGTTCGACGCTCCTGCCGGGAGTGCTGTGGGGGCTGGCGGATGGCAAGAGCGAGATAACCGCGGACATGATCGAACAGGCTGCAGCCATCGCGGATGTGGCGATTCCGGCTGAGTATCGCAAAACGATGCTCGATAGCCTGAACGAGCATGCGAAGAGCTTCGAAGAGATTTACAAGCTGCGCATTCCTAACAGCGTGGCGCCCGCCCTGGTGTTTGATCCGGTTTTACCCTCAACGAAATTCGAAACGGAAGCGAGGCCGATCAAGATTTCGGCGGCTCCGGCGATTGCCAGGGTGGGTGTGCCAAAAAATCTGGAGGATGTTTGCTTTGCTTCGGCGCGGGAGTTGAGCGAGCTGGTTCGAACCAAGAAAGTTTCCTCGGCTGCGCTGACGCAGATGTACCTGGAGCGGCTGAAACGGTACGATTCGGAGCTGCATTTTGTAATCACCCTTACCGAAGAGCGGGCGCTCGCCAAAGCTAAACAAGCGGATCGGGAAATTGCCGCGGGAAAATATCGCGGGCCGCTGCATGGGTTGCCATGGGGAGCAAAAGATCTGTTGGCCGTGGCCGGATATCGCACTACGTGGGGCGCGGGCGGATTCGAGGGGCAGAAGTTTGACGAAGATGCGACGGTGGTGAAACGCCTCGATAAGGCTGGAGCGGTGCTCGTGGCCAAGTTGAGCCTTGGCGCGCTGGCAATGGACGACCGCTGGTTTGGCGGCAAGACACGCAACCCGTGGAATCCTGCGCAAGGCTCGAGCGGGTCGTCGGCAGGCTCGGCTTCGGCGGTGGCTGCGGGCTGCGTTGCCTTCGCAATCGGGTCGGAGACGTTGGGCTCGATTTCTTCGCCGAGCACACGGTGCGGTTGTACGGGATTGCGTCCGACATTTGGATTGGTGCCGCGTACCGGAGCGATGGCGCTTTCATGGAGTATGGACAAGCTGGGGCCGATTTGCCGCAGCGTGGAGGACACCGCGCTGGTGCTGGACGCGATTTACGGCCCGGACGGCAAAGATCGTTCGGTGACGAAGGCCGCGTTCAACTGGGACGCAAACCGGAGTTGGAAGGATCTTCGAGTCGGTTACTTGAAAGAGGATTTTGAAAAACCTGTGCAACAGGCGGAAGAGGAGAGCAAGCCCGAATCCCAGCTTTCGCCGGAAGAAAAGAAGAAACGCGATGAGCAGAAGCTGCGGCGCGAGGAGAGGCGGGTGCAAGTCGAATATGACCGCAAGTTTCAGCGGGCTGCCCTTGAGAGACTGCGGGCGATGGGCGTGGATCTGCAACCGGTAGCGCTGCCAAAGTTTCCTTACGATGCGATGGTACCGCTGCTGGATGCGGAAGCGGCGGCTGCGTTTGATGAATTGACGCGCACGGGCCGCGACAAACTACTGACGGAACAAGGTCCGGACGACTGGCCGACGACGTTTAGGGCGGCGCGGTTTATTCCGGCGGTGGAGTACATTCAGGCAAACCGCGCGAGGACGCTGGCGATGGAAGCAGTGTCGAAACTGTTTGAAGATTTCGATGTGCTTGTTGCTCCAACGAGCAGCCAGCAACTGGTAGTGACGAATCTGACCGGTCAGCCGGCGCTGATCTTGCCGAACGGCTTTCGCGGCGACGACGCCCCACCTGCGAAGAAAAACGAAAAGGGTGAAATCGAAGGGAATTACGGCGGGCCGGGGACGCCAGTCAGTCTGACCTTCCTTGGCGGACTCTATCGAGAAGTCGAGATGCTGGTATTCGCGCGCGCGTACCAGGAAGCAACCGGATTCCACACCCAACACCCCAAGCTTGGCGCCTAGAAACCCTCGAGCATCCAGACGTTGGAGCCGCCGGTAGCCTGCCAGATGGCGAGATGTTTACCGTCGCGCGATTGAATGCCCCATCCGACGTAGGGCTTTCCGTCTTGAAGAACGGGCTTGATGTCGCCATGCATGTCGATGTTGACGAGAGCATGTGTCTCACCGCGCAAGGTGGCACTGGCCCAGAAGCTCTTTCCATCGGCTGCCCAGTCGATGGCGGAAATACCAATCCATTCGTTCAGGTGAATCTTGCGTTCGGCGCCGCCATCGGTGGGTATCAAGCGGACTTCGGCATCCAGCGAAACCCGGGCGTCCTTACAAAGTGCGAGGAGCTTGCCGTCGGGAGACAGGGTCCAATTGTAGCTCTGCCAGCCGGAATCGTTGGTTTGAAAGAGATCCTTCATTTCGCCGGTCGCGGAATCGAATTGTACGAAGGCCAGCGCATCCTTCGTGAATCGACTGAATAGGCAGAATGTAGAGGGCGCTCTGGCGCATTGAAAGTTGTTCATGCCGTCGGCTTCCAGAACGAATTTGCCGACCCCACCGGACACGGGCGCGCTCATGACGCGAACTTTTTCGCTGTCAAATCCGGCGGTGTGTTCGACCGGAGAGGCTCCGGTGCGCCCTGCGCGGCTGGCTTCGCTCATGTACAGGATCCGGGTGCCGTCCGGATTGAGCCGCATGATATTCGGATTATCGTGGCCATCCACGAGCAGCTCAGGCGATGCAGCTCCCAGACGCTGCCGGAAGATATGGAATTCGCCGTCGCGATTTGAAATGTAGAGCAGCGCGGTTCCGTCGGGAGTCCACTCATAGGGCCGGCTGACGCTCTCGTCCAAGGTCAAGCGCTCCAGTTGATCGAGCGATTTGGTTTTAGGGTCGACCTGCGCAAGGTAAACGGTAGGCGCGATGTTGTTGCGCAGAAAAACCATCTGTTTTCCATCGGCGGAAACCTCCGGGCGCGGCTTCCAGTCCGGACCGCTCGTGAGGCGCCCGATATTTCCCCTGGCCTCGCCGGTGCGCTCATCCACTCGCAAGGACCAGATGTCGGACTTGATGTTGGAGTCTTGATCGACGCGGCCGAAAAAGAGCCGGCCATCGCGGCTCCAAACCAGGCCGCCGCCGATTCTGTCGTCGGAGAAAGCAGTATTCGTCTTGCCAGTGGCGAGATCAATTGTCTCGATCTGAACTTCTTCTTTGTACCCGGGCCAATAGCTGGCTTTCATGTAAGCGAGGCGCGTGCCGCTGGGCGACCAGGTGAGCGAGTTCGAGTACCCGGCAATATCCAGGAGCTTTCTCGGCTGGCTACCGTCGGCGTTCATCAGCCAAAGTTCTGACGAGTTCAGCTTACCGTTGCCGCGGAGAGCGGCGATTCTGGTTCCATCCGGAGAAACGGTACCGGAATCGGTTTCATCGGAGATTTTGTGCGACGGACCGCCAAGGATTGAGACATTCCAGATGCTCGGCGTCTCATCGGCCTGTATCCCGCCGACCAGCAAATGGCTCCCATCAGGGAACCACGAGACTACGGAAGGCTTAAGCCCCGGAGGGAGCCATAACTGGTGAGAATCTTCGCGCGCGATTTCTCGGAGGAAGAGTCCGCGGGGGTCTGTGTACGCGAGCAGGCGCGCATCCGGAGAAATGGCCGCGCGGTAAACGGGGACATCAGGAGAATTTGCCGTGAGCCTGACTTCACGAGGCACTTCCGCGCGGGCCGCACGATTGCCAATATGAAAACCTACCGAAATGCAGGCGCCGGCGAGCACCACAATGGCGGCAATCCAGCGGGCGCGGTTTCGGCTTCGCGGTGCCATGTGGGGAACTGGCAGCGCAGGAGAGACACCCGAGGGCAACGATCCCGTGACCGGGGCCAGGAACCGATATCCCCGGCGCGCAAGAGTCTCCACAAACCGTGGATTGTCGGCGGAGTCGCGCAGGACATCCCGCAGCCGTTTTATCGCGGCGTTGAGGCTGTGATCAAAATCGACGAAAGTGTCGGCCGGCCAAAGCCTGCGCTTCAGCTCTTCGCGCGTGATGACCTCTCCGGGACGTTCCAGCAGAAGGGAGAGCACCTGGTAGGGCTGCTCCTGGATTTTGACCTTGATCCCATTTCGGCGGAGCTCCCCGGCGCGCGGGTCGACTTCATAGACGCCGAACGTTACGACCTCTGTCAAATTACCGTTTGGGACGCTACCCACCGGGTTTCCTCTTCTGACATCCGACGTAATCTCTCTTACTAATACGTTCTACGAAGGATTTCGTTTCAAACTCTGTCGCTCAATTGCTGCAAATTGTCAGGTGACAAGCGCCTGTAACCTACTGAACAAACAAAGGTTAGTTCGTTACCCACATTTGCCTACACGGTAACCCCAAAAGCCTTGAGGCACGCCCCGCGGGAAGCCAGTTTTGCGCCTACGCCCGAGGAGGGCTTCTGCGATGGGACGCAAATTCTGGATCGCCCTGGCGGCAGTCTTGTCCGGCCTCGTTGCGCACGGAGTCTTTGCCCGCCCGCATACACCAGGGATGGTCCAGCTGAAAGTCTCCGTCTTCAATGACGCGGCCGTTGCACAACCTGTTCTACAAGCCGCCGAGACACGGGCTGAAGCGGTTTTAGCAGAAGCGGGAATCTCTTTGACGTGGCTCGACTGTGGCGCGCCGGGGCGCTGGCATACAGAACTCGCTTGCCAGGACCTGGCCTTTCCGACTCACCTTTCAGTACGGCTGGTGGCCGGCAAGAAGGCAGTTTCCCCAGAGACTTTCGGGCAGTCTTTTCTAAATGAGCGGGGCGAAGGGAACTACGCCAGCGTTTATGTGGAGCGGCTGTCCTCATCCAAGGCGCTTGACCTGGTAAACGAAGGTGACCTGCTGGGCTACGTCGTGGTGCACGAGTTAGGCCACCTGCTGCTCGGAAAGGATTCCCATTCAACGGATGGGTTGATGCGGGCTAAATGGGAAGTGGCCGAGTTGCGGGAAGCCGCCAAAGGCAAACTCTTATTCACAAGGAACGAAACCGAGCTTATGCGAGTGCGGTACTGGTCGGCGGTAGCGCGTGCGGAAGCTGCCCCTACCAAGCAAGCGGCCTCCGGTAAATGAGCCTGCGGCGGGTCAACGCCGACTAGCGAGTGGTCTTGACAGCATCACCGGAACCTTCTTGCAACGTGTTCATGGAATCGAGTTGCATGTTCATGAATTCTTCCCTCAAGCCGCTGGGCCAGCGGACCTCTACCCAGTCGAGCTTGGTTGCGGCGGCGAGTCCGAAGTGGACGCGCACGTCGCTGCTGGAATCGTAGCTCGAGCCGCTGCGCACTTCGTCCACCAGAACACGGTCGCCGACTTTCATTCGAATCTTCGCGCCGATACCATCGCGATTGGATTTTGTGCCTGTCGTCTTGAAGGCGATCCAGTGATTGGAAGACTTTACCTGGTTGACCAGCAGGCTCATTGGAGCATTCATGTTGCTGATCACAGCGGAGATTCGTCCGTCGTTCCAGAGATCGCCAACAGCCAAGCCGCGTCCCGAATTGACGGCGGTAATGGCCGGCCCGGCATTCGCCGAAATATCTTCAAACGTGCCGTTACCCCTGTTGTGATAGAGAATACGCGGCTCGCGATAGTCGCTGCCCAAGTGCTGGCTGTCGACTTCGGGGTAGACGTGGCCGTTGACGAGCAGCAAGTCGGGCCAGCCGTCGTTGTCCACATCAAGAAACATCGTTCCCCAGCCGAGATATTTTGTATACAAACCGAGACCGGCGGAAAAGGTGACATCGTCAAAAGTCCCGTCACCGTTGTTGCGGTAGAGAGTGGCGGTGTCGTCGGAAAAATTGGTCTTGAAAATGTCGAGACGGCCGTCGCCGTTGTAGTCGCCGATGGTCGAGCCCATGCCGGCCTGTTCCTTGCCGTCCTCGTTGAAGGCAGCACCTGCGGTTACAGCAACGTCGGTGAAAGTTCCGTCGTGATTGTTGCGATACAAAATGCTGGGTGTGCTGTCGCAGGCCACGTAAATGTCGGTCCAGCCGTCGTCGTCAAAGTCGAAAGTGGAAACGCTGAAACCGTAATGGCCGTTGGTCTGGTCAATTTTGGCCTTGGTGGTGACATCCTCGAACGTGCCGTCGCCGTTGTTGTGGTACAAAATATTTTTTCCCCAAGACAGGCCGCGCGGGCCGCACATTACCGGTACGCCTTTCCACACGCAGGAAGCGCGTTCGCCGGGCGCAGGGGCGGTTTTTACGTTGAAATCCACGTAGGTCGCCACAAAGATGTCGAGCTTGCCATCGCGATCATAATCGAGGAAGGCGCAACCAGTACTCCAGGCGCTACCAGTTCCAGCAACGTGAGCCTTGTTGCTGACATCGGTGAACGTGCCGTTTCCATTGTTGTGATAAAGAACGTTTTTGCCATAGTAGGTCACGAACAAGTCTTCGTGACCGTCATTGTCGTAATCGCCGACGCAAACACCTTGTCCCCAGCCGGTGTCAGCCAGGCCGGCTTTTTCGGTTACGTCGGTAAATGTGCCGTCGTGATTGTTATGGTACAGATGACTGGTAGGAGCGGGAGCGCCAGGTAAGGGCTCCAGAGTGGTGCCGTTCACGACGAAAATATCGGGCCAGCCGTCGTTGTCGTAGTCGAAGATAGCCACGCCGGTGCCGGTCGTTTCAATAATGTACTTTTTTGTGTCGACGCCGCCAAACGTGTTTTTTGCAGTGAGCCCGGCTTTCGCAGCTTCGTCAACGAAATATGCGATTTTGTTGGACGATGCGTCTGCCGCTTTTTGTTGCGATGGTGCGCTTAGTGGCGAAAAGCAAGTCTGCATCAGAAAAAACAAGCTGCTCAGGCGCGCGCAAGTGTTCCTGATCCAAGTCATTCGCGCGAACCTTTTCCCGATTCCTTAGCTCTGGCGGATACCAAGAAGCGCCCCGATCCGTTTGCATCTTAATGCTAGTATGAAAATTCGATGCTACGTTTAGTTTTTGGGGGACCTTGCTTGCCTCGCTGCGGTTCGACACTTCGCACCCTGTTCCTGGCCAGCGGGCTTCTCGGCGCTTCGGCTTTTGTCCGCGCGCAATCGGCCGCGCAAGCCTCTTCTCCCGCTCCCGGGGCGAGCAAACCCTTCGCTGAAGGCTCGGAGGCTTTGCGTCGCGGCGATCTCGGCGCGGCACGCGCTGCTTTTGAAGCCGCAGTACGATTGAATCCAACCGACGTTCAATCCCGCAACGCCCTGGGCTTGGCGCTTCTCGCGCAAAATAACGCGACCGCTGCTACCGTCCAGTTCAAAGAAGCGTTGCGCATCAGCCCCACGTTTCTGCAGGCGCGCTTGAATCTGTGCAAGGCAAGAATCGAGTTAGGCGATTTCGACGGCGCCGTGCGCGAAGGCAGCGCAGCGACCCGAGCCGCGCCAAACAATCCTGACGCGCATGCGGCGCTGGCTCGGGCTCTGGGAGCGGCATCAAAGACGCCCCAAGCTATCACTTCACTGCGGCGCGCGATCGCGCTGGCGCCGAAACGTGCCGACCTGCACGATGATCTCGGGACGCTCCTGGTTCAACAAAGTCATTCTGAAAACGCAGTTGCGGAGTTTGCGGAGGCCTTGCAGTTGAATCCCGAACTCGCTTCCGCCCACTTGCATTTGGGCGTCCTGCAGTTCGAACAGCGGCAATTCGAATTGGCCGAACAGCACTTGAGCAGGGCCAAGGAACTGGTTCCCGCAAACTTCCTGGCACTCAACTATTTGGCGCGGACCTATCGAGAGCAAGCCAAGCTGCCGGAAGCCATTGCCGCCTTGCAATCCTCGTTGAGGATTCAGCCGGGGCAGGCTGATGTCCTCAACCTTCTCGGGCAGTTCCTGCAACGGGTCGGCAATCCGGTGGAAGCGGCCGACGCGTTTCGAAAAGTGCTGGCGCTCGATCCGCACGACGCCGAAGCGCAAAACAATCTTGGGCTGGCGTTGCTGCAAACCGGCGATGGCGAGGGAGCCATCGCGGCGTTTCGTGCTGCGCTGCAGGCTCGCCCGGCGGACACTGGATATCAAGGAAATCTGGGCGCTGCCTACCTGCAAAAAGCGGATTTTGCCGGTGCCGTAACGATTTTTCGCGCGGCATTGCAACAGGATCCGAACAGTCCGTCGCTCCATTACAATCTTGGCCTGGCCCTCAAGCTGCAGGACAAGTTAAGCGAAGCTGTAGAGGATCTGCGCGCCGCCGAAGCGCTCGATCCGGCGCAGCCCGACGCTCCCTACACGCTCGGTGTCACGCTCTGGCAAATGGGAGATTTGGACGGCTCGGTAAGCGAATTGCAGAAAGCCATTCATGCGAAGCCCGATTATGCGGAAGCGTACTACACGCTGGGAACGGTCTTGAAGCAGCAAGCCAAGCTCCAGGAATCGGCGCAGGCACTGCGGGAAGCCATTCGCCTGGAGCCTGATTTTGCGGGCGCGCACACCACCTTGGCCGGAGTGCTGCGGCAACTCGGCGACCCGGAAGGCGCGGCGGCTGAATCGAAGCTCGGCTCAGAGCTTGCCAGGCAACGAACCGATATGCAGGCCGCGGTGTTTGCAACCAATTCCGGGCGTCGGCTGCGCAGCGTGGGCGATCTGAACGGAGCCGTTTCGCAGTTTCGGGCCGCGATTCAAGCGGTCGAAAATTACGCGCCCGCCCATTTCGAGCTGGCGATTGCCCTGCGCCAAATGGGAAAAAAGGAAGACGCTGCTGCGGAGTTTCAAAGGGCTGCGGCATTGGATCCAAAGCTGGTTGCGCCATAAACACCCGAGCCTTTTAGGGAACCGGGGAACGGTCAATTCAAGATGCGAATCGCCACCAGCGAGGATTCCACAGGAACGCCCTTGGCTACTTTCACCTGGATCACTGCTTCGAAAGGTTTCAGTTCGGCGGGCCTGGTTACATTCATTTTCGTCAGCAGTTCGTTCAAGTAATTCTCGCGCGTGACGTATTCGACGGCAGCTTGCGTTCCGATCGTCGTGGTGCCAGCGAGAATCAGCTCGTAATGTTCCGGATTAATGGCCTTCACCAGCGCCACCACGGCATAGTCTTCACTCATCGGGACGTTCGAGGGGCTCGCCATGTAGCTGGCGGCTTCGCCAGCGCCCGGCTTAACGTTGACAATCTCCATGTTTCCCGCGCGCGCGCCTTCTTGCTTCCGCTGAAAGGTAAATTCCCTGGTGCTAGGAATGTCCAGCAGTGTGAGGTTTTCCCCCGGAGAGCCAATAAAAATCAGATCGTTGTTTTTTGCGTCGTCGAGGGAAAACAGACTGCCCCGTTTGATTCGAAGCGACTGACGCAGCGCGCCGAACACCAGGTCCAAATTGTGCACGGCCAGGACTTCCCCGACTCCCGTGTAGTGGTCCAGGATGGGAGTCTTTCCGTCCCTGGCTGCGTCGTAATATCGCATGCCTTTGTCCGGGCGTCCCACAAATTGCGCGTTGCTGAAAATAACCCACGGCTCTTCCGGGCCGCGAACGAAGCCCCTCCAGAACGTTTCAATGGGAGCCGCCACCGGCGCCAGCGCAGGAAGACCGGCGGACGCGACAGAAGGCTCATGGCGCGTCCAAAGCAGCCAGCCAATCGTCGCCACCGCAGCCAGCAAAGCAAAACTAAGCAAAAGAGTCGTGAAGTCGGTTCTCGCGGGCGCTTGTGCATCTTGTGAAATTGTCGCGTGCGCGGCAGCCGCTCCGTTCCCGGACGAAGCCAGATGATTGGAGCGCTCGTGGAAGGCGATTGCGTAACTGCCCTTGGGCAGCTCAACGATTAAGCGGTCGGCTGAACCTTCCGTACTGTAATACTCGCCGAGCTTCGCACGGAGTCTGCCTGCTTGTACGCGTACCATGGAATCCAATTGGGGATCGAAGTCTGCCTGGCGTCCGAAGACCTCCGTCGCAATTTGATACTCCTTCACCGGGATACCCGGGTGCTCTACGGCTTGCTTGCCGAGGTAACGTAAAAGTTTGCATAACGACTCGGAGCCGTGGAGCGTGTGGCTAGCCACCAGCAGGTCTATCTCTGCTTGAAGTTGTGCTTTCTCGGACAAAGCTACACCCTGTTACGTCGGTGTAACAGGAGGGTATCAAGCTGCAGATGTCATTGCAAGACAAGGATTTAGTTCGTGTCACCGTATCAGACCCTCCGAGACTTGCGCCGGCGCAGGAAAAGGTAGATAAATCGCGTTATATTTTTTGCTCGTGGTGTCCCGATTCGAGGGTTGCCAGGTGTGGGGCGTGTCGCTGGTGCGCGACTGTAACGCTCATGGGTGAACACCAAGGGACATCAGCAAGAGCGTGGGTGGGGGCAGTCTCAAAGGGGTGGCTTCGGGGGCGTGGTTCACGGTAGGCTATTTTTCGGATTCGTTCGCTCCCTTCCTTTATAGATTTCCTTTACCAAGTCGAGGCGGCTCATTTTCCGAATTCGGCACGACCGGAATGTCGCGAAGCTGGGGTAGCTCACGCGACGACCGGGCAGTCAGATCAGGAGGGGTGGAATGAGAAGGCGCGCATTATCCGGTTTTTGTCTAGTCCTAACTCTTGTTTTCGGAACCGCAGCTGTAAGGTCTGCCGCACAGGCAGTATATGGAACCATCTTGGGTACCGTCACCGATCAACAGGGGGCGGCCGTGGCAGGTGCCAAGGTCACCGTAACGTCCGTCACCAAAGGGACGACGGAAGAAGCTACGACGAACAGCGACGGCAATTACACCGTCTCTCACTTGATACCGGATATCTACAACGTTCACATTGAAGCTACAGGTTTCAAGTCCTACGACGTTAAATCAATTCAGGTTTCGGCTGACACCGGAAGCAAGGTCGATGGAAAGCTGGATGTTGGTTCGGTGTCGCAATCTATCGAGGTCACCGGCGAAATCCCGCAACTGAAGACCGACCGGGCGGACGTATCCATTACATTCAATGAGAAGTACGTTTCCCAGTTGCCCATTCTGAATCGCAATTTCACGAGCTTCGAACTGGTCTCGCCGGGCACGCAGAAGCTGGTTGGTTGGAGCCACGCCGCGACGGAAAATCCCCAAGGTGGCCAGCAGATTTTCGTCAACGGGCAGCACTTTAGCGGCACTGCGTTCGAGCTCGACGGAACGGACAACCAGGATCCTATCCTTGGCATTATCGTCGTTAATCCAAACCTGGATGCCATTCAGGAATCCAAATTCGCCCTTCAGAACTACGACGCCGAATTCGGCAAAGCGGTCGCGGGTGTGGTGACCGTTCAGACGAAGTCTGGCTCCAACGATTTCCATGGGTCGGCTTTCTTCGATTGGCGCGGTGACGGTCAGTCCGCACGCAATCCCTTCACGAATCCACCGGACGTGGCCCTTCCCAACGCCAGCTTCAAACAATTCGGCGGCGCCGTGGGTGGTCCGGTCATTAAGAACCGCTTGTTCTTTTTCGGCGACTATCAGGGGACGCGCCAGACCAATGGCATCACCAACCAGATGACCATACCAACTGCTTTGGTGCAGCAGAGCTGCAACCCCGCGACCAATACCTCTGGATTCTGCGATCTGAGCGAATATCTCGGTAACTCAAACGGCGGCGGCCAGATTTTTGATCCTGCTACCGGTAACCCGTTGGACGGCTCTGGTCGCACGGCCTTTGCTGGCAATCACATTCCGATTGGGCGTATTTCGCCGCAAGCGGTGGCCGTTCTGTCCCAGTTCCCTGCACCGACGTCCGGCGGCCTCCTGAACAACTTCGTGGGCTCCGGTTCGGGCCCCTATAACCAGAACAGTTTTGACACCCGCATCGACTATAACGCCCCTCATGGGTTCAATATTTTCGGTCGGTTCAGCCTCGACTACTTCTCGCTCTCCGGCGAAGGCACGCTGGGTTTGCTCGGTGGCGTGGGTTTTGGCCCCGGTGGTTTGAACGGAACTTCGAATGTTCACAACTACAGCCTGGCAACCGGTTTTGACAAGGCCATCGGAACAAAATGGCTGACCGACGTCCGTTTTGGATGGTTCCGGTATAACCCGCAGACCGCTTATCTCGATAGCAATACGACTCCCATGACCGGATTTAACATCCCTGGTCTTAACCTCGGCACCCCGGATACCGGCGGCCTTTCTTCCTTTTTCTTTGGCGGAAACGGCATGAACCAGGGCAACAATAACGGTGCCTTCGGCGATGGCTTGAACGTCGGCCGTTGCAACTGCCCTCTTACGGAGAAAGAGGATCAATTCCAGGTCGTCAACAATTGGACTCGCGTTCAGGGCAACCACCAGATCAAGTTCGGCGCCGACATTCGTTACGCCAAGAATCTTCGCGTGCCTAGCGACTCCAATCGCACCGGCCAACTGAACTTCAATTCCGGCGATACGGCGAACGCCGGTCAGGGCGGCCTGGATCTGGCTACTTTCCTTCTCGGAGATGTAACCTCATTTCAGCGTTTCGTAAGCACCAGCCTCGACGCCGCTGAGCGTCAAAAGCGCTGGTTCTTCTACGGACAGGATACCTGGCGCGTCACTCCGAAACTCACTTTCAATTACGGTCTACGCTGGGAGATCTATTTCCCTGAAACAGTGAACGGCACGGCGAAAGGCGGTTTTGCCAACCTCGACACCGGCATCATCCGCGTTGCCGGCGTCGGCAACAACAATCTCAGCGGAAACGTTGACAACACTCTCAAAGCTTTTGCTCCTCGATTGGCTGTCGCGTATCAGGTCGACTCCAAGACGGTAGTTCGGGTTGGCTTTGGTCGCAGTTTCGACATCGGAGTATTCGGTTCCAACTTCGGGCACGTGGTAACTCAGAATCTGCCGGTGCTCGCCAATCAGGACGTTTCCGATTCGTCAATCAATTCCACCGCCACCAATGACCGTAGCGCGGTCTTTACTCTTGCTTCAGGACCGAGTCAGCTGACGCCTGTGGTTATACCTACGGATGGCATCCTTCCGCTGCGCGGACCCCAGAACGCCGTTGACCCGCGCGTTCGGCCCACCGTCCAGCGCTTACCCACAGTTGATGCATGGAATGCAACCATCCAGCGTCAGGTCACTGCGACTTTCAATTTCGAAGTCGCCTATATCGGCAATAAAGGAACTCACGTCTTTGCTGGTAACGGGCCGGCATACAATGCCAATCAGGCAGCCATTGGCCCGGGAACGAACATTGGTGGAAACAACTTCGTGCCGTTCCTGCCTTCCGCAGACCGCAGGAGGCTTTTCGCTAACGGCGTACCGGCGTTCACTTATCCCAATTTCTTGGATTCCAGCGGGAATCCCCTGACCTGCTGTTCAACCGACGTCGGAAACTACTTCGGCAACGACGCCACGAACCATTACAACGGCATTCAGGTGAAGGCGGAGAAGCGCTTTGCGGGCGGCTTGCAGTTCCTCGCCCACTATACTTTCTCGCATGCCTATTTCTATGACGCGGACTACTACTCAGTCGATCCTAAGGTTTCGTATGGCCCGGACGACTTTACGCGTAACCACGTCTTTGTAATCAATACGGTGTACGAACTGCCCGTTGGCCGCGGAAAGAAGTTTATGTCCGGAATCGGCCGGCTGGCCGATTTCGTCATAGGTGGCTGGCAGGTTTCTAACACTTCCAACTGGAGCGGCGGCTTGCCGTTCACGCCCACCATTGGAGAATGTGGCCAAATTTCTGACGCTGGACCATGCCGACCTGATCGGTTGCCCGGCCAGTCTTTCCATGTTGGAAAGACCACCGACTCCAATGGCAATCTATTCTGGTTCACTCCCGTCGCCCCACTTGCTTATTCCGGGGTAACGCCTACGACTGACACCTGCACTCTGGCCCGGCCAACTTCCGGTCCCTTTGCCCTTCCTGCTTGTGGCCATATCGGCAACGTTGGGCGCAACTCGTTCCGGGGCCCGCGCGCCTTCTTCTCCGACTTGTCTTTGGCCAAGAGCTTCAACTTTACCGAAAGGGTCAGGGCGCAATTCCGCTTCGACGCTTACAACATATTTAACCATCCGGTCCTCGGCTTCAATTTGAGCCAGGGCAACGTCTGCATCGACTGCGGCGGCAATGCTGGCCAGATTACAAATATCGAAAACGATGCTTCGCCCAACGCGCCGAACGGAATGCGCCAACTCCAGTTTGGTTTGCGATTTAGTTTCTAACCCCTAAACACCCCAAGACAAAACGGGGAGTCCCTCACGGGCTCCCCGTTTTTTATGCTCTAATCCTTTTTGGAGTAGCTGCGCCACAAGCGCCGCTAGCTATCGATGACCTTTCGTCGCGGCTTTATTATCCACTGTGTTGCGGCAGCTTTTCTCCTCGCTATACTTCTCAACTCCCCTGTTCCGACTATAGCCCAATCCGCCGTCAATCCCGCGGCGCCGGCGCCTTCTTTCGATCAAGTTCGCCGCCTCACCGAACAGGGTAAGTTCGACCAAGCGCTTGCCGCTCTGAGCAATCTCTCCAAAGCAACTCCGCCGCCTAAAAATCTTTCGCACGAATACGGCGTCACCTACTACCGCAAAGGCGACTATCTCAACGCGGTCACCTGGCTGAAGCGCGCCAGCGAAGAGAGCCCCGACGACCGCGAAGCCGTTCAGCTTACCGGCCTTTCTTTTTATCTCGCGGGCAAACCCAACGACGCCATTCCCTATCTCGAAAAAGTTCAGTCCTGGTATCCCAGCGCTAACGTCGATGCTGCCTATATCCTCGGCGTCGCCTATATCCAGACCAAGCAATATCCCAACGCTCGCGCCGCTTTCGCTAAAATGTTTCAAGTTCCGCCGGAGTCCGCCGCGGCTTATCTTTTCACCGCGCGCCTGCTGCTGCGCTACGATTTTGGCCCCGTAGCCGAGGAGTACGGCAAAAAAGCCGTCGAACTCGATCCCAAACTCCCGCTCGCCCACCAGTTGCTCGGCGAGCTTTACCTCTACCAATCCAGAATTCCCGAGGCCGTGGCGCAATTCGAACAGGAGTTGGCCCTAAATCCCGGCAATCCCACTGCCTTCTATAAGCTCGCTGACGCCTATTCTCGCATGCAAAAATTCGACGAAGCCGAAAGACTCTTGCAGCGCTCCATCTGGCTCGATGCCACCTCCACTGGCCCGTATGTTCTCCTCGGCAAAGTGTTGCTCAAAAAGGGAGAAACGCAGCTCGCCATCCGGGCGCTGCAGCGCGCTGTTTCCATGGATCCCAGCAACAACATCCCGCACCATCTTTTGGGCCAGGCTTATCGCGACCTCGGCCGCGCCGAAGACGCGGATCGGGAACTGAAACTCGCCGAGCAGCTTCAGTCGCGCGAAAACCCTCAACCCTGACCGCCCTGCCCGATGCCTGCCCCGGAGAACAATCCGCGTCCACTTGTGGTTGGCTTGGGTGAACTCCTGTGGGATCTTTTTCCAAAAGGCAAACAGCTCGGCGGCGCTCCCGCTAATTTCGCTTACATCACGGCGCTCCTCGGAGATTGCGCAGTCGTAGCCAGCCGTGTTGGCGGCGACCGCCTCGGGCAGGAAGCGCTTTGGCACCTCAAGTCCAACCGCCTGGACATCAATCACGTCCAGCGCGACGCCGAGCATCCCACCGGCACCGTGAAAGTCGAAGTGGACGTCAAAGGCCAGCCCGAATTTCACATCACCAAAAATGTAGCCTGGGACTTTATGGAATTTTCCGAGGACTGGATTTCTCTGGCGCGTTCCACACATGCCGTCTGTTTCGGCTCGCTGGCACAGCGCAGCCCGGTTTCCCGCGCCACCATCAAGGCATTTCTCTCTGCCATGCCTTCCGTCGCCATCGGCATTTTCGACGTCAACCTGCGGCAATCGTATTTCAACAGCGAAGTTCTCCGCGATTCCGCGCGTTTCGCCAAAGTCCTAAAACTGAATCACGAGGAATTCCCTCGCTTCCTCGATCTGGTGCAGTGCCCGTTGAAGAATTCCCAGCGCACTGACGTCGCTGCGTCGCGCTGGCTCTCGAAGGAGTTCGGCATTCAGCTGGTATGCATCACCCGTGGTTCGCAGGGCAGCTTGCTCGTCACATCTTCCTCGCAAAACGAACATCCCGGCTTCCGAGTGAAAATCGCTGACACCGTCGGCGCCGGCGACGCTTTCGCCGCCACCATGGTTCATCACGCTTTGCGCGGCTCTTCGCTCAGCGTAACCAACGCCGCCGCCAACCGCATGGGCGCGTGGGTCGCTTCGCAAGAAGGCGCCATGCCTCCAGCCGATCCCGAAGTACTGCAGGAAGTCCGTGTCGCGCATCCCTAGCGCGCCGGCCTGCTTGCAGCCGTCCTCCCGCCTTAACCTCTTTAACCTAATTAGCAGCCAACCTGGAAAGCTATCTGGAAGTGATCATGCCCTTTAGCGCTGAAGAGATCCGCGCCAAGCGCGATTATTCTGCGCGCAAGCTCCGCTCTGAAAAGCAAAGGAAGACGTGCTGAAAGCCGTTGAGGGAAACCTGCCCTTTGATTCGTGCCGCTGGACACGCGGGGCCGCCAGCCTTTCGCTGCGGCTCACATTCCAGGCGCATGGTCCGCGCCCGAGGACGAAGTCGAAGAACTGATCCCGCCCCTCCCAAGGGATAAGGAGCTGGTCACCGGAGCCACGATTGACAGCGCTCACATCAATTTGTCGCAACCAACTGTTCCGCGGCAAGTTTCGCGACCATGGCCGGCGGCAAATCGTGCAGGAACTCCAAAAACACCGCATTCGTCCACCCGAATCCCACAACGTTAATGTTGTAGCCAGCCTTCACTGTGGTTTCTGATGACCGAGTTACCGCGTTGTACTTTTCGCGGATTGTTCCGTCGTGCCGGAAGTTTGCCGCGATCATGCTCAAAAAGTTGTAGCTGATGCGATCGGCATCCGCGTTGAATCCATACTTCCGCATCCCGTCGATGGCCACCAACTGCGTCGGCGCCCACGCATACGGGAAATCCCACTGGCCTTCCGACTCATACGGACTCATCACCAGTCCGCCCGGTTGTTCCAGCTTTGCCAGCTGCTTCATGATTGCAGCAGCCTGCTCTTTCGTGGCCGCACCCGCCCACAGTGGGTAAAACGTCGTGATGTAGATATACGTGGACCGTTCCTTGTGGTGCAGGTCGTAATCAAAGAACATTCCCTGCTCCGCGTCCCACAAATATTTCTGGATGCTTTTCCCGCGCGCCGCCGCCCGCTCTTTCCAGGCGGCCGCTTCTGTCGGCCGCCCCAGCATCGTGCTCATCGCTTCCATGTCTTTCTCATACTTGTAGAGCAGGCTGTTCAAGCAAACCGCCGCGTAGTGATGCGTCCCCGCGCCGTGCGGCCCGAACCGGAACGACACGTCAAATCCCGATTCCCGCATCGAACGGTCGCCGCGATAAAACTCCTTGCTCAGGGTCACGCCCTCCGCGTCTTCGCAATCCGGCTTCGCGGCGGTGGTCACGACGGAGGACTCGCAAATCTCCACGGCGTAGTGCTTTCCCGCGCTATTGCCATCCGGCTTGGTAATGGGCTCGCGCTCCAGGTATCCGCGGTCCAGTTCCGGATGCATCAGGAAGTAAGCTGCCACCCTGCGGTAATGGTCCGTCTCGTCTTTCAAGCTTTCCGGCGCCGGCAGGTCCCCAAAATCGTAGTACCGCGAAAGCCCGGTGCCCTCCGCCAGGTGCGGTTCGCGTGTCCACATCTGGTAATCCTTCGCGGCATAGCTGTATGCCCGCTCCAGCCATTTTTTATCTTCGTGGCCCGCGGCTTTCTCTGCCTCATACACGCTCAAAATCATCGAAGTCAAGAACGGCGGCTGCGACCGGCTCAGGTAGTAACTGCGGTTCGCGTTCAAGACCGTTCCGTAGTGCTCGATCTCAAACAGAAAATTTTCAATCATTCCTTTCGCCAATTCGATTCGCCCGGCACGCACCAGCCCACGCACGATGAAGTAGCTGTCCCATCCATACATCTCATTGAACCGCCCGCCCGGCACCACGTACTTGTGCTCCAAATAGAGCAAGCCCTGCGGATCCAGTTTGGCGGTATTGATCTGTCCCGGCTGCGTGATTTTCTCCGGCAGCGATTTCACTTGTATGTGACACAGCTTTTGCATCTCGGCAACTTGGGCCGGCACTGTCATTTCCGCCGGGAGGTACAACACGGAATTTTCCGCCAGCTTCGGGTCCACCACCGTCGTGCACTCTTCCATCGAACGCGTCAGCGTATCCCACGATTTGGCGATGTACCCGAGAATCGGCTCCAGCCCCGGTTCCGTGCTTGGGTGCGACGAGGCGTCGTCGGATTCGGCCAGCACCGCGGCCGGCAGCAAGATGCACAGAAACAACAAAATGAAGACCATCCAGCACCTGGAAAAATGCCGTAAATTTGTCATGGAGATGATTCGAGGCAGGGCGCACATTACGAAATCCAGAATAGATGCAAGCTATTGAAAAGTAAAGGACTTAGTTCGGATTGTAGTTGTCTCAATCAGCCAAGAATCCGGCGCAATTTGCGGAAAATTTCTGGTCCCCTCTCAACTCTTTCACCGCGCGGCTACGCGTGCCCTCCGCCGCTCAATTCCCGCACAATGTTGCCAACAAATCCCTTCGCATCCCCAAAAAGCATCAACGTTCTGTCCAGATAATACAGCGGATTCTCAATCCCCGCGAAACCCGCCGACATGCCACGCTTGATCACCATCACCGTGCGCGCCTTGTCTACATCGAGAATGGGCATTCCATAAATCGGGCTGCTGGTGTCGCTGCGCGCCGCCGGATTCGTCACGTCGTTCGCGCCAATGATGAGAGCCACGTCCGTCTGCTGGAAGTCTCCGTTAATCTCGTCCATGTCCAGCAGCTTGTCGTATGGAATGTCCGCTTCCGCCAGCAGCACATTCATGTGTCCCGGCATGCGTCCCGCCACCGGATGTATGCCGAACTTCACGTCCACTCCGCGCTTGCTCAGCGCGTCATACAATTCCCGCACTTTGTGCTGCGCCTGCGAAACAGCCATTCCATAGCCCGGCACGATCACCACTTTGTTCGCCGCCGCCAGAATCGCAGCCGACTCTTCCGCCGTCGCGCTGCGCACCGGCCTGGCTTCTTCTTTTCTGGCGGCGGTCGTCTGCTCCTGCCCAAACGCTCCAAACAGCA
>DATMZI010000158.1:0-32098 GCA_035607085.1 Candidatus Eiseniibacteriota bacterium | reverse complement strand
CACTCGCGCGACCATCCGGGATCGCCCCCGACATAGCGCAGCTCATCCTCGAGATCGGAAAGAGGCTGTGCAACTCTGTGGGTTCTTTCTCCTTGTCCTCAATGGTCTGGAGATGGGCATTTGCATTCTTGCGTGTCACGTTTTCTCGCCAGACCTTTTGCGGATTTGGGTCGCAAATTAGCAGTGCTTCGTTCAGTCCACGCTGCAAAAATCGTTGCGATCAGCATCTTGACGGACATCATGGGGCATTGACCGCATCCACCAGGGGACCGCTTTCGACACTCAGATTCTTGGCCTCGGCGTGTCGAACCGTCCGGATGAAGTATTTGACGAACCCGTCGGTCATCTTGCGCCCTAGCAAAATCGTGCCGCAGGTGTTGACAATTTCTTCAAACATGACTCCTTCGAGCCCCGGATCGGCGGTCACCGGCATCACCGGATCGCCATAGAGACTTTCGACGAAGCCATCGAGCGACATTTGCATTAGTAACTTAAGCCTTCTCCCATGATCTCTCCTGGTGATGCCCACTCTCGCGGGCGTCAAAAAGACAGCGTTCGCCGATCATTCGGAGCACCGACGAGCGCGGTACGCGCAGGTGCTCAGACCTCGACCCTCGTAGGGCCTTTGCTGTGTTGCAAAGGCTCTATATTCACGACGAATCAGAATTCGGTAAATCGACGACCCACGTCAAACTTTTCTTGTGCCTGCAACTAGCGGCGGCAAACAAGTGTCGCGGTTGCGTGCATTCGGTGGTGGCTGCAACAGCTGATCGCGTGTCTCGCGGTTCGAAAAGTAGGCGTTCCAGAACGGGAATTCCGCGCGAGCCACAGACGAAGCGCGGTGCGCCTTCACGTAGTACCCCGGGGACGTGAGAGCACCGTCGCCGAAGGCCTTCTCGAGGCGCGAGCGTAAGGTGCAGGATTTCGGGCGGGCATCCGGTACTCAAACCGAGCGCAAACAAAGGAACAGACCTCGCGGACCAGGTAGTCAATTGAATCTACGGCGCCGACTCTCAAGATGCGTTGAAAAAAACTCCCCAAGCTTGCCAACAGCAAGCATTATCTGCGTACCATTACTTTCTATCGGGAAACAAAACGTGACACGCAATTGCAGCAAATTGTGCTGCGTGCGGTAGCACAATGCACTGGCAGAGAGATTGCTGTGGGCTTTACGAGAATTGAAGTCCCAGGAGTGAAAATGGCCGACTTCTTGGGTAGCCAATGCGACTACTGTCGATTATCGATCACGCTTGGGCAACGATGGGTGCGTGAGAAGATTTACGACGCTTCCCTCAACAGCCGTGATTCAAGTTACCACTGCTATCACGCTGAGCCGTTCGAAGGACAGGATCGGAGCTGCTGGGAGAGACATGAAATGCAGCGTGAAATGTTCCGAACTGCGGGCCAGGCAGCTTAGTGAACTGTCAGCGCATGGAGCGAGTTGGCAGCCGAACGTTCTCCTTTCTGCTAAGAGACTTCACACCCTGGCCCTTCTCGAAACCGCGCATTTTGTGGCAACTTGTTGGCGTCGAATGAATCTCGTCGATGGCTACCGCCAGACGCTATCGCAACTTGCCAAATAAGCGCAGCTAGCGCAGCACTGATACGAAGGCTTACTCGGCCTACGGAATTCCCTGTACACGCGCTCACCGATTGCATCTCGCGGGAGGAATCGTAGAATGGGTCGGGCGCAATGACGTTCCGATATGGCCCAATATTTGACAGCGACGAAACGGGAGATCCACGCGCCGATGGCAGAGCTACCAATCGACGGACGACAGCGTGTCATAGTTGCTCGAGTTTCGCCCGAAGTTGACTGCGGGCAATTCGCCATTAAGCGGGTGGTAGGTGAAACGGTGATTGTGGAAGCCGACATCTTCGCTGACGGCCACGATCAGGTCGCTTGCCGGATACTGTACAAGCAAGACGGGCATGAGCTGCATGCTTCGCCCATGAAGCCCCTTGGCAATGATCGTTGGCGTGGAGAGTTTACTGTCACGAAGTTGGGCGGCTATTGTTATACGGTAGAAGGCTGGATCGACCATTTTGAAACCTGGCGCAGAGATCTGGAAAAGAGAATTTCGGCTGGACAGGACATTTCTGTCGATTTACTCATTGGAGCCGACTTGATCGAACGCGCCGCGGCGCGCGCTACACCTGAGGACTCGAGGGTCCTGCTAGATTGTGCACGGCGGTTGCGTGAAAATACGGGCAACAGCTCAGGTGCGCTTATTGCTCTCGATTCGGAACTGCTTAAACTGATTCGCCATTACCCCGAGCGCGATTTCGCCACTCGATACGAGAAGCAATTGCCCGTCGTTGTCGAGCGCGAGAAGGCGCGTTTTTCCACCTGGTACGAGTTATTCCCGCGATCATGCGCAACCGAGCCTGGGCGCCACGGAACTTTTCGCGATTGTGAAGAATGGCTTCCCTACGTCGCCTCCATGGGATTCGACGTTATCTATCTTCCACCGATCCATCCGATCGGAAAAACATTTCGCAAAGGGAAGAATAACTCGGTTTCGGCCCAACCAGATGACGTTGGCAGTCCATGGGCCATCGGATCGACGGAAGGCGGCCACAAGTCTATCCACCCTGAACTGGGTACACTGCAGGATTTCAGGAGATTCGTTTCCAAGGCGGCGGATCACGGCTTGGAAGTGGCCCTCGATATCGCCCTGCAGTGCAGCCCCGATCATCCGTATGTGCAACAGCATCCGGAATGGTTCAGCACTCGCCCCGACGGCACAATTCAGTATGCGGAGAATCCGCCCAAAAAGTACCAGGACATTTACCCATTCTATTTTGAGACTCCGCAATGGCGAGAGCTCTGGCAAGAACTGAAGAGTGTTTTCCTTTTCTGGATCGAACAGGGCGTGCGGATCTTCCGCGTTGACAATCCTCACACCAAGTCCTTTCCGTTTTGGGGATGGGTGATCGGCGAAATTAAAACGCACCATCCCGATGTGATCTTTCTTTCCGAAGCATTCACCAGGCCCAACGTCATGTACCGGTTGGCTAAGCTCGGGTTTTCCCAGTCGTACACCTATTTCACCTGGCGCAACACCAGGCAAGAGCTGGCGGATTACTTCAACGAACTCACGCAATCCCAAGTGTCGGAGTACTTCCGTCCAAACCTTTGGCCGAATACCCCCGACATCCTACCTGAATTTCTGCAGGTCGGCGGGCGCCCGTCCTTCATGGTCCGCCTCATTTTGGCCGCAACATTAGGTGCCAGCTACGGGATCTACGGTCCGGCGTTTGAACTGTGTGAGAATGCTGCTCTCGCGCCAGGCAAAGAAGAGTATTTGGGCTCCGAAAAATATGAACTGAAGAGCCGCGACCTGAATTCTAACCACAGCCTGAAGAATCTCATCTCCAGGCTGAACCGCATCCGCAAAGAGAACCCGGCGCTACAAAGAAATGGCAACCTCCGGTTTCACGAAACTGATAATCCGGCCATTCTTTGTTACAGCAAGGCAAGCGATGATCTCTCCAGCGTAATCATCGTTGTTGTGAATCTTGATTGCTTTCACGTCCAGACGGGCTGGCTCGGCATCGATCTGACCTCGATCGGATTGGACGCGCGCCATTCGTTTCAAGTTCATGACTTGCTCAGCGAAGGCCGGTTTTTGTGGCAGGGTTCCCGGAATTATGTGGAGCTGCTGCCGGAGAGCCTGCCGGGACATATTTTGCGCCTGAGGCGGTGGGTCAGGACCGAGCAGGATTTCGACTATTATCTCTAAGTTGCTCCGTCGAATACGGCTATTGGCTAACAAGCCCCAGCACCGGAACCGGAGAGCGTATGACGCAATCAGTACTAAGCGAATTCGATCGGTATCTGCTTGCCGAAGGCACCTTTCACCGCGCGTATCAAAAACTTGGCGCACACTTTACGGAGCGTAATGGGCAGCGGGGAGTTCAATTTGCCGTTTGGGCTCCCAATGCCAAGCAAATCTCCGTCATCGGTGATTTCAACAACTGGAAGACATCGGCTCATCCGATGGAGCCGAGTTCGTCAGGAGTCTGGGAGACTTTCATACCCCATATTGGTCAAGGGGAGGTCTACAAGTATCACGTGGAATCGCAATATCACGGATATCGGACCGACAGGGCTGATCCGTATGGTTTTGCCGCAGAGCTTCGACCTCATACCGGCTCGCGTGTTTGGGACCTGGAAAGCTATTCCTGGCGGGACGGTTCCTGGATGGCCGGCCGGGCCAAATACAACGCTCTCGATGCGCCCCTCTCTATCTACGAAGTGCACCTGGGATCCTGGAGACGTGTGCCCGAGGAAGATAACCGGTGGCTCAGCTACCGCGAAATTGCACCGTTGCTAGCGGACTATGTCCACAATGCAGGTTTCACCCACGTGGAATTGCTCCCGGTGATGGAGCATCCCTTTGATGGTTCTTGGGGATACGAAACCACGGGTTATTTCGCGGCAACCAGCCGCTTTGGAACTCCCAGCGACTTCATGTATTTCGTGGACTATCTTCATCAGCGCGGGATCGGCGTGATTCTAGACTGGGTTCCGGCGCATTTCCCGAAAGATGAAGCCGGTCTCGGCTATTTCGACGGAACTCATCTTTACGAGCACGCGGACCCGCGTAAAGGAGAGCACCCCGATTGGAACACCTTCGTTTTTAACTATGGGCGTAATGAGGTGAGAAGCTTTCTGATCAGCAACGCGCTGTTCTGGATCGACAAGTATCACGTCGACGGACTGCGCGTTGACGCCGTCGCGGCCATGCTGTATCTCGACTATGGGCGTCGCGAAGGTGAATGGATTCCGAACCGCTATGGCGGCAGGGAAAACATCGAGGCCATTGAATTTTTGAGAGCGCTCAACGAAGAGGTTTACAGCGCGTTTCCAGACGTGATGATGATCGCCGAGGAGTCAACCGCTTGGCCCCAAGTCTCGCGGCCGGTTTACCTTGGGGGCCTCGGATTCGGTCTCAAGTGGAACATGGGCTGGATGCACGACATGCTCGGCTACATGTCTGAGGACCCCATCTATCGAAGCTACCACCACAATCAGATTACGTTCAGCCTGCTGTATGCGTTCAGTGAGAATTTCGTTCTGCCCTTTTCTCATGATGAGGTGGTCTACGGGAAGGGCTCAATGTTGCGCAAAATGCCCGGCGACGACTGGCAGAAATTCGCAAACCTGAGGCTGCTCTACGGGTACATGTTCGGGCATCCCGGAAAGAAGCTGTTATTCATGGGTTGTGAATTCGGCCAATGGTCGGAGTGGAACCACGATGCAAGCCTTGATTGGCATCTGCTCAATACGCCGTTTCATTCTGCACTGCAACGATGGGTGCGCGACCTGAATACCCTGTATCGTGGCCAGCCTGCGCTGCACGAGTTGGACTTCGATGCTGGTGGTTTCGCCTGGGTCGACTGTAGCGATGTTCAGCGGAGCGTCATCAGCTTCCTGCGCCGCGCCCGAAATCCGGCTGACGAGCTGCTCTTCGTTTGTAATTTTACGCCAGCGGTCCGAGAAAATTACCGGGTTGGCGTGCCACAACAGGGTTTCTGGAAGGAACTGCTAAACAGTGACGCCCCTCTCTACGGTGGGAGCGGTCATGGGAATTTCGGCGGCTGCGCGGCCGTTCCCCTCCCTATTCACGGGCATCCTTTTTCGCTGAATATGACCCTTCCCCCTCTGGGAGTTGTTATCTACCAACCTGAGTCTACTCTCCAGGCGTAAGGCAGGCGAAAAGATGGCCAAACGGCTGGGTAGCGCAGCGGACTCCCTCTGGTATAAGGACGCGGTCATCTACGAACTCCATGTCCGGGCATTCAAAGACAGCAATGCGGACGGAATCGGTGATTTTCCCGGTCTAATTCAAAAAATGGACTACCTTCAGGACCTCGGCGTCACTTGTCTGTGGGTCCTTCCCTTCTTTCCGTCTCCGCTCAAGGATGACGGCTACGACATCTCCGATTATCTGAATGTCCATCCAATGTACGGCACGATTGACAATTTCCGGGACTTTCTGGCTGCCGCTCATGATCGCGGCCTCCAAGTGATGATCGAGCTGGTGGTGAACCACACCTCCGATCAACATCCATGGTTTCAGGCGGCCAGGCGGGCTCCGGCCGGCTCACCAGAGCGTGACTTCTACGTGTGGAGTGACACCGAAGACCGCTTCAAGGACGCGCGCATCATTTTCTCCGACACCGAGAGATCCAATTGGACCTGGGATCCAGTAGCCAAACAGTATTACTGGCACCGCTTTTTCTCGCATCAACCCGATTTGAACTATGACAATCCAGTCGTGATCGAGGAAGTTCTCAAAATCATGCGCTATTGGCTGGATATGGGAGTAGACGCGCTGCGCATCGACGCGATTCCTTATCTGGTCGAGCGGGAGGGAAGCAGCTGCGAGAACCTTCTGGAAACTCATGCAGTGATTAAAACGCTTCGCCGCGAAATCGATGCCGGTTATTCGAATCGCGTGCTTCTGGCCGAAGCCAACCAGTGGCCGACCGACGTGCGGCCGTACTTCGGCGAAGGTGACGAATGCCATATGGCCTTCCATTTCCCGCTGATGCCGCGCATTTATATGGCATTACGGCAGGAAGACCGACTGCCCATTACCGACATCATTGCCCAGACGCCGGACATTCCCGAGACATGCCAGTGGGGCCTGTTCCTGAGAAATCACGATGAGCTAACGCTAGAGATGGTCACCAGTGACGAGCGCGATTACATGTACATCGCCTACAGCGGGGATCCCCGAATGCGTCTTAACCTGGGTATCCGCCGGCGACTCGCTCCTCTCGTCGACAACAATCGCAGGCGTATCGAGCTCCTCAACAGCTTGCTCCTTTCCTTCCCCGGAACGCCGATTCTTTACTACGGCGACGAGATCGGCATGGGCGATAACATTTACCTTGGCGACCGCAACGGTGTGCGCACCCCAATGCAGTGGAATGCAGATCGCAATGCCGGGTTTTCCATGGCGACGCCCGCCCGCTTGTACAGCCCGGTGATCATGGATCCTCTTTGGGGCTATGAGGCGGTCAATGTCGAGGCTCAGCAGGGCGATCCATCGTCGCTCTTGAACTGGATGCGCAACATGATCGCTCTTCGAAAACTGTTTAACGTGTTCGGTCGCGGAAGTATGAAGTTCTTCGATCCGGCCAACCGCAAAGTTCTCGCCTATATGCGCCAGTTTCTGGACCAGCGGGTTCTGTGTGTCGCTAATCTTTCCCGCTTCGCGCAACCTGTTGATCTCGACTTGTCGGAAGCGGAAGGAGCCATTCCGGTCGAAATGCTCGGATATGTTGAATTTCCACCCATCGAGCGCCAGCCCTATCGCCTCACCTTGGCCCCTTACAGCTTCCTTTGGCTTGAACTTCAGCAGCGGACGCAGCCGGCGGAGGTGAGCATGGATTTCGTCGAACAGGCACCCCTCAACGCGACCGCGGGCTGGGAGAGCATATTGAGCGGCGCCAGCGGCCAGCGCCTCGAGACCATCAATTTCGTTAGCTATCTTCCGAAGCAGCGATGGTTCGCGGGGAAGTCTCGCCACATCAAATCCACCCGAATCCTTGACTGGACCACGCTGCCGTCGTCGCAGTCTGTTCTGCTCTTGCTCGAGGTATTGTTCGATACTGGACGATCCGACGTCTACCTTTTGCCTCTCGCCATGAGCTTTGCAGAAGTGGCGGAGGAGCAGCAACGAACTTCCCCAAACGCCGTCGTTGCCTCGGTTATCTCTGGCAAAGGATCTGGAGTGCTGCACGATGCGGTCCTTGACGACAACACCTGCCTCGAACTGCTCTCTGTCATCGAAAATGGAGAGCAGCTGGACGGGCATCACGGACGCATTCGCGGTACGCCGGGCAGGTCCTTTCGAGACATCCTCGGTACAGCCAGTACACCTTTACCAGTGCGGCGCGGCTCGGCCGAGCAATCGAACACGTCGATCCTCTACGGTGACCGGTTCATCCTCAAAGTTCTGCGCCGTCAGGAACCCGGCCTGAACCCAGATGCTGAAATCGGCCAGTATCTCACCGACCAAGCGCACTTCGATTCCGTGCCTGCCTTTGCCGGTCTAATCGAATACGAACCGCGCGCCGATGCGGAGCCGTCGACCATGGTGATGCTCCAAGGGCTAGTAGCGAATGAAGGCGATGGCTGGAAGTGGACGACCGAAGAAGTCGAGCGCTACCTTGAAGCTTGTGCCCCACTTCCGTTCCCGCAGGACATGTTGGGGAACGGGCTGGAGGATCCGGTGGACCTTTCCGAGAAACCCGCCCTCCAGCTCGCCCGCGATCATGTCGGCATCTATCTCGATTCGGCGATGACCCTTGGATGCCGCACGGCCGAGTTGCACCTGGCTTTGGCGGCTGCGACCGACGATGCAGCGTTCGCTCCCGAGCCGGTGACTGCAGGAGAGCTCCAGACCCTTCTGGCGGACCTTCAGGAGCACGCCTCTAGGGTTTTGGACACGCTAAAAGATCGCGTGCCTTACTTGCCGGAAGATGTGGTTGAGATTGCCGCCGCCGTGCTGAGTCGGCGCACGCGTATCTTGGATCACTTCAAAGGGCTCAGACCCGAGACCCTTCAAACCTGGCGGACCCGGGTGCATGGGGACTACCATCTTGGGCAAGTCCTCAAGGTCAAAACGGATTTTGTGATCCTGGATTTTGAAGGTGAACCCGCACGGCCTTTGTCCGCTCGGCGCGCCAAACAGTGCCCGTTAAAAGATGTAGCCGGCATGTTGCGCTCCTTCAGCTATGCCGCTTATTCAAGCCTCATCAACTACGTGGCTCGTCGTGCCGGGGACAGGGCCAGCATTGAACCCTGGGCCAAGTTTTGGGAGCGTTGTGTGTCGACAGAATTTTTGCGCGCGTATCGGCAAACCGCGCACGGTGCCGCGTTTTTGCCGGGGAACACCGAGGATTTTCGAAAGCTGCTCGATATTTTTCTCGTCGATAAGGCGCTGTACGAAGTTCTTTACGAATTGAATGCACGCCCCGGCTGGGTGCGTATTCCGCTGCTGGGCATCATGTCGCTTCATTTGTGAACTCTGTCGCGCTTTTTTCCGCTCGAAGAAAGAGATCGTTGCTCTATGGAGGAATCAACGAGAGACGCAAACGTGGAAGCTGACTCGCCCCTGCAACAAAGGGACTCCGCGGCCGAACAGATAGGCAGCGCCGATCTGGTCGTGGGTATTCTCGCCGAGTTCGATTCCAACGCGATCGCGAAGATGTGTGACGCCCTCGGGATGCTCCCCGGCCCCTTACGAATCGCGGTGTTGCACGGCGATCAGCAGGGTCCGGCCACGGTTAATTCGGAGACCACGCCAGAGCGTGCGTTTGTGTTCCATGTTCCGTCACCCTTGGCAAAAAGAGACGTTCCCGCTACCGGTGTACAGAGCATGTCCGAAACCTATCAATCGGTCTTCGCGGCCGCTGAGAAACTGCAAGCTCGAGGCTGTTGCATCGTCGCAAGTAAGCTGGAAGGGGCGACACCCCTGTGGGCCTGGCGGATCGCGCAGCCTCTGTTCGAGAGTCAAGCTGACTTGGTTCTACCGCACTACACGCGCCGCAAATTCGAGGGTCTGCTAAACGCGGGCATCATAGCGCCTATGATGCGCGCTCTCTACGGAAAGCGAGTGAACAATCCGATGGGGCCGGATTTCGGCGTTTCCCAGCGCCTGTTTCAAAAAATGCTGGCCGCCAAGGCGGGCGGGAACCAACTCAACTCCATGGCATCCCTTACGCCCACAGCACTTTGCCAGAATCTGCAGATTATCGAGGTGCATTTCGGCACCCGCGTTTATCCTGCGACGGACTGGAGCAACATGAGCTCCGTGCTGGCCGATGTCTTGAACCCGGTGTTCGTCGACATGGAACGAAATGCCGCCTTCTGGCAACGAAGCCGTGTTTCCGTGCCCGTACGAGCAATCGGAGAGCCCTTCCCTGTGGATCAAGATTCGGCCGCGGTGGACACACGCGCCATGCTCGACTCCTTTCAATTGGGTAACCGAGAACTTCAGGAAATCTGGGGCCTGGTGCTGCCGCCTTCCAGCTTGTTCGAGCTGAGAAAACTTTCGCGCTTGCCAGCGGAACAGTTTCGAATGCCGGACGAATTGTGGGTAAGAATTGTTTACGATTTCGCTTTGGCGCATCGCCTCCGCACGATTAGTCGCGATCATTTGCTTAGGTCCATGACCCCCCTCTATCTAGGTTGGGTGGCTTCGTATGCACATGACTTGACGCTTGCCGGGGCGATGTCCCCCGAACGCCGGCTGGAACGTCTTTCTGTCGCTTACGAAGCCGGCAAATCGTATCTGGTTTCCCGCTGGCGCTGGCCAGATCGGTTCAATCCTTAGAACTTGTGCGTAGTATCGGAGGGGTTTATGTGGGAACAAGTGAAGCAAGCCTTGGTGGCCTCTACAGCCCGCTTCCTTACCAGGTTTGCAAACCTCCTGCCTGGATTGGCGGCGTTGATTATCGCGTTGCTCCTGTCTGCAGTGTTGGCGTGGATTCTGGCAGCGATCGTACGGCGAGCCCTTGCGGGCCTCCGTTTTGACGAGCGGCTCGGAGGATGGGGTTTCTCTTCATTGGCCGAGTGGTCGCCGATGAATAGTCCAACGCGTCTGATATCTCGGTCGGTCGCCGCACTGGTCATGATCAGCGGATTTCTTATAGGAATCGCGGCTTTCGATCTCGACTGGACCTATCTGTTCGTGCAGAAGATGTTTGCCTACATTCCAGATGTTTTGGCTGCTCTACTGGTCTTGTTGGTAGGTAACGTTCTCGCTCGGTTCCTGGCCCGAAGCGTGCTGATCGGCGCCGTTAACTTGAACCTTCAGTACGCGCGCTTCCTGAGCATCGGAGTGAAATGGATCGTCATCGTACTCGCCTTCGCCATGGCTCTGGAACACTTGCGAATCGCTCCGGGCATCGTTGAGCTTGCTTTCGGGATTCTTTTTGGCGGTATAGTCCTGACCTTGGCGCTGGCGATTGGACTCAGCTCGAAGGACCTGATCGGAAAATCGCTGGAACGCGACGTCAAGAAAGCGTCTACCGAACCTGTGGAGGACCCGCTGCGCCACTTATAGTGCAAGCTTTCGCGTCCGGCCAGCCGAGCGCGCTCTGTTGTGCGTGGGAAGAATAGGTCCCGATTCTTGAACGACAGCGGTAGTCCTCTCTGCGGAATGATGTGAAACCATGCGAGTCGGTTTATTTACGAGAGAATTTCCTCCCCAAATATACGGGGGCGCAGGAGTCCATGTCGATTACCTGAGCCGCGAGCTGGCTAAGGAAATCACGGTGGAGGTGCATTGCTGGGGTCCGCAGAAGGCTGATAATGGGAATCTGCATATCCGCGGTGCCCTACCCTGGGACGAGATTACAAATGGCACCGAAGGCAAGTTCAGAAACGCTCTTGAGGCGTTGAGCCTCAACCTGACGCAGGTGAAGTCGCTCACCGGAATCGATATCGTCCACACCCATACTTGGTATGCGTCGATGGCAGGCTATTTTGCCAAGAAGTTGTATAACATTCCGTTTGTCCTTACGACGCACTCACTTGAGCCGCTACGCGCATGGAAGGCGGAGCAGCTCGGCAGCGGCTATGCTATGAGTGCCTGGATGGAACGTACGGCTATTCTCGATGCCGACGCCGTCATCGCTGTTTCACAAGGCACCAAAGCAGACATCTTGCGGGCCTACGCGGACGTGAAGGCCGACCGCATTCATGTGATCTATAACGGCATTGATCTTGCCGAATATCGGCAGAGCTCGGACACCCAAGCGCTGACGGACCATGGAGTTGATACGACTGTGCCCTATGTCTTGTACTTGGGCCGTGTCACTCGACAGAAGGGGGTAACCCATTTGGTTGACGCAATTCGCTACTTGCCGCCGGAGACGCAAATAGTGCTTTGCGCCGGAGCGCCGGATACTCCGGAGATAGCCACGGAGTTGAGGAAGAAGGTCGAGGACGCACGCCGCGACCACCCGCGTATTGTCTGGATCGAGAAAATGGTCACCAAGCAGGAGGCAATCCAGCTGTATAGCCATGCGCGCGTTTTCTGTTGCCCGTCAATCTACGAACCTTTCGGAATCATCAACCTCGAAGCAATGGCCTGCCGCACGCCCGTGGTTGCAAGCGCCACCGGAGGCATCAAGGAGGTCGTCGTTCATGGAGAAACAGGGTACTTAGTTCCCTTCGACCAGGATCCTGTCACAACTTTCCCCCTGGATCCCGAAAAGTTTGCGCGGGATCTGGCCTTCCAGATCAATCGACTGCTTGAGGACCCCGAACGCTGCAAGCGCTTCGGAGATGCTGGGCGGCGGCGCGTAGAAGAGACCTTCAGCTGGACTGCTATCGCCGGCCAGACCATCCGCCTTTACGAACAGGTCATCCAACGGTGGTCGAAAGGCGTGCGAGATTGATCTAAATCCCCATGTGGTAGCGGCAATTTCGCAACTTCTCCGAATCAGCACTGTATTCATAGTGAGTTATTTCTAGTGAAGAGCAACGATATTTTAGCCGTGCAGCTTGATAGGCCTCTCGGAGCTGTCTGGGTATCCGAGGGTGCATGCAACTTTCTGCTGTGGGCGCCGAAGGCAGAGACCGTTCAAGTTCATTTTGTTCACCCAGCTGATCTACGGCGCTGGAAGAGAATAAAGTGATCGTTCTTAGAAGGTGGAACGAATCCAGCCACATTTTGGCTTTGCTTACTTTGACGTCGAAGCAATCCGGTCGCGACTTCCAGTTCCGGCTGGCTGCTGGAAAAGGAAGCTGGATTCGGCGGATCCATGCTGGGGAGGAACCCCGGAGGTTTTGGAGCGGCACGGAGTCGTGGAGATGATTCTGAGTCCGTGGTCTGCAGCTCTTTACGAAGAAACTATGAATGGCGCAAAGTAGGCTGCTCAGAAAGGCCACACCACAACCGCGGGCGCCCGCTGCGTTCGTTCAGCTCCATTCAAGGCGTCCCGTCCTAATTGCCGAAAAACTGGGGGCCGTACGGGCCATGCGAGCAGCTGAAGATTTGTCGGAGAGAGTGTCGGAGAAGCTCATGAAACGGGGTGCGCTAGTCATAAGCGTCGCCGTCGGGAAATGACTGTATGTCCCTTGGCAGCTTGAATGCGGTAATTTACGTGCTCCCTAGGATTCAACTGACTGGAGGAGTGCATGCTTGGGCAAAAGCACTGCGAGTCCGGCGTTTGTGAATCGGATCCCGACAAAGTGGAAAAATTAGTCGTCAAACTCGAAGATGCCATTATTCTCCGTTACCATGACCTTGCCACGGAACCCAATGGGTCCGATGAGTTTCATGCGATAACCCGAGCAGCTGAACGATTGCGTCAGTTAAAAATTGAGAGGTTGGGCCGGCCGGACTTGGCAAAACCAACTTCAACGGACGAAGTGAAACAACCCCTGAATCGCTGGCTTAACTGGCGAACGCCCGTCAGCCGAATCCAAGTCGCGTTGCTTGTTGCGGAACGAGCGTGGCAAAAATGGGTCTTTAAAAGTTTGAAGTGAATGCTGTTTGGGCCGTCCTGTGCGTAGCAGTTCACGTCTCATAGGTCGCTTTCCGAGCCGGCTGGGTCAGGTCCTCGCCCTTTCCTCGGCAATCAGGTTGAGCGCCTCCTCACCTTCCAAGGCTCCTGCTGAGCAACCCTCTTCAGCCCGCAACTGACCTTGGCGGTCGAATTTGCGCGAGTGCGTTGCCTTGCCGCGCAATGGTCCTAGTTGGCGCTGCCGGCGGAGCTTCTTCTCAGCGATGGCGTTTTTGGGAGGGCGCATTGGTGTCACGGCCTGCGCACAACTCAAACAGCATGGGTAAGCGATGTTTCTTGTGTCCGAACTCCAAGCCACCCTTCGGTTAATTGGACGAAGGAGACGGTGCGACATAGCTCGGCATCGTGGATTGAAAGTGGTTGGCACACTCGCAGCGTTGGACGTTGCTGCAGCCCACGGACGCGTTGAGTTGCAGACCGTGGTCGAACGGTTGCTAGTACGTTCCTGTTACCGGTTCACTTCTGGGCGAGCATCCTAAAGCAAGGCTGAGTAGTGCTACCCTTGCGCGGATCAGTCAAAAGTTTTTGGAAGAGGGGAAAGAGATGAAGAGAGCCCTTTCTGCAGTCGCTACTGTAATCACAATCGTTGCGGCAGTTACATGTGCAACAAGTCTGGCTGAACGGAACAAGAAGGAGATTGTCGGGTTCACTGCCGACGAAGTGCGGTGGTTTACGCCGCCTTACTACAAGGACGGCAGACAGCGCGCGCACCTGTTCGGGGACTCCACCCAGGACGGTACCTGGATTGATCGAGTGAAAATACCTGGCGGTGCGCGCGTCCTTGCGCATACGCACCCTCAAGACGAACTGGTTACGGTGATCCAAGGCACTTGGTATCTGGGAGAGGGAGGGAAATTCGATTCAGCGAAGCTAAAAGGCTACCCGGCGAGTAGTTTCATCGTCATTCCGGCCGGCATCCCTCATTTTGTGGCAACGAAGGAAGGTACTGTAGTCGTTCAGCTAAGCGGTACCGGAAAATTTCAAACTAACTACTTGGAGAAATAAATCCTAGAGTTGTCGCGCTTGATCCACGAGGTCATCGAATCCGTCATGAATCAAACCTATTGAGGAGGATTAAAGATGATGAAGAAAAGCGCGGGAACATTGGCCATTTTCGTGTTCCTTGTTTCTCGGTCAGCTTGCTCGCCCATGACAGCGGAACCAGAGTAGCGCTGACTAGGTGATTCACCCTGCGGTTGCTGCTGCTTTGTTTTTCATCGTGAGCCGCAGATATGCATATCCAATAGATCCTGCCGCAAGGGAGGCCATGATGGCTGCGACCTTCGACGCCGCGATAAGCACCTCGTCTTCAAATGAAAGGCCACTAATAAACAGCGCGACTGTAAATCCGATGCCTGACAGAATACTTACACCCGTTATCCCTGACCATGTCAAGCCGTCAGTCATACCGCCAATTTTCGAGCGCACAGCTAGAAAAGAGAACAAGGCAATTCCTGTCGCTTTTCCGAATATCAGACCCAGAAATACACCAAGCGCAATCGGACTCGAAATTGCCAGCCTCATTTGCCCTGGAGACAGGGGCACTCCTGCGCTCGCTAGGGCAAACAAGGGAAGAACCAAGAAACACACCCAGGGATGGATGCTCCTCTCTAATCGCTCTGCAATGGAATCCACACGGCGCAGTAGCAGGTCTAACTCTGCCACCGTGGCCTCCGCCGACGATTTGTCATTGCTCAAGATCTGATTACGGAAGTTGCTAAGGAGAGACTCGGCCTTGTCAGCCAACTCCTCAGGGCGGCATTTTGGGTTAATGGGCGCCACTAGTCCAAGAATCACTCCCGCAATTGTTGCGTGTACTCCAGAGCTCAATACCGCCGCCCAAAATAAGACGCCGACGACCACATAAACGGAGAGAGGCCCCTTGCTTATTGCGACAACTATGAGCAGCGCCAGCAAAGCACCCGCCAAAGCCAAGGGGAAGAGGGAAATTTGAGGGGTATAGAAAAACGCGATCACGACGATGGCCCCTACGTCGTCGACGATGGCCACCGCAAGCATGAACACCCGCAGACTCGAGGGGATCCGTTCGCCCAAAAGCGCGAGGACGCCCAACGCGAAACCGATATCCGTCGCCATAGGGATACCCCACCCGCGCGCTCCTGGGCCTGAGCGATTCAATGCGAAATAAATTAGCGCTGGGAAAATCATGCCACCGAGAGCCGCCAAGATGGGAAGGGCCGCCTGGCGAATGGAAGATAATTCGCCTTTCACGATTTCACGCTTAATCTCTAGTCCGACAACCAAAAAGAACAACACCATCAATGCGTCGTTGATCCAATGGTGGAGGTCCATTGAGAAGAGTGGATATCCACCCAACTTCAAGGGAAACTTCCATAACGCGAAGTAGGACGAACTCCAAGGCGAATTCGCCCAAACGAGGGCGGCTACTGTACCCCCGAATAGAACGATCGAACCCGAGGTCTCGCTATGAACGAAACGCTCGAGCATCGACCCCGGATGGCGCGGAACGCGGACCTGCTTCATGTCTGAGATAGATTCTTCCGACCGATATGCCCTACCGAATCGATAAGTTCAGATGATGCAGAGCGCATCTTAGCATGTGAGCAGAGTTGGCAACCCGAAGTTTCGAAGGCGGAAACAATCCGGAACAATAAGATTTCGCTTTCAGTGCTTTGTCTTCATCTGAGTTCCCCGCCAGTGCTTGAATTTCCGCTTCAAGTTACCCGGTCACGGCAGAGGTCGCGAGTTCGCCTCTCGTCGTCCCCGACCGTTAAAATCCAGTGCTTAAACCTTTTTCCCGACAGCGAAGTCTCTGGCCCTTATCCCGGAAGCTGTCTGCGTTCCGGGAGTTTTCCGCCGAGAATGGGAAGGACTACAGCGGTGTGTACGCCTAGGCATTCGGGTCAGGGAAGAGTTTCCGACAAGCCGGTCACGGATGATTCGGGTTATAAAAGACTGCGGCGTTGGCCGGAGTGATTCCTCTTCGCCAAGAACGACTGTGCCAGAGAGGGATTTTGCCGAAGGACGCGATGTACCGACAGATCACGAAGGGAGCGACGATGAGAACTGCATTGCTGCGATTCAGCGGCGCCGTCGAGCGAGATCCCGCCATCGATGTATGGATGAAAGAGCATGCAGGTGAATCGGGAGCGATGGCACGTCACTGGTTCGAGGTGATGCGAAACTGCGGGGACGAAGTCCGGGAGCTTTTGCACGACGGCTGTCCGGTTGCATGCTTGGGAGATGCCCCCTTTGGTTACGTCAATGTATTTACTAGGCATGTAAACGTGGGGTTCTTTCACGGCGCTGCGCTTCAGGATCCGGCCCGCTTGCTGCAAGGTACCGGCAAGTTCATGCGCCATGTGAAGCTCAGACCGGGAACGCCCGTAAACGCCGCAGCGCTAAGCAGGCTCATCGATGTGGCGTACTCGGATATAAAAATGCGCGTCGAAAACGGTTAGCTCACATAACCGCCTTGGGTGCTCGACGCGGATGGATATCGCCAGAGAAGTTACGATATGCCGAATACTCTATGCTGAGTGCGCTCGTTGCCGCTAGGCATCCTTAGGTCAACTTCGGAATTTTCTAACAATACCGCTAGAATCGTAGCCCGCAATGTATTCTGCTCCCGACCGACTGGCTCTCGGCTGAAAAAACGCGGCCTTGACTAACTCTGTCGTAGAATTTGAGGCGCTTTACCAGACTGGACATGCATGCAACCAACTCTTCTCGCCGCATTCTTTGAGTTCTCTCGCACCGCCTTCTCGATGTCCGCCGCCGTCCTGGCGCTGCTGGTGATTTCCCTGTTGGCCGCGAAAAGCGATATAGCCCAAGCTCGTGGCTTCGATAAGATCGTAGGCCTGACCAACTTGTGCTTCGCCATCCCGTTGGCTGCATTCGGCGCAGAACATCTTTCCGGTGCAAAATTCCTAGTAAATCTGGTGCCGTCGTACATGCCGTGGCGTTTGTTTTGGGCTTATTTCGTCGGGTTCGCGCTGATCGCCGCATCGTTGAGCATCGGGACCAAGACTCAGGTGCGCTGGTCCGGGCTGCTGTTCGGGATCATGATGTTCCTGTTTGTGGCGATGATTCATTTTCCGGGAGCGGTCATGAGCGGAGGGCGTATCTTATGGACGATTGTTCTCCGGGAAATGTCGTTTGGCGGTGGCAGCTGGGTTTTAGCGGGGATTGCGATAGGCGGATCGCGTGCGCCGGGCAAGAATCTCATCGCCGTGGGCCGCGTGCTCATCGCGATCGCCGCAATCTTTTTCGGGGTTCAGCATTTTCTACATCCGCTAGGACTTCCTGGAGTTCCGCTCGAGAAACAGATGCCAGCATGGATTCCCGCTCGCCCCTTCATCGACTATTTAACGGGCGGATTCCTCATCGTCGCTGGCTTCTGCTTTCTGCTGGCGCGGAAGACGCGCATGGCGGCCACCTATCTCGGCACCTGGATTGTGCTCTTGGTCGTGGTCATCTACGGGCCCGTGCTGATCGCGGCGCTGCCGGACCCGAGCACTGCGGTAAAAGTCGAGGGGCTCAACTACTTCGCCGACACGCTTCTGTTTGGCGGAGTGATTCTTTCGCTGGCCCGCACCATGACGGCCAGCCCCCCGGCCCTGCGGAACGCCGGAAAGTCAGGCTCTTAGAACCGGCGTCCATACCTGCATTGCCGTCGCGCTGCGATTCGCCCATGCGTAGTAAGGAATAAATTTCAGTTCCACTTGCTGGATGTTCGCAGGCTCGGCTGAATACGGCTGATAAAGCTGCTTGGTGGCAGCAGCATTGCTGCTCACCGCGCCCGTGTGCTTGAGCACGACAATCCCGCCGAGGGTGTCTTTCTCAAATTCCTCGCGGAACTGCGCGGCCTTGTTCTGCCGCAAATCGAGAGAAACTTCGTGCAGTGCAACACCCTGCGGCTGATCCATTTGCTCGAGGCAATAGACGAGAGGGCCACGCTGCACGGCGACACGCCCGAAATCCTCCACCACTCGACGGTCGGCCTGAAGAACTTGCGGGCTCATGTCGAACTTTAAACTGACCATGTCGCCTGCCTGCCAGACACGCTTCACCGCAAGGTACTGGCCGGGCGTCGCTCCTGAAACGGGCTTTCCGTTCAGCATAACCTGCGTCTCGTTAGACCATCCTGGAATTCGAAGGTGTAGGGCAAAGTCCGCGGATTTGGCAGGCTTCACCGTAATCTCCACTGCGCCGTCCCAGGGATAATTTGTTTTTTGCGCTACGCCGAGCGAAGTCCCGTCCTGCAGCTCCCACTCGAGCTGCGAGTTTTCATAAAGATGTACATATAGACCATCTCTGCCGGTGCTGTACAAATATCCAGGGAGTGAAGCGAAGGTCCGTTCCAAGTTCGGCGGGCAGCAGGTCGTGTCGTACCAGGAATTGCGAATTTTGTCGCCACCCGATGGATCGAAACCCAACGGATTTCGGTAGCAGTAAAGAGTACCGTCAAGAGACATCCCAGAGTTGATGCCATTGTACAAAGCGCGCTCGATAACATCCGCGTATTTGGCCTCGCCCGTAGCCATCAGCATGCGCCAATTCCACATCATGTTTCCGATCGCGGCGCAGCTTTCACCGTATGCGGTGAAGTTGGGCAGTTCGTAGGAGTCACCAAACGCTTCGCCGTCGCTTCGCGCGCCGACTCCGCCGGTTACATACATTTGCTTATCCACCAGATCTTCCCACAGGATGTTCAACGCCTTCCAATAGGACTGGTCGCCGGTTTCCAGGTAGTAGTCGGTCGCTCCGCAGCAAGCGTACATCGCACGAACTGCATGGCCTTCCAGGTGGGTCCGGGACGCAAAGGGAATGCCACAGAAGTGATATACATAAGCGTGCTGGGGTTCCTTGATCCGATCGTCTCCCTGCAAAATATAGCCGGCCAGCTGCAGATAGGCCTTTTTACCGGTCGTACGGTACATTTCGATGAGCGCCAATTCGATTTCCGGATGTCCCGAGAAGATTGCCTTCTTGTCCGGGGCCGGTCCGAAGCTGGAAAGCAAATAGTCGTCCACAAAACGCCGACTCGAATCGAGCATCTTGGTGTCACCGGTACCCCGGTAGTAGGCTATGGCGCCCTGAATCATGTGGCCGATGTTGTAGAGCTCGTGGCCCCAGCGTTGGGTTTCCGGCTGCATCCGGTCCTTGGCTTTTTCGCCGACGTAATACGTGTTCAGATAACCGTTCGACTCTTGTACCGCGATGACGTCCTTGATGATCTTGTCGGCCCGCCCATGAAGTTGTGGAATATCGCCGGACTGTAAAGCGAAGCCCACGGCCTCGAGCCATTTGTAGACGTCCGAATCTGAATAAACGGGCCCTTGCTGCGGCGCATCGCTTTGCATCGCCAGACGGAGAAAATTCGTCATCCGCCCATTGGCTTCCAGCAATTTCTCCATGGAAGGGATACTGCTGTTTACATTGATTGTTCGCCGCGCTTCCCAGAAGCCTTTCGTGATCGTAACCGCTTGCACCGGAATGTTACGCAACTTTGCGTGCGGTGACCTGTCGAGGAAAAGGACGCCTTCCTTTCGCCAGTGCGCCGTGCCCTCGGGAAAATTATCCCGGCTGCCCGCGCTGGCGCCCAGAAGCGCAAAGGATCCGGCGGCAACGGCGGAAAGCGTCGTGCCCACAAATTCTCTTCTAGAAATCTCACCCTCTGGCATGGAACCTCCGTGATCATTCCCGCGTGTTTACACGGCAAGAAAACGTTTACCACTCTCAGAAAGATCGTGCAAGCCGCTTTCCAGAACGTTCTTCTTCCTCCGCCACGCGTATCTTGGAGGAACTCTCGCGGTCGGAGGGGCTTCCGCGAGGAGCTGCGGCGCCTGAGGTCCGAGATAGCGTATACTTGACGAAAAACACCTGCTTTTTGGAAGGCCCGTGGACATCCGTGATGTGGCAAGAAGGGCGAAGGTATCGACCGCAACCGTATCGCGCACGGTCAATCAGGTACCATCGGTCGATGCGCATCTGGCGAGGCGCGTCTGGAAGGCCATCGAAGAACTTGGGTATTACCCTAACCGCCAGGCGCGGGCTCTTGTATCCGGCAGAAGCCGGGTCTTTGGTTTGATCGTTTCCGAAATTACCAACCCGTTTTTCCCGGAAATTGTACACACTTTCGAAACCTTGGCTGTCGAGCAGCACTACGAAATTCTTCTTACCTCGACTGTCCACGACCCCAAGCGCATGGAGTTAGCTGTGCGCCGCATGATCGAAGCTCGTGTGGATGGCGTCGCAATTCTGACGTTTGGTATGGAAGACGAACTGCTCGAGCATCTTCGCTATCGCAATGTGCCGCTGGTTTTTGTTGATGTTGGCCCACGTTCACCTCGGGTAAGTAACATCCGCGTGGATTACGGCGAAGGTATTCGTCAAGCAGTGCAACACCTGGCCGCTCTTCGCCACGACAAAATCGGTTTCGTCACAGGGCCACTTGGCCTGAGATCAGCCCTGGCTCGTAAATCCGCCTTTGAAGCGTCTATGGCCGAAATCGGCCTGCCCGTGCAGCCAGAATATATAGTGGCAGGCGATCACAAACTGGAAGGCGGCAAATTGGCGCTGCGAAAACTCTCCAGGCTTAAAGACCGCCCGACGGCGATCATCTGCTCCAACGACATGACCGCCATCGGCGTGATGAGTGAAGCCTTTGACCTGGGCATGCGCGTCCCTCAGGATTTGTCGGTGATAGGATTTGATGATATCCGCATGGCCGGGTTCATGATTCCACCGCTTACCACGATTCAGATGTCGCAAACGGAGCTCGCCTCGCTGGCATTTAGTGCACTGCTCAAGGAGACGAAAGGCAGTCCTTCGCCGGAAGGAACGGAATACCTGCTGCGGACTCGGCTCATTCTCAGAAAATCGACAAGCTTTCCTGCAACCGCGGGAAGCAACGGGCCGCAAGCCGAAGCAAAGCGCGGCGAAAGCGGATCCAAACCGCGGAATACTCCCCGTCGGCTGGCGCTCCCTTCGCGCGGCTCGTTTTGAGCCTTTTATGCGGCAATCGAACCAGCAAGCACTGTGCCGCTTATGACGGTCTGCGTTTTGTGAACTCGTTCCGCAGTTCTTCTCCCAGTCAGGCCGCTAAGCAACAACTAACCCTGATCCTCGACGTGCCGCGTGGAAATCCATTTTTCAGGCCGTCCCCGCTGTGATAAGGTGTGCTCGCTCGTGCCGGCGCCGGACGAACGTACGTTGTATTCGTCGAGGACCATCATGAATCGAACTGCCGTTGTCGTTGCCGCCCTGTTCGTTTGCATGGTCGGCTTCCCTGCACGAATTTCCTCCTCTGCGTGGACTTCTCTTTTCAACGGCAAAGATCTCGCCGGTTGGAAACAAAACGGTCAAGAAAAGTGGGGGGTCGAAAACGGAACCATCGTTTGCGAAAGCACCGCTAACAAGTACGGCTATCTCACTAGCGAAAAAACGTATCGCAATTTCGATCTGCGTCTGAAATTCAAGCCCGAAGCAGCGGGCAACAGCGGCGTTTTTCTTCGTTCCAAAATTATCGGCGTTGACCCCGAACACGGCCCTGACATCGAGGGCCTGCAGGTCGAAGTTGATCCGAGCGTCGGCAAGCACACTGGCGGACTTTACGAAAGCGGTGGTCGCGGCTGGGTCGCTATGCCGACGGAAGCGGGAGAAAAGGCGCTCAACCCCGGCGAATGGAATGAGCTGCAAGTCTCGGCGCACTCCAATCACGTCGTTACTCAGGTCAATGGCGTCAAGATCGTCGACTTCACCGACTCCGCGCAAAAGTTCAGCGAGGGTGTTATCGGCCTGCAAATCCACACAGGCGGCGGAGTCAAAATGCGCTGGAAGGAAATTTATATTCGTGAGCAATAGCGACGGCCAAGAATCCGAAATGCTCCTTTCACCGATGACCACAACCAAACGCAATCGCCGTGACTTTTTGCAAACTTCCGGGGCCACCATAACCACAGGCTTGTTTTCCTTGAATCTCACAACTTCCGTTTCGGGCAAACCCGCTCAGGCAGAGCGGTCGGCTCCGGCGATCCCGTCCAATCAAGGCAAGAAGCCACTCCGACTTGGCTTGATTCTCGGCGTCGAACCCGACCCCGACGCGGCTATGGCCAAACTGAATAATCTCGGCCTGCCAACCTGTCAGGTTTATCTGAACAATTTCGATTCCGCATTCGCGGCAAAACTGCGCAAGTCGCTCGATCGAGCAAATATCGAGGCCACTTCGCTCGTCGTCGGCGGCCCCGGCGAAGAATCGTGGGATTTCTACAACGGCCCGCTCACTATCGGCTTGGTGCCGCGCGAAACACGCGCCGCGCGCATCGCTCACATTAAAGCAGGTTCAGAGTTCGCCGTGCGCTGCGACATTCCGGCCGTACAAACGCACGCCGGCTTCGTGCCAGAAAACCCCAATGATCCTCTGTACAAGGAAACGATCTCCGCGTTGCGGGAAGTGGTGGAATACTGCGGCCGCTACCGGCAGAATTTCCGCTACGAAACCGGGCAGGAAACACCCATTACACTCGTCCGCGCCATTCAGGACGTCGGCCTCAACAATCAAGGCGTCAACTTCGATCTCGCTAATCTGATTCTTTACGGGAAAGCCAACCCTGTAGACGCCATTGAAATCCTCGCGCCCTATATTCAAGGCATTCACGCCAAAGATGGCCTCTGGCCGACCAATCCCAAAGACCTCGGAAACGAAGTTCCCATCGGCAAAGGCTCCGTGGATTTCCCCCGCATCATTCAACGCCTGAAAGCAATTCACTATTCGGGCGCGATCACTATCGAACGGGAAATTTCCGGCGTACAGCAACTCGAAGACGTTCGCGGGGCCACGAACTATCTCCAGCAGCTCATCGGCTAATTGAAGATTCCCTAGGAGAGAAACATGTCCAACGACTCCAACAAACAGCAGCCTTCCGCCAGCCAAGCCGCGGCGCAAATTGACCGCCGTAGCTTCATCGGCTCCGCCACGGCTGCCGCGGGATTCATGATCATCAATCCGTCGCTCGTCCGCGGCACCCAAGCTAACTCCGAGGTTCGCGTGGGACTGCTCGGCTGCGGCGGCCGCGGCACCGAAGACGCTGCCAACATGCTCGACACCGGCGGCGCGCGTATCGTCGCTCTCGGGGATCTCTTTCAGGATCAGCTAGACGCCGCTCGCATTCACTTCAACCAACTGCTGCAAGCCAAGGGCTTTCCGATCCTGGACACCACGCAGCTCTTCGTCGGCCCTGACGCCTTCCAGAAGATCGTCGCTTCGAAGGAAGTCGACGCCGTCATCGTCGCCACGCCGCCGTACTTCCATCCGCAACATCTCGAAGCCGTTGTCGCTGCCGGGAAGCATGTCTACCTAGAAAAACCCGTCGCTGTCGACGTCCCAGGCGCCTTGAAAGTCATCGACCTCGGTAAGCGCGCCGATGGAAAACTCAGCCTCGACGTTGGCTTCCAGATCCGTGATTGCCCGCCTTTCGTGGAGATGGTGAATCGCATCCATGCCGGCGCCATCGGCAAAATCGTTTGCGGCGAGGCCCACTATCTCACAGCCTACATTGATCGACCGCAGTGGCCCCAGGCCTCGCCCGAAGAGGTGCGCCTGCGCAATTGGGTCCACGACAAAGTTCTCTCGGGCGACATTATCGTTGAGCAAAACATTCACGTTATTGATATTTGCAACTGGATCTTGCAATCGCATCCGCTCAAAGCCTCCGCCGCAGGTGGCCGTGCGGGACGCCCTGCCACGGATGGGGACGCCTGGGGTAATTACAATGTGGTCTTCCGTTATCCCGACGGCGTCGATGTCACCTTCAGCTCCACGCAGTTCGCAAAAGGCTGGTGGGACGTCACCGAACGCTTTTTCGGCACCAAGGGCACTTCCCAGTCGCCATATATCGGCCCCCTCGGCATCTGGGGCGATGAAGCATGGCAGGATCAAAATTCCATCACGCCAAAAGACTCTACTCAGCCGCAGGCTTTCTCCGTGACGGGAAATTTCCGTTCCAATCTCGAGCAAGCCGATCCCGAGAAGAAGAAAGCCTTTATCGCCAGCATCGCCAGCGGCAAGTTTCACAACCAAGCCGCCGTCGGCGCTGAATCCGCGCTCTCCTGCATGATGGCTCGCACAGCCGCCTATACAGGCCACGAAGTCTCGTGGGAAGACACTCTCAAGTCCACCGAAGTCTGGGACCCCAAACTCGATTTTGGAAAAATTCTGAAGAATCAACCCAAGTAACCTGGGACTGGAGCGGACGCCATGCCAGAGAGAACTCGCCGTGAATTTCTCAAGACCTCAACGGCCACCATGTTTGCCGCCGGATTCTCCGGCGCATCCTTCACCAAGGCCGCCACGGCAGCTGACAGCATTGCCCTCACCGCCAGACCCGACGCGCCGAGCATCAAGAAGGGCTTAGTCCTCAGCATGCTCCCTGAAAAGCTTCCGGTCGCCGATCGCTTCAAACTCGCGCGTGACACCGGCTTCGAAGTCATTCAGGCGCCCACGACCCCTGACGCCCGCCAGGCCGACGAAATCAAAGCCGCTGCCGATGCTTCCGGAGTCCGCGTGGACTCGGTCATGAACATGGCCCACTGGAAATACCCTCTGTCCTCCGCCGATCCCGCCGCCGTTGAGACCAGCATGCAAGGCATGCGCACTTCCCTGCACAACGCCCGACTCTGGGACTGCGACGCCGTCCTCCTCGTGCCCGCAGTCGTCAATCCGCAAACTTCCTACAAGGACGCCTGGACCCGCTCGCAAAAACAAATCCGCGCCCTGCTTCCTCTCGCCGAAGAGCTCAAAATCGTCATTGCCATCGAAGAAGTCTGGAACAAGTTCCTTCTTAGCCCGCTCGAAATGCTTACCTATATCAATGAGCTCAAGCATCCGCTGGTCCGCGCATGGTTTGACGTGGGCAACGTCGTTCTCTACGGCTATCCGCAGGATTGGATTCACACGCTCGGCCCCACCATCGCCAAGGTCCACCTCAAGGATTTCAAGCGCAACGAAAATGGCTTCGCCTGGGTGAATCTCGGGGACGGAGATATTGACTGGCCGGCCGTCCGCCAGGCCTTCGCCGACGTCGGCTACCACGGCAGCGCCATCGCCGAACTCCAGCCTGGCGACGAACCATACCTCCGTGATGTTGGCCGGCGAATCGATCGCCTGCTCCTTGACCGCCCTTAGAGTTTGCTCGACAATTTTGAGTGCAGTCCGGGTTCAGGCCTCAATTCGGCATCGTTGCTGTCGACCTGCCACACAAAAGCGCACCATCAAACCTAGCGGCGACTTCTGGGGCAACACCGCCAGGCCGCAACGAATCGCATTTACAGCAGCACTCCGCGCAAGATCACACTGGCCACGCTGAAATAAATGATTAGTCCCGTCACGTCCACAAGCGTCGCCACAAAAGGTGCTGAAGCGCTAGCCGGATCCAGCCCGCAGCCGCGCAAAATGAACGGCAACATTGAGCCCGCCAGCGTTCCAAACATCACTACTCCGATCAGGCTGCATCCGATCGTTAAGGCAATGACTCCATAATGCTCACCGTAAGTTCCCCTCAGAACGTGCCAAAGAAAAATTCGCGTAATGCCGATTATTCCAAGAATCGCGCCAAGCGTCAGCCCGGCCAGCAGCTCGCGGCGGATGACTCGGTACCAGTCCCGCAGCCGTATCTCGCCCAGCGCCATTGCCCGAATCACCAGCGTCGTCGCCTGCGACCCCGAGTTTCCCCCACTGCTGATAATCAACGGAATGAATAACGCCAGCACTACCGCTCGAGATATCTCATCAGAAAAATATCCCATCGCCGTAGCCGTAAGCATTTCTCCCAGGAATAAAATCGCCAGCCAGCCGGCGCGTTTCTTGATCATCTGCGCGAAGGTAACATCCATGTATGGCCCTTCTAGCGCTTCCATACCGCCGATTTTCAGGATGTCTTCGCTGGCCGCTTGCTGCACCACTCCCGCCAGATCCGCACTGCTCACAATCCCCAGCATGTGGCGGTGTGCATCCAGCACCGGTACCGCCAGCAACCGGTGCCTCGCCAGCATCTGCGCTACTACTTCTTTGTCCTCATCCTCGGGCACAAAAACGTAGTCCTTCCTCATCGTGTCACGCACCTTCTTCGCTCGCTCTGCGGATACTAACTCGCGAAACGACACCACACCGGCCAAATGCTGCTCATCATCAAGCGCGTACGCGTAATAAATCATCTCCACGTTCTCTGCCTGTCGCCGGATCGCTCCAATCGCCTCCTCCACTGTCATGTCTTCCGAAATACGGACGAAACCGGAATGCATCAGCCCTGCCGCTTCATCTTCCGGATAGAGCGCAGGCCGCCCGCCCTCGCGGCTTCGTTCGGCCACCACGGTCACTTCCAGGTCGCGCGCCTGATAAAGCACCTGGTCCGTGAAGTCCAGTCCGCGAAACCAGCGCTTCGGCTGCTCCATCGCGGGACCGATAAACACTTGCGTCACTCCCTTTTCGTGTGCGTAGTCCACCAGCCCCCTAGCGGCGTTGTTCGCGGTGACCACTGCCGTTTCCACGCGCAAATCCTCGGCGAACCGGAAGTGGCGTTCAACTGCTTGCCGTTCCGCCGCAGGCAAGCTGGCAAAATCCTTTACCTTGCACAGGTACACTGCCAGGCAACTTGCGTGCAGGTAGTCCGCAACGCGCCGCGCGCGACGCAGTAACATCGCCGTTGAGGGATCGGCCGTTACGTGTACCAGGATTCTTTCCTCGCGGGTTTCCGCCTTCTGCTTTTTCGCCCCCGCTCGCGCTTCGAGCACTTGTGCTGTCTGCCGGATCGCCAGCTCTCGCAGTGCTACCAGTGTCTGTTCCTGGAATAATCTTTCGCTTTCCGCTTTGGCTCGTTCCGGCGCGTAGATTACTCCCCGCTCCAACCGGTGCAGCAGCGCACGCGGTGTAACGTCCACCATCACCACCTCGTCCGCTTCCTGGAAAATCCAGTCCGGAACGGTTTCGCGCACTCTCAGGCCGGTGATCTGCAGGATTTGGTCGCTCAGACTGGCCAGATCCTGCACGTTCATCGTCGTGAGCACGTCGATTCCGCCATCCAGCAAAACCTGCACGTCCTGCCAGCGCCGCTGCCGCTCCGAGCCGGGCGCATTGGTATGCGCCAGATCGTCAATGACGCAAACCTTCGGCGCCCGCCGCAATATCCCTACAACGTCTATCTCCTCTGTGTAACTTCCCCGGCAGGCCACTCGCAGCAATGGAATCGTCTCAAACTGCTTGGCTCGCTCGTTTACGTCGCTCCGCCCCTGCCCTTCGAGAAACCCTAGCACCACGTCCGTCCCACGCTCCTGCAGTTCGCCCGCGTCTTCCAGCATGCGGTACGTTTTTCCAACGCCCGCCGCGTATCCCAGGTAGATTTTCAAACGGCCGCGTCGCGTTTTGTAGCTCATCGTTGTCTCTCTCTTGGCCGAACTCGAAGGCAGAACTAATGTGGAAAAACTCGCACGTCGATGCCGCGCGCCGCGCGCACCAGCCGGCTCACCGGACTGCCAAACATCCGCGTGCCCAAATCCTTGTTCGCGCTGTGTCCTACAAAAATCTGGCTGATCCCGTGCGCGCGCGCGTATTGCACGATCGTCGTTACCGGATCTTCGCCTTCCACCACATCTACCTGCAAACCCTCCCCGCGGGCCTTTTCCAGGCCCTCTTCCAGAGACTTCCGGTCAGTGTTCGAAAGGTTCTTCCGCTGCACGTAGACCGCCAGCACATCGCAGTGAAACCGCGCGGCGCTTCGTCGGGCGCTCGCGATCATTCGGTCGAAGTTTGCGCGAGGCGTCAGACAAATCAGGAACCGTTCATGCATCCCCCAGGCTTGCTCGATTCCATGGGAACGCAGATAACGCTGTAATCCCGCTTCGATTACGTCAGCCGAAAGCACCAGTGCCATTTCCCGCAACGCCGTTCGCCGCTCGGTGCCTCTCTCCGTCGGCGCATCCACGATCACGATTTCGTCCGCAGTGTTCAGAAATTCCCGGGGAATCGTCTGCGTCACCCGCTTGCCCGTCAGCTTCTCTACCGCGTCCCGCTGATCTTCGATGTATTGCAGATTGACCGAGCCCACCACCGTGATGCCCGCGCGCAGCACCTCTTCCACGTCTTGCCAGCGATGCGCGTTCCGGCTACCCGGCGGATTGTCATACGCCAGTCCATCCACCAGACAGATGTCCGGTCGCCGCCGCAGAATCGCCTCAACATCCATCACTGCGGCCCCTTTGCTTGTCAGTGTCGGCACAACCTCCAGCGTGCTAAGCAGCGGCTCGATGTCCGCCGGAATCTTGCTCTGTAGCGCGCCGATGACCACGTCTTGTCCGCGTTCCTTTCTACGCCGGCCTTCATCGAACATGCGGAAAGACTTGCCCACACCGGATGCATATCCGAGAAAAACCTTCAGGCGCCCAGGTGGTATGGGCTTTGCTTCTTGGTCATTCATGGTCCGCCGATTGTAACCTTTACTGTCATTTCTGTGGCTACACTGCGCCAAATACCCGCTCATTCATCCAACCGTCACGCCCCTACGAGCCGACGACCCTGCCCCCCACCTCGAAACGCGGCTCTTGTTTCGCCCGCCCTGCGAACCACCGTGTCCCTCGGGAATTCAACCCCCCAATAATTTCAGGTAAACTCCTGATTGATTAAGCTCTCATTCGCTTGTGAACATTGAAGTTCGTCTGACGGCCCCCCACCCGCCGTTGTCCGACCTGGGAGCGGAAATACCGGAGCATGGGCCAGTTCAACGAGATTAGCCGCGAGCTCGGACACACCTTCGCGGAATTGGAAAGAGCGCGCGGCAAATCCAGACGAAGCTGGCTTCGCCGCGCCCATCTGCTGCTCTTATTGGCTGATGAGATGATGGTCTTCTCGGGGTCGGCAGAGGAAGATGCGGCCGGCGGCCTCCCTCTCAACGAGCCCGCAGTCAATGGGCGTCGGCAATCCCCGAATGGAATGGCCACGGCCGATGATGGCGACGATCAGGTTCAGGTTAAGGATGTTGTCATAGGGGACCGCCTCAAATCCCAGATGTTTCTCCACTTCTTTGCGGAGACCGGCGTTCACTCCACCAAACGCGGATCGTGCCAAGGGCTTCAAACAGTGCTGGTTCTTCGAAGCAGCTCGGGTCCGGGGAAAAATCCTGGATTCGCTGGAAAATCACAAACTCCGCCCGCCGAATCTTGAGCTCCGCCGCGCCCGGAATCAGTTTGCTGGAATCGCTCCCCGCTGCAGTTCATGCCACGCCCGGCCCATCGTCCACTCTCGAGAATCGGAACCCCCACGCGAGCCGGCCAAGGCGGCCGCCGCGGCGACAGCGATTTGCGCTACCTTACTCGCTCTGTTCTTCCTTTTCACTACCTCGATTCCTGTAAGAAATTCGAATGCTTCACTCTTGGCTACTTGCCCTTCGGAGGCCAGCTCGTTTGACCGTTCCGGCTGTACGCCAGATTGGCAATCTGCCCGGCGCGCGCCGCCGCGACTCCCGCCTCTACCGGCGCATTCGGCTCCTTGCGGCTTTTCACGCAATCGAAGAAGTTCTGCATATGATCAATGGTTCCGTCCTGAAAGCTGTCCGCCTTTACCACCGGATTGGCCCTGGCCGGTGCACCTTCGCGGTGCAGGGTAAACCCGCTCCGGTTGATTTTCAATGTTCCGTCCGTTCCGCGAAATTCCAGCCCTCCGTCGTCAATCGAAGACGACATCATTCCTTCGTAGACCACGTCGAAGCCGGGATAACGAAGCAGCGCCTGCACCGTGTCCGGACACTCCCATTGCTCGAAAATATATTTGTCGCCCAGCATGTGCACGTCGCGCGGTTGATCCGCTTTCATCGCCCAGTGCACCACGTCAATCCAGTGGGTAAACAAATCCGTCATCGCGCCACCGCCAAAATTCCAATACCACCGCCAAAGATAGAATTTGTCTTCGCTGAACGGCTGTTCCGGCGCGGCGCCGAGCCACTGCTTCCAGTCCAGAAGTTTCGCGTCAATCGGTTTGCGGCCCTTCCACGCCGCGTAGTTCTGCCACCAGTAGGTTCGCACCTGCGGAATTCGCCCAAGGCTACCGCCTTCAATCAGGTCCACCGCATCGCGAAAGTGTGTCCAGCTGCGTTGTTGCATTCCACACTGCAGAATTTTCTTATTCGATCTCACTGCCTTGACTAGCGCCGCGCCCTCCTCAATCGTGTGTGTCACCGGTTTTTCCAGGTACACATCTTTTCCGGCATTCAGCGCGTCCACCGCCATGCGCACATGCCAGTGATCTGGCGAAGCAATGACCACCGCCTCGATGTTCTGCTGCAGGAGTTCGCGATAATCCACATGTGTGGTCGCGCCGCCGGCGTTCGCGCGTTGTTTCACAGCGTCCACATGCGGACCATACACATCGCTGATGGCCGCGATCTGACCGCCGGCTTTGTCGGCTGCGTCCAGCAGGTCGTTCATGCGCCCGCCCGCACCGATCACGCCGATGCGCAGCGCATCGTTGGCGCCAAGAATTCGAGTTGCGGAAAACGCAGTGAGTCCGGAGGCAATGATGAAACCACGGCGGGTCGGGTTTGGCATGGCGCCTATCTTAGCGACTCGTCGCCATGCAGAAAAGCCGTCCCTTAATGTTTTCGTAAGCCGCACAGCCTGCAACTTATGGCTTTTTGTTCTGCTGCTGCTGTTGCTGTTTTTCCGCTTCTTCGATCGCTTTGCGAAATTCAGCAACCGCCGGGGCGGAGGGCGATTTCAGCGCGTCCTTATTGAAGTACCGCCAGACCGCCGAACCATCCAGCGGATTACCGGCGCCCCCCTGATAAACCACGAACATATCATCGACTGCGCCAGCTTCAATTTGCGGCCCGGGATGCGTGTCGTGCGGGGATGGATCGGTCGAGTCCGGAGGACGTCCTTTTTGGCCGCCGAGCCGGATGCCGCTATCCGTCGGCTGCACAATGACTGGCCGATCATTTGTCGGCAAACCACCGATGGTCGGCTGGACAACTTTGCCCGAGCCCTTACGCACAACAATCACAAGGTCGGCTACGCCGGGGTTTACCGCCAGCCGAAACCGACCCCACTTCATGATCGCTTTCTCGACATCATCGCGAGCCTTTTGGTTCGCCTGAGGTGAAGTGGGAGACGTTCCCGCGTCGGGATCAATCAACACAAACACGGTTTCAGCGCGCAGAACATATGCAGGTAGAACGGGCTTTTTGTCGTTGCCGGCGAACACCAACGGAGCGGTCAACAGAAGAGGAGCAACGGCAAGGCGCACGCGAACGGACATCACGGCCTCCCGAGCGGGCAGGCTCATCATACGCCTTCGAGTGGCTGTTTGGGCTGTCGCCGCGAGCCAGCCCCACGCTGGACTCCGTGCTACCAGCCTACCAGTCGAAGACGCGCTGCGCCGTGACAACCAGGCCGAGCGTGAAACCCGCGAGCAGCAATAGTCCCGGCACTAGTTTCAGAAATCGCAGCCCGGGATTCGCCGGCCTGACCTGCGCAACCGTCACCGAGCTTGCCATGCAGCACCTCTTCTCTC
>DATMZI010000145.1:0-98291 GCA_035607085.1 Candidatus Eiseniibacteriota bacterium | reverse complement strand
TCCCTCGGCGAGACGGACCGCACGCCGGTGGTTGGCACCGGGCTCATATGGCTCATGTCCGCATCAATAGTTTCCGCGGAAGTCCATTTGAGCTGACTGGATTGCCCACACTCAATTCTCTCTGGATTCGCGGAAACGGATGAACTGACCGGCGCGACGGCAACGCTAGTGCTGAAGGCACCGGACTTGAACCGTGGCACCGAGCCCAGTTCTGCTCCGCGGGGCCAATCCTTCGCGACGATCTTCCCATCCTTGAGGGTAAGAATCACGCGCTGGTTTTCTGCCACAGGGACTTCACCGGACCAGACTTCTTTCCCGTGGTGAGTGACGGTCACGAAGTGCTTCCCTGGAGGAACGACCAGTTCCTGGTGGAAGAACAACTCGTTGTTAAATTCATCGACATGTCCGACGAAGTAGTTCGGCGACTTCCCATTCAACAAAACTGCATCATCGCCCGCATCCAAAGAGACTCCGGGTTCGATCTGGATTCGTCCCTTCGGCCCAAATACCACACCGCCTTCCCGCTCAAGGGAGACATCCAGGGTCGTGTCTTGTCCCGGGCTGATGGTGACTTCCTTTTCAATAAACCGATAACCGTAAGTAGCAACAAGCACCTTGTGCGTCCCGGCAGGGAGTTTGATTGTCCGGCTGCCCGGATCTTCCCCTTGCCCATCCACAAAGATATAGGCTTCGCTCGGAGACACATGGATCTTGAGTTTTCCTGCCGTTGAGTCCTGCGCATAAACGGCTGCACCAAAGATCGCAGCTGTGCCCAGGACTGCGAATAAAGTCCGAAAGGCCAAACTTTTCATTTTTCTTCTCCTTTTGCTGCGTCGTATGAGCGTGGGAAACGTCAGACTCGGCGTAGCTGAATCCTCTATTGCTACTAAACGCTTAGTTAAATGCCCCGTCTGTATACGGAGTCACGGCCCAAGGTGAGCACTATCACAAGACGGCACCGAGGAGTCACAAGGGCTCTGGCCGTGAACCCTGTTACCTTTGCTCTCTCAGCTAGCAATAAGTGCCAGGCTGATGCGCGGTTGGCGCATGTGTAAGAAGACCACGCCCGTCGAAGCGCGATTTGGCATGTGGCAGCATGCCGCTCCGAATGCCCGCGGCTAAGTCCTTCCATGAGAAGGCCGGTTGATGTCAAGGCACACTTTCGCTTTCTTCTTTCCTTCAGTCCTGTTCCCATTCAGCTAAGCCGCCCCTGTCGCCATCCTTCCGAAGAAAGTCGCGCAGTTTAGAAGACAGGCATAGTTCAGCCCAAAGTTGCACCAAGAAAAAGCAAAGGCCTCCGGTTGGAGCGCCGGAAGCCCTACTTCCCGACCGTCTTGGCTGTTATTCCCATTTATGCCCGCTGGCCTGGTGACCACGTCCAGATGCCCGTCAATGCAAATGAAATGGGCCTACCTGTCCTAAGGGCCAGTTAACCGTCCCGCAAAACTGCCTTGTGGTTCTCCTTCCAGCAGATATTCTTAAGCCGAGAACAAGCGGTTGCTCGAAAAACGCAGGGCAAAATGGGCGCATTGGTCTCGAATCTCGGCCCTGAGAGTCTAAAATGCAAAATACTGTCAAGCCGAATGACTTGCGGAAATCGGTTGGTTACGTAAGACAATCGCCTCTCGTCAATACTTCTGGAAATATCGTGGCGGCGGAGTCGCGTCGCAGCACGCGCATCGAGAAATCCCTCCCACTGATCGTTTTAGGTCGGAATCGGATGGGAGAGCCCTTCATGGAGAGAACGGTCTCGGTCAGCCTTAATATGCATGGTTGTCGGTATTCCTCGCGCCATGATTACGCCGTTGGAACATGGATTACCCTACAGTTGGTCGGATTAATTAGTTCCGAAGAAAAACCTGCGACAGTGCGGGCGGTGGTTCGGTCGGTCCGTCCTCCTGGGAGTTTGCGCGAACTCCCACAGGTCGGCGTGGAACTGGAAACCCCTGCGAATGTGTGGGGAATTGCGCCGCCTCCGGCGGATTGGACGAGCCTCCAAGAAACGAATACGTCGACTGCCCAAGCGACGGCAGCGATTGCCCCGGTGCAAGAATCCGCGACGAAGAACGTGGGCTTAGGCGAGATCCCGATGAACTCGGAGCCTAGGATGACCGACGTTGCCACTTTTCCATCTCCGTCGCCGGCCGCTTCTCGACCCCCGGCTCCAAAGTTCCCCGAGGCTGTGCAACCGCCGCGCGCTGTGGTCACACCCGATCGCCTGATTTCCGCGCTGCAAGGAAGACTGCAACAAGAGGCTGACAAGGCTGTCCAGACGGCAGCAGCGAAGCAGGTGAAGGATGCAATTCGCGAGGCACTCAGCTCGATTGATGATGCCCGCCGATCGAGCGTGCGAGAGGTGCAGGAGCTTTTCCCGAAATCCATAGAAGCGATGAAACTTTCATTAAAAGAGGAATCCGCAGCAGAAATGGCCGCGCAATGGAAGACGGACATTGAGATGTATCGCGGCAGGGCGGAAGAGATGGCTCGAAGCCTTGAAAAACAAGCAGAAGAATTGCGCCGCGAATTGGCGAACGCGCACGAATATGTGGAGAAGATTACGCGAGAGATTGGACTGCAGATTCCGGCGAGCCTGAAGGAAGCGCTGACCCAGGCAACATCGGATTTTGAAAGTGCGACAACCGTGGTTGTGGATCGTCGCTGCGAGCACATGCTCGAGAATGCGCAGATCGTGACAAAAGAGGCGCTCTCGAAGCTGAATGCACGCTCGGAGGAAGTACATGCGCTCGTGCAAGGTGCGGTGAATTCCGGTCTGGAAGAATTCCGGCGGGAAGCGCAACTGAAAGTGAATATGGCGCTCGCCGAGACGGCGGAACGCGTAGTTTCAGCGCTCTCCTTGCTCGAGGCAGATAGTCGAGCCACCTGTAATGCACGGCGCGAGGCACTTGAGGCCGAGGTGGCGCGTTCCGCTGAACAGGCGGCGGAACAGTTCTGCAAAGAAATGAAAACCTTCGTGTCCTCCTGTTTCGTTGCTGCCGTCGGCGCCGTGGATGAACACTCCAAAGCGACGCTCGAAGGGTTCCTGAAAGATAATGGGAAAATTCTGGACGAGGCACGTAGCCAGCCGCCGGCTAACGATGAAGATGAAGTTATTCGTGATGCGGACAGCAGCCCAGTGGCCATTAGAAAACGAACTCGAACCGGGCAAACGACAGGATAGGTTCCGAGTAACGCGGCAATCAAGTGGGTTCCGACAGCGCCTCGGACTTAGCGCAGGTCCAGCGGAGCCGGAAGCCCAACATAGGGATTTTTAAAATTTCTTTGGGTCCACCGGCCAGCCCTATATCGATTGCGCAGGGTGGGAGGGGTGATTGGCTCCGGTCACTCTTTCCAAAAAGAATTACTGCTGACAATTGACGGACACTCCACCCCAAAAAGCAGCAAGGGCTTCCGGCTGGAACTACCGGAAGCCCTTTACCTTCAGCATCGAATTGGTTGCGGGGGGGCAGATTTGAACTGACGACCTTCGGGTTAGGAGCCAGATAAAATACTAAGCGCGTCTTTGCTTCTCAATGACTTACGTATATCTCGATCGACCTATTTCGCAGGTGTTCTTCGGTAGTTTGTTCCCAATTTGTTCTCGACTTGTTCCCAGTTTGGTCAAGCATCTTGGAAGGCGAATCCCGCGTCGTAGATCGCCGGTACGCGTCCATTGAGGAGTTTCTCGTGGGCAGCCATCTGAAAGCCCGCAACGCGCCTTTTCCGGGGACAGCTCAATGACATCACGATTTGAAGCCTGCTCAGTCGTTAGAAATAGTGTGACGTCCGTCACAGCTTTGCCTGATGTCCGGCACAGCCGGCCCGGCTTAAGGGAGCGGAAAATGATTGCACCTCCGCGGGACTGTGGTTTTTGCTGCAGGCAGCAAGAGAGCAATCCCCGTTGAGCGTGGAAAGAGGAGGGGCAAATGATCGCGGCACAACACATCACGCAAACCACGGAAAAAGGTATTCCTACAGATCAGAAACGTTTGTTCAAGAACATCTTGCTTGCGACGGATTTTTCGCCGGCTTCGAAGAAAGCGCTCGAATATGCAGCCTCGCTCGCGAGACGTTACGGATCGTCGCTCTACCTGACGCATGTCATTACCGTCGATAGTTATCCGCTCGCGTCACCGGAATATGCAGTTTCATCGCTCCAGAACATGCACGATAGGGCAAGGCAAGGTTTCCGTGACCTCCTGAAGTCTGGGGAATTGATCGAGCTGCCGTACAAAGTTTTGATACAGGAAGGAAGCTTCTGGCCTTCAATCGAAGAGGCGATTAAATCGTACAAAATAGACCTGTTGGTGGTCGGCACGCACGGCGCCGGAGCAGTCGAAAAAGTCTTGATTGGTTCGGGAGCAGAGGAGATTTTCCGCAAAGCGAAAGTGCCCGTGTTGACGGTAGGGCCTTCGGTAACGAAGGAGTCGCTGTATGAAATCGAGTTCAAGAACATCTTGTTTGCAACTGATTTCGGAACAAGTGCGGAGCGCGAAGCAGAGTATGCGGTATCGCTGGCCCAGAAGCACTGCTCGAGGCTGAGGCTGGTGCACGTATTGCCGCATCCGGAAGCCTACGGCAAAGACATACTGGCGGAGAGGAGAGAAACCAGCATGGTCCAGCTACGGGAGCTGGTTGCGAGCGAGACCGACTTGCATTACAAACTGGATTTTGAGGTGGCGGTTGGCGAGCCTGTCAAGCAGATTCTGCGAATCGCCGAAGAAACAAAAGCAGATTTGATCATCATGGGTGCGAAAGGAAGAAGCAGCCTTGCAGGCAATGTTCCGCACACCAAGGCACACAGGGTGGTCTGCGGAGCGCGGTGCCCCGTACTCACCGTCAGGTCCTGAGTGCCCCCCCGCAGTTGGCGCAAACTTGGGCGATTCTGCCGAAACGCCCGGGCGCGAAAGACGATGCTCATTTTGTCTCAACAAACAGGAGTCGCTAAGAATGATTGCTAAGGATGATTGCCAAGGTGTTTGCGACAAGCGTTCTTGTGGCGGGACTGAGCATGGGGGTTCACGCCCAACGGCAGCCGGAGAGACTTTCTTCAAGATTACGGTCGGTTTGTCTGACTGAAATTCAGAAACTGGAGCATGGTCAAGTTGTGACCAAGCTGCTCGAATCCGGCGATCAAAAGTAAGGCATCCTCGTGTTTGGCGGAGTTTATATCAATGCTTCAATCGGAGAGTTCGTCGCATTTTACCGTGATGTAAAGAGTCTCCTCGAGGACCAAGTCTATCTCGATGTACAAGAGTTCGAAGAGAGTGGCACGACGGCGAAGTTGTCTGATTTTGACCGTCTGACATTTCGTCACAAGGACATCGATGCTATCCGGAAGTGTGTCCTTCGCGAAGGAAAATGCGGCTGAGGAAGGGTTTAACCGGTGGACGATCAATGGCGTAGCGTACCCGATGACCAGCGAAGTTGGTCGAGCCACATTCCGTCTGGAGCGAGGCAAGCGATATCGGATTAGGATACGCAATGCCAGCGACGCAGGACCCGGCGCAATGACCGACGGAGTTCGTTTCATCCTGAACCAGCTGAGCGAATGTTTACCATTAGGCGTCGCGAACGATGAACGCTGGCCTTTTCTACTGTCTTTGCATTGACCTGATGTATTTAACCAAAGCCCGGACCCGCGCGGAAACTTGAGCTCTATCCAATTGATCCTTGGCCGCAAACTCCGATCCCCACACCGGCATTTCGGCAGGGCCGTGCGCAGGCAGGGTGACGCCATTCCGCAAGACCTTTGATACGTACAAAGACGGGAATTTTCCTCCGTGTCGCTGCGTCAAGGTCGTCAGATCGGGCGGTGTCCGGTACGGAGGGGGAAAGGGACCAGCGCCCTTCAAATCCACTCCATGACAGGCAACGCAGTGCTGATTGTAGAGTTCAGCTCCCGATGAGCTATTGGCAGCCGTGGCGCACTGTCTATTAGGCGATTTTTCCTGGGCGGAGCACGCGAAGGAAATAGAAATCAACAAGACGCAACGAAAAGCGTAGTCGGCAATCAAAGCCGACAGGAATCGCCCGATCTGGAACCAACGCTTCACGAATCAACCCAGTGTATTTCGGCAGCATTTCGCTCGTGAGGTTCCGGCCAATTTTTGGGATAGCCCAAAACAATCGGTGCGACGACCTGATATTTTTCCGGGATCCTCAGCTCGGCTTTGATGGCCGGAAGGTTGAACCACGGGCGAGCCAGACCGATCCAACAGGTTCCCAGCCCCGCGTCCCTTGCCGCGAGCATGAAGTTCTGCCCAGCAAGGCAGCAGTCTTCCGCAGCTTGCTGGTCATTCGACGTGGCCAGGATCAGAACAAGCGCTGGAACGCGATGCAGCAGGCTGTAACCCGGACTTTGCAAGAGGGGTTTGAGGGAGGAAAGCTCGGGTTTCTCATCAACGTCCTGCAGCAGCCAAAGTTTTGCCCGGCAGGCATAATCTTCGATTCGGTCGGGATTGGCGATCACAGCAAATGCCCAGGGCTGGCGGTTCATCGCGCTGGGAGCAAGGTTAGCGGCGTTGATGCACTGTTCGATTCTTGCCTTTGCGACGGGAGTGTCGTTGTATTCCCGTGTGGCTCGCCTGGTTACGATCGCTTGCATCAGCTCCATACAAAGGTCTCCGTTAAGGAGTTTAGACCACTTAATCAAGCCACAGCATCCCGTTCTCGTTAACCGCGGTCTTCCGGATCAGGGAGAACTTTTCTGCCGATCAAATCTATATCGAGCTCTCTGTGCTCACAGTCTGAGACTGGTCCGCCTAGAACGAAGTGCACTACATCACGGCTAGTTGTGGTGGGACCGCGCTCGGTCGCTGTCCTCGTCGGCAAAACTCAGGCCCGTTGACCGGGTGATGCTCGTCATGGTGAGCGGTATCCTACGCCACGGACACCGAATAGAACTCCTCTTAGACTCTCTTAGAGCGAAAGTAAGAGCCGCAAGCCATGTGGTCAACCGAAAAAAATCGATCCAGTCACAACGAACCGAGGAAGCTGGAAACGAGCAAATTTGTCGCTTCCGATGAGACCGCGGAACTCCGGACGCGACCGCTTAAGAAGGAAAACCGGGTCTCCGCTTTAGCGGCGCGAGCTAGGAAAAAGGCCACATGCATTGTCTGCAGTGGACCTTCGAACGAGATGATCTGCGGTGCATGCACGGACAAGATCAAAGCGGAGGCGCTGGAACATAAGAGATGGGAAGAAAAAGGTGGACGGTGACTTTGGCAGGGAATACCTAGCATCACATTCCGGGCGTTACAGGTGAATAGACTCCGTTCCACGCTCACCATGTTGGGAAGCGTGATTGGTGTTGCTGCGGTGATCGCAACAGCGGCTATCGGTTCAGGCGCAAAATAGCGCATCCAGCAGCAGATCGCAAGTATCGGGAGCAACATCATTACCGTTCTCCCGGGGAGTCTGGCTAGTTCCGGGTTGCGCATGGGAACTGGCAACGCGGTAACGTTGTCAGAGTCCGATGCGCGTGAACTTCCGGCTCAGTGTCCCGACATCGCAATTGCAGTGCCCGTGGTGCGGGGAGGGGCCCAAATCGTTTACGGGAGCAATAATTGGGCCACGATCGTGTTCGGAACAACTCCTGGTTCTCTACAGGTTCGCGAGCTCTCAATGGCCTATGGCTCCGCGTTTTCCGTCCAAGATGTCGATTCGGCCAACAAAGTCGCTTTGCTGGGCAAGACCGTGGTGACGAATCTTTTCGGCGACATTGATCCCGTCGGGCAGTCGATTCGTATTAAGAAAGTTCCCTTCACTGTGGTCGGCGTCCTAGAGCGAAAGGGACAATCGCCAACAGGACAAGATCAAGACGATGTCGTTCTTTTACCGATATCCTCCGCTAAACGCAAGGTAATCGGGATCAAATCGGCCAATGCCGATGCTGTCGATTCGATTGTGATGGAAGCGAAAACCATCGACCACATCCAGGCCGCTCAGGATGAGGCCAAAGCGCTTCTCCGGCAGCGGCACCATCTCGCTCCATCGGAGGACGACGACTTCTCCATTCGCAACATGGAAGAGATCTTTTCCGCTCAAGAAGCATCTTCGCGAATCATGTCCATAATGCTCGCGGCCGTAGCTTCGGTGTCTTTGATTGTCGGCGGCATCGGTATCATGAACATCATGCTGTTATCGGTCAGGGAGCGCGCGAGAGAAATCGGACTCCGGCAAGCAGTTGGGGCAAAAACCCGCGACATTCTTATGCAGTTTCTGGTCGAGGCCGTGACGTTGTCCGTCGTCGGCGGAATTGCGGGCATTATTCTTGGGCTCGGTGCGTTGGCGATCATTTCGCACATGGCGAAATGGAATACCGTGATCGGTTTGGGCGCAATTACGCTCGCGGTTGTTTTCTCGGCTCTCGTGGGTATCAGTTTTGGATACTACCCTGCCAGAAGAGCTGCCTATCTCGATCCAGTCGAGGCGCTGAGGTCCGAGTAGCGCTCCTCCGGACAATTACGATCAGCTGTTATATGAAGAGAGTAACTTTGTGCGAGATCGCATCTGGCCGTAGATCACTGTCGTTTAGAGAGGTTCGATTTGCACGGCGATTCGTTTGTACTCGGGAGTGCCGGTCATACCATCGCGCTCGGGACTCGTAATGAGATTCAAAAAGCCTTCGGGGGTATGAAAGGTGGCGAAAAGTTCGCCTTCTCTTAGCTCATTGCTGATCTTAACCGGCAAGGTTACGGAGCCATAGCGACTGCGAATCCTGGTACATTCTCCGTCGTGCAGGCATAAGCGTTCGGCGTCCCTGGGTGAAACGTCCAGGATGTCCTTAGGTCGCAATTCCACATTCCGGGTGCGGGAAGTCATGGTTCCGGCATTGAATTGGTAAAGAGCTCTGCCGGTGGTCAGCAGGAAAGGGAATTCGGTCGTGCTGATTTCCCTTGTCTCCCGAAAATCGATGGCCCGCAGGGCAGGTCGCTTGGTCGCAGTGTGAACTTCCGTGTGCAGTATAGCGGTCCCCGGATGATCGTCCGACGGGCAAGGCCATAGCAAGCCTTGATTTTCGATTCGTGGATAGGTAATGCCGCTCGCGGCTTTCCAAACGGTGCGGACCTCGTTCCAAATCTCCTCCGACGAGCGAAATGTGAAATGCTCGCCCTTTCCCATCGTGCCAGCCAGAGCGCAAATAATTTCCCAATCGGTTTTCGATTCCCCAATCGGCTCAATCGCTTTGCGGACCCGCTGGATGCGACGTTCGGCGTTCATGAACGTACCGTCTTTTTCAAACGAAGAGCACGCTGGGAAAAACACCGTGCCGAACTTCTTGGCGGTCTCATTCAGAAAGATGTCCTGAACAATGACACATTCCATGGAACGCAACGCCTGCTCGGTTAGGGAAGCGTTTGGATTGGTCAGAAGTACGTCGTACCCGATAGCCCAAAGGGCTTTGAATCGACCCTCGAGCGATGCGTCCATCATGCCCATCAAGTTCAAGCCGGGTGTGGCCGGGAGCGGATGATGCCACGAGTCTTCGAAAAGCGTTCTGCCAGCCTCCAACGGATTTGCCCCGGTGAGATTGTCGGGATCGCATCCCATCTGAGCGGCGCCTTGGACATTATTCTGCCCTCGAAGAGGATTGATGCCTGCGCCCGGGCAGCCGATGTTCCCGGTGAGCAGTGCAAGATTCACCAAACACATCACGCCCTCAGTTCCTTGCGTGTGCTCGGTGAGGCCTAGACCGTGGAAGCTCATCGCCGGTCGTTCCCTAGCGTACATCCGTGCAGCCGCGCGGATCTGCTGAGCCTCGACGCCGCAAATCGGCGCGACCCGTTCGGGTGACCAAGCTTGAATAAAGTCTCGGAACTCTTCCCATCCGGCGACGCGTTCGCCGACGAACGTCGCGTCGTAGATTGCTTCCTCCACAATTGTGTGTGCCAGGGCGTTCAAGAGGGGCACATTGGTCCCGGGGCGGGGAGCGAGATGTATATCGGCATAGTTAGCCAATTCAATTTTTCGCGAGTCGACGACGATCAATCGGGTTCCATGCAATGCGGCTTGTTTGATTCGCGCTCCGACGATGGGATGGTTTTCCGTTGGATTTGCGCCATAGACGAAGAGTGATCTGGCTCGTTCGATGTCGTCGAACGAGTTGGTGGCTGCGCCCATGCCGAGGGTTTGTTTTAGCGCTGCCGCACTGGGCGCGTGGCAGACACGCGCGCAACAATCCACGTTGTTGGTTCCCAGAACAACCCGGGCAAACTTCTGGGCCAGATAGTTTTCTTCATTTGTAGCACGCGCAGATCCGAGCACTCCGACGCTCCCAGGGCCGTGGCGGTCGAGAATACGCTGCAAGGCGCAAGCAGTGAATGCGATGGCTTCCTTCCACGAGACACGCTTCCATTCATCGTTCTCTCGGATCATCGGCTCGGTGACACGGTCCGCCGCGTAAACAAAGTCGTAGGCATAGCGCCCCTTGACGCACAGATGTCCCCGGTTCACAGGAGCGTCGAGGGCCGGCTTGATGGCCGCGATCCGGCCGTTGCGAGTGCCAACCTGCATCTCGCAGCCCGTGCCGCAATAGGGACAAGTGGTTCTGGTCCAAGTCGTCGGCATGCCGGCAGAGAGAATCGACTTGTCTTCTAGAGCGCCCGTTGGGCAGGTGTCGACGCAGGCTCCACAGCTGACGCAGGAACTCTCACGCAAAGTGGTTCCCGAATCGGGGAGAATCCGTGCGGCATTGCCGCGGTTCCAAATCTGCCAGACAAATTGCCCTTGCACTTCATCGCAGATGCGCACGCATCGGTAACAGAGGATGCATTTCGACATATCGACCTGGATGTAAGGATGCGAGCTGTCTGGCGAAGGCGGAGCTGCCTCTTCGTGGAAATCGTGGCTGAGGCCGTATTTTTCGATCTCCTTGTGGAATTCTTTTTCGGGGAAACGACGCAAGGCGTCGGAAGGATAAGCATTGGCCAGCAATTTCAACAGCGTTCGTCGATCTTCTTCGAGCTGTGGAGTGTGCGTCTCGATCACCATGCCCTGTGCCAGCGAAGAGTCACAAGCTGGGAGGGGCCGCGCGTGACCTTCTACTTCGACAACACACAGCCTACAGCCGGCAAACGGCTTTAGACGAGGATCATGACACAGCGCCGGAAGTTCTATGCCAATCGACCGCAGGGCTTGCAGAATGGTTTGGCCTTCCGGAAATTGCCGAGGCACGCCGTTGACGGTCACGCGAAGCATCGGTCGATGTCCTCATTGTAATAACGAAGAATGCTGCTCGCGAATTCCGCTAATCCCGTACCTAGCCCGCACAGACTTGTCCGGGCAAGACACGAAATGATTGCCTCATACTCGGCCTTTTTTTGAAGTGAGGCTGGTCCCGTTTGGAGAATGGTGCGAAAGATTTCCTCGCCACGGTGGCTGCCAAGCCGGCAGGGCGTGCACTTCCCGCAGGATTCGAACGCGGCGAATGTGAACACATGGTGGATCAGTTCAGGCAGCGAAGTGCACTCATCAAACGCGAGGACGCCGCCGTGACCAACACTCGCGCCAATACAGGCCAATTCTTCGAAGCCGAGAGGTGTGCCGAAGCAAGTCGGATGGATCACTCCGGCTGAGGGGCCGCCGATAATGACGCCCTTTACGTTCCCGCTGCGGAGACCGCCGCCGAGGCTTTCGACGATCTCCCGGATCGACATTCCGAAGGGTACCTCGTAAAGCCCAGGTCGGACGAAGAGGGAATTGAGAGAGAGGACTTTCGTGCCGCGGCTTTTGGAGAATCCGATATTTCGGTAGGCTTGGCCGCCCTGCTGGATAATCCAGGGGACATTCGCCAGCGTTTCGACGTTATTGACCAAGGTTGGTTTAGCGAAGAGACCGGATTCTGTGGGATACGGCGGTCGAGGTCTTACTTCCGGGCGGCGGCCTTCTATCGAGTTGAGGAGAGCAGTTTCCTCTCCGCAAACATAGCTTCCCTGGCCGACGACGAGATCGACGTCAAACGAAAACGACCGATGAAGAGTGTCGTCTCCCAGGAAGCCGCCTGCGCGCGCCTCCGCTAGCGCCTCCAATAAAGCGGCGTGGGCCCTCGGATATTCCTTACGAACGTAAACATAGCCGCGCTTTGCTCCTATCGCATAGCCTGCGATGGCCATGGCTTCGAGCAGGCGATGAGGATCATCCTCCAAAAGGAAGCGATCAATGTAGGCGCCGGGATCGCCTTCGTCTGCGTTCGCGACGATGAATTTGTCGGACGAATTCTCCCGGGCGACGGCGCGCCATTTGGTGCCAGCTGGAAAGCCTGCACCGCCGCGGCCGCGCAAGCCGGATCGGTCGACTTCATCGAGAATCTCCCATGGCTGCCGGAAGAGGGCGGACTCGAGCGCGCTATAACCCCCGCGCGTCAGGTATTGCGAGAGGCGTCGAGCGCCACCCTGCACTAGATTTGCGAGGACGACGGCTTCTGGGGCGTGGACCTCGATCCTCGGGCGTTCGTCGCCGGAAGAGCCGCTGGGCGCTGCAAAACATTTTCCGAGGCAATAAACCTGTGGTCGCTGCTTGGCAGATCGACTCCACTGGGACGGGTCGAGGTGCCTCGCGATGAAGCAGGCGGTCCCTTGACAGCCGAGATTATGAAAAGCCGCGTCAGATAAGTGGTAGAAGGAATCGAGCGTCCGCTGGCGGGTTGCCTGAAGCGGTTGGGCACTCAGCCTCGGGCCAGGATTTGATTTGAAAGAGGATGCCACCGGTTATGCCCACTTGGGGGTACTTTGACTTGGATCTCCCGCAGTAACAGGGGCATCCGAGGGCTACCCACCAATGCAACACAGCTTCGAGGACTATGCGTCAATTAATACCAGATTGATGTGACGACGGTCACGGCCTTCAGGCGTAGGCAATCGCACCTCGAGCGCTGCGCTCATGGTGGATTTTGCGCCAAGCTCTGGGTCCAAGCTACGCAATTCTCTAGAAGCCCACATCCAGAGAGGTGGCTCTCCCGGTGTATTCGATCGGCTCCTTGCTACTCGATTGGGCGCGGCAGCCGTGGACCACTTGGCGTGCGGGAGGCACGGCGACCTGATCGGGTTGATCAAAGACGAAGTCACAGCAACGCCTCTATGCGAGGTGACGGGGAAGAAAAAAGCTCCTGACCTGCGCCTGTTTGAACTTGCTCAAATACTGGCCAAGTGACGCGCGAACTTTGAAAGTTTCCCTCTTACCGCCGCGGCATGCCAGAAGAACTATCCGCTCTCGCAGAAGTTCGACGACCAATCAGTTCCTTCAAGTGGGTTAACCGGCCTGTGCCCGGCCCCCTACTCTCATAGCAACGGTTGGTAGTGGTCCTTGTGACGCTTTTCACCCGCCGCGGTGATGCATCTCACTGACCACGGAGGCCGTTAGCGCGCAGATTGGCATCGGAGGATGCGATGCTAGCCAGCGACATCATGAGTAGGAAATTGATCTGTTGCACCCCGTGGGACACCGTACGAACGGCGGCGCGTCTGATGAGAAGGCATGGTGTTGGAGCCCTCCCGGTCGTTTCCGACTTGTCCGATTCGTTGCTGGAAGGGATCGTAACGGATCGCGATCTGTGCTGTGGTGTTCTAGCGGATGGGAAAAATGCCGACGCCGTCAAGGTCGAGGATGTGATGACGCGCGTTCCCGTGACGTGCGAACCGAATGACCCGATAGGAGTTTGCGAAGAACGGATGCAGGAAGACCAGATACGCAGAATCCCTGTTGTGAACAAGCAAGGGCGTTGCGTCGGGATAATCGCGCAAGCCGATATTGCTCATCGCGCTCCTGCCGCGCATGTCGCCGAAACTCTCAGGGAAATCTCCAAAGCTGCGAGACCACGGGAAAGCCTACTTTTCGAACCGGATCGTTTTTATTGCGGACAGCTGCACGAGCAGGACGAAATTCTACTGCTGCAGCGACGAAGGGAGCTGCGCCGGGAGTTGGAGGCAGCCTAATGATTTTCAGAAATCGACAAGAGGCGGGCCGACGACTAGCGTTGCTGCTCGGGAAGTATGAGAACCGACAGGATGTGATCGTGCTCGGGGTTCCTCGCGGCGGCGTCCCGGTTGCCTTCGAAGTGGCGAGCGCTCTTGGCTTGCCGCTGGACGTTTTCGTTCTGCGCAAGCTCGGTGTGCCAGGCTGTGAGGAACTGGCCTTTGGTGCAATTGGAAGCGGAAGCGTGCGTGTCCTCGACAGGGACACCGTCGAATATTTGGGTCTGTCGGATAGCGTGATTGAACTCGTAACGCGCGAGCAAAAAGCCGAGCTGGATCGCCGTGAACGAAGTTACCGAGGCGACCGGCCACCGCTCAACGTTCGGGGCATGACCGTACTCCTCGTGGATGACGGTATTGCGACGGGTTCGAGCTTGCGGGCGGGGATACGCGCCCTGCGGCAAATGCAGCCGGCGGCCATCGTGGTTGCTGCTCCGGTCGCACCTTGGGAAACGGTGAGCAGGCTAAAGGACGAAGCGGACGAAGTGGTCTGTGCCGAGATCCCGGAAACGTTCTATGGAGTGGGGCAGTTTTACCAGGATTTTTCGCAAGTCTCTGACCAAGAAGTCGTGGAACTGCTGAATGTAGGTTCGCGAGCCCACCGGGTTGAGACGCACCGCGGCGCTGCCAGCGGCACGTTCCGCTGAAATGTAGAGGACGTAGGTGCCCCAAATGCAAAACAAACACGAACAATCCTTGCTTTTTCTTCGATCAGGCGCTTCGTAATCTGAGCACGCAAACGATAAAACTCGTGCGTTCCGTGGGACGCCTCGTCGATCACAACGGACCGCTAGAGAAAGCGGTAGGTCTATTCGACAGGAACCGGTTCTATGCACGGCGTCGCAACGCTCTTTGGAGGATGCCTCCTGCGGATCGAGCTCGACGATGCGAAGCAGAGATTCGCTAGCGGGCGGTCCTTTCTGCGCTGCCATTGATCGGGCCCAGGCAAGCCAAACCAGAAGAGAGAGTGCGAAGTGGATACAAGATTGTCGAGGCATGGCAAGGATCTTTCGGGCGGGCGCTGAAACGGAAGGCGGTACATCCACCGTACTACAAGCCGGGCTTGCTGCTACGCACGCTCGAGCTGAAAGACAAATTCGCTTTACTTGTGCAGGACTCTTTGGATCCGATGACGTTTCTGAGTTCGGGATTTTGGGCGGGCATAGATCAAGCATCGAATCGAGATCCAACGTTCGGGCAGGGTGCCGCCGGTTATGGCAAGCGTTTTGCGGCGAATCTCACCGATCAGGCATCCTCCAAGTTCTTCAGGGACTTCGCATATCCGTCGATTTTCTCTGAAGACCCACGCTACTATCGGCAAGTGCATGGCAGTGTGGGAAAGCGTGTAGTGCATGCTGCGGGACATGTGTTCGTCGCCTACCGGGTCGACGGGACGCCTATGCTCAACTACTCGGAGTGGCTAGGGACGGCGAGCGCTGTCGCTTTGAGCAACGCATCACCCGGGCAACAAGCGTGGAGTGGGCTTTGCAGCGAGCCGCGTGGGCTATGCTCGTTGAGGATATGGGTTTCGACGTGCTGCGTGACTTCTGGGCGGAAATCTCTCGCAAATTGAAGCTACCCTTCCGTGGCGAGCGCGAGATCGCATGTCCGGAAGCCGTTCCCTCCGGAAATTGATCTCCGTGTTGCAACAAGAAACCCGGCGAATGGAACGAGAGGGTTCGGGGCACTACTTTTCTTGAATGGACTTGAGAAAGTCGCAGAGATTCTTGATGCGCTGGCGCACCGCCGCTTCATTGTAATTCTCAAAGTACTGAAAGATGGGCCCCCACACGGGCATTTCGGAAGAGCCGTGAGCCGAGAAGGCTGGGCCGAAGCGAAGTACGGAGCTGACATAGTCCTCGGGAAACGTTCCACCATGCCTCTGCGCGAGTGTCGTGAGATTGGGCGGTTGTTTGCGGAGTACGACGGCCACCGGGCCGCGGCCTCTGCCCTCGGGGCCGTGGCACGACGCGCAATATTCCCTATACATTTGCTTGCCGGACGGAATATACCCGACGGGTAATTGGGTTGTGCCGTCTTGATGATTGGCTGTCACCGTCTGGGCCGCCAATAGAGTTAGGGCCCCAGTAACGTTCGCCGTGAGGAGAAAAAAGAAACACAGAATTGTGGGTTGGCTTCTCACTATCCCTCCTGATCCATTCAGTTTTGTAACGCGAAACTATGCGAAAGAAAGTGCGCTACGTCACACGCGCGCATGCGCGGGATCACAGCGTCAGAGAAGGCGATCAAATTACAAGGGAGTTGAGTTTGCGTGCCGCAGATAATCTCGTGGCAGGCACGGCAAGGATTAGGGATGGAAGTGTCCAATGGCGGCAAAGCGACTCTCGTTCAAAGCGGCGGCTCGCGAAAAGATACTAAAGGGTGCCAGCGCGCTGGCGGACGCGGTTCGGATCACGCAGGTTTCGACGCTTCGCGGTGCGAATATGTCGACCTGGTTGAAGCCGGGATCATCGACCCGACGAAAGTCGCGCGTATGGCTCTGGAGAATGCAGTCTCGGTCGCCAGTGTCTTGCTGCTGGCGGAAGCGACACTGACGGAAATCCCGGAAGAAAAGAAAAAGGCGGCGGCCGCCCAAGAATCGTTTGATTGAGAGAAGGCGACGACGGGACGTCCTTGCAGGAGGAATAATGAGAGTTCTGATCGCGCTGGATGCAACGCCGCAGTGCACGGAAATTGTCCGCGAGGCGGCCTCCCGTCCGTGGCCTGTGGGCTCGAGATTTCTTCTGCTTCACGTGCTCGATCCTTTTGCTTACTCGCGGATGCCGATTTCACTCGAACGCGCGAAGGAAGCGTCGCTCACGCAGATTGAGAGCGCTGCGGACGGATTGCGGAAGGCCGGCTGGAAGACGAAAACGGATGTCGTTCTGGGCCGCGCGCGGCAGGTCATACCGAAGAGCGCTGTCGCCTGGAAGGCCGATCTTGTCCTCGTTGGTTCCCATGGGGGAGGTGCCCTACTGCGTGTTTTGCTGGGGAGCACGGCACGATCCGTCCTGAGGCACGCGCCATGCTCCGTCGAAATCGTTCGGCCGTTGCCTGAAGGGGGTGGCCGGAACCGCCTACCCAAAATGAAAATCCTGATTGCTACCGACGGGTCGGAGTTTTCAGCCGCCGCGATCCGTTCAGTGGCAAGCCGCCCCTGGCCGAGAGGCAGCATGTTCAAGGTTATTTCAATTCCCGAACCCTTCATGCCCCTTGACGAATTCCGTCATCTGGAATTGAAGGAAGTCGAGAAACTCAATGCCGCCGCACTCAAAGACGCGAAGCGTTATGCTGAGACGGGTGCTGAGATTCTCGCCAAGGCGGGCCTGGAAGCAGGGGCAGGGACTCTGCTCCCGAGGGACAGTGACTCGAGGGAAATCGCAAAGGTAGCGGAGCGCTGGCGCGCCAACTTGGTGATACTTGGTTCTCACGGACGCCGCGGATTCGATCGCTGGACAATCGGTAGCGTATCGGAGCACGTGGCACTGCATGCGCACTGTTCTGTCGAGATAGTCCGGCGACCGTCGGGTAGGCCACTCAAAGATTCGTGGAGGCGACCATGGCGTCGAGAGTTATAGACACAGCGTTGGGAACGGCTGACGCAAAAAAGAGCGCAATGGACCACACCATGGAAGTGCTGGCCCGCGACGTACAGCCGCTCTGGCAGTTGGATTTCGTGGAAGTAACGGGTCATAACCTCGAAACACGAGGCCGGACGGTCGTCAACCGGTTGCTCGAAGAAGGCTGGAAATTGCTGCATATTTACACGCTCAAATACCGTGAGGATGGAATTTGGTGCGAGCGTCCCATGGCCATCCTCGGTAGACCCAGGCAGAGATTGAGGAATAATGGTCTCGTTCCGGGGCGGTCCGTGCTGGTCCGCTCCGTGGCAAAACCCTGATTCCCGGCCGAAGCTGCACTTCGTCGCTAACTTCCAATCGCGGTCAGCTTCAACCCAATAAGCAAGCCCATCAGGCCGTGGGGGGCACTTCCACCTCGTTTCGTGCCTGGATCACCTGCAGTATGGAGTCTCGCGTCACGATTCCCACAACGCGAGAATCAGAAGCATTCGCGGCAATTGTAGAAAGCACTGGCACCTGGTTCACGTCAGCCTCAATCATTTGTTTCAGCAATGGCAATAGAGGCTGGTCTGGAGCGGAGCAGACGACTTTGTCGCGAGGGATCATTGCGGCCTGTGCAGGCGTATCGGGCCATTGTTTCCGCGGCACGCTGTTGAGCGCCTGAACGTTTATCAGGCCGAGCAGCCGCCCATCTGAAAGGATGAAGTGGCATCGCCGGCCCGTTCGTAACACCTGCTGGCTGTAGTCTTCGAGGCTTGTCTCGCCGCTGATCGCAGGGATCTCCCGGCTCATCACGTCGGTCACCCGAACACCCATGAGTGCGGAGCGAACGGCGGCCAGAGCGACTCCTTCCTGCGAGGCGTTGAGAAGAAACCAGCCAAGGAAGGCGATCCAAATACCACCGAAAAAGTCTCCACTGAGTGCGAGCCATAAACCAAGCACGATCATCGTGTATGCGATCATCCGGCCGACGCGGGCGGCCAGTTTTGTGGCCCGTTGGTAGCTGCCGGTCAGATACCAGACGGCGGCGCGAAAGATCCTGCCGCCGTCGAGCGGGAAGCCCGGCAAGAGATTGAATGTCGCGAGCCCCATGTTGACGGAGGCAAGCCAGAAAGCGAGTGCGCCGAGCATTTCTCTTTGCGGGAAGACATGCAGCAAAGCCCAGAAGACTCCGGCTAGGAGGTAGCTTGAAAGGGGGCCGACGGCGGCGATGTTAAATTCCTGTTTGGCGTTTTCTGGTTCGCGTGTGATGTGGGCGATTCCGCCAAATACAAAAAGTGTGATGGAAACCACTGGAATGCGATAGCGGGTGGCGACGGCGCCGTGAGCCAACTCGTGAAACAGGACCGAGCCGAAAAACAGAAGGCTGGTCAGAATGCCTAAACTCCAATGCTGCGTATGGGACCACTGAGGGTGTTGATGAGTGAATTGCGTTGCCAGCGAGAATGTGATGAGGGCAAAGATTACGAACCAACTCGGGTGAATGTAGACGGATATCCCAAACACCCGGCCGATCCGTAAACCAGGAGCACGTTTCATTCTCGGCCCTTTCTAGTGCGGCAGAGCGCCACGGCCAGCGATCGTGTGCAATCCACGGCGGAGACGGAGTCGCTCGGTTCACAATCTCAAGCGCCTCTCTCAGGCTGAAAGAATCGATTTGGCGCCAAGCGGTTTTCGCACGACGAGAACCGAGCACTTCGCGTGACGGGCGACGAACTCGGCGACGCTGCCCAGCAGGAATTGGCGCAGGTCTTTTGCCCCATGAGAGCCGAGAACGATCAGATCCGCTTGCCACTGCCCGGCGGTGTTCAGGATTCCAGTTCTCGTCTCATTTTCGGCTACTCGTGAATCCACCTGGAACCCAGCATTGCGCAGAACGTCCGCCGTTCGCGCCACGGATTCTTTCGCTTGCTTTAGTTGGTCATGGAGTCTCGCGGACATTTCTGGGGCGTAGCCGTGCGCCATTTGTGGCGGAGTGGAAAAGACCAGTGGTTCGACTACCTGCAGAACGAGAACTTCTGCGCCTTGCGTGCGGAAGTCCGAAACGATCATTTGGCCGGCGGCCTCAGAGAATTTGGAACCATCGCTTGCCAACAATACCTTCATGATTTCCGCTCCGTTGGCACAGCTTCTAGCATCCGCACGCGGTCCAAGCTGTGCGCTAGTTCACATCTGGCTATGACAGAAATCACATCTCGGAGAGCTCGTTTGAATTAAGAACAAAGTGGAATCTCGACGGGATAGGGCGAGTTCGAGCCATCGCGGTCCAGTGTCTCGGTTGCTTCTCGGCAGCACCGCACATTCCGTCCTCCGTCAATCCTCCTGTTCAGTGGAAATCGTGCGGCCGCCATCAAATAAGAAGAATGTAAGGACGGCGAACATGAAGGTCCTTATTGCCACCGACGGCTCGAAATTTTCGGAGCTAGCGCTACGATTCGTTGTCCATCGCCCTTGGCCAACAGGCAGCGAAGTGAAGATAAAAGACCTCAATAATTCTGCACTAAAGGAAGCAAGAACAGTTGCGGACGCGGGCTCGCGAATGCTGTCTAGGCTCGAGGGCAAAGTAAGTACGGACACGCCTTTTCCGCAGGGAAGCATCGCCGGAACCATCGTAAAAAAGGCTGAAGAGTGGGGTGCCCAACTAATCGTCCTTGGACCTCACGGCCGGCGTAAGTTCGACCGCCTAATGCTGGGGAGCGTTTCGGAGCATGTCGCATTTCATGGTCATGTTCGGTCGAAGTGATTCGAGAAAAACAGTCCAAGAGAATGAGTCTCAGATAGGAGAAGGTCAATGAAAGTCAAAAACGCAATGATGGGAACGCCATATTACTGTCAGCTCGAGACCAATCTGGGGTCGGCTGCGGAGCTGATGTGGGTTGGGAACTGTGGATTTCTTCCGGTGATGGGAGGTGCCGGACAGATCGTCGGAGTGATCACGGATCGCGACATTTGTATCGCTCTCGGAACTCGTAATCGCTTGCCGGGCGACGTCAGGGTCCGTGAAGCAATGGCCAACCGCCTCTTTGCTTGTTCATCGGAGGACGATGTCCACGTCGCGATGCAAATGATGAAAGAGGGAGGAGTGCGCCGGCTGCCCGTGCTCACCGAAAATGGCACTCTGGTCGGTGTCATTTCTATAGACGATTTGCTGCTCAGGGCGGAAGCAGGGGGAATTGGCCAGCGGCCTGAGTTGTCGATGGAAGAGGTTGTCAAAACCTGGCGGGCCATCGATCAGCGCCGCATACCTCAGATCGTGTTGGCTAAGGGAGCAGCCTAACGTGTAAACGGTGCGAACTCCGCGACATCGAGATGCTCCGAGGTGGGAGTGTTTCATCCGGCGCCGCATGAGCCGTGTTGAAGATACAGCGAGGATTCCGCTCGCGTAGGGTGTAATCGGGGCATCGGCCGTAATGTTTGTGCGCGTTGCGGTCGCGACGGCAGTTCGGAATCCGTTTACGGCACTAGCCCTAGTTCCTTACTTCGCCCCACGTTTTCTATCGCAACATGCGCGGCCTTTTGGGAAATATGGAAATACCGAGGGTCGCGCACGGCAGACGGACCCGTCGCGAACCCGCTGCAGCTTTCCAGATGGCGTTGTTATTTCAGCCAGTCTTGTTCGGCGTATGGTGGGCGCAGGGTGTTTGGGGGCAATCGGGAATATTTGTTTCCGCGGGGTTCTCGGATTCGGGGATGTGGACGTACCGGTGATTTCGATGGCGAAGAACGGCAGGCATTCAGGTGCCGGCCCAAATTGCAGCTCGGGCCATTGCTTTCGGTGTCTTGACGAATACGGTTTTGAAGTTGGTTGTCGGAGTTTTTGTGGGAGTGAAGAGTTTCCGCAGGATTGTCGGTATTGGTCTGGCGGCGATCGCGCTGATGTTGACGATATCCTTGTTGATATTGGGTTAGGGCGACTCCCTTATGCCTCCATATCGAGCGATATGAGCCGTTGCATATTTTCGTCTGTGTGCGACTGCAGAGACTGCCGTTTTGCACGCCGGCACGGATGCTTCCAAGTTCGTATTATCGGTCAACGAAGAGCGAGAGCTCCGTGGTGATCGCGCCGCAAGCCAATTCATTCTCCAATTTTGCGCTGGACTGCCGGACGCGACGACATCTGCGTCTTTGGTATCGTGATATATTGCGGAGAATGCCAGCGGCCGCTCTCACACGGATAGCGCCCACATGTCTTGGGCGGACAACGGCCCTGGTGGTTGCGTCCGTGGTCTACCTCGGGAGTGGTGCGGCTGCGAGCCAGAAGCAAGTTTCGCACGCGGCCACGCAGAAAACGGACATCGAGGCTGGAGCCGAAACGTACGGGAAGTATTGCGCCTCGTGCCACGGAAAGCAGGGCAGAGGAGATGGCCCGGTTGCCGCAGCGTTAAGAATTGCTCCGTCGGACTTGACGGCTCTTGCCAGAACGTACGAGGGCAAGTTTCCGCGCGGCTATGTATCCGCAGTGCTGATCTTCGGCAAACGCGTCGAGTCACACGGATCGAACGATATGCCGGTATGGGGCGCGAAATTTCGCAAGATCGATCCGGAGCACGACCGAAGTGGCCAAAAACATATTGACGACCTGGTCGCCTACCTCGAGTCCATTCAGGCCAAGTAATTTACGACGACGTGGTTTGTACTTGACACGAGCGCGACCGGACTGATGAAGCATGATGCATCGACGGCATTTTACGGGCGAATTTCCTAGCGAAGTGTCTTGAGATCGAAAACTACGGTAATGGTTTTCGATTCAGGAGTGCGAACTTCAATCGTGACCTCTTCCGAAGCAACATCTTTTGCGTTATACACCAGCAAAACCTTGGCGCCATCGAGCACCGAACTCTTAGCGTTGGCGGGCATTGAATAAATAGGATTGCTGTGAATGGAGCGAGGAGCAACAACCCTTCCGTGTTGTTTCAGATCAAACCGAAAGTTGCGCCAGAAATTCTCGGGCCGCAGAGAGACGGACAGGTCGGGAGAGTTTTGATTTCGGTTTGATTCGTTGGTTTTATAGGCGGCCGGCAGAACCAGCTTGATCTGAACGTCAAATGTGTCTCCTCGCTGCTGATAATCTTTTAGTGCCTGTTGTTCCGTGTAGCTCCTGCTGGTGTTCCCACGAGTTAGATCGACAACTTGAGCAAACGGAGTAAGTATTTGAATTTGAGTAACGAAGCAGCTCACCTCCGGAACCGTGCATGGAGTTATGTATGGGGCGAAAAAATTTGCAGTTGCCCGATCATTTCGCCGGCCTAGCACATAAGCCTCGTGGATGGCCTCGAGCGGCAGTGGGTACTGATACGCTTCCAGCGCTTGGGTCGCCAAACAAGTGACAAAGATCAGCGTAAGAAAACCGCGTGTATTCGCAAAACGGTTATTCACGACGACCATCCGGAAGTGGAATCTGAGAGACAAAGCGCACGGAGCATTTTCGGCGAAAATTTCACTGCGGACCCGGAAAAAGTCTGCGTGTCCACTCAAGTGGTATGCTAGCTGGAAGATCGGTGAGTGTCATCCTCGAGAACATGGCCCTCCCGAACCTCGCGGGTCACCTTAGAACCAATCCCGACCGCCTTTATTTTTCGCTAAACAGAGATTTTGCCGCTTCTCTGGACAAGCCGCGCGGTGCGCTAACCGACCTCCGCCAGATTCCCCTAACTCGATCCAGCGTCGGTGCGCAGCGACTCCCTTGTCAACTGGTCGGTCCAGGCATGCTTTGACAGCGTTCTTCGCGACAAGGGAATTTCCGCGAAGGTCCGGAGAAGGATGATTATCAGCGCCAAGCTCATAGTTGCTGTCCGCTTCCTGTCATCTCTGTTGCGTCCGGCGATCAGCTACGCAGGCCAATCTCGCCGAGCGGTTGGTCGTCCTTTGCGAGACGGAATGCTTCCCGCAGGTCCTGAAGAAAGTTCTTGTCGTAACGGAGATGGATGAGAGCGACAATCAGCATGGCAAGGAACGCGCCGATCCCAGCGAGCAGCATGTCCTTTTGTGCGTCCCGTACATCTCCCTGGCTTCCGAGAAAGGCCAGACCCGACGTCACGTCCAGGGCAGGTAGTAACAACCCAGAAATCTGTCACCTTGGCAACGCGAAGGAAGGCCTCGCGCACGGGGTAGGCCAGACGAGGCCGAAGGAGAAATGCACCAGCCGGTCGTATATATTGCGCTCGGCGCCCACCCAATGCTGAAGTGTATAGCCGAAGGGCACCAGTGAGTACGTTCCAAATCGGGCAATCAGGGTGTAGGAAACGGCCACGTCCAGACGGCGACAAACGCCGCCCGGCAAGAATCTCCTATAAGTCGTGATCACCTCGCCTCGTTCCTAGTTGTTTGTTTTTTCCGCGTTCCGTTGTGGGATTCAGCGAATCTTGCAGGAAGAGAACGAATTTAACCTTGGTTTCGAGAGAGCAGAGGAAAGCGCGGGAATTGTATCGTGGAGGATCGACGGCTTTGCGTGCAACCGCACGAGCGAAAAAGCCAACGGTTTTTTCATCGGGCCTTCGTAGTCCTCGAGTCTGACGACCGACGCAGGTGCAACGCAAGAACTAGTCTTGGTTCGGGCTGCGCGCCAGGGGCAGGAGCTGTTGTGGACGCGCAGGGTTGTTCCACGCGATTGCAGTGAGGCGAGCGAGGTGCGGGTTTACCATTTCATCCGCGGTCGAAAAGCGCACGCACAAGATCTTCCCCATCATTGTTCTTATATCGACTCGAGATAATCGCACAGATTCTTGATGCGCTGACGGACCACAGACTCATTGTAGTTTTCAAGGTACTGGAAGATGGGTCCTCACACCGGCATCTCGGACGAACTGTGAGCCGAAAATCCCGGACCCGACCGAAGGACGTTCGTCACATATTCCCTGGAAAAGCTTCCGCCGTGCCCTCGAGCGAGTGTCGTCAGGTTCGGCAGAGGTTTGCGGAGCGACGTCGCGACGGGACCGCGGCCTTTGCCGGCGGAGCCATGGCACACCGCACAATATTCCTATACATTTGGCGACCGGACGGAACATATGCGGGCGGAAACTGGACCTTGTCGTCCTTTGGAGTAAATGTTGCTGTGGATGGATTCGACTGGGGGTTCCCGGCGCCTGCGACGCACATCATAAGTAGAAACAGGAGGATCAAAGTGATGCGCGTGATCATCGCGGGCTCCCTTCGAACTCTCGACTGGTTCTTTTGCGTCTGAGTCAGCGAGCCAAGAGTTCTTCGGCAGGGCGGACCAAAGGTTCCATAAGGACGGGGCAGGTCAACGAGCGCGCGATCAAGCAGCCTTCATGCGCTTTTTCGAGTATTCGTTTCCCGCGTTCCAATTCGTCGTTATAGGCGGTCATAAGCGTAGGCCGCAGCGTCATTTCCGTGAACTGTAACTTTCCGTCCACTTTTCCGAGCTTTCCTTCGACGCACAAGTGAAGACTCACGAATTCCATCTTCGACGCGGCGGCGATCGCGTAAAACGTCGCGATGAAACAGGACGCGACGGCGGCCACGAGAAAATGCTCGGGCGTCCAAAAGCCGGTTTCCCCTTTGAATTCTGGAGGAGCGGAAAAGTGAATGGGTGGATGGATTTCCTTGGCCGATACGACTCCGTTCCTACCGGCCTCCCATTTTGCGGTGACGTGATATGCATGAGTTTCATTCATTTTCATAACTCCCATGCGAAAGACATTGTGCAACCGCAGAATATCTGTGCTCGGAATGACGGTCCGTGCGAGCCGGCACCGATGAACGTGACGCCCGTCACCACCTTTTCCGCCTATTGCTTGAGTACAGTTTTTCGCCGCAGGAAGTACTTTTCCAGTTCGACGGCACAGAAGATCACGGCGGCGAAAGCGGCTGTGGCCGCCAGGTCCACGGGAGACAGAGCCGTGGTTCTGAAAACTTGTCGCAGGCCGGCAACATAGAGCAGTGCAAGCTGAAGCGCGATGGTGAGGCAGACGGCGGCAAGCAATGGCTTGTTTGAAAACAAGCCCGCCTTAAAGAGCGAACGACGCTCGGAACGAATCGCCAGGATGTGCGCCATCTGAGAGAAAGTCAGCGTCGTGAAGATCATGGTTTGCCAAATGGGATCGTTTGCCTTCCAGTACCAATAGCCAATTCCGAGCGAAAGTAGACCCATCAGCAGCCCGACCCAAGCGATGTGGCGGCCCATGCCGCGTGCGAAGATACTTTCTGACGCAGGATAGGGCGGGCGCCGCATCGTATCGGATTCGGGCGGTTCCGCGCTTAGCGCGAGGGCGGGTAGTCCATCGGTCACTAAGTTCATCCAAAGGATCTGCAGCGGAAGCAATGCAAGGGGCATGCCGAAAAATGGAGCCGCAAGCATGACCCAGATCTCTGCTGAGTTTGTGGCAAGGATGTATTTGATGAACTTGCGGATATTGTCGTAGATGACGCGGCCTTCTTCGACTGCGGCGACGATGGTAGCGAAATTATCGTCCAGCAGCACCACGTCAGCGGACGCCTTGGCCACATCGGTTCCGCTCACTCCCATTGCGACGCCGATGTCTGCCTTCTTGAGAGCGGGTGCATCGTTCACTCCATCCCCCGTCATCGCGACGATATGTCCGCCACGCTGAAGGCTTTCGACAATTTTGAGCTTGTGTTCTGGGGAAACTCTCGCATACAGTGGCGCACTCTCCGACCGACGCTGTAGGTCGTCAGAGGTCAACTGGTCGATTTCGGCTCCTGTAACAAAGGGCTCCGTTCTCATAATTCCAAGCTCTGCGGCGATGTACCTCGCGGTCAGAGGATGATCGCCCGTTATCATGACGGGCCGAATTCCCGCTTTCTTGCAAACGGAAATGGCATCGGCTACCTCGATTCTTGGCGGGTCCACGATGCCTATCATTCCGAGAAAGACAAGTTTGTTCTCGACGTCATGGCCGTCCACGTCTTCCGGAAGCGAATCCAGGAAACGAAACGCCACGCCGAGGATGCGCATGCCGTTTGCGGCGAGCCGGTTATTTGCAGCCAGGAATTGTTGGGTCCGTCCTTCCTGCAATCTTTCAAGTTTTCCATTGACCCAGGCTTCGTCGCACAGTGGAATGAGCGCCTCGACACTCCCCTTTGTGAAGGCCACGAAGGCCGGGCTGCCGCCATGCATTGCGCAACGTACCGCCACTGGCAATAAGGAAAGATCGAACGGAATTCTCTGGACCGTAGTCATCCGCTTTCGTTCGGAAGAGAACGACACTTCTCCGACCCGGGGCAAGATTTGCTGCAGAGTGTTCTTTTCCACGCCAAACTGCAGAGCAGCGACGAGCAGCGCCGCCTCCGTCGGGTCGCCGATAGCGACGCCGCCGTTTGGGTTGTTTGCGTCGGCTTGCATTACGGCATCGTTGCAAAGGGCGGCGCCCGTGAGCAAAAGTCCTAATCCAGAGTCCGAAGGCTCGGCGTCTTTCGACAGTTTCTCGTGGTTGGGAAGTTTGTTGATTTGTATCGTTCGGTCGGGCAGTTCGAGTACGGTCACGGCCATCCGGTTTTCGGTAAGCGTGCCGGTCTTATCCGAGCAGATCACATTCACCGAGCCGAGCGCTTCGACCGCCGACAATTTACGAATGAGTGCCTTTCGCTTGAGCATTCGTTGCGCCCCGAGAGTTAGAGCGATGGTCACCACGGCAGGCAGCCCCTCCGGGACGGCGGCCACGCCTAGACTCACAGCGGCCAAGAACATGAGTTTGAGGGGTTCGCCGCGCAGGAGTCCGAGGACAAAAATAAGGGTCACAATCGCCAGGGCGGCGGCCGCAAGCATCTTGGCAAGCTGGTTGAGGCGGCGCTGCAACGGCGTAGGCGCGCGATCCACGGCGTGGATGAGCTGCGCGATTCGTCCCAACTCGGTGTGCATTCCCGTTTCGGTAACCACGGCCTCGGCGTGCCCATTGATGACGAACGTTCCCATGAAGATCATGTTCTGCCGATCTCCGATGGCGAGTTCGTGCTCTTGCAACGCGCGGTCCGTTTTGCGGAGGGGTAGTGATTCGCCGGTGAGGGAAGCTTCCTGGGTTTGAAGGTTCGAGCTCGCCAGAACGCGGCAGTCTGCCGGCACGAAGTCCCCCGCTTCGACCAGAACGATGTCGCCGGGAACCACGAGGGATGAGGGAATCTCTTGAGCGCGCGCGTCGCGTCGTACCCGAACGTGAGGGACAGCCAGTTTCTTCAGAGCGGCGAGCGCCTTTTCCGCGCGGTATTCCTGGGTAAATCCGAGCAACACATTGAGGACGACGATCGCGCCAATTGCGAAGCTGTCGCTGTAATCTCCGAGGAAAAGGGAAACAGCGGCGGCGGCGAGGAGGATAAGCATCATGACGGGGGTCAACTGCTCCCAAACAATCAGCCACGCGCTCTTGAGCCCGCGTCCCTCTAGTTCGTTGCTTCCATAGGTGGAAAGCCTTTGTGCGGATTCCGTGGTGGTCAAGCCCGCTGATACATTTGCCTCGAGTGCTTCGAGGACAACGTTCGCGTCCAGCGCATGCCACTTGAGCGCGATTCGAGAGGCACGTGGTCCTCGGGCTGAAAAGCGACCCGCGGCGGGAGAAACGGATGGAGTATCGCGAGTAGGTGTGTTGGACATGAAGCTGACGTCCGGGGACGCATGCGGTTTGTCGGGGCTGTCCCGAACGAGTCTAGCTTGCTTTCACGGCGGCGGCCCATCCCGTGACGATCCTTACGTATTTTCGTGACCAGCATCACAGCCTCAATCGAGCTCAAGGAGTATCGGTGATGTAGAAGCGGGTGCTTGCGGCCCGATTTTGAGGAGGCCACATGAGAGTCGTACTCGCACACAACGGGGGTTCGCCCTGCGGCGAAGTGGTGAAAGCGGTTACGGCCAGGCCGTGGCCTTCTGGCTTGTCTTTTTGCCTGCTGAATGTGCTGGACCCATATTCCTTCGTTCGAGCCCCCTTGCTGCTGGAGCGAGCCAAAGCTCATGTCCGCGAGAATTTGGAGAGGTCGGCCGGTTGTTTGCAGCATCTCGGAGGGATCGTGACAACGGAGATCGTTCTGGGCAGTCCCCGGCGGGGCATTAATGCGTTTGCTAGAGATTGGCAGGCTGATTTGGTCATGGTGGGCTCAAATGAGCTCCGGGATTGGGAGCGCATGTTACTGGGAAGCACCGCGCGTTCGGTCCTCCGGCACGCGCCGTGCTCTGTGGAGATCGTGCGTCCGGTGCGAGAAGGCACAAACGCCGAAGCCAAACCAGGTATGAAGATTCTCGTCGCGACAGACGGGTCGGAATATTCGACCGCTGCAGTGCGTTCGATCGCTGAGCGTCCCTGGCCAGCCGGCAGCGAGGCGAGGATCATCAGTGTCCCGGAATTTCTTCCGTTGAAGGAGTTTTCCTATCTCAACGCGCGAGAGGTTAGCGATTTGGGAGCAGCTTCCGAAGAGGAAGCCGCAATCTGCGCGGCCAAGGGCCTCGAAGTACTGGCGGACTCTACGTTAAAGGTCTCCTCGAACGTGCCCATCGTAAGAGACCGGGTTTTTCAAGTGATTTTGGACGAAGCCGAAAAGTGGAACGTGGATATGATCGTACTCGGTTCCCATGGGCGCAGCGGATTTGACCGAATAGTTATGGGAAGCGTTTCGGAAGCAGTGGCGCTCCACGCGAAGTGCTCCGTCGAAGTGATCCGGCGCCAGCATGCCTGCAAAGCTGTGTAGGCTCTAGGAAAGCCTAGTTAGGCGGCCCCTGCGGCAAACTGCGCTTCGATGGAACGTTGCACGTTTACGAGGTTCTCCAAGGCCCCCTTGCGGGCCCGGCTTTTGACTTGGCCGCGGGCCAACCCGCTGAATCCTCTATGCAGGGCATCCGAACGTGAACGATTGAAGTACAGGAGATAGAAACTTGGAATTTCTCCTTCGATCAGTAGAGGAGATCTTCTACGCCCTCCAGATGTTTCTTGGGATAGTCGCTCAGATATTCATCCAACCGCGGTCCTCTTCTTCGGTTGTCGCAACCAGCCCCCCAAGCCGCCGGCCCTTGCGAGAACCTGTGCCGCCTTTCCTTTCACAAATTCAACTTTGACGTCTTGCTCAGCAGCCAGCCGGGGCAGCACATCGAGCAGGGAAATCCTTCGGCGTTCGCCGCGGCAGTCGGCGCATGTAACGTCCCCCGAACGGCTGACGCTCCCGCATTTTGCGCACTCACGCACTTCAAAGTCATGATCTTGCGCGAAAACAATGGTGCGAATCGTTCCAGCCTGCAATCTTGCCAGTGTCTCATCAGGGTCGGCGACCGTTTTGTCGTTGGTGGCTAGGATTTCAGACACCTCGGTGAGTTGGCGCATTTGTTCGTAATCGGCCACCAGCGGCTCTAGCCGGGAATAGATTTCTGCTTGCGAGAAGCCGCCCCAGTCCTTGGCTACGGACACGACGAACCTGGAGAGGGCGGAAGGGAAGTGTTTCTTAATAGAATCGACGAGGCGCGGTGGTCCTACGAGAAATAGTCCCTGGAAATCATGCGCTTTAACAAGGGTTAGCAGCTGTTCGGCTGTTTGGCGGCATAGGCGTTCAAATTGTGCGACGACGCGATGTTCAAAAAGATCGCGATCGGGTCCGTGCGCCTTTCGCATCCGGTCGCTCGCGACATGACTAACGTCGGACCTTTTCCATTGGGACTCATTAATCTCGTACCGTTTCTCGGCGAGGGCAGTTAACCTGCCGAGATGGAACTGGAGGAACTGGGCACGGTGGTGGTCAACGACGGCGATGCCGTAAGGCTTGTGGTCTGAGAGCAGTCTGAAGAGTTGTCCCACAGAAGGTTTTCCCCAACGCAGTTGATTTTCGAGACCGACATTTAGGGGATAAACTTCCCAGGCGTCCGGTCCAACAAAAGCCGCTATGGCTCTTTCCTGCGTACGGCGCAGGCTCAGAAATCGCTCAATGCGTTCGACCTGTTCTCTAAATCTGATCTTGTCGCGTGGCAACAATGTGCGTGACAGCGCTTCGGCTTCCTCGGCAAACCAACGTAAAGGCGCCGGAACAATTGGATGCAGGGACGGATCCTGGTTTGCTGTGTTTAAGTAAACAGAAAGAATGGGTGAGGGCAGTGCAGCGATTTTGTGGATTCGTTTCTGATCGTACATGAAAATCTCCTTTGGAGATAAGGGCTCGACTATTTACCGGACAACGACAACCGAACAGTGCGCGTGAACCGCGACACTTTCGGCGACGCTTCCCATAAGAAAGCGATCCAGGCCGTGGCGACCATGCGATCCAAGGACGATGAGGTCCGCTTGCCAGGTCTTGGCAGTGTCGAGGATGACAGATTTCGGATCCCCTGAAGGGGTCGGGTCTTGGCCGAGGACTGTCAAACCGGCTTGCGTCAGCGTCTTCTGAGCGCCCTCGGAGGCAGCAATTGCTCGAGCGCGGGCGCCCGTCACAAGTTCTTCAAGAAGACTAGCGGGATAGATGGCGGCGAGAGAGGAGACTTCCACCGGGATAGGCGTTGGTACGAGTTCCTCCACGCTGAGAATCTTGAAGACTGTACCAATGGGCCACGGTCTGGACGCCACTGAGCGCTCAGCCGCCACGGAACACTCGCTGCCGTCGGTTGCCAGTAGAATTTTCATGGGATGAGAAGAAGGGGCTCGCCCCCCTGCGGGATAGCGCACGATTTCGACCGAGCAGCTTGCCGTTCTTAGGATGCCTTGCGCAACGCTACCGAGAAAAAACCGGCCAACGGTGCTATGTCCGTGCGAGCCGGCAACGATCAAATCCGCGCTCCAGTCCTGAGCGTATGCAGAAACGGCCCTGCGTGGAGACCCCATGAGCACCTGGGTCGTGGCGGTCTGCTTTGCGCAGAGAAGCTTCGCCGCCCCCGCCTTGACCAGTTGCTCAGATTCGCGTTTTGCATCGGCGATGAGAGCGGGCACCTCCGAAAAGCGACCAACCTCGACCGCGCTGACGATGCAGAAAGCGGTATTCGATGGCCAAGGGCGTGCAGCAATTTCTTCAAGAACACGGTGCGAAGCCGGCGAGGAGTCGATGGCGATCAGCACTTTCATTTGAGATCTCCGATCGTTGCGTCACTAAGCGATCCATTCGTCTGAAAGCTCCGTGGCAGCTTGACAGTGACAACCTTCGGGTCGTGCGACAGTGACGCCGGTCACATTTAGGGGTGGCCAAGATCACGGCAAACTGCAGGTGCTATTGGCAAACTGCGCTTTGGAGGAGGACCAATATGGAGACCACCCTTCCGGTCAGCAAAAGAATTGCCCTTAAGAATATTCTGCTCCTGACAGATTTCTCGGAGCCGTCAGCTACGGCTCTTCAGTACGCGACCTTGATGGCGCGCGGCTACGGCGCGAAGGTGACTGTGCTGCACGCTGTGGTTTCCTCCATGTATACGTACATGGCCGGGGAAATGTCGGCGAGCGTGTTGGACGCCGAGGACGAGACTGCCCAAAAAGAAATGGGCAAGATTCAAGCTCAGCTCGCTGGGCTTCCGAACGAAGTGATCATCCGACGAGACACAGCCGTTTGGCCGTCGCTCGCAAAGTTCTTGCAGGAGCGGGAAGTCGACCTGATCGTCCTCGGGACCCACGGACGCACCGGACTAAAAAAGCTAATGTTCGGTTCAACCGCAGAGGAGGTGTTCCGCCGGACGACTGTCCCGGTGCTCACGGTTGGACCGGCCGTGCGAAGGCCTGCCCACAACGAAGAACAGTTTCAGTGCGTGCTTTTTGCCACCGATTTCAATTCCGTTTCGAGCGTCGCGGCTACGTATGCGATGTCTCTGGCACAGGAAAACGAATCAAGGCTGGTTCTTCTGCACGTGCTGCCAGCGCCAAAATTGGGAAAGAGCAATAGATCCGTCGACCTCTCGGTAGCGGAAGCCTTGCACCGAGTACAGGATGTGCTGCCTCGAGATGCAGAACTGTGGTGCCGGCCGGAACTGGTTGTCGAACATGGAAAGCCGGGTGCTCAGATTCTTGCCACTGCCGAACGGCGTGGAGCTGACTTGATCGTTTTGGGAGTGCGCGGAATGGACAGGCTCGCCGAGTTCGCGGCTCGAACCGACCGGGCCGTCGCCTATGAGGTAATTGCACACGCGCCTTGTCCGGTGCTGACGCTTCGCGGTTAGAAACGATCGTGACTCCGCGGTCCAAGTTCGTTAGCCGGAACCATACTCGCGAAGTAAAACCGGGTTTTCAAGCAGCTTTAAACGCAACCAGCAATTAATTCCAATCTAGGTTTTCTCGAAGCATCGAAGAGGACTTCTGCACCGCAAACGCAGTTTCGAGAGCGGCATCGTGTCCGTAGATATCTTCGAGGAAATGTACTTCGCCGTCTTCCTGGACGACGGAGGTTCCGTAGAGAATCCATTTCGGGATGGGCTTCTGGAGGTCCACCCGGTAGGGTTTCGTCGCCGTTCATCGCGGAGCGGACCTCACGGACGTATATGGCTCCAGAGTTCTCCGGTGTCTCTGTGCCTTCAGAGAGCATTGAGGACCGAGCGGAGATGCGCGACTCTCTGCGGAGTAATCCCCCCGCGCCGTGCCTTATCTTGGGAGCGAACCGATTCCGTGTGGGGCGCAAAAGAGATTTGGCTTGAGTTTTCGCTTGCCAAAAACAGCGCACAGGCCAAAAGCACAAGGGGAATGCAGTCTTGAGCGGAACGAGCAGGAAGCCAGACTTGCTCTTGCGGGAAGGCAGGTTTCAGATGATCACCATCCTCGGCGCAGGCGGCGTGATAAGCAATGAGGTAGTCAAACTCCTCTGTGTTAATAAGCAGCCGTTCAGACTCGTAGCTCGGCGCGCACCTCCTGCGCCTAGGGCAACGGAAACGATCTCCGCCGACCTCTCTGACAAGGATCAGACAATCCGTGCTGTGGCGGGCTCCAGCATCGTCTATGTTCTTGTTGGTCTCAAATACGATCACAGACTGTGGGCAGAAATGTGGCCGCGAATCATGGCCAACACCATTGAAGCTTGCAAGCGTTCGGGCGCTAAGCTGATCTTCTTCGACAACGTGTACATGTACGGAAAAGCCACCGGCACGATGACAGAAGAGACTCCGTTCAACCCTTGCAGCAAGAAGGGGGAAACCCGCGCGAAGATCGCGATTTCACTGATAAACGAGTGGAAGAACGGTGGCCTCACGGCGATGATCGCACGGGCAGCCGACTTCTACGGACCGGAAGCACCCAATGGTCTGCCGAACGTCTTGGTGTTCGAGCCGCTCGCCAAGAATCAGAAAGCGTCGTGGCTCGCCAATGATTCCGTACCTCACTCCTACACCTACACGCTAGATGCAGCGCGAAGTCTCGTCACACTTGCCGAAAGCGAGTCTACGTGGAATCAGACCTGGCACGTCGCGACCACCCCGAATCCGCCGACTGGGAAAGAGTTCATCGCCATGGCCGCCAAGGAGTTTGGCGTGGCTCCGAGACTCCGGGTTCTGAGCCGAACCATGGTTCGTGTCATGGGGTGGTTCAATCCGCTGGTCGGCGAAGTTCATGAAATGCTTTACCAGAACGATTCGCCCTATCTTTTTGATTCTTCCAAGATTGAGAGAGCTTTCAGCTTCTCCGGCACGCCTTACGCCGAAGGAATTCGCACCACGGCCGCGTCGCTTAAGAACGCGGCCCCGTCCCCGAAGTAGAGAAGGTGCGCCAGTCTGCCCGTCCTATGTCACGTCGAACCGCTCGGTAGGCGGATTGGCCGCGAAACGGAAGCTAAGAACGGCGCGACTGACAAAGCAAAGTCAGGCGCCCGCAGCGTGCGAGCGAACCGCGGACGCTCTCTGGCCGTAAAGTCTTTTCAATGCCCGGATGATTTCTTCGGCCGAGAGCTCGCAGCAACCTTGCCACTTATTCAGATCTCCGTGAGTGATGATATCGTCCATGGAAAGGATTCCTTGAGGTATGCCTTCCTCGTTCACGACAGGAAGGCGGCGTACTTGTTTCTCCGCCATGGTCTGCAGGGCTTCGTGAATTTCGTCCTCCGGTTTGCACGTGACTATGTTCTTTGTGGCGATTTCTCCGACCGTAAGCTCTCCCGCCAAGCGGTTTCTGGTTCCCATAGCGATTGAAATATCACGGTCCGTGACAATTCCTTCAAGCTTTCCGCCGGTTCCGACGACGGGCAACATTCCGCAGTTGTGCACCCACATAAGCTCAACGGCCTCACCGACGTTCGCGGCAGGAGCGCAACACACGGCCGCCTGAGTCATAAGATCTTTCACTTTCATGGCATGCCTGCCTTCCTGGCTGGGACGAGAAACCTGCTTTCTACGCCCCGCTTATCGTTACGAGAGCGGGCCGGTTTGAAATCATCAGGGTCGAACCTTGCAGCGCAACCAGGTGACGGCTTTTGAATTCGCTGAGCGTCCGAGTAACGGTTTCGCGCGTGGTGCCGATGAATGCGGCGATTTCCTCGTGGGTCAAAGGCAGCTTTATCGGTGCGTCCTGTTTGGAGTCCTTTACCTCGGGAGACCATTCCAGGAGGAGACGCGCCAGTTTCTCCGGCGCTGAGCTCGAAAGTCCGACCGTACGCAATTGCTCGCAGGCTCCGCTGTAGAGCGTAGTGAGCTGCCTTACGACATTTTGATAGACCTCCGGGTATTTGCCAACAAACTGCAGGAAGTCATCGCGCCGCACGAAGGCGACTTGGCAGGGATGCAAAGTTTCGGCAGTGACTTCGTACGGACTGTCCGACATAGTCGCCATGAGTCCAAGGATTTCGCCGGGCTTCGCAATTCTGAGGATCAGCGTTTTCCCGCCCCTCGAGCTGATCGAAAGCTTCACCTGCCCTTCGCAAAGTACAAAGACCCCGCGAGAGTCCTGCTTTTCGAGGAAAAGAACGGCACCGGCCGGATAAGTTGCCGGCGACTTTGTCTTATTAAAGTCCGCCAATGCCGGAGGGCTGAGCTGGCAAAAAAAACCTTTCACCCGCACCTTACAGGATTGGCAGTTTTCACTGAGTTCAAAACCGTATGGACCGCGCATTTTAGGCTCCTTCTTGCCCGTTTTTCTCAGTCACGCTCATTGCGTCTTCGACGAAAGATCTTGTCAGAGGCGAATCTGCCAAAAAGCAGGCGTTTGTCTTCCGATAGATCTCGCGCAAAAGGCCTCTTCCTTTGGTATCGACGTAGCCGACTCCCCGAAGATCGAGGTGCAATTCTTTCGCGCCGAGCGACGGCAGAACAGATCGGCAGGTACTCTCGAATTCCTCGACCCAGGGTCCGGCGATCTTGCCTTCGAGCTTGATGGTCTGCTTCTTCGCGCCGTCCTGGACCGTGATTCTGAGCATCTCCGCCCAACCTTCTTGCCTGATGAAAAGAAAGTAAGGCAGGTCACACGCCAAAGTGCGAGCGATCACAGCAATGTCAGTATCTGTTTCAAATGGCAAGACTTAACGCGACGAAGTGAGCCGAAGCGCTGTCGATGGTGTGCGATGGATCACGCGGAGACGAGACGAAGTTTCGTCTCGAGACTAAATGTAGTCTCGGCGGTGGATGCGCAGTTTTTTGATCTTGGAGTTCAAGGTAGTGCGCTTAACACCCAGGCGCTCCGCCGCGCCACCCGACCCGCCGATCATTCCCTTGCACTCCCGCAGAACGCGAAGAATGTGTTCGCGTTCTGCAGCGTCAAGGTTCGTATGGGCCGAACCGGAAGATTCTTCGATGGCCTCGAGTTCTGCGAGAGGGGCTCGCAACACCGACCCCGGCGAGAGGATGACGGATCTTTCGATAAAATTTTCGAGTTCGCGCACATTTCCCGGCCAGTGCCATTTGATGAGGGCATCCATTGCCTCGCCTGGAATGGTTTCGATATGCCGGCCCATGCGTCTCGAGTGGCTCGCAAGGAAGTACCGGACGAGTTGAGGAATGTCCTCGCTACGGTCCCTCAGTGGGGGAATAGTGACGGGAAAGACGCGAAGCCGGTAGTACAGGTCGCTGCGGAACTGTCCAGCGGCCATCATCTTAGCCAGGTCGCGGTTTGTGGCGGCCACGAGACGAACGTTCACTGGGATCGTTCGGGTGCCACCGACCCGTTCGAATTCTTTTTCCTGTAAGGCGCGCAGTATTTTCGGCTGCAGTTCCGCAGGAAGATCACCGACCTCGTCCAGGAAGAATGTGCCCTCATGGGCGAGTTCGAGGCGTCCGATTTTCTGAGCGATCGCACCGGTAAACGCGCCTTTCTCGTGGCCGAACAATTCGCTCTCGAGAAGGCCTGAAGGAATGGCAGAGCAGTTGAGCTTGACGAACGCTTTATCGCGCCGGGGGCTCAGTTTATGGATAGCACGGGCGATCAGTTCCTTGCCAGTCCCAGTCTCTCCGAGGATGAGAACCGTCGCGTCCGTGCTCGCCACGTCCTCCACCTGCTTGAGCACTCGTTTCAGCCCGGGGCTTTCTCCGACGATTTCCTCAAACTGGTGGGTAGTGAAAAGCTCTTCTTCGAGATAGCGCTTCTCTTGCTCAATCCGGCGTAAAGCCTGCTCGACTTCTCTTTTTTCAGAAAGATCGCGAATGACGCTCAGGACAACTTGACCCTCGGGGCCGTCGACTGGGCCAAGCATGATGTCGACCGGAAATTCGGTTCCGTCTTGACGGAGCCCGTACAACTCGAGTCCGGCGCCCATGGTACGTACGCGTGAGTGAGCGGCGTAGTCGGCACGACGCTTGGGATGGGTTGAGCGAAAGCGTTCGGGAATTAGTATTTCAACCGTTTGACCCAGCAGCTCCGAACGGGAGTACCCAAAGAACTTCTCAACCTGCGCGTTAACTTCGATGATTTTTCCTTCGCTGCTAGTTACGACGATCGCGTCTGGCGAGAATTCAAATAGCGATCGAAATTGCTGTGCACTCCGCCGCAATGCTTGCTGGGCGAGTCTCTTCTGAGAAACGTCGCGGACTACAGCGAGCACCAGTTGGTCCCCTGCGATTTGTAGAGGGCTGAGCATGATGTCCACCGGTATTTCGGCGCCATCCTTACGTCGGCCAGAGAGGTCCAGCCCGGCTCCCATGGCACGCACGCGAGGTTGCGACGAGTAAGCGCTGCGATGTTTGGGATGGGCGGAATGAAATCGTTCAGGGATTAAAAGTTCGACCGTCTGCCCGATCAGCTCCTGACGCGCGTAGCCAAACAAACTCTCTGTTTGTGCGTTCGCCCGCAAGATCAATCCGGTGTGGTCCGTGACGAGCACGGCATCGGGCGATGACTCGAATAGCTTCTCGAACAGGCCATTGGAATCAAAAGGCCAAGCCTTGTCAGGTATTTCGCCAGTCACGCTTCGCAACCTCGAGAAAAGAATGACTTAACAGCGCCTGGTGATCGAGACCGGAGATGTCCCAGACCCTCGGTATCGGCAGGCAGAAGTATCCGGAGTATATCGCAGAGTGTGCCTTATCGAAGGTGCGTGACGGATCGCACGGCGATTCGTGACGTTCGTCACTGAACGTTTGCAGTGTTCGGCCCAACGTGAGGCAAGGGAGTTTGCCATGACGAACGACACGCGAGATCTGTTTACCGTCCTCAAGAAAGAGTTGGAGTTCTTGGAGAAGGGCGGGTACCGCAGCACGGCGCGAGCGCCATGGCGGCCAAAATTTGTGTTTCAAGATTCTCCGACGTGTCTGAATTTTGATCCCACCCTCGCGCCGAGGCCATGCACTGAGTGCGCCCTTATGCAGCTCGTGCCCGAGGACGTGCAACGGAAGAAATTTCCCTGCCGTTACATTCCCCTTAACGAACGGGGAGAGACAATCGATTCTTTCTACCGGTTTGGAACTCAAGAAGAATTGGAACCGGAACTGAGACGGTGGCTCCAGGCCACAATTGAACGCATCGAGAAACAGAAAGCCAAAGGACAGCGGGCTTCGGAACCCGCGGAAATCCACGTAAGACCAACCGTAAGTCGGTCGAATGACACGCGAACATGAACGGAAGGAGATTCATGTTTTCAAAGTGCGCAAACCCGGACTGCAAGAAACCGTTTGACTATCGAGAGGGGCGTTTCTTTCGATTTCGCAAAGCGTATCTAACCGGAGGAAGACGTCCCAATACCCACTGCGTGCAGCACCTCTGGTTGTGCGGAAACTGTGCAAAAAGGTACACGCTTGCGTACGCGGACGAACGGGACGTCGCGATCATATTGCAACGTCTTGAGCCCTCGGAAGAGCAGGATGTCAGCCGATTGGTCGCGGTGGCCTGATCAGACGCGCTCGGTCAGGCATTCCTTGGGTGGCCGGTCTGCAGTTTCACATCCTCTCGCGGGATTTCTTCTGACGATATGTTAAAAAGTGGATAGTAAGCATTCGATACATACTGAGTTAGCATCCGTTGGGTGTTGAAGAAAGAGCCATTGAGGGCGATGGTCGAGCGCATCACTCCGGCGTAGGCTTCGGGATCTGAATAGAACATAGGAAGAATCACTCCTTCCAGCTTCTCGTATAAGGATGCGATCTCGATGTCGTGCCGTTCGGGATCTTCCTCGAAACCGATGGACCATCCGGTGGTTCCTTCGAAGTGCCCTTCGATCCACCAGCCGTCGCGCACGCTAAGACTCGGGACGCCGTTCATCGCGGCCTTCATGCCGCTGGTGCCGGACGCTTCAAAGGGACGATGGGGAGTATTGAGCCAAAGATCCGCACCAGACGTGAACAACGACGCCCAACGCATATCATAGTTCTCCACGTATATGACTGGGATGGAGTCGCGCAGAGCAGCAGCCGCCTCGACCACTTTACGAATGATTGTTTTTCCAGCTTCGTCTCTCGGGTGCGCCTTTCCGCCGAAGACAATCTGAAATGGTCCGGCCTTTTCGCGGATTGCGCGCAGGCGATTCAAGTCGGAGAAGAGGAAGTCAGCGCGTTTGTATTCTGCTGCACGGCGTGCAAAGACCAGCGTGGCGAGGTTCTCGTTGAGATGCACACCGGTAGCTTCCTCGATGGAACGCAATAACTCCTGTTTGGCGCGTGTGTGTGCTTGCCGAATTTCTTCAAGAGGCAGGCCGATCGCATAACGGAGATACAGGTTGTCGCGGCGCCATTCAGGAAGATGTCGGTCGTAGAGCTCGCGAAACGGTTTGGATGTCCAAGTCGCCGCGTGGACTCCGTTTGTGATGGCGTGGACGGGATAATTGGGAAACATGGTGTGCGAGATTTCACCGTGATGCATGGCCACACCGTTGATGTAACGCGAACACCGCAACCCGAGGTAGGTCATGTTGAGATTGCCAGAATGGCAGCAGTCGGTATCGTCCAGCATCCGGACGTGTTGTTTTCCGAGCACGCGTAGAACCAGCTCGCGCGAGAACTGGTCGAAGGCGGCGGGCACGGGTGTATGTGTCGTGAATACGCACTTTTGGCGAACATTTTGCATGTCGGCTGACGTGACGTCGGTTGAACCTCGTGTTCCGATTTCTTCCTCGAGCAAGGCCAGGGTGAGAAGAGCCGAATGCCCTTCGTTCATATGGAATCGCGAGATTCGGTCATGTCCGAGGGCGCGTAGAAGCCGCATGCCTCCGATTCCCAGAATTGCTTCCTGACACAGACGGTAACCGTCGTCGCCTCCGTATAAATTGTCGGTGAGGGAGCGCCCCCATGCTGGGTTGTCAGGCAGGTCCGCATCCAGAAAATATACTGGGACCTGACAACCGCTGATGCCAGCAATGGAATGACGCCAGGCACGGATCTTTACATCTCCACCGTTCAGCCTGACGGAAATCACGGGATCGAGTCGCTCCAAGACGTTTTCCGGTTGCCAAGATTCGGGCTGCTCGGTTTGTTTTCCGTGTTCATCGAGAAGCTGCCGGAAGTATCCCCGGCGCGGCAGTAGTGTCACGCCCGCGATGGCCAAACCCATATCTGCTGCGGACCGTAACATGTCTCCCGCCAGCACGCCGAGGCCACCCGCGTAGGTCGGCCAAGCTGGATCGACTGCTATTTCCATGGAGAAATACGCGATGTCGATCTGATTGTCACCGGTCATCGTGTTGTTTCCTGAGCCTGGGAATCATTCCCAGACGATTTTCAGGTCCGCACAGTCAAGACCGGGCAAGGCGCGTGTGAAACGACTTTGTGGGCCGTGGAAATCGGGAGATGGGTCGCTGCGCCGGGTACGCCGTCTTCCGGCTTCACGCCAAGAACGATCAGATCTGACTCTCGCAGACGTGCGAGCTCCAGAATCCTGTCCGCTGGATTGCCTTGTTCCACGAAATATTCCGGTTTGCACCAGGCCAGCGCCTCTTCGGGAACCAATTTTTGCAGGAGCTCACGCGCCGCTGTTGCCACGTCGGAAGCGGAAACGAGATCGCCCGCCTTCGGTTCTGGAATGACGTGCAAAAGAATGAGACGCGCCTGAAACTCTTGCGCCAGAGACACGGCGTAGTCCGCCGCTGCGGGTGATATGGATGCGAAGTCGGTCGCGTAAAGGATCTCGCGGATTTCCCCGCCTGCACCTCGGGAAGAATCGGAGTGCGGACCAACAGTAAATACGGGGCAGGGCACGGTCCGGAAAATCTCCTCTGCGACTGAACCCATTAAAACTTTTCCGAGACCGGTGCGGCCTCGAGTCCCGATGACGACGAGATCAGCGTTGTTTTTCTGGATGGCCTCCTGCAACTGGGACTGGATGTCGCCTTCCTCGACGAGAGCCGTGGTACGGATGCCGGCAAAGGAGTCGAGGAGTTCGTCCCGGAACTTTTTGGTCTGCTTTTGAGTGGTTTCTTCGTCCGGCCACGACATCGGCTGGGTCATGGGATTTACGGCGGGCGGGCGCACGTGCAGGGCGACCAGGTCAGCGTCGTAATGTTTCGCGAGGCTCTTCACGTAAGGAATCGCGTGCGCGGCGGCGGGCGAGAAGTCAGTGGCAAACAGGATGTTGCGGAAACGTACGGCGGTTCGAGCGGTAGCGGTTTTCATGGACTGTACCTCCACTAACGCATCTTCCCCGGGCCGTCTTACGGAAGCTGTGACGGGCGTCACAGGGGACCGTGACGGAGCACGCATTCTGGCGCAGCGGCCTGCGGATAACGTGAGCGAGAGCACGATGCTCGCATAGGTTTCAGGCGCGAGATGCTCTAAATGGGAGCTGGCAGGCAAATGAGTCTCAGCACGACCGACATTACGATGGATTCCGTGCGGCAGCCGTCCCCCAACCTCGGCTTGAGTCAGCGCGAAGCGGAGGGGCGCCTCCGTCAAGTGGGGCCAAACGATCCGTCGCCCCGCAAGCGCGGGGCGCTTTTGACGGAGTTGCTCGTTCTCTTCGTAAATCCGCTCGTCATCATTCTGCTCATCGCCGTGCTTATCTCGATTGTCGTAGGGCAAGTTACCGACGCGGCCATCATCTTCGTGATCGCGATGCTCAGCGTGGTGATCAATTTCATTCAAACTTACCGCTCCGAGCGCTGGGTCCGGAGATTGCGGGAGCACGTCAGCCTCACGGCCTGCGTTCTTCGCGACGGAAACTGGCAGGAGCTTCGGCGCGAGACCGTCGTTCCCGGAGATCTGGTGCGGCTTTCGGCGGGAGATCTTGTTCCCGCCGATGGTTTTCTCCTGGAATCGCGCGATCTATATGTTCAGCAAGCGGCGCTCACGGGGGAGTCCATGCCCGCGGAGAAGCATGTGTGTTCCACGACCGGGGAACCGAGTCCGGCGATGCCAAACTGGGTGTTCTTGGGAACTTCCGTAGTCAGTGGAACGGCAATCGTTCGCGTCACGGCGACCGGCTCTCGGACTTCCTTCGGATTTATCGGTGCGAAATTGCGGGAACGGACGGGAGATACAGAATTTGAACGTGGATTAAAGCAGTTCGGCATGCTGATCATGCGCGCGGTCCTTTTTCTTGTCCTTTTCATTCTTGTGGTTCGCGTGGCGCTTCACAAGGACGCCTTCGAGTCGTTTGTATTCGCGGTGGCACTGGCAGTCGGATTGACGCCGGAATTCCTGCCCATGATTACTTCCGTCACGCTTGGCAGGGGAGCGGTGCGCATGGCGCGCAAGCAAGTCATCGTGAAGCATCTTCCGGCGATCCAGAATTTCGGCAGCATCGACATCCTCTGTAGCGATAAGACGGGAACATTGACGGCCGGAGTGATGACGCTGCACTCGGCGGTCGATGCCTTCGGACAAGCTTTTGAACGGCCTCTGCTCCTTGCGCAGCTCAACAGCAAGTTCGAGACCGGGATCCGCAGTCCACTTGACACCGCGATTCTGCGGAGCAAAGAAGGGAAATTGGATGGATACGTCAAGTGCGACGAGGTTCCTTTCGATTTTAATCGGTGCCGGTTGTCGGTCGTCGTCGAGCAGTCGAACGCGCAGCGAAGCGAGTGTCTTTTGATCACGAAGGGTGCGCCGGAGGGTGTCGTCGAACTTTGCGATTCGTACGAAAGCGGTGGCCAAGAGCGACTCCTCGAGGCCGCAGAAAGGGAGCACGCGCGCAGGGTATACCAAGAGCTCTGCGAGAAAGGATTTCGCGTGCTGGCGGTCGCCTCAAGGCGCGTAGATCGACGCGGTGGGTTCTCATCGGCGGACGAGCATTCGCTGGTTCTTGCCGGATTCCTGGCGTTCGAAGATCCGCCAAGTCCTGACGCCGCCCATGCGCTCGCTCAGATGAAGCGCGATGGAATCGAAGTAAAGATTCTGACCGGGGATAACGAACTGGTAGCAAGACACGTATGTGAGCAAGTCGGGCTTGACGCCCGTGCGATCGTGCTTGGTCCTGAAGTCGACGGAATGACCGAGCCGGCGCTAGGCCACGTTGCAGAGCAAACGACGGTGTTTGCTCGCGTCACACCAATGCAGAAGCTCCGTATTTTGCGTGCGCTGCGGCAACGCGACCACGTGGTTGGCTACATCGGTGACGGCATCAATGACGCACCATCGTTGCATGCGGCTGACGTCGGCATTTCGGTTGGGACTGCGGTGGATGTCGCCCGCGACGCAGCCGATATCATTCTTTTGCGTCCCGGACTTAGCACCCTGCACCGCGGAATCATCGAGGGTCGAAGGGCTTCTGGAAACGTCCTGAAGTATCTGTTGATGGATACCAGCTCGAACTTCGGGAACATGTTCAGCATGGCGGGAGCATCGCTCTTTCTCCCATTCCTCCCGATGTTGTCCACGCAGATTCTATTGAACAACTTCCTCTATGACGCTGCGCAGATCGCCATACCCACGGACAATGTTGATGAAGCGTATCTGCGTGGACCGCAACGCTGGGATATGCGATTGATCCGCAATTTCATGATTTTTGTTGGACCGATCAGTTCCCTCTATGACTTTCTGACCTTTTACGTGCTGCTGCACTTCTTCCATGCGCCGGAAACTCTTTTCCATACAGGTTGGTTCGTGGAATCGCTCGCCACTCAGACTCTTGTACTGTTTGTTATTCGCACGGCAGAAAATCCCTTAAAGAGCAGGCCCAGCGTTTGGTTAACTGTGAACACGCTCGCCGTGGTGGCCGTGGGGCTAGCTCTTCCATGGTCGCCTCTCGCTGGGCTTCTTGGCTTCACGGCATTGCCGTTACCCTTTTTCCTGTTTCTTGGAATTTCCACCATCACCTATCTTTTGCTGGTCGAAGCCGCCAAGCGTAAATTCTTCGCGGTCTCCCACCATCAAGCGACGAGCTCAGCGGGGGCGGCCACGTGACGAAGCAGCGACAGTCCGATACTTCGCTCAGTGGAGTCAGAGCAGTCGCGTTGGTGGCCGGGGTGGCAATTGCAGTCCATCTGGTGCTGCGATTTTCCGCCGCCGATCTGCGATCGTTCGCGAATGTTCCTTTGTATGTGGCGCTCGTGGCTGGCGGCCTGCCTCTGGTTGTGCAGCTAGGAAGAAAGTTGTGGTCCGGGGAGTTCGGGTCCGACTTCCTTGCGGGAGTTTCGATTGTAACCGCCATCGTCCTTCGGGAATATTTGGTTGCCGCCATTGTGGTGCTGATGCTTTCGGGCGGTACGGCTCTTGAAGAGTTCGCAACGCGGCGGGCTTCTCGCACGTTGGACGCCCTTGCCAGGCGGATGCCGAGCGCCGCTCACCGAAAATCCGGGAGGGAACTAGTTGACATCACCATCGGCGAAATTCGCGTGGGCGAGACGTTAGTTGTCCTCCCTCACGAAATCTGCCCAGTTGATGGGGCAGTGATGGAAGGCCAGGGATCGATGAATGAGGCCTATTTGACCGGCGAGCCCTTCGAAGTTGAGAAGATACTGGGATCGATAGTCCTTTCCGGGGCACTCAACGGAGAGTCTCCACTGACGATCCGGGCCGACAAGCTAGCCACGGATTCCCGCTACGCACGGATCATGCGCGTGATGGAGGATACCCAGCAAAGCCGACCGCGGCTGCGCCGGCTGGGGGACATGCTGGGAGCGTGGTACACGCCACTGTCGATCGGCATTGCGGTTGTCGCTTGGGTGGCAAGCGGTGAAGTCGAGCGCTTCCTCGCGGTACTGGTGATCGCGACTCCTTGTCCATTGCTCATTGCCATACCGGTCGCGGTCATCGGAGCGATCTCGCTCGCCGCCAGGCGGGGCATCATCATCAAGAATCCGGCCGTCCTCGAGCATATCGACTCGTGCCGTACGTTTATTTTCGACAAGACCGGAACGCTGACCTACGGCAAGCCGTCGCTTACGCGAATCGTCTGCGCGTCCGGATTCAAAGATTCGGAAGTTCTGGCCGCAGCGGCCGGTCTTGAACGATACTCGAAGCATCCGCTGGCTGCGGCCATTCTTGAGTTTGCAAAGCAGCGGGGCATTGTGTCTGCCGTTGTTTCCCGGGTCAACGAGTCACCCGGCGAAGGTTTGCGGGGAACGGCGAACGGGCACGAGGTCTTGATCACAGGTCGCAACAGGCTGCCCAAGCGGAACCTAAGCCTGCCGCCAATTGAACCTGGGCTTGAGTGTCTTGTTTTCATGAATGGAGAATTTGCCGCCCTGTTCGGATTTGAGGATTCGCCTCGCGCCGACAGCCGCTTTTTTGTGACCCACCTCTCGCCGCGTCATCATGTAAGGAGAGTGATCCTCATCTCCGGAGATCGCGAAGCCGAGGTTCATTCGCTTGCGAAAAAAATAGGAGTAAGAACAGCATTCGGTGCGAAGAGTCCCGAGGAAAAGGTACAACTGGTGCGCTCTGAAACGGCTCTCGCGAAGACCGTGTTTGTCGGCGACGGCATCAACGACGCACCTGCAATGCAAGCCGCAACTGTCGGCATCGCATTCGGGCAAGAGAACGACATCACGGCCGAGGCGGCGGATGCGGTGGTTCTCGAGCGGTCGCTTGAGAAGGTGGACGAGTTGATTCACATTGGCAGGCGCATGCGGAGGATCGCCCTCCAGAGCGCCATAGGCGGCATGATGTTGAGCGGAGTAGGAATGGTGCTGGCGGCAACGGGACTGCTCACTCCTATTGCTGGCGCGGTTGGACAGGAATTGATCGACCTGGCTGCGGTTCTGAATGCTCTGCGTGTCACGCTTCCGTTCGGAACTTTGCGTGACTTCTAGCGAGATGCATCGCCTGCGCACCAGAAGAAGGGGCTGCTGATGGAGACTCTTGCTTTTCGATCCGGCGATCGTTCAACGCTGAGCTATTTCTTTTCTCCGGCATCAGTCGCGGTGGTTGGAGCCACGGACCGCGCAGGGAGTGTGGGTGGGACGGTTCTCAAAAACCTGCTCACGGGAACTTACAAGGGACGCGTTTACGCCGTGAATCCGGTCCGCAGAGAGGTATTTGGTCTTCCATGTCACGCGTCGATCGGAGCAGTTCCAGAAACCGTTGACCTCGTTGTAGTGGTGACACCGGCAAACACGGTACCCGCCATTGTCTCCGAGTGCGTGAGAGCAGAGGCAAAATCGATCGTCGTGATCTCCGCGGGCTTCAAGGAAAAAGGGCCGGAAGGTGCGGCACTCGAAAAACAAATCCAATCGGAATTGAAGGGCACCACTCGATTGATCGGCCCGAATTGCCTGGGCCTGATGAACCCGTTGATTGGACTCAATGCCACGTTCGCACAAGACATCGCCTTGCCGGGCAACGTTGCGTTCCTGAGCCAGAGTGGCGCCCTCTTGACTGCGATTCTCGATTGGAGCTTGGGGGAGCGGGCGGGTTTCAGCGCGATTGTTTCAACGGGTTCGATGCTCGACGTTGGCTGGGGCGACCTGCTCTCCTTCTTCGGTGACGATGCGCATACAAAAAGCATTCTCCTTTACATGGAGTCGATCGGAGATGCGCGATCGTTCTTATCCGCGGCCCGTGAAGTATCGTTCAGCAAGCCAATTATTGTAATTAAAGCGGGGCGTTCGGAGGCAGCTTCCCGGGCTGCCGCCTCGCACACTGGCGCAATGACGGGAAGTGACGAAGTCTATGAAGCAGCGTTTCGCCGTTGTGGAGTGCTGCGAGTTCAGAGTATCGCTGAGCTTTTCCACATGGCCGATGTCCTCGGCAAACAGCCGCGACCTGCCGGACCTAGATTGACCATCCTGACCAACGCAGGCGGCCCTGGAGTGCTTGCCACGGACGCATTACTAGCCGGCCATGCCGAACTTGCTCCGCTGTCCGGAGAATCCGAGAGAGCGCTCAGCGCGTTTCTGCCTGCGCATTGGAGCCATGCAAATCCGATCGACATTCTCGGCGACGCCGATCCGGAACGCTATGCTCGAGCTTTGGACATTGCGCTGGACGACCCCAACAGTGACGGGCTGCTGGTGATCCTGGCGCCACAAGGAATGACGAATCCAGCGCAAGTCGCGGAACGCGTGAAAACACACGCAAAGGGCCACGCGAAACCGCTACTCGCAAGTTGGATGGGTGGGCGAGGTGTCGCGCCGGGCGTCGAAGTCTTGAACGCTTCGGGAATCCCGACGTTTTCTTACCCGGATGCCGGGGTGCGCGCATTCGAATCGATGTGGAGCTATTCCGAGCGTCTCGAGAGTCTGTATGAGATGTCATTCCAAGCAGACGATCCCGCCCATGCGAGCGCAAGGCGAGAGCGAGCGAGACAACTTATCGAACAGGTCGCATTTACAGGCAGAACGCTCCTGACGGAGATCGAATCGAAGACGGTCCTGGAACTTTATGGAATCCCCATCGTTCCGACAACTCTCGCGAAGAGTGAAGATGAGGCCGTCGTTCTAGCGATGAAGTTTGGCTTTCCCGTGGTGTTAAAGTTGCACTCGGAGATCGTGACCCACAAGACGGAAGTAGGCGGCGTGCGGCTGAATTTGTCGGGTGAACAGGAAGTGCGGCACGCGTACCGGGCCATTGCATCATCTGTCACCGCAAAGGCCGGTGCACAAGCGTTCCTCGGAGCAACGGTCCAGTCGATGGTTGACGTTGAGGGCTATGAACTCATTCTCGGCAGCAGCGTCGACTCACAATTTGGTCCGGTTCTATTATTTGGATCAGGCGGACAGCTCGTGGAGGTGTATCGCGACCAGGCCCTGGCGCTTCCACCGTTGACCAGCACGTTGGCGGAACGTCTGATGGAAAGAACCAAAATCTTCACGGCGCTCAAGGGAGTCCGTGGACGCAAAACCGTCGATCTCGATGCGCTCAAAGCCATTGTTGTGCGGTTCAGCGAGCTTGTGATAGACCACCCACGTCTCCGCGAAATCGACATCAATCCGCTGGTTGCATCGTCGCAGCAGCTTTTGGCGCTTGATGCCAGGATGGTGCTGTTCGATCGCGGCATAACGGATGCAGACCTCCCGCGATCCGCCATCCGCCGTTACCCAACCGAATATGTCTCGCATTGGACGATGAAGGACGGAAGTAACGTAGTCTTTCGGCCCATACGGCCCGAAGACGAGATGCTGATGGTGGAATTTCACAAATCGCTCTCCGACAGCACTGTGTATCTCCGTTATTTTCAAATGCAACGGCTGGAGTCTCGCGTGGCACACGAGCGGCTGATCCGGAAATGTTTCCTCGATTATGACCGTGAGATTGCGCTCGTGGTGGAGCGGGTCGATAAAGAGACTGGCGGCCGTGAGCTGATTGGGGTTGGACGGTTGGCGCGCCAGCAGCGGATCGAGGAGGCCGAGCTTGCCGTCGTCGTTGCGGATCGCTGTCAGGGAGCCGGGCTTGGCACCGAGCTGATGTGCCGACTCCTTCAAATCGCGCGCGCAGAGAAAATGCGGCGAATCGAGGCCCACATACTTTCGAAAAATTCTCCCATGATTGCGTTGGCCAAACGCTTTCATTTCGACTTTGTTCCAGACGAGGATCCGGCTTCCCTTACCGCGACTCTCGACCTAGGACGGAACTCTTAACGAATCATGACGCGCGTCACATGAGGATGTGACGAAAGGTCTAGCGTGACGTTTCTCTGAGCAGTGAGAATCGCCACGTACTCGCGGGAGGCGAATATGTCTCGGGAAAGTTGCAGCTATTGGCTCAGGGCCGTCGGCCTGTGGTTTCTTTTGATGCTGTCAGAGACCCTTCACGGCCTGTGGCGCGTGAAAGTGCCGGCCTTGTGGATCGCAGACGCTGCCGCGCGCGTGACGTAAGCCTGTTCACCGGCTCACTGGCAATTCTCTTGATTACGCTCGCGCGAGCCGTGGGCCCCAGGTGTGAGGGACGTCACACCCGGCCGTGACACAGACCATAGCTCCTCTGGGCGCGACTTGCGTAAATGGCAACTGAGCAGTTGGAGGCCATCATGAATGCTACATTTCAAGCGGCGATTCCCAAAAAACAAGTTGTTCCGTCTACCATGCGAGCGCTCGTGTTTCACGGGCCAAATCAGATTGGAATCGAACAGGCTCCCATCCCACGGCCGGGTCCTGGCGAAGCTGTGATCCGAGTAACGCTGACAACGATATGCGGAACGGATCTGCACATCCTCAAAGGCGAATATCCGGTGAAATCAGGTCTCGTGATTGGTCATGAACCCGTCGGCGTGATTCACGAACTGGGCGTCGGGCTGACTGGTTACGTGGTTGGCGAGCGAGTGCTGGTGGGTGCCATCACTCCATGCGGTCAGTGCAATTACTGCTTGAGCGGCGACTGGTCGCAGTGTGGCGGTCCGATCGGCGGGTGGAAATTCGGTAACACCATCAACGGCGCGCAGGCAGAGTATCTGCTGGTGCCGAACGCGCAGGCGAACCTCGCGAAAATTCCTGATGACTTGAGTGATGAACAGGTAGTTCTGCTGGCGGACATTGCGTCCACGGGAATCTCCGCTGCGGAAAGTGGCGAAGTGAAAATTGGCGACACGGTAGCCGTTTTTGCGCAGGGGCCGATTGGCCTGTGCGCGACAGCGGGGGCTAAGCTCAAGGGCGCCGGATTTATCATCGCGGTCGAATCTGACCCGGTGCGCTCGGAAATGGCAAGACGTTTGGGTGCTGACGTCGTCGTTGACCACACCAGGATGGATGCGGTCGAAGAGATTCGCCGCCTCACTCAGGGCAAGGGCGTCGACGTCGCCATCGAAGCCTTGGGTACGCAGACCACATTTGAAAGCGCGTTGCGTGCGCTCCGGGCGGGCGGGACGTTGTCGAGTCTCGGCGTCTATTCGGGGAAGTTGTCCGTGCCGCTCGAACCATTCGCGGCAGGTCTGGGCGACCACAAAATTGTCACGACGCTCTGCCCTGGCGGCAAAGAACGGATGCGCAGGCTGATGGAGTTGGTTCGTCACGGCCGGTTGGATTTGCGGCCATTGCTGACGCACACGTTTTCTCTGGACCGGATCGTTGAGGCTTACGAGCTCTTTGGCCAGCGCAGAGATGGCGTCATTAAGGTCGCGATTCGCCCCTAAAATTGATTGGGGAGAAAAGGGGGAAACAGCTTTGCCCTGCTCCTCTATGGCGTATGGGTGCATTCGACTCTCTACATCATGGCCGCAACGTCGATGGTCTTCCTCGGTCACATGTGGGGCTGGCACAGGGTAAATGAGGCGCTGTAGCAGTGATTGGTCTGCGCACTTTCGATTCTTACGCCGCGAAGTCCTGGAAGGCACGACGTTGAGCTGTGCGGCTCGCCGCTCAAGCAGGGAACAGCAATAAGTCGAGGTAGCCATGACAACAAAAAAAGAAAGAGAAACGCGCAAAGAACGGATAAAGAGTGAAGTTGAGGATCATGGACGGCAACGAACAAATGAGAAGGATGCAGGAAGCTGTCGCCCATCGCGCCTACACGATCTTTGAAAGTCGTGGTTCTGGATCTTGGCACGAGTTGCAGGACTGGGGTGAAGCGGAGAGCGAGCTGGTTCGAGCGTTGAACTGTGGTCGAACGACGGTGGGCGACAGGCTTTAGATCGGAACCGACGCCAGGATCTTCAAGCAGGGGAGGATCGAAATCTGGGTCGCACCTCGCAAGATTACAATCTGCGGTGAGCCGGGGTCTGAAAATGATGTCCAGGGCATCGGGCCGCGTTCCCGTGAAGAGAGGATTTTCCGTGTCCTCGATCTTTGTCTTGATGTCGATCCTTCCCATGTAACGGCAAAGCTCTGCGGGCCGTCCCTTGAGATCCTCGTGAGGAAAGCACAAGCGAGCCGCGGCAAGAAGCGCGAGCAGCGACTGCGTAAGCCCGGTATTTGGAGCTCGTCGCGCAATAGGAACAAAGCACGAGACACGATGGCGACGATGACGGAGAAATTAGCTACTTTAGATCCATACCAAACGTAGTAGTTTGCTGTTGACTAATCATATCGAGAACGGTATTTTTCCCGTAGTTTGGGCGGGTCCTTCCCTCTTCCGGTGCGTCGTGTTGCTGCGCACGGAGGGTCGTGACGGCCGTCACAGCAGGTCTCGCTGCCGAGGAGTAGCCTATGTCCTGTGGCGTTGTTCGTGACACGCGGGCTCGGGAGCGCAACAGGAGTGCGAATGAGCTCTTGGTGGAAGTTACATCGGTCCGTAATTCTTCAGTCTCTCGCCGGCTTCCTTTGCGCGATCCTGTGGGTCATTCCCGGTCTGGCACAAAACAACAAAACGAAGCCCGCGGGCCAAACCAAAACATACGAACGTCCCACCGACCCCGCGCTTTACGTCGGATCGGAAACCTGCAAGACGTGCCACGAAGACATGCCGTCGAAAGGCTTCTACAAGGCTTACGAAGACTCTCCGCACTTTGTCACCACCCTCGATACCAAGAAGGGTCCGCAATGGCACGGGTGCGAGGCGTGCCACGGTCCGGGTAAAGAGCACGTAGACGGAGGGGGTGACAAGACCAAGATTTTTACCTTCAAGAACGTCTCGGCGCGGGATACCAGCGCGCGCTGCCTCGAGTGCCACCAGTACGGGGAAGAGCACGCAAATTTCGGTCGCTCTGCGCACCTGCAGAACAATGTCGGGTGCACCGACTGCCATGATCCGCACCACGCCAGGGAAGATCAATTTCTGATGAAAGAGAAACAGCCACAGCTTTGTTACGGCTGCCACCTGGAAACGAAACAGCAATTCACCCGAACCTATCACCACAAGGTGAACGAAGGACTGGTGCAGTGCAGCGACTGCCACAACCCGCACGGTGGTTTCCTGAGCCGGCAGTTGCGCGCCAGTTCCTCACAGGACACGGTCTGTTACAAGTGCCACACGGAGAAGGCTGGGCCGTTTGTGTTCGAGCACCCGCCGGTGAAGATCGAGGGTTGTGTTTCGTGTCACACGCCTCATGGCTCGTCGAATCCGCGCCTCCTGAAGCGCAGCCAGGTCAACCTGCTCTGCCTGGAATGCCATTCCCTCACAACGGATCTAGGCGGAGCGGCGCCAAGTATACCCACCTTCCACAATCAGTCGCAGAAATATCAAGCCTGCACGCTCTGCCACGTTGCCATCCACGGATCGAACTCGAGCAACGTGTTCTTCAAGCCGTAAGGAGGAGATCATGCGAAGACACCTGGCCAGTGCGCAGAACCTCCCGAAGCGAACCATCTTTTTTCTGGCGGCAATCGGCTCGGGGCTTCTCTTGCTGTCGCCTGTCACAAGCCAAGCACAGTCCCTTCAGGATCCGCAGCAGGAAGGGATCGAGCAAGGAAACTACAACGTCAAGCAGTCGATCGAATTCGGCTACCGCTTCACGGACATCACCGGCAATCAGCAAACGTACCAGACATTCGTCAATTTGAAGGACGGCCCGCGTTTGCTGGATTTCGCCACCGAGATGCGCTCGCTCAACCATCACGGCACTTTCTTCGACCGCCTGTACTTCAGCAATTTCGGATACGGGGGCGACCCGCAAAACGTCTCGCGGCTGCGCATCAGCAAAAACAAGTGGTACGAGTTCGACGCGATGTTCCGCAAAGACCAATATTTTTGGGACTATTCGCTGCTGGCCAATCCGCTGAATCCCACTGTACCTCCATTCGCGAACGCGCCGGCTGGGTTCACGCCGATCATTTTCGACAGCCCTCACCTATTTAGCACCCGGCGCAAGTTGCAGGACTACAGCCTGCGAGTCTTTCCGGACTCGAAGATCCGACTCCGGCTCGGCTACGCCCGCAACACGGGCGAGGGTCCGGGCTTGTCAACCATCCACCAGGGAACTGAACAGCTGCTTACGCAGCAATACCACACGACCCTGAATTCGTACCGCCTGGGCGTGGATTTTCGCGTGCTCCCCAAAACGAACATCAGCTACGACCAGATCTGGGATTACTACAAGGATGACACCGGCACTACAGACCAGCACCAACTCTTCCCGATCGCGAACGGCACGCCGGTTGACATCGGTGTTTCGTTGAATGCGGGCGCGAATCAGCCATGCGCCGACACATTTCTGGCGACCGGCTTCGTCAATCCCACGTGCAGCGCTTACTTTGACTATCTACGGCACTCGCGAACGCGCACCAACGCGCCGACTGAACAGTTAAGCCTACAGTCCAACTACTTCTCGAGGCTGGATTTCTCCGCTAAGGCGAGCTACACGAGCAGCAGCGTAATTGTTGGCAACTGGATCGAGAATTGGGATGGACGCGAGTCGCGTACCACTGCCAGGAATCAGATTGCCAACGGATCGGCCGGAGGCGAGCGCGTAGCAGCGACCGCCGACTTTGGCGTGACCTGGCACATCACCGACAGATTGCACTTCATCGATTCGTTCCACTACGGAAATTTTCACAATCCAGTGGAATTCGACTCCGCCACTTGCCTGTTCTACAGCCCAAACCTGCTTACATCCGCCAATTTTTTCTCGCCGGCTACGGCCGTCCCTTGTGTTCCGCCAAGCGATGCCCAGGCGGGAACGCCCGCGCATTTAACCAACTCCGGAGCCGATTTTTCCAGCGCAATTTCCAGCCGTTTCCTGAAGCAGGACGAGAAGAGCAATCTGTCACAAGTGGAATACCAATTCTCACCTCGGCTGGGAGCGCGCCTCGGCTTCCGTTACCGCCATCGCTCCATCAACGACAAAGACTTCGAATCGCTCGTTCAGTTCTATTTTCCGGATAATGCGAACCGCGGCAATTGCGCGATTGTGAGTGGCGTCTTGACGGAGGGATGCACGCCGAATGGTGATGGGTCGTTTACCTTTATCACTCCCACGCCCATCGAGCTCGACACTGGCGAAACGCTCATCAACGAATACTCCGGCTTGTTCGGCATCTGGGCAAAGCCGCTTCCGACCTGGCGCATCAGTTTTGACACCGAGCTGATGAGCGCGGACAACACGTTTACGCGCATCTCGCCACGGCAATCACAGGAATATCGCGTACGGTCGACCTACCGTCCCGCACAATGGATGAATTTGAGTGGCTCCATTACGATTTGGGAAGCGCGCAACAACGTACCCGAGATCGATAACCTCCAGCACAACCGCTTCTACGGCTTTTCGGCCGGGTTTCAACCTAAAGACCGGATCGGCTTGGAGATCGGCTACGACTACAACGACGTGTTTTCGCAGACTCTGATTTGCTATACCGCCACCACCGCTCCGCCGGGCCTGGACCAGTGCCCGGGCTCCAGCCTGAAGCAGCAGCTTTCTACCTACACGAACAATTCGCACTTCGGCTACTTCGACGTGACTGCGACCCCATGGAAGCGGCTGACCGTTCGCGTGGGCGGCAATTTTACCGGCACCAGCGGCTCGGTGCTGATCATTTCGCCAAACGCGCCGTCCGGCCCGCTCGATTCCGTGTATTACCAACCGTTTGCGGGGCTCGACTACCGCTTTGCGAAGAACTGGACAGGACGAGGCTACTGGGGTTTCTACAATTATCACGAGGATCAGGATAGCGTGTTTCAGGATATCTTCGCGCCCCGCAATTTCCGGGGCAATCTGGTGACGCTTTCGATCCGCTACGCCTTCTAGTCTGACTCCAAGAGCCTGGTACCGAGGAGAGGCCAAAGGAAGTGCCAATGCGAAGCGAAACTCTCTTGCCATGGCCAATCTTGACAGATACGCGAATTCTCATTTTGCTCTTCCTGATCTCTGTTCCGGCAAGGGCCCAAGAAACTGGAGAGGGCCTGTTCAAGGCAAAGTGTGGCATGTGCCATGGAGCGGATGCTTCTGGGAAAACGGTTATGGGGCAAAAGTTGAAGGTTCCCGACTTGCATTCGGCAGATGTCCAGAAGAAGGCGGATGCCGAGCTCGGTCAGCTGATTACCAAAGGCAAGGAGAAGATGCCCGCGTACGAGGGTAAGCTGAGCAAAGAACAGATAGAAAAGCTCGTCGCTTTTATCCGGGAAGTGGGAAAGAAACACTGAACCGCCACGTGCTTATTAGATACTCATTCTGCTGGTAGCAAGCTTACGATGGACAGCTCAGAGCCTAGTCCAAAACAACCTCCAAGGCGCCGCATCGTGGAGATTTTGCTCGGAGGAGGTCTCTTTACCTCAGCCGCTTCGTTCCTCTATCCGATTCTGCGCTACCTGGTTCCTCCGTCGGTCCCGAACCTTGGTGGGGACGACATGGTAGCTTGCAAAGTTGGCGAGATGAGGCCAAACGGCTCCAAGATCTTTCGTTTCGGAACCCGTCCGGCGCTCCTCCTCTTGACCGCCGAGGGCGAGTACAGAGCTCTGTCCGCCGTCTGTACTCATCTGGGATGCACCGTGCAATACCGCCCTGATTTGCATGCGATCTGGTGCGCCTGCCACAACGGGATGTACGACCTGAATGGCCGCAATGTCTCGGGTCCACCACCGCGGCCACTGGACCAATTTCAGGTTCATCTTCGCGGAGACGAAATTGTTGTAAGTCGCAAACACGGTGCCTGAAGTGAATTTATTTGCTCATATCCGTTGCTGGCTCGACGAGCGGTTTGGCTGGGCGGAGATGGCCGCTCCACTGAAAAAGAAAACGGTCCCGGTGCACAAACTCTCCTATTGGTATTTTTTTGGCGGAATCACCCTTTTCCTTTTTGGAGTTCAGGTGTGCACCGGGATTCTGCTCCTCCTGTACTACCGTCCGAGTGCGGGTGAGGCATTTGAGAGCGTGCAGTACATCATGACGCGCGTGCAGTTCGGTTGGTTGATTCGCTCCATTCACTCTTGGGCCGCCAATCTTATGATCCTGATGGCTTTCCTGCACATGTTTAGCGTGCTGTTTCTGCGGGCTTATCGCAAACCCCGCGAACTGACCTGGGTCTCGGGAATGATTCTTCTGTTTCTCGCCTTGGGCTTTGGATTTAGCGGATATTTGCTGCCGTGGAATACGCTCGCCTTCTTTGCAACCAAAGTCGGGACCGAAATTACCGGCCAAGTGCCGATCGTGGGCCACAGGATGATGATTTTCCTTCGTGGTGGTGAGGACGTCACAGGAGCCACGCTCACGCGATTTTTCGGATTTCATGTCGCTCTCCTGCCCGGCTTGGCGACCGTACTGATTCTTCTGCATCTCGCTCTGGTTCAGAAATTCGGCATTAGCGTGCCTCCGTCCGTCGAAACGCGCTGGAAAACAGAACCTGAAAGCATTCGGCAGAGGAAGTTTTTCCCAAATTTTTTCCTGCGCGAACTCATGGCTTGGTACATCGCCTTAGGCGTTCTCGGAGCGCTTGCCGCAATTTACCCATGGGGTCTTGGGACGAAAGCCGATCTTTTCGCTCCCGCACCGGCCGGCATCAGACCCGAGTGGTACTTTCTGTTTATGTTTCAAACGCTCAAGCTGATTCCGCCCAAGGTGATCTTTCTGGATGGCGAGGTCCTGGGAATCTTGCTGTTCGGCCTTGCAGGCGCGGTTTGGATTTTGCTCCCCTTCATCGATAACGGGCGCCGCCAGTTCGGGCGGAGGATCGTTTTGAGCGCGGGCGTCTTCGCTTTCAGCTACATCGTGGCCTTGACGATTTATGGATATGCGGCGAAGTAGATTACTTTTTCCGTGTGCCTGGATCCTGCTGGTGGCTTCGTGTCTGGCCGGAACGGCTCGCGGCCAGGCTGCGAACCCTTGCGTCGGGTGCCACACGGCCCTCGACCCTCCTCTTCAGGTGACTCACGAGCAGTTTTCTCACGACATTCATTCGCAGAAGGGTCTGACCTGCGTCAGTTGCCATGGCGGAGATCCCACGAGGACGGATATGGACGCGATGAGCAGGTCTGCCGGGTTTCGCGGCGCAATCGTGAGGAGTCAGATTCCCTCCCTGTGCGGCAGCTGCCACTCGAATGCTTCTTACATGCGAAATTACAATCCCTCTCTCCGCACGGATCAGTTTGGTCAGTACCAGACCAGTGTTCATGGAAAGTTGCTCGCAAAAGGGGATAGCAAGGTCGCGGTATGCACTGATTGTCATGGAGTTCACGACTTGCGGCCGGCTTCCGACATCGCTTCGAATGTGAATCCGCTGAATGTCGCCAAAACCTGTTCGCGATGCCATGCCGACGCCGCGTACATGAAGGGACACTCCGTCGCAACGGATCAGTTCGCCAAGTACACCACCAGCGTTCACCAGGAAGCCTTGGTGGTTCGCGGCGACCTCAATGCGCCAACCTGCACGACGTGCCACGGCGACCACGGAGCAGCGCCTCCGGGAGTGGACACGGTCCAGAACGTCTGCTCGAACTGCCATGTTTTCCAGGCGCAACTCTACGAAAAAAGCCCACATAAAACTGCCTTTCACAGTGCAGGCCTTCCGGGGTGTGTTGTTTGCCACAGCAATCACGCCATTCTTCATCCTACGGATGAAAACCTCGGGACGGGGGTGAAGGCATTTTGTACGGATTGCCATGTCTCAGGTGACACAGGCTATAAAATGGCAGAAAAAGCGCACCAGGACTTGGAGCAGCTGGAGGCAAGCATAAATAGTTCCGATCAAGTGCTCCTTCAGGCGGAATCTTCGGGAATGGAGGTTAGCGAGGCGCGATTGGAACAAGATGAGGCGCGCGACTCCCTGATGAAGGCTCGCGTTTCAATTCATAGTTTCCAGCTTAGCCCGGTGGAACAGGAGGTCCAAAATGGTTTGAAGATCACGGCGAAGACCATGCAAGCAGGCAAACTCGCATTGGCTGAACGCGAATATCGTCGCCGGGGACTGGGAATTTCTCTCCTATTTATCATTGGGACCGTACTCGGATTGTATCTGTATATTCGTCAGACTGAGCGGACCCCGCAATGAGCCTTCTGGCGGTATTGTATCGATGGTCTCGAAACAGGTGTGTAGGCAAGGGCCTTGCAGGTGCTGCTGATTTCTCGTGCAGTTCCTGGGGCAATTGATTAGGATAGGCTCCCAAGACTACACCAAGATCGCAGTTGGCAAGACTAGCTCAAGGAGCAAACGATCATGTACATAAACTGGACGATGCGAATCGTAGGCGCGGCCAGCATACTGGCACTCGCAGCAATGCTGTGCGCTCCCATGAAATCGCAGGATAAGAGCGCAGCAACATACAAACAGAAGTGCGCGACCTGCCATGGCGCGGATGGACAAGGCGATACGCCCGCAGGCAAGAGCATGAAGGTTCGCAGCTTCAGCGACCCGGAGACCAAGAAGATGAGCGACGACGAGTTGGCCGCCATTATCGAAAAGGGCAAAAACAAAATGCCCGCCTACGGCAAGAGCATGAGCGCGGAAGATATCAAGGGAATGGTGGCGTACATCCGGAGCCTCGCGAAATAACGTGAATCCAAGGAATCGATTCTTTGAATCACTGCCGCGTCTCTCTCGGATTACGGAGCTGGGTGAATGGCAACGCCTTACGCGCTGATTGTTCTCTTCATTGTATTTAGCATCGTTTTGGTGAGCATTTTTGTATTCCGCCCGGGAATCACGGCGACGCGCGGTGGGAAAATAATGGCTTTCCTTGTATTGTTTGCGCTGCCGCTGTTGTGCTTCGGCCTGGGCGGCGCTACCGAGATGGAACATTCCAAGAGCACCAAGTTCTGTCTTTCCTGCCACATCATGGAGCCCTACGGGCAGAGTCTCCGCGTGGACGATCCGATGCATCTCGCAGCCGCGCATTTTCAGAACCATCGGGTTCTTCCGGGGGAGGCCTGCTACACCTGTCACACAAATTACGCAATGTTCGGGGGAATGAAGGCAAAGTTTGGAGGCCTGAAACACATTTACGTTTACTACCTGACGACGCCACCCGCGCCCCAAGACATCAAGCTATACGAGCCGTTCAACAACCGGGAGTGCCTGCACTGCCACGCGGGGGCGCGCTCGTTTGAGGAAGGAGCGGTGCACACGGCCGACCCGGATCTGCTGCCGGCAATCAAGGCAAACAAGCACTCGTGCCTGTCGAGCGGATGCCATGAGACGGTACATGACGTGAAAACCTTGAAGGAGCAGAAATTCTGGAAGGGAGCCGGCTGATGCTGAGCGCGAATGCCATGGAGCGTAGACTGCAGTTTGCAGGAATTCTCCTGATGCTCGGCCTACTGGTGGAAGCACTTTGCCTGACGTTCGGTCGTGGAGCAGTCGGATTCCTGATTTTCGCCGGAGTTGGAGGATTCTCGCTTCTTCTCGGCATTTCTTATTACTTGCTGGCGCTAGTCCGATCGGGAAGTGGCGGACACTAGCGTCTGACAGTTTGTACTCGTATACCTCAGACGGTAGCAAACGTCGGGTCCCCGCGCTGTCGACGTTGTATGTGCCTCATTAACGCGAAACGACCGGTTGAGACTCAGACAGTTCTTCCGGTTCCTCTGCAATATACTCGCCCATCGCGCCGCGCTTCCATGGCCGGTCCACAATCCGTTCGGGATGTTCGCGCCGAAATGTCTCGGCGATATGGCAACTCCAGCAAACCGGCAAATGAGTTTCCAATACCTCTGGAAGTTTCTCGGTGGGGACCTCATTCCACTGCACGGTTTTCTTTTCAGGACTCAACAATGCGGGCCGGTGATCATGCCAGTGAATCTTCTCGATCGGCCGACGGCAATACGCGCACGCTCTTCCGCGATACCATTGCTCGGCAATACTCCACACGGAGCAACCTGCCGCATCGTTTTCAATCTGGCTAAGGCATTCTTGTCCGCAGCGCTCGCGCTCTGGCCAATGGGAACACTGGTCGAGACGAATACGCCCGTGTTTGCCCAGAACATCGACCACAGCTTTACCGGCATTCACGTGCACGGCCGCCGGGTTTCGCGTTTCTGGACAAGTCACGAGCCTCTTGCCCCGGTACTTCAAGTAGGTGCGGGTCGCCATAATGAGGCCCATGGATACGCCTGCAACTAAGACCAAGCCCACAATCACCAGTAAAATTGTTGAAGTCGGAATCATAGGAATGCCTCCCATCCTTCTATCTCGAGACCCCGAAGCGCGACGGCCCGGAACCACAGCAGTTCCGGGCCGTCTGCGTCCTCCAATTACGCCGCGATCTGCTTTGTCAGCGGCACGGTGGTCTTGACTTCAATCCTGCGCGGCAAGGCAGCCGCGGCTACTGGCGCCGTGATTTCCAGGACGCCGTTCACATATTCCGCCATAAGCTTTTCGACATTCACGCCTTCGGGCAGCGTGAGAGTCCGCTCAAAGACGCCGTACGTGATCTCGCCCTCAAAAAGCTCGGCTTCTTTCGCACGATGGGTGAATTTCCTTTCTCCACGAATTGTAAGCAGGTTGCCTTGTGCATGGACCTGCACATCCTTCGGCTCGATGCCCGGCAGCGCTACGTGGCAAACATACTTCTTGGCTTCTTTGTCCACATACGCTTCCACTGCTGGGTGAAAGCCAAAGGTCTTCTTGAATTCAGGCAGTTCCAGCCCCCAGGGCTTGGCCACCAAAATGCGGTTGAACATCTCGTCGAATTCGCGACGAACGCCAAACAGATCCTCAAACAGCCTTTCAGTTGTATACAGATTTTTCATTTCATCCTCCTCAGTCGAATTCCGCTTCACCCGAAGCGGCCATTCACTCAGTTTGGAGGCAGCGGCTAGCGTGGAAGCATTTTCCGGCCTGATTGGCCGGCGCGTCGTGAACTGCTGGCGCTTCAGGGTGGACTTCACGCCTCACCGCTGCCTCGGAGCGAAGGACAGAAAGTGTGCCAAGCCTAGCCTCTTCGTCCGGCCAGATGACTTGCCAGCGAGGCAGAGCCGCTGGCTTCGCCGTTACTCTTCCTTCCCTGCGGCCTCGGCAGCTCGTTCCCATGGCAGCCTGTATCCTTTCGCATCTCCTGTTTACCTCAGCTGCGAAGGCGAAATCAGTGACTCACGGCACGGCTTTATGTGACCGGCGCCACACGGATTTCGCGCCTTAATGAGTGAAGACAATGTGACGCACCTCACGCGGGAGCGTAACTAGAGTCACTGCAGCTCACCAAGCTGCTGGTCAATGCTTGGGTCACGACAGTTGACGCACACAGCGGAGGTTTACCGCCATGTCACCATCCGCAACAGCGACACCCATTCATGAAATCTCCATCCCGCGAGCCGTCCGCGGAATTCCGCCGCCACAACAATCGGTCAAATGTCACAGCCCGGCACTTTCCAGGGCCTTCCTGAACGAGGTCTTATTGGAGGGCCAGCGGCTCAAGGGAGGGTCTAAGACCACGGATGTTCTGCTCGCGTTGTTACTGCACGTCGTGCTCATCGGAGGACCGATCGCGGTCGGCCTCTACTACACCGACACAATCAATCTGAAACAAGTCTCGACTACCTTCTTGGTTGCACCTCCTCCTCCGCCGCCGCCGCCTCCAGCGGCAGCAGTCGGCGTCGTCAAATCGCAGATGTCGAAACGCGTATTCATTAGGGAAGGGAAGCTGCTCGCGCCTACCTACATCCCGAAGCAGGTCGCGCAGCTCAAGGAAGCGCCAATCGAATCGGATGCCTTTGGTGTGCCCGGAGGCGTTCCCGGTGGAGTGCCGGGCGGCCAGCTGGGCGGCGTGGTTGGTGGTGTGATTGGCGGGGTCCTGAATACCGGCGCGAAGCCGCTTGCTCCACCAACGGCGAAATCAAGCGCGCCCGTTCGCGTAGGCGGGCGCGTACGGCCACCGAAAGCGATCGTCCAGGTACGCCCCCAATATCCTACGCTCGCGCGACAAACGCGTGTTCAGGGTGACGTGAAGATCGAAGCAATCTTGGATGAGCAAGGAAACGTGGTTGATATGAGGGTAGTCTCTGGGCATCCGCTTCTATATCAAGCTGCGCTGGACGCATTGAGTAAATGGAAATACGAACCAACATATCTGAATGATAGGCCGACTGCCGTCCAGCTAGTAGTGACCATTACCTTTCAGTTGTCGCAATAGAAGTCGGCAAACTTGAGAATCGACTATTGCACCTGAAGCGATCGGATGTAGGCGACGACGTCGTCGATGTGCTGTTGACCCGTGGGGTCCTGAACTGGATCGAGTGTTTTAAAACGCGATCCCCAGATGGGCATGTCTTCCGAACCATGAGAAGCGAAACTCTTGCCAAAAGTAAGCACAACTCCAACGGAACCAGCTGGAAACTTATTCTCATGTCGTTTTGAGAGGGTCGTCAAGTCAGGCGGGGGCGTCCTAAATACGAAAGCGGCAGGCCCATCGCCTTTCGCAGTCTTTCCATGGCACGAAGCGCAGTACTTTAGAAATGTTTCCTGGCCTGCCGCGGCACTGGGTGGCTTCGGAGCCGGTTTGCGTTCATTTTTCTTCTGCGGCCCAGTTACACTGAGAGCTGTAAACAATGATGCACTCAAGAGAATCATTTTAGTCCCGGACATGTAATCTCTCGCTCCGACGACCCGCGCTTGAGGTATCGCTAGCGCCCTACGGCCGATACTACCACTCATTTGCTCCGTTGCTCCCGCCTTCGCCGGTCTTCAATTCGACAGTGTTAGTGGACACCCATAAAGGTGACCGTGCTCACACGCTAAAGCTCGCGTATGACTCTAGAATCCAAGATGACGGATTGAACCAAGGAGACGCACCGTGAATACAGTCGCCACTGACAACAGCAGAATCGTCTATTGGCACCGCGATTTACCTCCCTGCGATGCCGATGCTGTGGCCGAGCATGTGATCGAAGCGACGAGCAACCGTGTTCCCGGGACACTCGTTCATCGAGATGAGTTGTGGGGTCAATGTTACGAGACGCTCATGGCGTCGACCGCTACCCGGTTGGAACAGGAGGTTGCGCGCCTCGGAGGTCATTACGCGCACGTGCTTGATGAATCGATCGACAGTCGGCATGATGGAGCTACCGGCGAAGCCTGGTTGCACGGCCGTTTCACCTACATGTTGTACCGTCGGCCCGTGAAAAACATTCCAGAGCCACAGGTGTGATGGTACGCGCAGTTATCGAACCGAGAGTCACGGCGAACTTGGCAATCCTGGCTTCTGGTGGCGTTACGTCATTCCTTACGGGTGGGGCCGGGCGCTGCTTCAGCGGCCGTGCCTCGCGGGTTTAAGGTGTAGGAGCTGAGAACCCGGATGTAGTTGGCACGATCGAACGCAGACGGGTTGGGCACGGAGCGCCGGCTCATGCTGCCGCGCATTTGCTGGATCGATTCGTATTCATGCTCCTCCATCCACCGAGACATCTCGTGCAAGACCACATTGGCATGCCGTATTCCGCTCTGAAAGAAGGCCGAGGTCATCATCGCCACATGTGCGCCGGCCATCATCGCTTTCAAGACATCCCGGCCCGAATGGACGCCTCCAGTGACAGCGAGGTTGGCGCGGACGAGTCCGTGAAGGATGGCGGCCCAGTGCAGACGCAGAGGCAATTCCTGCGATTGGCTTAAGGTGAGACTTGGGACGATTTCTAGCGCATCGATGTCGATGTCCGGCTGGTAGAAGCGATTGAAGAGCACTAATCCGTCGGCACCTGCGTCATCCAACTGCTTGGCCATGTTGGCCATCGCCGTAAAGAATGGAGAAATCTTCACGGCCACCGGAATGCGAACACACGCCTTGACTTGCCTGACCAGCTCGCAATAGTCCTCTTCTATTTTTGCCCCTCGGTGATGCGCGTCCGATACGATGTCATAGATATTCAGCTCGAGAGCAGAAGCGCCGGCCTGTTCGATTAGTTTTGCGTGGTGCGTCCATCCACCAACGGAAACCCCATTTAGACTGGCGATCACGGGAATTGAGACCGACACCCTTGCCTTGCGGATCAGTTCAAGATAGGCGTCGGGGCCCAGATTGTAGTACTGCAGATTCGGAAAATAGTTCAGCGATTCCGCAAAACTTTCCGCGCCGCGAGAAAGATCAGAGTGGACGGCATTGCTTTCCAATTCGAGTTGCTCTTCGAATAAGGAAGGCAGGACGACGGCACCGACCCCGCTTTCTTCAAAGCGCCGGATGTTTTCAAGCGAATCGCACATTGGAGAAGCGGACGCAACGATGGGAGAACGCAGCGGGAGACCCATGTAAGTCGTAGTGATGTCGATCATGTTGGGTCTCCGTCTTGATGAGCTTGTTGCGCGGAAGTGACCGTTTCCGGCTGCGCGACGACAGGGGTTTCATTCCCCAGGGCGTGATTGGAATAGACCTTCCATCGGAGATCGACGTCACCCTGCGCAAGCTCTAACAGGCGGTGCGCCTCCTGCGGGTTGTTTCGCGCCAACATTGCATAGCGAGCTTCCTGATAAACGTATTTCTTCAGCGGTATGCTCGGGGCCCTCGAATCCAGCTGGAATGGATTTTTCCCTTCCGCCCGCAGAACGGGGTTGTACCGCATCAAAGGCCAATAACCCGAGAGCACTGCGGCTTTCTGCTGCTCCATGCCGAAAGCCAGATCATAACCATGAGCGACGCAATGACTGTAAGCGATGATCAGGGAAGGTCCGTCGTAGGCCTCCGCTTCAAGGAATGCCTTTACGGTATGAGTGTCGTTGCCGCCCATCGCCACTCGCGCGACGTAAACCGATCCATAGCTAATGGCCTCGAGGGCAAGATCTTTCTTGGCCGTTTGTTTACCGCCGGTCGCGAATTTAGCGACCGCCGCGCGAGGAGTCGCCTTAGACATTTGGCCACCGGTGTTGGAATAGACCTCGGTATCCAGCACGAGCACGTTCACCTTGGCGCCCGAGCCGAGCACATGATCGAGGCCACCCGCCCCGATGTCGTACGCCCAGCCGTCGCCCCCGACCAACCATACGCTCTTGCGAATGAGCGAATCAGCGACGGCAAGCAAGTCCCGTACGTCTGAGGAATCCTGCGACGACAATTTTCGCTTCAGTTCGGCGACCCGCACACGTTGAGCCGCAATGTCCACTTCGCTAGATTGATCGCTGGTGAGCAGACCGTGAACAAGAGTGTCGCCCAGGATCGAAGTGTGGCGGGCGACCAGGATTCGCGCATAGTCTGCCTGCTTGTCGACGGCAAGCCGCATGCCCAAACCGAATTCGGCGTTATCTTCGAACAAGGAGTTAGACCAAGCAGGGCCTCGTCCCTGATTATTGACCGTATACGGTGTCGTGGGCAGGTTGCCCCCATAGATGGAAGAGCAGCCCGTCGCATTGGCAATCAGCAGGCGGTCTCCAAATAATTGCGTCAGCAGTTTGATATACGGTGTTTCGCCACAACCCGCGCAGGCACCTGAGAATTCGAAGAGCGGATCGAGCAACTGCACATCCTTGACGTGAGAGGGTGACAGCCGCTCCCGATCAAAATCGGGCAGGGTAGTAAAGAAGTTCCAATTGGTGTTTTCTGTCTCGCGTAATGGCTCCTGTAATTCCATATTTATGGCTTTATGTTTGGCTTCGCTCTTACTCTTCGCTGGACATACCTCCACACAGAGCCGGCAGCCGGTGCAGTCTTCAGGTGAGACCTGCAGCGTGTAACGCAGGTTTTCGAGTTCACGCCAGCGGGGCTTTGCGGACTTGAAGATGGAGGGGGCAGCCCTCAATTCGAGGGAGTCATATACCTTGGCTCGAATGACTGCATGGGGGCACACCAGGACGCACTTACCGCACTGGATGCACAGTTCCTCGTCCCAAACTGGAATTTGCTGCGCGATATTGCGTTTCTCCCACTTGGATGTTCCGGTAGGAAATGTTCCATCGATAGGCATCGCACTGACTGGAAGGGAATCGCCTTGCCCGGCGATGATCGAGCCCAGTACGTTGCGCACAAACGAGGGAGCCCGCAGTGGTACAGCGGGCAGGACTCGCAGAGCGCTCGACGCTTGCTGCGGAACGTTCACACAATACAGATGAGCAAGAGTGTCGTCGACGGCAGCGAAGTTCTTGTCGACCACGGCTTCGCCACGCTTCCCATAGGTGTCGCGGACCGCGTTCTTGATAGCCTCGATTGCCTCTTCGCGCGGGAGAACACCGCTAATGGCGAAGAAACAAGTCTGCATGATGGTGTTGATGCGACCGGCCATGCCCGTTTCCCGCGCGACCTTGTAGGCATCGACGACATAGAACTTCAGCCGCTTTTTGATGATGTCTTGTTGCACGGTTTCCGGCAGATGGTTCCAGACCTCCGTCGGTGTGAACGGAGCATTGAGCAGGAACGTAGCGCCGGGCTCTGCAGAGGCCAATACGTCCATGCGCTCGAGGAATTGGAATTGATGGCAGGCCACAAAGCTAGCCTTACTGATAAGGTAGGAAGAGCGGATCGGCCGCGGACCAAAACGCAAGTGCGACACCGTGACCGAACCGGCCTTCTTCGAATCGTAAACAAAATAGCCCTGCGCATAGTTGTCCGTACGCTTGCCGATGATTTTGATGGAATTCTTGTTTGCGCCGACCGTTCCATCGGAACCCAGACCATAAAACACGGCGCGGACTGTCTGCGGATCTTCCGTAGAGAAGTCGCGATCGTATTCGAGGCTCGTGTGCGTGACATCGTCAACGATTCCGACCGTGAAATGATTCTTAGGGGCGGACTTCTTCAGTTCATCGAAGACGCTCTTCGCCATCGCCGGAGTAAACTCCTTGGAAGAAAGACCAAACCGTCCACCGATGACAGGTGGCCGTGCGGAGGAGGACTCGTTAAGAGCCGCCAAGACATCAAGATAAAGAGGTTCGGCGATACTGCCGGGTTCCTTGGTGCGGTCGAGCACAGCGAGCGCAGTCGCGGTCTTTGGAAGCGCGGCCAGGAGGCTGCTCGGCGCGAAAGGTCTAAATAAGCGAACTTTCAGGAGCCCTACCTTTTCGCCGCGTGACCGTAGGTGTTCGATGGTCTCCTCTACGGGGCCGGTGCCGGAACCCATCATGACAATAATGCGATCGGCGTCCGGTGCACCCACGTAATCGAATAACTTGTAAGCCCTGCCGGTGCGAGCTGCAAAGCGGTCCATGACATCCTGTACGATCGTCGGGCAAGCTCGATAGAAGGGATTGATGGCCTCGCGAGACTGAAAGAAGACATCCGGATTCTGCGCAGTTCCGCGAAGAATTGGATGGTCGGGGGAAAGCCCCCGTTCTCGGTGTTTTCGCACCAGAGTCTCGTCGATCAGTGCCCGGAGATCATCATCGCTCAACGGGATGATTTGGTTGAGTTCGTGGGAAGTGCGGAAGCCGTCAAAGAAGTGCAGGAATGGGATACGCGACTCCAGTGCCGCGGCTTGTGCAATAAGCGCGAAATCGGACACTTCCTGAACCGAGTTGGAGCAGAGCATGGCAAAGCCTGTGGCACGGGCTGCCATGACGTCACTGTGATCGCCGAATATGGACAACGCATGGGACGCTACGGTTCGCGCGGCAACATGGATCACCGTAGGTGTTAGTTCGCCGGCGATCTTGTACATGTTCGGAATCATTAGAAGCAGGCCTTGCGACGCAGTGAACGTAGTACCGAGAGCGCCGGCCTGGAGCGCTCCGTGCAGCACACCGGCTGCCCCGCCCTCAGATTGCATCTCGATGACCTTGGGAACCGCGCCCCAAATATTCTCGCGGGCTTCGCCTTGCCATTGATCCGACCATTCCCCCATGGGAGAAGCAGGTGTAATCGGGTAGATTGCGATGACTTCGTTGAGGCGGTAGGCCACGTCAGCAGCGGCTTCATTCCCATCGAGGACTGCCGTAGTGCGTGTCATGGCTGCTCCTACAATTCGGCGGCGTTGGCCTGGGCTGGACTATTCTGGTCTGTGCATGAAATCAGAGCCGGAAAATGCAGCTCTGATCAGCAGAGACAGGTTCGCAGGTCCTTGAGCGTAGTAGCTGTGACGCAAATCACCAAGGACTGTGACTTCAGCACTCGGCTGATCTAACATTGGAACTTTGCAAGTGGAGAACTCTACCGTGGGCAGTGATTCAGGTCACGCTGCTTAGCAACATGAATCACGGAATTCTTCATCCGGATAAGCTATTCGAAACGGCTGTGGGTCCCTTGAAATTAGCGATCCCATTTAATCCGACATCGCGATCCGTGGCTCTCGACAAGAACCACTGGCGTGCTGTGGGAAGTGCTCGGAGGTGATCATGGTTATGTGCCGCATCGTTTTGCCGGTTGTTTTGATTCTGCTGATCTCTGCCGTGGGTGCCCAAGATAAACCGCCCGTCACCAAAGCGCCGGTACAAGACGCCGCGGTGGCGTCGGGCAAGCAGACATATAAGCATTATTGCACCTCCTGCCACGGTGTTGACGCGCGGGGCGATGGACCGGCTGCGTTCACGCTAAAAACAACACCGCCCGACTTAACCACGCTCGCCAAACGCCACGGCGGGAAATTCCCGTACGACTACGTTTCCGATGTGCTGCGTTTTGGCACTCGTATCCGGTCTCATGGCTCTTCCGACATGCCAATCTGGGGACCGATTTTCGGTTCCATGGACAACTATGACGAAGTAGCAGCGCGAAAGCGGATCAAGAATCTTAGCGACTACTTGGCGTCGCTGCAGCAAAAAGAGTTGTGATGCAGTGCTCCTGATTCGGGCGCGTTAGCCGCACCATGCAGGAAGTGCGCTGACTCAGCGTCCTATCGAGCGTAAAGGGGATGGATTGCCGTTCAGTCCCGAGTTCCGCGGCTTACACAGGCTCCTTAGAGTAGGGAAGGACCGTTTCCAGATGCAAAGATTGGGGTTGTTTCCGCTCGGACTTTTCTTTTTGCTCTTCGCGTGTCTCCATGCCGTGCGGTACGGGGCCACGTCGGACTGCTGGCCGGTAGTTGGCGGGCCAATGAGCGTGACTAGCATTACAACAGGCCGTGACGATTGTCGTGGCGCTTTTCGCGCTTTCTTGCGTGAATGTGAAGGAATCAGACCGAGGCAACTATGTTTGCGACGTTGCAGGTAGCGACCGCTGAAAAGTCGTCGGCTCCAACACATGCGCCTCGTAGCCCGGTTGACCGACGCCATCGAACTCCTTGGCCAGCGACGTGACGGCGTGATAAAGGTTACGTTTCGCCCTTGAGGTTACGCCGCCGACCATCTGAACCAAGGAGTAGTGAAGTCCTGAGAGGTTAAGGTCATGACATATCGATCTGTGAACATCGCTACTACGGCTCCCTACCTGGTCGCCGTTTTATTGAGCACCGCTTTCGTACTAATGATTCCTGAAGGCCCGCGCGTTCTCGCCGCGCAGCAAAACGGGCGCCAGCAAGCCGCCACGAAAAAGGGCGACCCAGCAACGCTCGTGGCACGAGGCAAATACATCGTAAAGGGTGTGGCAGGTTGCGGATACTGCCACACGCCTCGTGATCAGGACGGCAATCCGGATGACTCAAGATGGCTCGAAGGGGCACCTGTGTTCTACGAACCAGCCCGGCCGCTCCAAGGATGGGCGAACACTGCTCCACGAATTGCCGGCCTGCCTCCGGGCAGTGACGCAGAACTGATCAAACTGTTGACCACATCGGTCTCGCGTACCGGCAAGCCCCCTCGCTGGCCAATGCCTCGATTTTATATGACCCGGACCGATGCCGAGGCCGTGCTGGCTTATCTCAAATCGCTTGACGTCAAACATTGAAATGAGCAGTTTGGCGTGGGATTCCTGTTTTCACGTCCAGGTCACTCTTGTATCGCTGAAGCCGCTGACCATTTCTTCAATCCCTACAAAGACGCGCCTAGTCCTATTTCCGGTTGGGAAAAGAAGGCCGTTTTCCCTTCGGTTTTTTGAGCTGACTGATTGAGATGTAGGCGGCTTGCGATCAGATTGGTTGGCTACCAAGCATGTTTTGCAGACGTACTGCGGTTCGAAGCACTCGGGCTTCGCCGCCACGCTCTGCCGTCAGTTGCAGACCAAGCGGCAAGGCGGTTCCCACGGGCATGGGAATGGAGGCAGCCGGCGTACCAAGAGCGGTCCAGGGCGCGTTCATTCTCGGATCTCCAGTGGACGCCAGACCAGCCGGGGCCGGACCCAGGGCGGCCGGCGTCAGTATCACCGGCGTGCGTTTGAACTGTTCCGCGAATTGCACTCGGCAAGAATCGATATACCGTAGGGCCTCCTCATAGAAATCCGCCGAGATCTGCAGCCCCCGACGAACCAGGTCCGCGAGGTCTGCCAAGCGGTTGCCGTATTGGTCGTAGCGCTGCTTGTGAAAGCGCGAGCCCTCGTAAAGCATCACCGTCAGGTTTGCCTCGGCAAGCTTAGCGAGCTTTCCGGCGATATCAATCGGTCGGATCGATGCGCCAGCGTTGCGCAAATGCGAAAGAGCATTCTTATATGCCGCCGCCATGGTTGGTTCGACATCGGGAATGGGCTCTGGTGCTCCGAGATCAAAATCCTCGGAGCTGCCCACGGAATGACCCAATGAATCCCAAAGCGCCGACATATCGGCGGGCGTGTGGGTGAAAAACCCGAGCGTGTCTAAGCTCTTCGACAGCGGTAACACGCCCTCCATCGAGAGGAGACCATAGGTGGGCTTGAACCCAGTGACGCCGCAAAAAGAGGCGGGCCGCAACACGGACCCCCGCGTCTGCTCTCCGATAGCGAACGGAACCATGCCTGCCGCGACAGCGGCCGCCGAGCCACTTGAACTTCCACCAGGCGTGCGGTCCAAGTCGCGCGGATTGCGGGTGGGCGCGGGCGTCAGGTATGCGAAAGCCGTCGTTTGCGTCTTCCCCAACAAAATCGCTCCGTGCTTCCGCATCTCTCGAATGATTGCGGCATCGGTCGTCCCAATTCGCCCTTTGTAAATCGGCGAACCGTATTCCGTGGCCAAGCCTCTCGTCTCGATGATGTCTTTCACGCCGTAAGGTATGCCGGACAAGCGTCCTCGAGTGGCGTTCTTCTGCGGCGAGACCTGGACCCAGGCATGGATCGACGGCTCCATGGTTTGAATGCGGTTTAGGCAACGCTGCAACGCAAGCTCGCGCATTTTTGCCGACGCAGCCAGCCACTGGGTCAGTGTTTCAGGAATCGGCGCTGGTTGCTGGGCGTAGGTCGTGGGACGGCCCGCGGCCGCCACGAAGCCCGCAAAAAGAAACTTTCGGCGACTGAAGCGACTGACATTTCGATATTCCATTGGATTCCTCTGCCGGGACTCCATAACGCCTTGCGTATCGCCGACTTGAACGGAGTGGTAAACGCGACGATGTAGCTAGATCTTTAGCGAATGCCATTCATGTCGTCGAACCGGCAGATGAAGCCCCAGCCGCCGGTCAGCTCGCTTACGGCAAGCAGGAGGGCGTTTCGGCCTTTTCAAATCCTGCATCACGAGGGAGAGCACGGCCATATTGCTGACGTACGGCTTTGCCTGCAGGGCCAGCACTGTCGATCTTGCTCGAACGTTCCACTTTGTGGCGGCGATCATCTGGTTGCTCCTCCCTTCGACAGCGTCCGCCCTCGGTCCTACTACTTACTCGGCCGCCCCTCGTTCGCGCAGCAGAGTCACCGTCCTTCTGTCACCCGGGCCACCAAACAGCAGTGCGTATCCGAGAGTGGTGCACTCAACGATCTCACCCCCGCGCTCGTAGTCGCCCGGCAGCATAACGCGCACTGAGAGATCAGCACCACGCTTTATCAGCAACTCCGCTACCGCCAACCCGTAGTCGCCAAACTGCGTCACTGCATGGAAGATTGCGGTTTGCCCGCCGATCCCGGCCTCGTTGACAGATGCGCGAGCATTTACGTCGGCGCCACGGTCGAGGAGCAGAGCGACGGCGGCAACGCTTCCGTATTCCGCAGCCACATGCAAAAGCGTTCCTCCTCGCAGCAAGAGGGAACGTCCGCCGGTCTGCCCGCAGTCCAGTTCCGCGAAACGCTTGTTCACGAGTCCGGGCTCATCGTCGAGCAGCTCTGCCAGATCGTCGAGCCGGCCGCGGAGCAGAGCCAGCACGGCGGGCGCGCCATAGCGAGTCTCGCCACCAGCGTCCAGAAGAACCTCGATGCAGGCACGCAGCCGCTCCAAGGAACGCGCGTAACCCGCGATGAGGTAGTCGAGAGCCGTGCCTGGGTACGAATGGCCACTTATTTCGTGCCCCTGATCGCGACAATTCGGATTTGCGCCATGATCGATCAGCCATTTCAGAGCGACGGCATCCAACGATTCACATGGGGCGAAGATGATAGGGAAATGTCCGTGCCAAAGGGCGTTCACATCCGCGCCGTGCGCCACCAAAAGCTCCATCATCGGGATGCGATATGCATTGAGCGCAGCCCGCATCAGCGGTCCGTCGCCGCCCTGGTGCACGTCCGACCCGTGCGCGATCATCCATTCCGCTATCGCCAACCTTGCCGGACTAGGTGGCTCCCACGGCACTCGGCACTCGGCAACCCATGTCAGCGGCCCGTCTTCGCCGTAACCAAGAGGGGCCCGGTGCAGCCGCGGGTTGCGCGTCATCAAATTCTTCACGCGCGCTAAGTTGTTGGCGTCGATGGCCAGTTTGAGTTTCCCTGTCTCCTCGAAAGACTCGACGCGCGTCCTGAGCTTTGGCCAACTCGCAAAACCGTAGAGACGCGCGATCTGTAACTGCGCATCGGCGAGTGATTTCGCCTTACCAGCTTTCAGCAGGTCCTTGGCTTGGTCCTTCAGATGGCGAAGATTGGGACTGCCAGGAAGAGAGCGCGGCGCCCCGGGCGGGTCAGTCGGCATAGCGACCTCCTTTCAACTAAGCGCCCGGCGTCCGCACGATCGGGCCGAAAGAAGGTTGCTCCAGACGTGAAACTAAAAGGTGGGCTTCTACCCTTTCCGCGGACCGCATGCGCCCTCTACGCCAAGCGATCGTATCATATTGCTTCCGAGCTCCGTCCGGTCCCGCCACGGGACCTCACTCGAACCGTCGACAAGCACGTATGTCAGCCTGGGTGTAGACCGCGCTGGCGCCGTGCGCAAACCGAAGCTGCTCTATTGCGAGCGCTTCCCCGCTCTCAAAATAGCTGTGGCGGTCGAGAGGATCCTTTGCGCGGACTGTGCAGGGATCTCCTTTTCGCCGCGAAGATAATGCTGTATGTATCCACGGCAAAAGGCAGAGCCTTCAAGACCAAGTGCTTCGAGACAGAGTAACGCGGTGGCTTCGGCTTCCACTTCGCGGAGACTTCTAGGAGTGGACTCCTCGTCGACGAGCGCCGGCTGTTCGGCTGTGTGACGCAAAACAACGTGCGCCATTTCATGAAACGTCGTCTTGAGCGGCAGTTGGGCTACTGGATTTATGGAGATGCCGCGGTCCCGAGCAAAGCCTTGGACGTTGCCGTCAATAAGGTCGAATTCGAGTCGCCGAATATTGAGATTGCTCAAGGCCAACTCCAGTTCGAATTCAGGTGTGGGAAGAGAGTACGGTTTGTCGCCACCAGTCTGGCTCAGGACGAACCAGTTCTGGCGGTAAACGAAGTACGTGCGTACGTTCTCTTCTTCCACGTTGGTGTCCGGATTGATTGACTTCTTTTTGGCTGATACTGGCATACAGAGGGTTATCGCTCGCTCGCCTTTGTTGACATATCGTCCGAACTCTTGCCAGCCGTTAAATGTATTCAGCGGACCGGGAGTTAGTTTGCGCTGGAGACACTGGGATAGCGCCAGAAGGGCGTTCCCCATGCTGTAATTGTGGAAGGCCGAGTAAGCCGTCAGGATCTTGCCCGGCTCGTTCACCGCCTCTACCAGCAGATCCTGCCATTTCGTTTGGTCTTTCATGCTGACCTCCTGATCTCTCCGGCGATCAGCGAAACGACATTCCTGGTTGGCGGGTAGCCGCAAACATGAGCAACGTTAACTGCGGTGCCTCCCAAAGTGGAAAGAACACCCGCGGGCGTGCTGATCCCGTGAATGAGCAGGTTTGCTGGCGCCGTCATCACGAACGCCAGGCTCAGATCTGCCTTCACCCACGAGCGGCACCGGCTCGTCGAAAGCCATCGCCTCACAACTGGGATTTCTTCTAACTTGTGCAGGGTGATCCAGAGCAGGCACCAGAATGCAGCACCTGCGAGTAGCTCTCTGACTGCTGCTAGCGTAAGGAACATCGATGGTTCTCCTGGCTTTTTGGATTGAAAATCGGCAAGGGCCGGGTCGCGTTCCAAACGACGTACCGAAAAGCCCTGGTGGTCCTCTCCCGGGTCGCTAATCGTTTTGCGGAAAATTACCTCGCGCTATGAACCCTGCGAGGAATTTATTTCGGACGTCCTTCTTTGCGGACAGCGGCGCCTGCTGCTGTTTTATGGAACGGGGCCGGGAGCGCAGCAGGAGCAGGACGAACACATGACACCTAAAGCGGTCCGATTGGACCTTGAACAGAGCAAGGCGCTTGAAAGCTGCGTCAAAAGAAGACCACCCTGTCCCGTGGTTTATCCGCAAAGCGGTCGATGAGTTCTTGCGGCGTAGGAAGAAGAGGTAGAGAAAGTGATAGCAGAGAGAGCCTTCAAAACGTGAATGCCACGTCCTAACCCCGGCAACCTCTGCTATCCTGCTCCCAATTTCCGTCAAGGGAGCCCCAGCATCTATGCGGAAACATCTACTTATATTGAGCGCTTTTCTGGCGATCGCGCTCCCGGCTGTCATCGAAGGAGATTGGCGCTTCCACGGTGGCTCGCAAACCGACCAACGCTTCAGCCCGCTCAACCAAATCAACGACCAGACCATTTCCCGACTCGGCCTTGTGTGGAGTCAGGAGCTCGGCACGTCGCGCGGACTCGAAGCCACGCCGATTGTCGAGCAGGGCGTCATCTACACGACCGGGTCTTGGAGCATAGTGTTCGCCTTTGACGCCAGGACAGGAAAGATGAAATGGACCTACGATCCGCGGGTTCCCCGCGAGCGGGCCTATTTCTTTTGTTGCGATGTCGTGAACCGCGGTGTCACAGTCCACAACGGCAAAGTTTATGTGGGCACGCTGGACGGGCGCCTCATCGCGCTGGACCAGTGGACCGGAACCCCGGTGTGGAGTGTCCAAACGACCGACCCGGACAAGGCTTACTCGATCACGGCCGCACCGATCATCGCGCGAGATAAGGTCGTCATCGGCAACGCGGGCTCGGAGTATGGAGTACGCGGCTACATCACGGCCTACGACGCGGAAACGGGCAAACAACTCTGGCGTTTCTACACGGTTCCTGGAAACCCGAATAAGGGATTTGAATCGAAGGCGTTGGAAATAGCGGCCAAGACCTGGCAAGGCAAAGATTGGTGGCAAACCGGCGGAGGCGGCACGCCCTGGGAAGGCATGAGCTACGATCCCGGTCTGGACCTGCTCTTCTTTGGAACCGGCAACGCCTCCACTTGGTACCGCGCGCTCCGCGGCGAGGGTGACAGCCTATACACCGCTTCCATCCTAGCCGTCAAAGCGAGCACGGGAGAACTCGCCTGGTATTTTCAGACCACTCCCGGCGACAGCTTCGATTACGATGCAACCCAACCGCTCCTACAGGCTGATCTGACCATCGGCGGCCGGCTGCGCAAAGTCCTGCTTCAGGCGAACAAGAACGGCTTCTTCTACGTGCTCGACCGCCTAACTGGCGAGTTTCTTTCCGCTACCCCTTTCGTCAGCGGCATCACCTGGGCCAGCGGCGTGGACCCCAAGAGCGGACGCCCAATCGAATTCCCCGCCGTAGGCGACGCCAACCCGAAGCTGCTTTCTCCCGAGTCGACCGGAGCGCATAACTGGAATCCGATGGCATTTCACCCGTCCACCGGCCTGGTGTACTTCCCGGCGCGACTTGGCACGCAAATGGTGCACGTTCCAGACAAGAACTGGAAATACGATCCGAATCGCGACAACGTAGGCATCGACGGCAACTATGAAGGACCGCTTTTCGCCAAAATGGCCTCCATGCCTCCGCCGTCGGGCGAACTCCTGGCATGGGACCCCATCGCGCGGAAGGTTGAGTGGCGTGCCAAGTATCCCGTCTTGGAGGGAGGAGGCGTGCTAGCCACCGGGGGCAACCTGGTTTTCCAGGGGCGTGCGGACGGAATCTTCGCCGCTTATCGCGCTACCGATGGCCAGCAGGTCTGGCAATTCGACGCTGCCACCGGAATCATGGCACCCCCGGTCACTTACAGTATCGATGGAGTCCAATACCTGACGGTCATGGCTGGCTGGGGTGGCGCTGCAGGGCTTATGAATATGCCGGGAGCTGGCGCGGTCAAGCCGGGCTGGGGCCGCATTCTCACCTTCGCCCTGGATGGCAAAGCCATTCTGGAAGCGCCGCCCTTCGGACATAAGGATCCGCCCCAGCCTGCGATCACTGCGAAGCAGGATCCCGAGGCAGTGCACGCGGGCGCCTTGTTGTTCAACTCGCACTGCTTCCTCTGTCATGGCCTGAACGCCGTCGCCGGTCCGCTGCCCGATCTCCGCTATTCGAGTAAAGAGGTTCTCGATTCATTGCCATCGATCGTGCTTGGCGGCACTCGAGCCTCCGGCGGGATGCCGTCCTACAAGAAGATCCTCTCCGCAGAGGACGTGAAAGCGATTCGCGCATATATCATTGCGCGCGCACAGGCGGCGACAAGACCGACGCAGGCGTCACAGCGACCGTAGAGGCGTACCTTTCAGATCTTAAGGCTTCGTTCAAGGTGTTGCTGAGACGCAGGTTTGCCGCCTCAGGCCTCGATATACAACGATTTCCAGGGTTCACTACCGGGATGCTGGTAAGCAGGTTGGCACCCGGGTCCGGCACTATCGTCAAATGAAGTCGCTAACATCAAATCACGTCCGACTGAGAGCAGATCACGAATTCGCCAAATACCATTTCGTTCTCACCGAACTCGACTTGGCGATCACCTTTGGCAACATCGCGCTCACTGGCAATGACCCATTGAAAAGCGAGCGCAATATTAGAAACGCCAAGCGAGCCTACCAGGCAGCCAAACATTTTTGTAACAAGGCATCTTTTAGTGAAAAAATGAAACGCGAAGTGAAAGACAGGAGCACAGAGGTCGAATTGCTGTTGCGCCAATTGAATACTGAAAGGCAACCGACGAAGGGAAAAGCTAAGCCTGAGGCCCGACAGTTACTGAACCGCAGTTTTCGGTGAAATATCAACCAGCGTGATTACCGCCCCGTCGATCTTGTTATCGGTCGTACGATAGGGGAGGATGCGCAACTGAAAGCGGCCGCCTTTCTGATCCACGATTTCCTTCTCAACCGGCCGAAAAGTAGACATGACCTTCACAACCATTTGCTGCAGGTCCGAAATTTCGGTGTTTGGGTTGATGTTGAGCAGCGGCCGGCCGACATCGGTGGGTATCAATCCGAGCACTTCATGAGCGAGTGGAGTGAACCGCCTGATAGTCAGATCGCTTCCCACCATCACCACGGTGATGTCGATGCTCGCAAGAAGATTGGTGAGATCGTTGTTAACCTGGGTGATTTCGAGGTTCCGGCTGCGCAGCTCGTCGTTGACCGTGTTCAGCTCTTCGTTCGCTGACTGAAGTTCTTCCTTGGCGGTTTCGAGTTCCTCATTCGTGCTTTGCAGTTCTTCGTTACTGGAAAGAATTTCCTCATTGGCTGATTGCAGCTCTTCGTTGGTGGCCTCCTGAGTTTCAATCACCGATTGCAGGTATTCCTTGGTGGCTGCCAACTCTTGTTCCAGCTTGATAGTCAGGGGGCCATGTTTAGATTCGTTACGTTCTTTCTCCCCGCGTCGAGAGGCTTTGGGCTCCGCCTCCAACAAAACGTCCTGAAACAGAACCATGAAATACAGTTCCTTCAGGTTTCCCAGGCGAATGGGCACAACCTCGAAGCTTACCAGCCGTGTTGCGTCCGCATTGACCGTACCCTCGCCATTGCCGCCGCTTTTGACCTGCACATTCTGTTTTCGAACCGGCCTATTGTCCTTTTTAGCGCGGGCCAGCGCGTTTCGTAGGTCGAGAACCAGACCTTGCTTGGCCATTTTCAGAATGCTTAGGCTCGCTCGCCCCGGCGCGAGCTTTAAGTAGCGGTTTACATCGCCGCGCGAGTGGATAATCTCCAGGTCTTCATTGACAAACACAGTCGCCGGCGCGTACTGCGACAACAGTCTCCGGTCAAAACCCTTCTGTGCTTCAAGATAATTCGAGGTCGCTTCTGGCCTCTTTGTGGGACCGTGGGGCCCATATTCGGTACGATCTCGCTGCGGATTCAGAGAAAAAGTCAGGACTTCGCGCATTGCAGAAGATTTCTTCGCAAAAATCTTGTAGGTACGGTCTTCCACGCTGAACAGGTTCGCGGCGCCGCCCAGACCTTCCGACGTGCCCAGAACCAGGAAGCCATCGGGCCGAAGCGCATAGTGGAAAAGCGACAGTACTTTGTTCTGCACGATCGGCTCCAGGTAGATGAGCACGTTCCGGCAGCAGATCAGATCTATTTGCGAAAAAGGCGGGTCGCCCAGGAGATTGTGCTGCGCAAAAATACAAACGTCACGAATATTTTTGCTGATCCGATGGCCGGCCGTGGCTTTGGTGAAGAAACGCCTCAACCGTTCCGGTGAAACGTCGGTCTGAATGTTTTCGGGATATGTCCCGGCTCGCGCTTTGTCGATGCTGGTTTCGCTTACGTCCGTTCCAAACAGCTGGATGGGAATCTGAGGTTCTTTGTCGCCCAAAAACTCCAGCAGCGCAATCGCGATCGAGTATGTTTCCTCGCCCGAAGCGCAACCCGGCGTCCAGATGCGAATCGGTGCAGCGGAAGTGCGATTCCTGAAGATTGTCGGAAACACTTCAGATTTTAGCGTGTCAAATACCCGTGGATTACGAAAAAAGCTGGTCACGTTGATCAGCATGTCTCGATAGAGCGCTTTAATCTCATTTAGATTGGTCTGAAGATATTTTACATATTCATCCAGTCCTTGCAGCCGATGCACAACCATCCGCCGTTGTATGCGGCGCAGAATGGTTGTTTTTCGATACTTAGTAAAGTCCACTCCGGTGTTCCGGCGCAGCACCTGAAAAATGGAATTGAGGCTTGCTTGTTCTCCCACTCTTGCGTCAGAAACCTCTGGTGCCGCCACGACGTAAGGATGACGCGAAATGCGCTCAAGCTCTCGTGCAATCTTCTTTGGCGATAGAACGTAGTCTACGCAACCTGAAGCTATGACGCTGCGGGGCATGCCGTCATACTTGGCGGAGGAGACGTCTTGCGCAAACGTGACGCCTCCTTGCGCCTGAATTTCCGCCATGCCGAGTGTGCCGTCTGAACCGGTGCCCGATAGGATGACGCCCACCGCGCGCTCGCGCTCCTCGTGCGCCAGAGTTCGCATGAAATGATCGATCGACATATGCGGGCCGCGTGTCTCTTCGCGAGGGCTGGTGACGTGCAGTCTTCTCGCCGCAATCGACATGGTCGCGTTTGGTGGAATGACGAATACGTGATTCGGCTGCACTCCCATGCCGTCTTTCGCCTCTTTGACCGGCATTTTCGTTTCTCTGGAAAGGAGTTCCGTCAGGATGCTGTGATGCTTGGGATCAAGATGCTGGATGATCACGAAGGCCATGCCGGTGTTGGTCGGCAAGCTTCGCATGAACTCGCCGAAGGCTTCGATTCCACCCGCCGACGCGCCAATCGCCACAACTAAGAACCCGTTTTGTGCGGCTTCAACAGGCGACCCACGCCGAGTCGTCACGGCGCGCCCGTTCCGAGACGCAGATTTCGATTTCATCGTTTCCCTAAGGCTGAGATGGGACGCGTTCCGCTCCGTGAACCCAACTCATTACGGATTACCTTGTATTTCATGGAGTAAGTGTTAGCACAGGCGGACGATCGAATACAATGTGCGGCCGCGTTATGAATCCCGGGCAAGTCGTTCTGCTTACCGTCCTTCAGTCGCGACTGTACCGCAGATGCCCGATGGCTGCTGCTCTCTTTCCGTTGCATTATTTTTTGATGCGCGTGCTCGCGCCGCGCTCCCGGCCTCCCAGACGACATCACGGAGGGACATCTATGACTCACTTCAAGCCGTTTCGAGCGCTGGCACCTGCCATGCTCGCTGCCGCCCTGGTGCTTAGCGCAGGTTGCGGCCAGCAGCAGGCGAAAGCGCCGGATGTAAGAGACAACCTTAAACAGGGTTTGGAACAAGCTGGTCTGAAGGACGTCAGCGTCAGCCAGGACCGCGACAAGGGCATAGTGACCCTGACAGGCACGGTTACCAATGACGCCGACAAATCGCAGGCCGAATCGATAGCCCGAGCCGCAGCCGCGGGTCAGGTGATTGCGAATCAGATTTCCGTGCGTCCCCCGGGCGAAGAAAGCATGGCTAAGGAGGTCCAGTCCGACATGGACAAAGCCATCGAGAAAAACGTTGACGCCGTCCTAACCAAACACAAATGGAATCATGATGTCAGCTACAACGTGAAGCAAGGCGTTGTAACGCTAAAGGGCAAAGTCAACTCGCAGTCGCAGCGGACCATGGTGGAAAAAGTTGTTGCGGCAACGCCGAACGTAACGCAGGTTGTCAATGAAATCGAGGTAAAAAACCAGAAAGCCACTTCGTCTTAGTCTTAGAGGGACTTCCTTTTAACGCGGAAGTTGAACAGAAGCTTCGAAGCTTAGGTGCCGGAGATGGTGCGGAACATTCCGCACCATTTTGGCTGGCTTGCCGTCGTAGGCAATTCGCCGCTACTCTGGGTGCGGTGGTTGTGATTTTGGCCAGCCAATCCTCATGAGCCTGCAAGCATTCTGTTCGCATCGAATTGTCACGCCGCAGGGAATCCGTTCAGGCGCGTTGCTCATCGAAGGCGAAACGATTTTAGCAGTCGTGGCGCGAGACGAAGTTCCGCCAGGCGCCGCCGTTACCGAGTTCGGCGAGTCCGCAATTCTTCCGGGCCTGGTCGACTCTCACGTCCATATCAATGAACCCGGGCGCACCGATTGGGAAGGTTTTTCGACGGGAACCCGCGCGGCCGCAGCCGGCGGTTGCACGCTGATCGTCGACATGCCGCTGAATTCTCTGCCGCCCACGACGACGGTCGCGGCCTTGGAAGCTAAGCGGGCCTGCGCAAAAAAATCCAGCTTCGTTGATTGGGCCCTTTGGGGCGGAGTGGTCGGCGACAATCAGCAGCAGATTGAACCGCTTGCCGCCGCCGGGGTGCGCGGATTCAAGTGTTTTCTTGTGGACCCTGCAATCGAGGGCTTCACCATGGTTTCTGAGCAGCAGTTGCGTAGAGCGCTCCCGCATTTAGCGAAGACCGGCCTGCCGCTTCTGGTTCACGCAGAGCTTCCAGGACCGATCGAAGCCGCAGGACGTAATTTGGTCCATGCCGATTGGTGCTGCTACGACACTTTTCTCCTATCACGTCCCGACGAGGCCGAACTCGCGGCCATTGACCTCTTGTTGTCGCTTTGTCGTGAATTCCAGTTTCCACTGCACATAGTGCACCTTTCGACGAGCAAGGCACTCGACTTACTACGACGTGAAAAATCCGGAGGGCTGCCAGTAACGGTTGAAACCTGCCCCCACTATCTGTACTTTTGCGCCGAACAAATTGCCAACGGCGCAACGCTTTGCAAGTGCGCCCCGCCCATCCGCGGCGAAGCGAACCGCGAGCAACTCTGGCAGGCTCTCCGCGAGGGCCTAATCGATCTTGTCGTAACCGATCACTCGCCGTGCTTACCGCAAATGAAGCGGCTCGAAGAAGGCAGCTTCCGAACAGCTTGGGGCGGCATCGCCAGTCTCGCTATTGCACTGCCGGTGATGTGGACGGAATGTCTGCGCCGCGGCTTCACTCTGCGCGATATCGCCGCTTGGATGGCCGAAAAGCCGGCGCTGCTGGCTGGTTGCGGTCAGCGCAAGGGAAGACTTGCGGCCGGCTTCGATGCCGATTTTGTTGTCTTCGATCCCGAAACGCAGTTTACGTTGACAGCCGGCCGCCTCTACTCTCGCCATCCGGTTTCGCCTTACTTCGGACATCGCCTTACCGGTGTTGTACAGCAAACCTATCTGCGAGGCCTCTGCATTTTTGACCATGGCAAATTTCTCTGCGAGGCCGCCGGGCGCGAATGCCAGTGAGCGCCGTTTCACTGCTGGCCTCGGCCCCCCAGCAGACAATTTGCCGTTCAAAAGACTTCCCGCTTCGGCCACAATAGCAGCTACCACGCGGCCCTTTCGCCGCCCCTAGAGAGTCCATGGCCTTGACCGAAAATCGCATCATCGGAGCGTCCGTCCCTCGCAAGGAGGGCCGCGACAAAGTTACCGGCTGCGCCCTTTACGTGGACGACATGACCCTGCCTGGCATGCTTCACGGCGCAACCGTTCGCAGCAGGATTCCGCGTGGCAGGATACGCAAAATTAGCTTCGACGCCGCCATCAACTGGAACGAATACGTTTTGGTCAGCGCAAAAGATATTCCAGGACGCAACTGCATCGCGCTGATCCTTGATGACCAGCCGTGCCTCGCCGACGCCGTCGTCAATCACGCCGAAGAGCCAATCCTTCTTCTCGCGCATCCCGATCGCCACAAACTGTGGAAAGCCGTCGAGGCGGTTTCCATCGAATACGATCCTCTCCCCGCCATTTTCTCGATGGAAGAGAGCGAGCGGCAGGCCGAAATCATCTGGGGCAGTGATAACACCCTGAAAACGTTCCTGATCGAAAAGGGCTCGCTGGAGAGCGTCTGGGAGCAAGCGACCCACGTCGTCCGAGGGGAGTATTTCACCGGAGCACAGGAACAGCTTTATATAGAAAATAACGGGATGCTCGCGGCTTTTGACGAAGAGCACGGCGTGACGATCTGGGGATCGCTGCAGTGCCCCTACTACGTTCACAAAGCGCTGATGGCGTTGTTCGCCTTCCCCGAAGACAAAGTTCGCGTCGTACAGATGGAAACCGGCGGCGCCTTCGGCGGCAAGGAAGAATATCCATCAATGATCGCCGCACATGCTGCACTGCTGGCCATGAAGGCAAAACGGCCGGTTAAAATCATCTACGACCGCATGGAAGACCTGGTCGCCACCACCAAGCGGCATCCGTCGCGGACGCGCCATCGCACGGCGGTGGCGGCCGATGGGAAAATCCTTGGCGGCGAAATCGAAATCACTATGGATGGCGGAGCCTACGCAACGCTTTCCTCCGTGGTGCTATCGCGCGGTACGATCCATGCCGGAGGTCCCTATTGTTGGCCGAACGTTACGATCCGCAGCAAAGCGGTCGCCACCAACACTCCGCCGCACGGCGCGTTCCGCGGTTTTGGCGCGCCGCAAACTCTCTTCGCGATGGAACGCCACATGGACCATATCGCGCAAGTCGTCGGCATTTCGCCGGTTGAAATTCGCAAGCGTAATTTTCTCAAACCCGGCATGACCACCACAACGGAGCAACTTGTCCGCGAAAGAATTGATCTAGATCGCATGCTCGACCGGGCACTCGAATTGTCCAACTACCAAAATCAGATGAGATTTTCGGCTCGGCAAAATGCGGGCGGGAAGATCAGGAAAGGCATCGGCATCGCTGCATTTTTTCACGGAGCCGGTTTCACGGGCTCCGGCGAACGCCATTTGAGTTCCGTAGTTGGCGTTGAAGCGCTCATCGATGGTTCGGTCCGCGTTCTTGTGTCGAGTGCAGAGTTTGGCCAGGGCACCAATACGGTGCTGTGCCAAATTGCCGCCGAAACCTTGCGGCTGCCCTATGAGGTCGTGGGCATCGCGCAACCTGACACCAGCGCCGTTCCGAACAGCGGGCCCACTGTCGCTTCGCGCACCGCCATGATTGTCGGTAATCTGGTCCAATCCGCCGCGCGCGGGCTCAAGCAAACGTTGATTGGCTCGGGAGCTTTGAGCGAAGGATATTCGCCCGAAGACTTTCGCAGCGCGTGCCGAGATCATATCGGCAAACATGGCCAACTGAAGTCTTATTCGCGTTACGACGCACCGCCGGAAATCTTTTGGGACGATCAGAAATACCGCGGCGATGCGTACGCAGCCTTTGCGTGGGCGGTGTACATCGCCCAAGTGTCGGTGGACCTCACGACTTACAGCGTTGCCGTCGAGGACTTCGTCGCGCTGCAGGAAGTCGGCAAGGTTCTTCACCCGCGCCTGGCCGAAGGACAGATTGCCGGAGGCGTGGCCCAAGCCATTGGCTTCGCGCTGTACGAAAAAGTTGTCTGGGAAAATGGACGCATGCTGAACAATCAGATGACCAACTACATCATGCCCGCTTCGATGGACCTGCCTCCGATCCGCGTGTATTTCGAGGAGCTCGGCAACGTGCATGGCGCGTTCGGCGCAAAGGGAATTGGCGAATTGCCCATGGATGGGCCAGCTCCTGCCATCGTCAATGCCATTGAAAACGCCCTGGGCATCTCTTTCAATTCCATTCCGCTGCTACCCGAAGACATTCACGCCGCCTGGTTGGCGCAGTCTTCGGTAGCCGTAACACAATCCTGATGCCGGCGTCCTTCGAGCCCGGCAAGCAGCAAGTTCACCTGACCGTAAATGGCGCGGCGACGACGTTTCTTGCATATCCGATGGAGCGATTGCTTGATGTTCTGCGTCATGAACTCGGCCTGACCGGAGCGAAAGAGGGCTGCGGAGAGGGTGAGTGCGGCTCGTGTTCCGTGCTCCTGGATGGTCAATTGGTGAACAGTTGTCTGGTCCCGGTCGCGCAAGCGAACGGCGCCAGCATCACTACGATCGAGGGCCTTGCGCAGGACCAACGCCTGCACCCGTTGCAACGGGCGTTTCTCGCCTGCAACGGCGCGCAATGCGGTATCTGCACACCCGGAATGTTACTGGCCGCAGTTCATCTGCTGGACAACCATCCGCGGCCGACACTGGACCAAATTCGCGAAGGACTTTCGGGAAATCTTTGCAGGTGTACCGGATACTCGCAAATCTTTGAGGCCGTGCAGCAAGCAATTGGCGAGAGCGAAGCGAAATGAGATCTGATCCGCGCGATTATCAGCTTGTCACGCCCGGCACCTTACTTTCGGTCCTGTCGCTGATGGACCGCGAGCCGGAAAGCTGGACGCCGATCGCCGGCGGCACCGATCTCATGGTTTTGTACGCGGCCGGAAAATTGCCCGGTCGCAGGCTGGTCAGTATCTGGAACCTTCCTGAGTTGCGCGAAATTGAGGTTTTGCCTGAAGAAGTCCGCATTGGTGCAGGATGTACGTACAGCGATCTCCGGCAGAACGAAATCATCGCTCGCGAATTTCCCCTTCTCTCAAGCGCGGCTGCCTGGACGGGCGGCGTCGCCAACCAAAACCGCGGCACCCTTGGAGGGAACATTGTCAACGCCTCGCCCGCCGCCGACTCGCTGCCCGCCTTGTTGGTTTACGAAGCTGTTTTGGCGCTGGTCTCAGCGCGTGGGGAAAGGGAAGTGCCGTACACGCAATTTCATCACGGCTACAAAAAGCACGCGCTGCAATCGGGTGAATTGATCCGCGCGGTCAAGCTGCCGCGGAATTATGCAAACTATTTTGTCTTTACTCGCAAAGTGGGCTCGCGCAAGGCGCAAGCGATCTCGAAAGTCTGTGTCGCTGCCCTGGGGAAAATCGAAAACGGCACGATCGTGGATGCTCGCATCGCTCTTGGCAGCGTAGCACCGACTCCCCTTCGCCTGAATGCCACGGAAGATTTGATCAATGGCCAAAAGGTCGAGCCAGGGCTCGCAAGCCTGGCCGCGGCAAGCGTCGCCCGGTATATCCAGCCGATCGACGATATCCGCTCCACGACCAAATATCGCGCTGCCGTCGCTGCCAATCTGGTCGGCGAATTTGTCGAAACACTCTGTTCGAAGGCGAAGACGACGGGCGGAAGGCCGACGAACGACGTCCTTAGGAAGTGGAACGAAGTGTCCTCAATGGAAGGCGCCAAGGAAATCCTGTCCTGTTGTGGCTCTACAGCATGGGCCGAGCGACTCGCACAGCGCAGACCGTTTGCGGATGAGTCATCCCTGCTGACCGCTTCCGAGGAAATTTGGAGCAGCCTAACACCAAACGACTGGCTCGAAGCCTTCCGTAACCATCCGCGCCTCGGCGAGTCTCCTGACGACACTCCAACCTCTGCACGGTCCGCGGCGTGGTCGCAACAGGAACAAGCCCGCGTAAACACTGCGGACGATGACGTCAAGTGCGCCCTTACTGCAGCCAATCGGGCTTTCGAAGAGACTTTCGGGCACATCTTCATTGTGTGCGCTACAGGCAAATCCGCCGCCGAAATTCTGGCCATTCTTCGTCGTCGAATGCAGAATGATAAGCACACTGAACTTCGCGAAGCCGCCGATGAGCAGCGCCAAATCACGCAGCTTCGCCTGAAGAAGTGGTTGGGGATATGAAGCGCATTTCTACCCACATCCTGGATACCTCATGCGGCAAACCCGCAGCCGCGGTGTGTGTCCGTCTGGACTTTCGCGAGCCTTCCGGAGCATGGCGTCAGCTTTGTTCCACGCAAACAGATGCTGACGGTCGTTGCTTCCAACTTCTTCCCGAAGAGGAAAGCCTAGCCGAGGGCTTCTACCGCCTCACCTTTGACACCGCTGCCTATTTTGGTTCGCAAGGAGTCCGCGGGCTATATCCATTTGTCGAAATCGCGTTCCATGCCCGCACCGGCGAGTCCCACTTTCACATTCCGCTGCTATTAAGTCCGAACGGTTACACTACGTACCGGGGATCCTGAGCGCATGGCCAAGCTCGCTGAAAACCGTTACGGCAAATCGCGCGTTCGATTAGTGCGCGTGAAGCGGCAGCCCGATTATCATGATCTGCGCGAGTGGACCGTCCAAATCTTGTTGCGCGGAGATTTTGAGTCCTGTTTTACAGAAGGTGACAACGGTAAGATCCTTCCCACCGACACCATGAAGAATACGGTGTACTCCCTCGCCCGCAATTCCGCAGCAGTTTGCATCGAGGATTTTGCCAAAGAGCTCACGGCTTTCCTGCTCAGCCGAAATGTTCAGGTTTCCGCAGCTGAGGCCAGCATCTCGGAATGCGCATGGGATCACGCCACGCTTGGCGGCAAAGCCCATCCTACGACCTTCCTGCAGTCATCCCGCGAACTGCAAACCACCACGGTCACGCAATCTTGCGGCGCCGCTGCCGAAGTCGTTTCCGGCCTAGACAGTCTTGTCATGGTGAAGACAGCAAACTCCGCCTTCACCGGCTACATCAGGGATTCGCTAACCACGCTTCCGGAGACCCGCGACCGCTTATTTGCCACCGCCCTCAGCGCCAGTTGGACTTACACGTCCGCGAGCTCCTCCTTCGCCGACCTGCGCTGCAAAATTCGCGAACTGCTCCTGGCGGCCTTTGCCAATCATCAAAGCGAATCCGCCCAGCACACTCTCTACGCGATGGCCCAAAAAGTTCTCGATCAGGTCGCGGAAGTAAAGGACATCCACCTCGCGATGCCCAACAAGCATTGTCTTCTGGTTGACCTTTCTCGCTTTGGCCAGGACAATCCGAACGAAATCTTCGTGCCTACGGATGAGCCTCACGGTTACATCGAGGCGCGCGTGACACGCGAATGAATCCTGTGTCGCAGACCTTCAACCCCATTGCAACATCTCGCGCCGCCGACGTCATCGCCCGTTGCCAGATGCTCGCGCGCTTCAGCGAAGATGCGACCAGCTTACGTCGCACGTTCCTCTCTCCGCCCATGCGCGATTGCCACAACGCCATCGCGGAATGGTTGCAACCTCTCGGCGTAGCCACCGCTATCGACGCCGCGGGAAATCTTCGCGCCGTCTACCCCGCCGCCGACTCCGCCGCACCCCGTCTGCTTGTCGGCTCTCATCTGGACACTGTACCCAACGCGGGTGCCTTCGATGGTCCTCTTGGTGTTCTCCTGGCGATCGCTCTTCTCGAACAACTCGACGGACAGCGCTTGCCTTTTGCCATCGAGCTAGTCGCCTTCTCTGAAGAAGAAGGAGTCCGTTTCGCCACGCCTTTCATCGGAAGTTGCGCCCTCGTCGGCAACTACGACCAAGAGTTTTTCAATCGACGCGACACCAATGGCATCTCGATCCGGCAAGCGATTCGCAATTTCGGACTCGATCCGCTTCAGCTTCCCGCAGCACAGCTTGGCGACGACGTTCTCGGTTATCTTGAATTCCACATCGAGCAGGGCCCGGTGCTGGAGAGCCTCAACCTTTCGCTGGCCGCCGTGGAAGCCATTGTCGGCCAATCGCGTCTCGCGTTCACTTTCACCGGCCAGGCCAACCACGCCGGTACCACTCCCATGAATGCGCGGCGCGACGCTCTGGCAGCTGCTGCAGAATGGATGGTCGCCGTCGAATCCGAATCGAGCCGCATTGCTGGCCTGGTCGCTACGGTCGGCTCTATTCGCGCTCATCCCGGCGTCACCAACGTGATTTCCAGCGAAGTTCGTCTGACTCTCGACGTCCGGCACAAGTCCGATCAGGTACGCATGCAGGCGGTGCAACGCCTGACCGCATTGGCCCAGCAAATCGCGGCTCGCCGCGCGCTCACCGTGAACTTCGCGAGTTTCCTCAACCATCCCGCGGTGGCTATGGATTCTTTCCTTGTCGCGCAAATCGAATCCGCCATCCGCGCCGCCGGCTGCACTCCCCACCGCATGCCCAGCGGCGCCGGCCATGACGCCATGATCCTCGCCTCGCGCGTTCCCTCCGCGATGATTTTCCTGCGCAGCCCGGGCGGCATCAGCCACGATCCCGCCGAATCCGTCCTGCTTGAAGATGTCGCCAGTGCCATCGATTGCGGCGGCCACTTGCTGAAGCAAATTGCCGCATCGCCAGAATTCCTAACGAGGACAACCACGCGTGGATAACCCACTGCACCACCTCGGTCAGACGCGGAGTTCGCATCAGCGCAACCATCTTCTGCTTGCGCCGGACACCTTCGTCCGTACCACGCTTCCCGGCATGAGCAAAGCCACCGCCATTGTCCACATCAGCCCCGCTCTGGGCGCAGCCTTCACCCAGTACACGGCCGAATTCGAGCCCGACGGCCAACTCTGCTCGACCCCCGCACAACGTTTCCTTTACGTCCTTGACGGCGCCATCCAAATTGAAGTCTCCAGCAAGCAACATTCGCTTCCCGAGCGTGGGTTCGCCTACATCCCGGAAAAGCTCGCACATCGAATTTGGGCTTCCGCGTCGAGCCGAGTCGCCGTTTTCGAAAAAGCCTACCAGCCTCTCGACTCTGTTCCCGCGCCGCAACTGATCGTATCCAGCGAAGATTCCATCACTTCACACGCTCTTGGCGACGACCCGGACCTCCAGGTCAAATGCCTCCTCCCCGATCACCCATCGTTCGACTTCGCCGTCAACACCATGACCTACCAGCCCGGTGCGGCTCTCGGCATGGTCGAAATGCACATCATGGAACATGGCCTCCTCATGCTCGAAGGCGGCGGCATCTATCGCCTGGGCGACTCCTGGTATCCCACCACAGCCGGCGATTTCATCTGGATGGCCCCGTGGTGCCCGCAGTGGTTCGGCGCAATCGGCAAGAAACAGGCAAAATATCTAATCTACAAGGACTGGAACCGCCATCCTTGTCGCCGCGCTGAACCACCTCTGCTATGAATCTCCAGATTGATCACCACCGTCTGCAATCCGAAATAGACGAACTCGCGCAAATTACCGAAGCCGAACCGCCCGTCGTCACTCGCATTGTTTTCTCTTCCGCTGATCTCCGCGCTCGTGCCTGGCTTGCCACAAAATGCAGCGAGGCCGGGCTCGTCATCCGCGCCGACGCCATCGGCAATACCTTTGCCCGCTGGCAAGGTAGCAGTCCCACTGCGCCCGCCGTTGGCACCGGTTCCCACATTGATGCTATTCCCAATGCCGGCAAATACGACGGTGTCGTCGGTGTGCTCGGCGCACTCGAGGCCATGCGTGCCTTGCAACGAGCAAGCTTCCGCCCGAAACATTCCATCGAGCTTCTCGTATTCACGTCTGAGGAACCCACGCGCTTCGGAGTAGGCTGTCTCGGCAGCCGTCTTCTCTCCGGCATTTTATCTTCCGAATCCGCCGCCCAACTCACCGACAACAATGGCGACACCCTTGAAACCGTCCGCCGCGCCGCCGGCTTCACGAGCGAACTCTGCACCGTCAAACTCCCCGCGGGTCACTACAAAGCCTTCGTGGAACTCCACATCGAACAAGGCCCGATCCTCGAGCAACAGAGAATTTCGCTCGGCATCGTGCAGAAAATCGCCGCGCCTGCCAGCGCAAAGATCCTGATCGAAGGTTCCGGCGGCCATGCCGGCGGTGTTCTCATGCCCGATCGCAAGGACGCCCTTTGCGCCGCCTCGGAACTCGTCCTCGCGGTCGAGTCGGCGGCTCGCGCAACCAGCGTTCCCGATACCGTCGCCACCGTCGGCATCTGCGAAGTTTTCCCCGGTGCCGTTAACAGCATCCCCAGCCGCGTCCGGCTCAGCCTCGACGTCCGCGACACCGATCTGGCTCGCCGTGACGCGGTTATGCGGAAAATTGCCGAATCCGCCGAGGTCATCGCTTCGAAACGCAAGGTCTCCTTGCGAACTGACCTTCTCAACGCCGATGCGCCCGCCGACTGCTCTCCGCTCGTCGCCGAAGCGCTCGCTGCCTCCTGCCGCGCTCACAATTTCGCTTTCCGGTCCATGGTCAGCCGCGCCTACCACGACTCGCTCTTCATGTCCCGCATCGTACCGACCGCCATGCTTTTCATCCCGTGCCGCAACGGCTACAGCCATCGCCCCGATGAATTCGCCTCTCCTGAAGACATCGCCCGCGGCACCCTTATCCTCGCCGAAACTCTTGCCAGCCTGTCGTCGTGACGGTTCTGGCGGTATCGTTTGCGCTTATGGCCGGAGCGGGATTTGTCACTCCGAGCGTAGCTGGCAATCTCTCCCTCTCCCCCTGTCGGGTTTGTGATCCTGACTCACCCTTGCTCTTCCGCCACAAACCATGCACAGTAAAATTCACCCATGGCACTCGACTTCATGCGCCAGGCCATCGCGCTCGCTCTTGAAAACGTCCGCAACGGCGGCGGCCCTTTCGCTGCCGTCATCGCCAAAAGCGGCGCCCTCATCGCCACAGGTACTAATCGTGTTACCGCTGCCAACGACCCCACTGCCCACGCCGAAGTCGTTGCGATTCGCGAAGCCTGCAAGCGCCTCGAATCCTTTCAGCTCGATCACTGCGAACTCTTCACCACCTGCGAACCCTGCCCCATGTGTCTCGGCGCAATTTATTGGGCTCGTCCAGCGAAGGTCTTCTACGCCGCCACTGCCGCCGATGCCGCTGCCGCAGGTTTCGACGACGCCTTCATCTACCGCGAAATTACCGTCCCGCATCACGAACGCCGCATTCCCATGGACCAGCTCCTCCGCGAAGAAGCCATCGCCATCTTCAGCGCTTGGCGAGCCAAACCCGACAAAGCCCCCTATTGACACGCCGCCGACTCTCTCCGAATGGAGTGCCGGGCCCTTTCCGCGTGCTCTACTGACCCTGTGGCAATCTTCTCTTCCTTCTCGCAACCGCCCCTCCCCAATCCGTCTCTCGCCGATGTAAGATGACTGACTCAACTAACCGCTTCCCACAAGGAGCCTCATGCCCCGCATTATCCGCTGCTCTCTGGTCCAGGCGACCAACGCCGAGTCTCCCGCCAGCCCGCTCGACAAAATCAAGCAGGTCATGCTGGACAAACACGTCGCTATGATCCGCAAGGCTGCGGCCGACGGCGCGCAAATCATCTGCCTGCAGGAGATTTTCTACGGCCCTTACTTCTGTGCCGAACAATCAACTCGCTGGTATGACTTCACAGAACCAATTCCCGGCGGTTCCACCACCAAGCTCATGCAGAAACTGGCCGCCGAACTCCGCGTCGCCCTCGTCGTCTCCCTCTACGAAATCGAATCCGAAGGCGTCTACTACAACACCGCCGCCGTCATTCACAATGACGGCTCCTACCTTGGAAAATATCGCAAAACCCACATCCCCCACGTCGCGCCGGGTTTCTGGGAAAAGTTCTATTTCCGCCCAGGTAATCTCGGCTATCCCGTCTTCGATCTCGGCTTCGCCAAAATTGGCGTGTACATCTGCTACGACCGCCATTTTCCCGAGGGCGCCCGCGCCCTCGGTCTCAACGGCGCGGAAATCGTCTTCAATCCTTCCGCCACCGTCGCCGGGCTCAGCGAATACCTCTGGAAACTCGAGCAGCCCGCGCACGCCGCCGCCAACGGTTACTTCATCGCCGCCATCAACCGCGTAGGCACCGAAGCACCCTGGAACATCGGCGAATTCTACGGGTCCAGCTACTTCTGCGATCCGCGCGGCCAGATTTTTGCCCAGGCCTCACGCGACAAAGACGAAGTCCTCACCGCCGATCTCGACCTGGACCTGATTTCCCAGGTTCGCAAAACCTGGCAATTTTACCGCGATCGCCGCCCGGACATGTACGACGCCCTCGTGAAGCCGTAGCGTTTTTTTTGACTGTCGTAGGGCGCAGCAACCTGCGCTTGGCGAGGTCGCGGCGTCTTGTTGCCATTCGGTTTTGTTGTTTTCGTCATCCTGAGTCTCGCGAAGCGCGCTGAAAGATCTGCTTTTTCCGATCGTTGTCATCGCCCAGGAGGGTGAGTTGACCGAAGCACATAGACCGGACTCCGAACTCCTCGCCCGTTTCCCAGACCTCCATCCGGCCTTCGACCACCCGTCCGCGCTTACGGAAGCCAACCGCTGCCTCTACTGCTTCGACGCCCCATGCACCGCCGCCTGCCCGACGCATATCGACGTTCCGCGCTTCATTAAGAAAATCGCTCAAGGTAACCTCCGCGGCTCCGCTCTCACCATCCTCGACGCTAATATTCTCGGCGCCAGTTGTTCCCGCGTCTGTCCTGTGGACGTTCTCTGTGAAGGCGCCTGCGTCTATCACCGTTACAACAAGCAGCCCATCGAAATCGGACGTCTCCAGCGCTACGCAATGGATGCCTTCCTTCGTAACCGTGGGGCGTTGGAAAGAAAAACCAGCGCAGCGAGGGCCGGCAAAGTCGCCTGCATCGGCGCCGGCCCGGCCTCACTTTCTTGTGCGGCCGAGCTCCGCCAGCAAGGTTTTTCGGTCACCGTGTTCGAGCGCAAGGCTCTCCCAGGCGGCCTCAACACCTATGGCGTGGCAGAGTATAAACTCCGCTCCGCCGATAGCCTCCGCGAGATCGAAATGATCAGAGCCCTGGGCGTCGAATTCCGATTTGGCGAAGAGATTTCCGCCGCCAGGCTCGCGCAGCTCGAAAACGACCACGACTTCATTTTTCTCGGTGTTGGTTTGGGCACGATGCACAAACTGAGTATCCCCGGCGAAGAGCATCCTGCCGTCGTCAACGCGCTCGATTTCATCGAAGGCTACAAAACAAACACCGTTCTTTTGGTCGGCCGCCGCGTTGTGGTCATCGGCGCGGGCAATACCGCCATTGATGCCGCTCGTGCCGCCCGCCGCCTCGGCGCCGAATCCGTCCAGATCCTCTACCGCCGTGACCACCAACACATGGCTGCCTTCTCGTTTGAATACGAGCAAGCCCGCGAAGAAGGCGTCGAATTCCGCTGGTGGACCCAGCCCGTCTCCATCCACACCTACGGTACCGCCATCAGTGCGATCGAATGTGTCTCCACGAATCCCGCCGCCGGGAACGCCAATCTGCCGATCGGCGGGTTGGACTTTGCCGGCCAGCAAGGAGCCGACCCCTCAGCAAGATCGAGCCACTCTTTCAGAATCCTCTGCGACATGGTAATTCCCGCCATAGGCCAGTCGCCCTTGCTCGCGTTTCTCGAAACCTGCCGCGGCGTGAAAGTCGAACACGGTCGCGTCCAAATCGACCGCGCCACCGGCCACACCGCCCATCCCAAATATTTCGCTGGCGGAGACTGCGTAAACGGCGGCCGTGAGGTAGTAGACGCCGTAGCCGACGGCAAACGCTCCGCCCTCGCTCTTGCTCGCTTCCTGGAGACCGCGAATGTGTGAATGCCTCAAGATTGCTCTCGCCGTGTCATGCGCGCTTTTGACTTTTGTAACGCAGACAATCCTGTCTGCGCGCCGCGGCCCAAACGTTTGCGGAGTTCTCTATGTCTAACCAAACCACCACCCCCGACCTTTCCGTCCTCTTCGCCGGCAAAATCCACTCTCCCAACCCGTTCTGGCTAGCCTCCGCTCCTCCCACCAACTGCGGCGACCAGGTCATGCGCGCCTTCGACGCTGGCTGGGGCGGCGCCGTCTGGAAAACGCTAGGCGATCCCATTGTCAACGTTTCTTCGCGCTACTCCTCTGTCGACTGGAATGGCCAGCGCATGATGGGCCTCAACAATATCGAGCTCATCACCGACCGCCCGCTCGAAACCAACCTCCGCGAAATTGCCGAAGTCAAAAAGCGCTATCCCAAACATGCGCTGATCGCATCGCTCATGGTCGAATCCAAGCGCGAAGCTTGGCACAAAATCGTCCAGCAGTCCGAAGACGCCGGTGCCGATGGCCTCGAATTGAATTTCGGCTGTCCTCACGGCATGAGCGAACGCGGCATGGGCAGCGCCGTCGGTCAGGTGCCTGAATACACGGAAATGATTACCGGCTGGGTAAAGGAAAAAGCGCACACGCCGGTGCTCGTCAAACTTACGCCCAATATCACCGACATTCGTACTGTCGCTCGCGCCGCCAAACGCGCCGGTGCCGATGGCCTCTCGGCCATCAACACCATCAATTCCATCACCGGAGTCGACCTCGACACCCTCATTCCGCGTCCCAACGTAGACGGTAAATCTTCCCACGGAGGTTACTGCGGCCCAGCCGTAAAGCCCATCGCCCTAAACATGGTTCAGCAAGTGCAAAGCGATCCCCAAGCCGCGCTGCCTCTGTCCGGCATCGGCGGCATCTCCGACTGGCGTGATGCCGTTGAATTCCTTCTTCTCGGCTGCAGCACCGTGCAGGTATGCACCGCGGTGATGCACTACGGCTACCGCATCATCGAAGACATGACCGATGGCCTCTCCAACTGGATGGCCGAAAAGAAATTCACCAGAATTTCCGACTTCCAGTCGCTCAGCCTCCCGCGCGTTCAGGAATGGAAGCATCTCAACCTCAACTACAAAATCGTAGCCCGCATCCACCAAGAAACCTGCATCGGCTGCCAGCTCTGCTACACCGCTTGCTGGGACGGCGCTCACCAGTGCATCCACATGGACCGTGTTGGCCTGCCCGCTCAGCCTGGTTCCGGCCACGCTGGCATGCCTGCCACGCCCGCCATGCGCGAAGCGCAAAGCCGTGAGGTCATTGCGATGACGCCGATTCCCAAACTCGATCACGTTGTCCCGGCGAACGGCCAAGAGCCTTACGCGACACCGCTTGCGCGCATTCCGCGCGTGGACGAATCCGAATGCGTCGGCTGCAACCTGTGCTATCTGGTGTGCCCGGTTCCCGGTTGCATCACCATGGAAGAAATTGATTTGAATTTACCTTCCCAATCCTGGGAACAGCGCACCACATCCCCGCTCCATCCACCAACTGCGGGCCCAATTTACGGAGGGAAACTGGACTGATGGGACTCCTCATTCAGAACGGCACCGTCGTCACCGCCGAGAAGACATTTCCGGCGGACATTCTGGTCGAAGGCGAAACCATCAAGGAAATCCGCGCCGGCATTCCCACTGCAACCGCGCACCAAACGCTCGATGCGGCCGGCATGCTGCTTCTTCCCGGCGGGATTGACGCGCACACCCATCTTGACATGCCGTTCGGCGGTACAACGTCCAGCGACGATTTCGAAACCGGCACCCGCGCGGCCGCCATTGGTGGCACCACTTCTATCGTGGATTTCGCCATTCAAGGCCGCGGAACACACATGCGCGACGCGCTCGATACCTGGATGAAAAAAGCGCAAAGCAAAGCCTGCATCGACTATGGCCTGCACATGATCGTCACCGATCTCGGCGGAGCCGGTCTCGACCACATGGACGAAATGGTCCGCGAAGGTGTGGCCAGCTTCAAGCTCTTCATGGCTTATCCGAACGTTCTGATGGTGGATGACGCAACGATTTTCAAGGCGCTAAAACAAACCTCGAAAAACGGCGCGCTCATCTGCATGCACGCGGAAAACGGCAGCGTCATCGACGTCATCGTCCAGCAGGCGCTGGCCGACGGCAAGACTGCACCTGTCTATCACGCACTTACCCGGCCGACCATCGCCGAAGCTGAAGCCGTCAATCGCGCCATTGCTCTCGCGGAAATCGCTCACGCTCCCGTGTACATTGTCCATCTCTCTTCGGAGGATGCGCTCAATCAAGTGCGCGAAGCGCGCAGCCGCGGAGTTCCCGCTTTCGCCGAAACTTGTCCGCAATATCTCCTGCTTTCTATTGATGAACTTAAGAGGCCCGGATTCGAAGGCGCGAAATACGTTTTCACGCCGCCGCTCCGCGAAAAAGAAAACCTGCCGAAGCTGTGGGATGGTCTGAAAGACGACCACCTGCAAGTGGTCTCGACCGACCATTGCCCGTTCTGCTTCGAAGATCAAAAGGTCTTAGGCAAGGGCGACTTCACCAAAATTCCCAACGGCGGACCGGGAATCGAAAATCGCCTCCAACTCCTGCATCATCACGGCGTCAACGAAGGCAAGCTTTCCCTGAACCGCTTCGTCGAGATTGTTTCCACCGCGCCTGCAAAAATCTTTGGCATGTACCCGAAGAAGGGAACTCTGGCCGCAGGCAGCGACGCCGACATCGTCGTATGGGACCCGAAAGCCGAGCATCTCATCAGCGCCAAAACCCACAACATGCGCGTCGACTATTCCATGTTTGAAGGTTTTCGCGTACGCGGCAACGCGCGCCAGGTTTTCTCGCGCGGCGAGCTCATTGTGGGAGCCGGAAAATATCTCGGCAAAACCGGCCGCGGCGAATACCTCCGCCGCACTGCCCGCGGCGGTGCCTGGCAATGAGCTCCGGGGCCACGGCCACTCACGACGCATCGCTCTACAACGAAGACCTGGCGGCGATTCCACTGGAGAAACGCACCTGGGGCACCTACAACTACGCGTCTCTATGGGTGGCCATGAGCGTTTGCATTCCTACCTACATGCTCGCGTCGGGACTGATCGCCGGCGGCATGAGCTGGAAGCAGGCCATCGGCACGATCCTCCTCGGCAACCTGATTGTGCTCGTTCCGATGATTCTGAACGCGCATGCCGGAACGAAATACGGCATTCCGTTTCCGGTCTATGTCCGCGCATCTTTTGGAGTGCGCGGGGCGAATATCCCCGCCGTATTGCGTGCATTGGTCGCGTGCGGGTGGTTCGGCATCCAGTGCTGGATCGGTGGACAGGCCGTCTACTCGATGCTGCGCGTTCTGTGGCCCGGCGCTGCTGGCAGCGCGGCGACACCGTGGACCTGCTTTTTCGCGTTCTGGCTGCTCAACATGGCGGTGATCTGGCGCGGCATCGAGACCATCAAATTTCTCGAGGGCGTCGGCGCTCCGTTCATGCTCGGTGTCGGACTCCTCCTGCTATGGTGGATCACTCGCAAGGCCGGCGGACTCGGACCGGTGCTCAGCACTCCCAGCAAGTTCAAAACTGCCAGCGAGTTTTGGCATTTCTTCATTCCGTCGCTCACGGGAATGGTCGGCTTCTGGGCCACGGTTGCGCTAAACATTCCAGATTTCACACGCTATGCGAAATCTCAGAAAGCTCAGATGGTCGGGCAAGCTCTCGGCTTGCCTACGGCGATGACTCTGTATTCCTTTATCGGTGTTGCGGTGACTTCGGCATCGGCCGTGATCTTTGGCCAAGCCATTTGGGATCCGGTCGCGCTGCTTGGCCGTTTCAATGAACCGGTTGTCGCTTCGATTGCCCTGGTGGCGTTGTTGATTGCAACGCTGAACACCAACGTGGCGGCGAACGTTGTTTCTCCTTCCAACGATTTCTCGAACTTGAATCCGCGCCTGATTTCGTTTCGCACCGGCGGACTGATTACCGGAGTTATTGGGATTCTGATGATGCCGTGGAAATTGCTCACTGATTTCAACAGCTACATTTTCGGCTGGCTGGTCGGCTATTCCGCATTGCTTGGTCCGATTGCCGGCATCATGATCGCCGACTATTTTGTGGTGCGCAGTCGCACTCTGAATCCCGATGCGCTGTACCACCGCGGCGGAATTTACGAGTACCGGAACGGATTTAACTACCGCGCGCTCGCTGCGCTGGCAGGCGGAGTCGTTGTCGCTCTGGTCGGTTTGCTCGTTCCTGCACTCCGCTGGCTTTACGACTATGCGTGGTTTGTGGGCTTCCTCGTTTCCGCAATTGCGTACACCATGCTGATGAGAAAAACCTCCGTCGTCAAAACGCAGGTCGTGCGAGCCGATACTGT
>DATMZI010000133.1:0-2133 GCA_035607085.1 Candidatus Eiseniibacteriota bacterium | reverse complement strand
TTATCAACCGAACCTACTCAATTAATACGACGACTGGTGCGGTTAATCAAAGCAAAATCCCGGCGTGCATCACCCGATTGGGAATATTGACGGCGTCGCGACACTATTGCGCACGTGTCAGTTCACCGCTCAGAGATCGACGATCTTGGCTTCCCACCCGTCGAAGTCGCCGTGAACAGCGGCGGCTAGCTCCCCGAAAAAGCGTGCCTGATCCGCCAAATGTCCTTTCACAGGGACAAACGATTTCTTTGCCACGACCAACCAATGCCGCCCGGAGCGAGAAAGCTCTGTGTTATAGCCACTCTCCTTAATCTTATCTGCTACTAGAACTGCATTTCGCCTTTCGGGCACATTAACATAAAACTCGAACTCGTGGGCCTTCGTGACGTCAGAACCGTTAGCTCGTAACGTCTTTAGGACTTCTTCCTCGAATGTTTTACTCATAGTTCTGTTTAACGATGAGGCTCAGTGATGACCGCCAAGCTTGCGCGAATTGAAACCAGGACGCAATCGGCGTGCTGACTGGAGCAGCCTGGTTCGGCGATGAGGTGCTCATTAGCGTGGCGCGAATGGCCTTGTCACCGAGTTTAGCAGCTCCCGGGCCGCCCTGTGCTTGTTGCGCTCCGCCCAGAATACCGTCAGAGCCCGCTTTGGGCGGACCGCTGTTTTCGGATCGCCGCATTCCAATCGGCTGTGGATTTCCGTTCCATCGGAGATCCGCTTTTGGTGGAGAGTTTCAAGATTGGAGAGCCCCACGAAGTGCCAGGCGACCGTTTCGCCCGCGGAATTCTTGTACGAGTGGTTTTCGGCTTTCCCGAGCTCGAGTGCTCGCGCATACGCCGCCTCGTCAGTCGGTGCGCGGAGCACTTTGACCTGCCGATCGTAGAGGGTCCTACGCTTGCGCAGCCTCCCGACGCGGCATTGTATGATCAATTCTGCAACGTACCACTGCATAGGTTACGCCGAACGACCCAGCGACTCGGCCCGCGAGGGCGTTCGATTGCAACCGGAGCGCGATGGCCGGGTTTCGCCGCAGCGCGTGTTAGGCCACGGCCTTCTCATGGTGTCCTCTGGCTGTGCGAACAAACTCCTCGAACTCCAACGGGCCAGCGAATGCCCGGCGCGGAACGATGATGGCAGCCAATGCGTTGGTGTAGATGTAGGCGTGCTCATCTGCTGCTGCGACTCTCTCAACCGCTCGCCACGCTGTCGAGGTCTGACCCAGCTCGCTGGAGTCGGTCACGCTCTCTGGTGAAATCGTGACGCGGTGACGGCTGAACAGCGCCCGATTCTGTCCCTCGCTTACCATGCCCGCGACAATCTTGCGCAGCTTGCGGCGATACGCCCACGGAAAGTAGAGCAAGTAAAGCGGCACACCACTGAACAACGGCAGCAAATCGAGAAATGTCCGCAAAGGTGTGCCACGCGCTCGGTCGGCCAGATGCCAAATGCCAGTGCATACGAGCAGCCACACGAAAGCAGGGAAGAACCAAGAGCGCAGATAATGCCTGCGAGCCGTCGGCGAGTGACGGTGATGGTAGAGATTGAACGCGCTCAGATCCTCCTTTGTCATTTCGTATTCGGCGGTCATGGCGTCGGATTGCTGTGGCAACTAACGGCGATGCTCGCTGACGCGCCGCCAAAGGTGCATGAACTTGAACCAGTGCGGAATCGGCGCGTTCACTGGAGCGGCCTTGTCGAACCAAGCCGCTGCGTCTCCACTATTCCTCCTTTGCCGGAAGACGTCCTGAATAGCGGGCTAAATCAACCTCGGCCTGCAAACGCTCGAAATGAGCGATGTCTCCGGCGAGTGGCGGCTGGACACCCCGGTAAACCTCATCCTGTATCTTCTTCTCAATCCGCTTGGCCGTCTTCGCGTAGCGATCCAAGGCCTGACCTTTTGCTCCCGCCGCGGCTTGCTGGTCGCGTAGCGCCTTTGCACTCTCAAAGCCAAGCGACTCCGGGCGGACGCCTGCATCGCGAAGCTTCTTTGTCGCGGCTTCGGCTTTGGGACGGGCCTCGTTGCGCTCTTTGAGCAACTGCTGGGCTTCGTCATGAGCGATCTGTGCAGCCGAGCGTGCTGGAGCATCGGCAGCTTGTATCGGAGCCACGCCACAAAGGGCAGCGGCAACT
>DATMZI010000131.1:0-15931 GCA_035607085.1 Candidatus Eiseniibacteriota bacterium | reverse complement strand
TTACCGATTTGAGCTGGGGCCGCATCAAGCATCCTTCGGACGTGGTAAAGCCGGACCAGGAACTCGACGTCATCATCCTGAAGTTCGATAAAGAGAAGCAGCGCGTTTCGCTGGGCCTCAAGCAGTTAAGCAGCGATCCCTGGGTCGGCGCGGCGGAAAAGTATCCGGCGGGCGGCAAGTTCAAGGGCAAAGTTGTAGGCGTGGTGGACTACGGCGCCTTCGTCGAGCTGGAAACCGGCATCGAGGGCCTGGTGCACGCGACGGAAATGAGCTGGGCCAAGAAGTCGGTTCATCCGTCGAAGGTCGTGAAGGTCGGCGACGAGGTGGATGTGGTTGTGCTGGACATCAAGCCGAGTGACCGCCGCGTTTCGCTGGGCATGAAGCAAGCGCAGCCCGATCCCTGGCTGTTGACTGCGGAGAAATATCCGGTTGGCACCGTAGTGACCGGGAAGGTACGCAACATCGTGGAGTTCGGCGCGTTCATCGAGCTGGAAGACGGCTTCGATGGACTGGTACATGTCAGCGATGTCAGCTGGACCGAGCGTATCAAGAATCCGCACGAAGTTTTTAAGAAGGGTGAGCCAATTACCGCCAAGGTGCTGCGTATTGATCCGGATGGCCGCCGCGTGTCGCTGGGCATGAAACAGGTCAACGACATCTGGGGCGACTGGTTCAAGCAGCATAAGGTCGGCCAGATCGTGAAAGGCAAAGTCTCGCGCATCGCCATGTTCGGCGCGTTCGTCGAACTCGGCGACAACATCGAGGGACTGTGCCACAACACGGAGATCATGGACCGCCGGCGTGGCGATGATGGCAGCGGAATGAACCGCACCACCAGCGGCCCTCTTAAGAGTGCGGGTCCGCTCGAACCGGGCAAAGAATACGACTTCAAGATCATCAAGATCAGCCCGGAATCACGGCGCATCGGATTGAGCTACAAGGCTGCGGCAAAGCAGCAGGAGCGGCAGGAGATCGCGCAGTACCGCTCGACCTCCAAGTCGTCTTCCACTGCTACCATCGGTGATGCGCTGAAGCAAAAGCTCTCTTCGCGCTAACCGTAATTCGATTGTTCTAACCATGGGGCCAGTTTTTAATTCACTGGCCCCTGATTTTTTGTTTTGCCCGCAGGCCCATTTAGTGATAGGAAGTGAGCCAACGGGCGTACTAATCTTCCCGTAAGCCCTTCCCTTTCATGGGTCTGCGACGTATCATCTAGGAACTTTAGCGAGGCGTGGCCACGATGACCAAGCAACCGACGTTGACGAAGGCGGACCTGATCGAAGAAGTGCTGAAGGTCACGGAACTTCCGCGCAAGGAATCCGAGATCATCGTGGAGACCATTTTCGACAGCATCATCGAAGCCATTCAAAAGGGTGAAAAGATCGAGATTCGCGGATTCGGCAGCTTCCGCACGCGCGAGCGCCGCGGCCGCGTGGGCCGCAATCCCAAGACCGGCGAAAAAGTGGAAGTACCCGCCAAGCGCATTCCTTTTTTCAAGCCAAGCAAAGAACTCAAGGATTTCGTGAACAGCGACGAAGCCGCCGCCATGACGGCTGCTGCCGAGTCCGCCGCCGCGGGCAACTCTTCGAACTCCTGATCGTCGCTTTCGTTTCGGCGTTTTCGTTTCGCCGTTTTGACGCTTCAGCCTGATTTTCCAAAGTTTTGCGCAAGGAATCTTCCGCGATGGATTATCTCTGGACCCCGTGGCGCTATCAGTACATTGCTCAGGTACATTCGGGCAAGCAGCCCGAGTGCATTTTCTGCGACGCCGCTGAACGCAAAGACGATGAAGTTACGCTGGTGGTTCACCGCGGAACTTCCTGCTTCGTAATCCTAAACCGGTATCCTTATACCTCGGGCCATGTGATGGTCGTGCCATACGCCCACGTGGCGGAGTTACGATTGTGCGAGCCCGTGGCGCTGACGGAAATGATGCACCTGGCACAGCGGGTGGAATCGGTCCTGCGCGATTTGTACAAACCGGATGGCATGAATCTAGGCATGAATCTGGGCCGAGCCGCGGGCGCAGGTGTGGTCGGCCATTTGCATTTACACGCGTTGCCGCGGTGGGTGGGCGATTCGAATTTCATGACCGTGACCGGAGAAACGCGGGTTCATCCGGAAGAATTGCCCATGACGTACGGCAAGCTGCGTAGGGCGCTGGCCTGATTTTGTTTTCGGATTGTTTTTCGTAACATGGAAGCTTCCGCCCGCAGAGAGAGGTTCGTCATGGCAACCAAACGCAAGGCCGCCAAGAAAACATCTAAAAAACCCGCCAAGAAGAAAGCAACTCCCGCGAAAAAAGCGGCTGCCAGGTCCGGCGCCAGAGCTCAAGCGAAAGCCGCGCCCAAACCGAAACGGAGGCGCGGCGCAGGGGAACCAACATCGGGATCGGCTTCCAGTTCGCTGGATCCGCGGCGGGCGGGACGCCTGCGCTTCAATGACGAAAATGAAAGCGCCCGCCGCCGCCGTATTGGCGACCTGCAGGGCATCAGCATGAACGACCGCGCGGACTCTGAAAGCGTGGGCGAATTGCTGGAAGAAGGGCAGACTATCGAGGCGGAAGCGGTGAAGGGTGTGGAGGATTCACTGGATGCCGATCAAGGCGAAGTTCGCACGCACGAAGTGCCACAGGACGACGTTCCGGAAGAATATCTCGACAAGGATCGGTAGGAGACAGGTAGCGTGCGAAAGTGAACCTGGAACTGAACGAGGAACAGCTGCTGCTGCAGAAAGCCGTACGGGAGTTTGCGGAATCGGAAGTGAAACCGCGCGCGCGGGAGTTGGATGAAACCGGGCGTTTTCCGCAGGACCTTTTCGCCAAAGCTGCGGCACTTGGACTCACCGGCGTGGCGTTGCCGGAAGGCGAAGGCGGCGCGGGCTTTGATCACATTTCCTACACCATCGTGATTGAAGAGATTTCCCGGTGCTGCGCTTCCACCGGTGTAATTCTTTCGGTGCAGAATTCGCTGTACTGCGATCCCATCCACCGCTATGGGACGGATGAGCAAAAGAGGAAATTTCTTCTGCCGTTCGCAGGCGGCGAAAAGATCGGGTGCTATGCACTGACCGAACCGCAAGCCGGTTCGAATGCGGCCGCGTTGCAAACCAAGGCTGTAAAGCGCGGCGACACCTACGTGGTGAACGGCACGAAGGCTTGGATCACCAATGGCGGCGCGGCCGATGCGGCGATCGTTTACGTAAACACCGATCCGGCAAAGGGCGAAAAAGGAATTACCGCACTGGTAATTGAAAAAGGTACCTCCGGCTTTAAAGTCGGCAAGGAAGAAAAGAAACTCGGCATCAGCGCGACTGCTTGCAGCGAATTGATTTTCGGGGATTGCGAAGTGCCGGAGTCCAATCGCATCGGCAATGAAGGCGAAGGCTACAAGGTAGCTTTGTCGACGCTGGACGGCGGACGAATTGGAATTGCCGCACAGGCCGCCGGCATCGCGCAAGGCGCGTTTGAAGCGGCGCTGAAGTATTCGCAGGAGCGCCTCGCCTTCGGACATCCCATCGCAGAATTCCAGGCGATTCAGTTCATGCTGGCCGACATGGCAACGGAAATCGGCGCAGCGCGGCTGCTGATTCGCAAGGCTGCCTGGAAACAGGACACCGGCGGTCGCTTCAGCCAGGACGCCGCCATGGCCAAACTTTTTGCCAGCGAAATGGCGACTCGCGTCGCGCATAGGGCGATTCAGATCCACGGCGGCAACGGTTATAGCTGTGAATATCCGGTCGAACGCGCGTATCGCGATGCCCGTATCACGGAAATCTACGAAGGCACCAGCGAAATCCAGCGCTTGGTGATTTCGTCGTGGGCGCTGCGGTCGTGAAGCCTTGCTGCAACGTAGTATTCTGATTCCGTGTTGGAACTCGATTGCGGCATTGATTTCGATCCTTCTCGCGACGAAGAATTTCTTCTGGCGCTTCCACCCCGGCCCGCAGTTTGCCTGATTGAACCGAAACAAACTTCCGCGGAACCTTTTTTTATCCGGACGCAGGATCTGCGGCGGCGCTTGCAGCGTTTGCTTGGTCCTGCCGACATGGGCAGCAAACGGCTGAACCTGCGTGATTTTGCAAAAGGCGTTCGCTACCGCCTGACAACTTCTCGATTCGAACAAGCGTTCCTTTACTACCAGCAAGCCAAGCAGCTTTTTCCCAAACGCTACAAGAACATGCTGCGTCTTCGCCCGCCCGCGGTGCTGAAAATAAATCTGCGCAACGCTTACCCGCGCTGCTACGCGACCAGGCGCATTCCCGTTGACGCTAACGGAGAACCCTCCGGTGGCATTTACTACGGCCCGTTTGTCTCGCGCAAATCCGCCGAAGCTTTCGCTGAGGGCACCCTAGACCTGTTCAAAGTCCGCCGCTGCCAGATCAAAATTCGGCGCGATCCATCGTTCCCGGGGTGCATCTATTCGGAAATGAAAATGTGTCTGGCACCCTGTTTTGCGGGCTGCAGTAAAGAAGAGTACGACGTGGAAGTCGGAAGGCTGGTTTCGTTTCTGGAGACGGGCGGTTCTTCATTGCGCGATGAACTCGAGTCCGACCGCAACCGCGCCAGCGACGAGCTGGACTTCGAAAAAGCTGCCTTGCTTCACAAGAAGCTGGACAAACTGGACGATGCTCTGCGCGGCCAGCCGGAACTGCCGCGCCGTCTGCAGGATCTCAACGCGGTAATTTTTCAACGCGGTGCCGAAGAACAATCCATTGCCGTTTACGAAGTTCGGTCCGGCCGCGTTGCCGAACCTTTCCTGCTGTCATTTCGGACGATCGCCGGCGAACCGCGTTCCGCCGAGCAGCTGCTTCGCGAACAGCTGGAGAGCCAGCGCGAGTCGCCTGCCGCGGATCTCTCCGAGCATCTCTGGCTGCTGGCGCGCTGGTTTTACAGCAATCCTCGTGAAGGTGAAATTTTCTATAAGGAGAATGCCTGGCCGTATCGCAGGATGATGCGAGCCTGCTCGCGGATTTTGTCGCCGCCAGCTGAAGCGCCAGACTAGCTATTGCCGGGGAAACTCCGCCGGTTTCAGTCCGCGCATCCCTTTCAGTGCTTCCTCATTGTGGGGATCCATCAACAATACGGCGCGAAATTCCCTTTCTGCGCCGCCAGCGTCTCCACGCGCGTGGTATATCGTGCCCAGCGCAAGGTGCGCATGGGCATCGTAAGGCGACATTTCCACCGCCCTTTTCCAGCAAGCAACCGCGGAGCCGCTCGATCCTCTGGCCGCGAGAACGTCCCCCAGCCCGTTCCAGGCATCCGCGCTCGGCGACCCGTCAAGAGACGCCCGATATTGTTCTTCGGCTTCGCCCATGCGGCCTTGCTGGGTATAAAATCGCCCCAGCTGATTTCGCGCACCGGCATTCAACGGTGAAATCTCCACGGCGCGGCGCAGTTCCCGCTCAGCGTCAGACGGCCGTTGCAAAGCGACGTACATCTGCCCCAGATGACCATGGGGACCCGCAAATCGCGGCCGTAGCTCGATCGCCTTCTGCAAATATGCTTCCGCTTCCTGCCAGCGTTTCTCTTCGAGCGCCGCCATACCCAGATTGGAGAGTGCAATGGCATTATCCGGTTTGTCAGTGAGCGCGGTTTGCCAGTCTCTGACTGCATCCTTTTGCTGGTACTCGCTCCACTCGAGGGCCGCCAATGATGTGCGCATGTACGAAGCGTGCGGATCAATTGCCAGCGTAGCGGTAAAGAAACTCCTGTCGTCGCGCCAGTCGCGGCTGCGACTCACAATTTGCAGGGTCGCCAGAGCAGTCAATCCAAGAGCCGTAATTCCGAGCGCCCATCGCACTTTCGACAACGCTCGGGTCTGCCTCCATAGCCAAACGCCTCCGCCAGCCGCCAACGCGCAGAAACCGACCGACGGTAAATAAAGATATCGTTCGGCGAACGCGCTTGCCGCCATCCACCGGACGTTCAACACCGGCAACACAGTCACTGCTACCCACACCAAGGCAAACGAATATGGCCTGGCGCGACGCCACAAAAACACAAATAACAAAACGCCAAGCAAGAGGGCCGCGACACCGCCCAGCACGCGCGCATCGCCCAGGCTCTTGCTCTCGCGAAAGACGTAGTAGCCGAGTAGGGGATGCGGCCAGAACAGTTTCGCGGCGTACTGGCCGACCAGAGCGATGCCCGACATAACTATTTCTGTCGTGGACAATCCAGGCCGCTGTGCGACCGGAGCGAAGGCTCGCAATACCGTCACGCGGAACAGCAGATAAGCTCCGGCAATCGCCCACAGCCCGGCGTATCGCGAAACCTTGGTAGTCCACGAAGTGGCCTTTCGGTCCGCCCGATAAACGTGCTCGTAAATCGTCGCCATCATTGGCAATGTAATGCCCTGTTCCTTGGAAAGCAGCGCCAATACAAGGCTGCCGCTCAGCAGCGCCCAGGTAACGATTCGCCGTTTTCCCTCCTGCTTTTCGAGGCGCAAGAACAGGAGAAATGTACCCAGATAAAAGAGAGCCAGGTCCAGTTCGGTTACAGCCGCAATCCATGCCACAACTTCGGTGTGAATCGGGTGCAGTGCAAACAACGTGGCCGTCACCAGAGCGACCGTCTCGTCGCCAAAAAGAGCGACACATAAAGCGAACACCAGCCACACCACGGCGCAGTTCAACAGCAAATTCACCAGGTGGAATCCGATGGGAGAGGACTGGAAAATCCAGTCGCACAGTAGATATCCGAATGTCATCAGCGGCCGGTAATAATTCGTTTGGCCTTCGATCCCTTGAAAGGACCACACGGTGGTGGTGAAAATGCGGTCCACATAACGAAAGCTGTGCACGTAAGGATTGCCTTCGACCTGGAAATGGTCGTCATACACAAAGCCCGACAACAACGTGTTCGCGTACACCAGGAAAGCCAGCAGAAGCACCAAGCCAAGCAGAGTTCTTTCTTTCTTATCTTCCATGGAGTAGGAGACCATCTCTTGTTCCATATTCATGATACTGGGCAACATCGATGCGTACGGGAGTTCTCGAAAATGCTGTGCCCTTACGCGAAAGATGATGCTACCGCGCGTTTCGTGGCAGCAAGAAACCTCTCTGCTATACTTTTCAAGTTTTGCGGCAGCTTCAGTCGACGGGACTGGTGATGAGCGAAAAAGCTACGAAAAATGGTACGCAATCTTATGCGGAGCGCTTTCGAGGTCGGGCCGCCGAAGGCCACTTTCGGGAAACACAGGGTCTGGTGCTCTCGTCAATCGGCATTGGCACGTACCTGGGACAGCCGGATGAGCGTACCGACGCTGCTTACACTTCCGCGATTGTCGCTGCCGTGGAAAACGGCGTTAACATCGTCGACGCCGCCATCAATTATCGCTTTCAGCGCAGCGAACGCAGCATCGGCGCAGCCGTCGTCCAGCTCGAGGACAAAGGTTACTCCCGAGAACAGATCGTCCTCTGCACCAAGGCGGGCTTCCTCACCCCTGACGGCAAAATGCCTTCCGATCCCAACCGTTATTTTTTTGAAGAATACATCCATCGGGGAATTTTTCAGGCCAAGGACATTGCCGCCGGCAGCCATTGCATCGCGCCGCGTTTCCTGCAAGACCAGCTGGCGCGCAGCTTGGCCAACATGGGCGTGGATTGCATTGACGTCTTCTACCTGCACAATCCCGAAACCCAACTTGCCGAAATTCCCAGGGCCCAGTTCCTCTCGCGCGTTCGCGATGCGTTCCACTTCCTCGAAGCCAATGTGGCCAGCGGCAAGATCCAGTTCTACGGTATAGCTACGTGGAACGGCTTCCGACAGGACGCCGGCACTCCCGATGCCATGCAGCTCGCCGATTTCGTCGCTATTGCCAAGGAAATCGCTGGCGACGGTCACCACTTCCGCTTCGTTCAGTTGCCTTTTAATCTCGGCATGACGGAAGCCCTTACGCTCGGCAACCAGTCTGTCGACGGCAAAACCCTGACCATCATGGAAGCCGCCGAGGAATTGAACGTCGCACTGATTGCCAGCGCTTCGTTGCTGCAAGGCCAGGTCGCCAGCGGTCTTCCCTCCTTTGTTGCCGATGCGTTGGGATTGCAGACGGACGCGGAGCGCGCACTGCAATTTGTTCGATCATCGCCGGGCATTACGACTGCCTTGGTGGGCATGTCACGCGAGCAACACGTTATCGCAAATACGACCCTGATTGCGGTTCCGCCGGCGACCATTGATCAGTTTTCGCGGCTCTTTTCAAGTGGCCAGTCCAGCTGATTTCTCTGATTTGTGCGATCCTTTACCGGTGTTCGAGAGGCGTAAGGCGAGGTGCGCCCTCCCCGCTCACGGTCGGGACCAGGTCAATTAGCAAGTGGTCGGCCTCCTCGATGGCCTGGTCCATCATCCGCAGCCGCTCCTCGCGGTCTTCAATTTCTGCCGCGCTACGCATCTCGCTGAGCACGCGTCGCATATGGTGATTCAGTTCGGCGGTAAGATTCATGCGCTCCCGGGCCCGCAGAAAAATTTGCTCGGTGCGGTTCGAGAACAGGTAAAACTGCAGCACTGCCGCGGCGATCAGCGCGACCACAGCATCATTCAGTATCGTCGCGGCCGGCGATACGCCCAGCCCGGTAAGCGTCATATCCACTGCGTATGAAATGACAAAGAGGATGCCGGTCATTACGGCCCCGGCGCTCAACATTCCGCGGGTCATCCAAAAAGGAAGGTATTTGTCGAACATGGCGGCTCTTCTCCGTGAGGACTGAACTGCGGCGGGCGGCGTTGCCGATTGTACACCCGAATCGCCTCAATCGGACCGACCAGATCCAGCCCATCCCGTGATGGCGGAGCCTAGCTCTTCAATCTTTCCGGAGAAAAAATGGTCCACACCTTCTATTGCGATCAGCTCGTTCGTTCCGGGAACCCTTGCGAGCATTTGCTTCAGCTTGTTCAAGTCGCCGTGCTCGTCGTTTGAACCATGCACAAACAGTTTCGGCTTGCTGCATCGCTGTAGGTAAGAAAAATCCGAGTTGTTCACCGGCGCTCCTATGCCGATCAATCTTTCCACCCTCGCATCTTCGCAACCTGCGCGAAGTCCGACCCAACAACCAAAGCTGAAACCAGCCAGCAGCAATGGTGTATCGGGGAATTCGCCCGCCAGAAAGCCCAGCGCGGCACGCACATCATCCGCTTCCCCTGTGCCACGGTCATGCATCCCTTCGCTCAAGCCCGCGCCACGAAAATTAAATCGCAATACTGGCATCTTCAGGCCATCCAGCGCTTTCGCCGCCTGATAGACAACCTTGTTGTGTAAGGTTCCGCCGAATAACGGATGGGGGTGGCAAACCAGGGAGGCACTTTTCAGCGGGGCCTCACCGTTTGGCGTCCACAAAACGGCCTCCAATTTTCCCGCTGGCCCCTGCAAAAAAAAGTTTTTCGATTGATGTCCCTCGCTCATCGTGGAGCTACTCGAATCACATTCCGCGCCCATTTTCGTTCATGGTTTCTTGCGGCGCACCGTCACGGTCACTGAGTCGCTGCTCGCATCCATCTCGATTCCGGTTACCTCGCCTTCCCACTCTTCATCCCCGACCCATGGCGCGTCGCTGCGCGATACGAAGGAAATCAGCAACCGCTCTCCAAACGCGTATTCGCGATTCGTCAGAAACTTCACTTTCCCCGGCGCAGCCTCGATGGTCATGGCTTCTTCATGCCACGGCACACTCCGTGGCCGCACGCGGATCGGCAGCGCAATGCTTCTTCCCGCGCCATTCTTCTTCGCTAATCCGCCCGTTTTTCCGTTTCCACCAAGCGGCAAGCGTTCCGTCCGCTCGAACTGCAGGGCCACGGCCCGCTGCGATTCCCGGGCTTCTGTGGCGACGTCACAGCGCACGACTCGCGCCAGCACCTCCGGCTGAACTGCGCTCGCAGCCGCGTCAAATGGGAACGTTACCCAAAGTGGATGTCCAGCGCTGTGCGCTTCATGGCATGCCAGCAGTAATCCACCCCGCGAGGCGTTAATCGTCTCGCATTCTTCAATCCGTTGCCCCAACGGCGCGGACCATCTCAGTCTTGCGGGCATCCGCAGTCGCGCTCGGGGATGTTGGCGGCGCTGCATTTCATCACGCTCATCTCGCCACTTTTCGATCAGCGCATTAGGCCGGGTCTGTGCGGAGTATATTCCCGCGCCAATCATCCCCGCAAGGACGCGTACTAGACCTCCATCAATCCGGAAATTTAGTTCCCTCTTGCGTCAATATCCGCAGGCCAAAGGTGTAGTACTGACCATACGCCGCTGTCAGTACTAGAGCTAAATTCTGCGAATTTCAGATTGCGGCTCCCCCCGCGCTGATGATAGGTTTTGCCTGCATTTCACTCAGCCACAGGGAGCAGTATGTCCGTCGGAGCCGACCGCCGCGAAGCTCGCCGTTTTAACATGAGCCTGCCGATGCGAATTCTTTCGCTCGATTCGAATTCTCACGACCTGAAAGCGCTCACCCGCGATGTCAGCTACCGCGGCCTCTATTTTCTCGCGGAGGCAGAATTCAAACTCGGCAGTGCCATCGAATTCATCATCACCCTTCCGGAGCAGGTCACGCGCTCGGGCGACGTCAATATCCGCTGTCACGGCCAGATCGTTCGCACCGAGGCGACCCAAAACGGAAAAAAGGGCGTGGCCGCAAAAATCGACCGCTACGAATTTCTCCACGCCGCCGCCTGATTCCCTGCCATTCCGCAAGCGAGTACAATTCTCTCATCGCATTTGCAGGAGCTCCTATGTATCACTACGATGCCGTCACCGCTCTTGAAGAACTGAAAGAAGACGCCCTGCTGCCCCATCCCGTCAAGCTCCGCGACCTCATTCTTCGCCACCAGCTCAATGTTCACGACGCCCAGCTGTTGAATCAGGAATTCCAGGACTACCTCGCCCGTTTCGGCGAACTGCAAAAACTCGGGCGCACCATCCTGGAAAAATTGGCCTCTGGCACAAAGAAGCCTGCATGAACTGCCCAGCATGACTCGCAAACCCCGCGTCCTTCTTCTCTCCGCTTCCTCCGGTGCAGGCCACGTCCGCGCCGCACAAGCTCTCGAAAAGGCTTTCGCCGCCCGAGGCGATTGCGTCGTCGAACACATTGACGCGATCAAATACGTCAGCAAACTGTTCCAGAATCTCTACGATAAGACGTACATTTCCATGGTTCGCAAAGCGCCCGAGCTCATGGGTGTCCTTTACGAGCGCACTGACCAGCCGTGGCAAAATCCGCGCCGTCGGCTCGCTCTGGATCGCCTCAACGCGCAGCCGATGATTCGCATGCTCAAGCGCGTTCAGCCGGACCTCTGCGTGGCCACACATTTTCTTCCGGCCGAAATTCTCGCCTGGCTTATCGCCAAGAAGAAACTCCAGGCCAAAAACGCCATCGTTGTCACCGACTACGACGTCCACGCCATGTGGCTCTGCCGCACGGTCAGCCGATACTATGTCGCTATTCCCGAAGCCACCGAGTACCTGGCGGGCATCGGCGTCCCTCGCGAGATTGTTCGCGTCACTGGAATTCCCATCGATCCGCTGTTCGCAGTCCCGCTAGACCGCTTCGCCGCGCGCGCTCACCTCAGACTCGACCCATCCGTTCCAATCATTCTTCTCGCCGCTGGTGGCTACGGCGTCGGCCCGGTCGAACAACTTGTTCAGGATCTCCTGGCGCTGCGAAAACCGTGGCAACTTGTCGCCATCGCCGGCAAAGCTGAAAAGGTCAGAAAAAGCCTCGACGAAATCGCGCGGTCCGCCGGCACTCTCTCGAGCGGCAACGCTCGTCTGGTTTCCGTCGGCTTCACCAACGAAATGGACAAGTACATGGCAGCCGCCAACCTCCTCGTCGGCAAGGCCGGCGGCCTCACGACTTCAGAAGCTCTCGCGCGCCACTTGCCTATGGCACTCATCGAGCCGATTCCCGGCCAGGAGTTCCGCAACGCCGACCATCTCCTTGAAAACGGCGCGGCCATCCGCTGCAACAATCTGCCCGCGGCCGCCTGGAAAATCGCCAACCTCCTTGACGATAGCTCGCGTCTTGCCCGGCTACGCGATTCCGCCGCCCGCATGGCCCGCCCCACCGCGGCCGCCGACATCGCCGAAGACGCGCTTCGCCTGCTACACTGATTGCTGTTTTTTCGTTGCTGGATTTTGCTTTCTTATTTCCGTGAGGAAGGGAGTTCCGGTCATTCCGAGGCCACGCACAGCGTGCGCCGAACAGTCTCAACGCCAGCGCTCGGCTCAATTCGAGGCTTTGGGGCTGCACAAAACGGCTAACCATCCATGCGACGCCACACCTTAATGATCGACGCCGACGACACCCTCTGGGAGAACAATGTCTTCTTCGAAAAACTGATTGAAGACTTCATCACTCTCGTCGAGCCCTGCGGCTTCGCCCGCGCCTACATTCGCCACATTCTCAATGAAACTGAGCGCAAGAACATTCGCCAGTACGGTTACGGCGTGCGCAGCTTCGGCAAATCCCTCGAAGAAACGTATCTCAAGCTAGCCGACCAGGCGGCCACCCGCGAAACGCTAGCCGAAATCCACAATCGCGTTATGGAACTCGAGCGCACTCCGCCCAAAATCCTCGACGGCGTCCCGGAAACGCTTGCCTACCTCACTGAACGCCACCGCTTGATTCTGTTCACCAAGGGCGAACCCGCCGAACAGTCCGCAAAGGTCCAGCGCTCCGGCCTGCAGGGTTTTTTCGAGGCCATCGAAATCGTTCCCGAAAAAGACACGGTCACCTACACCGGCCTCATCCACAAACACAAAATCGTAAAAACGCATGGCTGGATGATCGGCAACAGCCCGCGCAGCGACATCAACCCCGCCATGAAGGTCGGCCTCAACGCCGTGTACATTCCCCACCCGCACACCTGGCACCTCGAACACGAACCAGTCGAAGCCGGCTCCTCCAAACTCGTCATCCTCCCGGCCTTCCGCGAGCTCCGCTCCCACTTTTAGTTTCTGGCCGTTGCACGGTCCCCATCCGCAGTTCACTTGGATTTCTCAACGCCTCTGCGACTCCGCGGGAGTCCGTTTCTTCTTCTCCGCTTTACGCCGTAATCACCCGCACCAAGCGATCAATGTCCTGCTCGATGTTATACAAGTACGGGGACACTCGAATCTTCCCTTCGCGCAAACTGGTAATCACATTCTCTGCCAGCAATTTCTCATACAGCTCTTTCGTTTTCTCTGCCGACCGCGCCTGAAAACATCCATACGGGCCCCTTCGCGCCCGCTCTAAAGGGCTCGCCACTACGCACCGGTCCACCGGCAATCGCGAAAACATCTGCTCGACGAGACGGTGATTGTGTTCCGCGACTGTTTCCACTCCCGCGCGCAGCACCAGCTCCAGCCCGCCTTCCAGCGCCGCCAAGTTGTAGTAGTTCGCCGTCTCCGCCGCGTCCCACCTCCGCGCGGCATTCGCTGGCCGCGGAGGCGCCGTTGCCAGGTCCGCAAAGTTGTTCACGCCTTCCGCCGCCATCCAGTAAAACGGCCCGGGCCGCATCTTCGCTATGTGCTTGTGCTTGGCCCAGAAAAATCCCGTGCCAAACGGCCCCAGCAGCCATTTATATCCCGCGCATACCAGAAAGTCCGCGTCCATCTGCGTCAGGTCCATCGGCACCGCGCCACAACTCTGGCTCACATCCAGCAGCAGCAGGGTCCCCTGCGCGTGGCAAGCGGCAGCCAGTTTCGCCGCGTCCACCATTCCCCCGTTGTCGAACCGCACATGGCTCACCGATACCAGCCGCGTCCTCGGCGTCAACGCCGCGATGTAATCTTCCGCGGTATGAAAAGTCTCATGCGGTTTTACAAGCGTGACCTTAATCCCGTCTCGCTCCTCCATCGGCTTCCAAGTTGCATATTGCAGCGGAAACTCCCCGCTCGCCGTAAGCACCTCGTCACCCGGCTTCCACTCCAACCCATAAGCCACGGCCGACATGCCCGTGCTGGCTCCGGTCGTCAGCGCAATCTCTTCTGGCTGAGCGCCGATCAGCTTCGCAATCGCCGCCCGCACTCGGTTCGGCACCTCAAAAAACGCCGCATCCGGTATCCGCTGCGGAAACTTCTTCCACTCCACGGCTGTCTGCAGCGCCTTGATCGCCACTTTCGGTATCGGACTGTTCCCCGCCAGATTCAAATACGTAGCGCCCTCAAACTCATGCCACTCGTTCCGCCAATCCGTGGTCGCGATCGAATATTGCCCCGCTGTCGTCGTAGCCATCACGCACACTCCTTGTCCGCCACTCAATCTCCTATCGTTTCGATGCCGCGCACCTCACACAAGAGCCAATTTGGGAAGTTTTTGCAAGCCGCGCATCGGGTCTAGCGCAACCGCACCAATTCGGCCCCTTCACAATCCTGGCAATTTCCTTTCGCCACTACGTACTGCGTCAAACACACTGGACAATACGTCCGCGCCGCCTCATTCTCCCGCTGCGGGGAACCCAGCAGCGACTCCGGCTCCACTCCGTTCTGCCGCAAGAACTGCTCCAAAACTCCGGCTAGAAATTCATCGTTATGGAGAAACCGCGCCTTGCGCAGCTCCCCTTCCGCGAATCGTCGGAACTCGCGTGCTTCCAGCAACCGTCGGGCCACCGCCACCGGATGAAGCTCAGCCAGAAGTTCGGCCACCAGCAAGTCGTTGGCCCGAATCGCGGCGAACGGCGAAAACGCAATCGTTGTCATATGTTGCAGAGGCCAGCCTTTTTTCTGCGGAAAAATTTGCCGGTGTGCACGCACAAAAAGCCATGTAATACCGGCGCAGGAAAGAATCAGATACAGCAGCAGCGCGAACCACGTACGGTGCAGCCCAAGAAAAAAAACCGCTGCCGGTCCCAACAGAAATACAAAAAAGAAAAGTGCGAAACACGCTGACTGCAAATAGGCCGAATTCGTCGCGTATTTTTCCAGCCGTTCGTCCAGAGCCTTCAGCGCGAATCGTGCCTGGAAATTCTTCTCCAAAACCGCAAGCTTGCTTTCACCCGCCGTCTTTTGCAGCCGATTCAAAAGTTCCGCCGTCGTCTGCGCTATCGCTTCCGACCGCACCGACAGGAATTTGCAATCGTCAACAAAAACATCTTTACCGCTCGCCTCGATCTCGTGCTCCTGTTCAAACGAGATTGTATTAGGCGAATGGGACGCCGCAGCAAGTGCTTCCAGGTAAACGCTCTCTCCATCTTCCCGGCGCCGCACCACAAACGGAATGTGGTCCGTATACACAGCACCTACATGCGGCAAAAAAGGATTTAACAGAAATATCCTGCGTCCTGCGGGTCCGGTACCCCAAGAACGCCGCAGCAAGCGGCCTTTGAGCCGGTCATTCACCAGAAAGACTGCGCTGATCGCGGGAACACTGCCAAAGCATTGCGACAGATAGACCAGAAACAATACGCTTGTCGCTACAAACGCCCCGCTCATCCCTCTAGGTTGGTCCGCTCGGCGGCCTTGCCGGAAAGAATTCTCTTGAGCGAATTCCACCCGCGCTTCAACACGCCCATCAGCGCCACAATGGCCGCCACGATCACTTTCCACAATTTCGCCAGCAGCCCGGTCTTGGCTGCAATCGCCGTAGCTCCGCCGGCCACAAGGGTCGCCAATCCGTACTCCGCCACTTTGTCGCCCGCCCGAAAATCCGCATACGAACTGCCGCGCAAATACGAAAACCCGGTCAGCAGTTTGTCGAATTTCGGCACCACCGTGCCCACCAGATTCGGATCCAGCACCAGATCTGCGCTCATCGTGCCGCGCCGGCCAAGAATTCGCACCGAGTAGTTGACCGACGTCTCCTCTTTTCCTTGATCCGTGGAATACCCCTGCATCGCCCAGGTAAGATTCCTGGTCTGCGCGTCGTAAAACGGCGGCTTGTACCAGCTGCGGACGTGATATTCCAGCCAGCCGCGTCGCAACCTCTCCTTATTCGATTCTTCCGTACTCTCCTGAATGCTCTT
>DATMZI010000120.1:0-16752 GCA_035607085.1 Candidatus Eiseniibacteriota bacterium | reverse complement strand
ACGATTCATGCTCGGCTTGGTTTTCATGCGGCCACCCTCGCAAAGTACATGTAGCGGTTTTTGTAGTGACCCTAGAGACAGACCGCGACACCCGGACACAGCTAGGTACAACCTGAATACCAGCCTAACTGCCGCGTTTTCAGATGGGCGATTGATTCGAGGGCGGTTAGGTGAAGCGCTCCTCCTGCCTTGGGCGCAGGAGGCCCCCGGTTCAAATCCGGGCGCCCCGACCACCTAACTCTTTAGTGCTCAAGCCGGTGGTGCATTATTCGACGACATTGAAAGAACCTGCTGGTTATCGCTGTGCGCAATTTTGTGCCCACCTAACCTTTCGACTGCTGCCAAGACTGAATCGTGAGAGGGATGGACGTACCGAGCAGAAATCGCAATCGAGCTGTGTCCCGCGATCCGTGCGAGCGTCCAGGTGTCGCAGCCGGACTCACCCAGCCGCGTCAGGAAAGTGTGCCGTAGACTGTAAAGAACGAACAGCCGCACTTTGCTGTTCTTGACTGCCTTTGCGTGCTGCTTCTTGATGCTCGACGGCTCCAAGTGCCCGGTGCGAGTGGGTGCGGGCCATACCCAACCCTCTGCAGGCTTGCCGGCGTGTTGCCAGCGAATTTCTAGGATAGTTCTAACTCGCTGCGTCATTGGAAGCACCCGGCGGGCGGCAGCTGTCTTGCCGTGTGTCACGAGCAGTGTGCCGTGACGCCCATTGACCCAGGTAATTGCTTCCCAGCGAAGCCGGAAACACTCCTCGGGCCTCATTCCTGTGTCGGCCAAGACCGTCGCCACGGAGCCCAATGGTTCCGAAGCAACCGCTAGATACTTTGCCTCCTCGTTGAACGAAACCACGTGTTCCCGATGACGTTCGCAAGGTAACTTCTTAATCTTGGGTGCCGATTGCAACGTGCCCTACTCTACGGCTAACCCCAAAATGCGACGAAGCACGCGTAGCGAACTGTTTACGGTGCTCACCTTGCGGCCTTGCGCCTGTCGGTAGGCAGCAAACTCAGCGGCCCTCTCGCTAGTAATCTCATCGAGCCCCATGTTGGCGAGCGGTCTGTTCGTTGATCGCATGAATGCCGACCTTGTAGAAATTACGTCGCAACGGCCGGTCCGGACTGCGAGTCGCATGAAACTGGCTCTCATCCTGGCAACGAGGTCCTTGGTCCCTCGGCGGTGCCCGCAGCAATCCAGCCGATCCGCCGGCGAGTGTGCGAGCACTTCTACCTGCGCGAGATGCGCGACCCGGAGCTCAAGGTGCGCACTCATTGACGCGCATACGTCCTCCATGCCAGATTGCAATGTACATCGCGAGGCAGCTCACGGGCGCGTCGCTACAGGAAATCGGCCGTGAGTTTGGCGGCATGCATCACACTACAGTGCTGCATTCCATCCACAAGATCGAAGCGATGCGCCGCACTGACGAAGCGTTGAACCGCACGATCATGCGATTGGTGGATGCGGTTGCCTCGTAGAGTTGTCGTACCGCCGCGCATCCCCGCTTTGCGAGCCGGACAACTCGGATGCGCATTTTTGTGCCACACCCATGTTCAAAAAACGGGCTTCAGTAATGGAGTTGATGCGGCGGTATACGCGACACCGCGTCATAAGGCGCTTAGCGGAAGCCGGTAAACATGACCACATCCGTGTCGTTGAAACGATTGCGGGTGATCGCGATTTTCTTGCCGTCCCGTGACCAAGCATATGCAATCACCCGGGCGGGTTCGCTATCGAAGTGCATCAATCGTACCGTCGCTCCACCGACCAGCGGCTGCATGTACAGGTCCTCCGCCGAGCCCACGATGCGCAGATAGGTGATGGCGCGGTTATCCGGAGTCCACCCGATAGCATCTACATCCGTAGGGGCCTCGAACTCGCGAATCGGGGCACCGTCCTCGAATCTCTGCACAACAAATTTTACTCTGATGTTGGCGCCCTGGCCCTCCTGACGGATATAGCCTACGAGCGTACCGTCAGGCGAGAGCGCGACCGATGGTATCGCTCCACGCGCCAGCTCTATCGGGGAGCTGGCCTCAACCGGTGTTTTGAGAACGCGCCAGACGCCTCCGAATTGGCTCGTGTAAACAAGAAACTTGCCGTCGGGTGTGCACGAAGGGAAGATGTCCCCGCGTCCTGCGGTGATCTGTTTCAATTCTCCATTTGTGGCATTGACGCTCCATAGATTCTGTTCGTTCTTCTCATTGATTCTGGAAACGACGACAGCATCGCCGGGTCCACAACTGGCCACGCCTCCACCGAGTGTCTCGTTTTCTACCAAAGGCGCGCGCTCACTTCCATCGGCAGCGCTGATGTAGGCGTGCCAGGCCCCATCGATCTGAATCAGCTTGCCGGTTGCAGTCCAAGAGAGAAAACGACCAGCGATCTGCTCCGTCGAAGTTGGCGTTAATTTCCAATCAACGTTGTCACTGAGATGTTCCGGTGAGTCGCCGACATAGATCGTGCTCGTGGGATTTCCCTGGGCTGTGACCAGTGATTTACCGTCGGCGGTCAAGCTCAGCGATTCGTAGTAGTTCAGATCCGTCACGAACTTGAACGCTTCGCCGCTCGGATACGGTTGGAACCAGACTTGTGGACGCAGCCCGGTCGATTTTTCCTGCCCGACAAAGAGTATCCCGGAGAGATCTGGCAACCACGTAACGCTGACGATTGTCGTAGGAAGTCGGAACTCCTTGAGGACCTTGCCGTTTGGTGATAGCACGAGGATGCACCCCATGACATTTTCGGCGGTCGCATTGCCGCCGACAGCGATGAGACCGCCTGAAACTGACCAGGACGGGTCGGTGGTTAGCCCCTCTATCCAGTTGCTCTTTCGCGTAAGGATGATGCCTTCCCCGGTGCCATCGGCGTTTGCCACCAGGAGTTGGTCTTCACCTTTGTCCAACATAGTACGGCGATAGACAATCCTTTTGCCGTCCGGCGAGAATGCAGCGGCGCTATTCACGTCGACGATGATTTTCCGTGAAATCCCGCCGAGCGAGGGCACTGCGTAGATGTTCGCTACGTTCCCATTAGCGGCATCGGAATGCACATAGTAGAGATAGTTGCCGTCGGGGGTAAAAGCTTCGGTCATTCGAAAGAAACTATCCCGAGGCGGAACGACCGTGATTTCGCTCCCGGTGGCTATTTGTTTGACTCGAAGGCTCCGCTCCCGTTCCCGCTTCACATAGGCGATCCACCTGCCGTCGCGGGACACAGCCGCAGTACCCGGCACCACTTGACCATGGTCCGTGAGCTTGCGAACGGACAGGTTATGGGCATCGAAGGTCGGCGTTCTCCTACTCGAAAGTCGATAGATGGTGAACCCCGCCGCCGTAACGAGAACGGCGATGGCGGCGATCAGTGTTTTCATGCTTCGGCGTCGTTGCACAATCGCGCCGGAACCGGCTGAAGAAGCGGTTGGCAAAGCAACGCCTCCTGAGGCCGGGCCCAACGAAATCGTTGCGGATGAAACGGTCACGTGCGGAGATTTTCCTGAACTTGTATCGCGCTTCAGGCGTTGTACGTCGGCGCGGAGGTCAGAGGCGTGCTGGTAGCGCAAGTCGCGGCTCTTCTCCAATGCCTTGTCGATGACGCGCTCGAATTCGGCGGAAATCTCGGCGTTAAGCCGAACAGGGGCGACTGGGTCCTTGTGAAGGATTTCGTCGAAAACGGCACCAGAACTGTCTCCCTTGAACGGCAGAGAACCGGTGGCCATTTCGTATAACACCACCCCGAATGAAAATAAATCTGTGCGGGAATCCAATGGTTTGCCAAGAACTTGTTCCGGGGACATGTAGGCCACGGTGCCGAGTGCGCTGCCAGGGCTCGTCAGTTGGCCCGAATCGATTTCCATCGTCGCTAGTGTGGCGGTGGCGTCGGATCCGCTGCCAGTAACCTTCGCTGCTGCCACCTTGGCCAGACCGAAGTCCAGTACCTTGGCATGGCCACGCTTCGTCACAAAGATATTCGCAGGCTTGATGTCGCGATGAACGATCCCTTCGGAATGGGCCGCATCTAGCGCGTCGGCAACCTCAATGGCTACGTGGAGCAGTTGTTCCAGTTCCATCGGGCGTCCCGCGATCATATGCTTCAGCGTCAGGCCATCCAGAAATTCCATGGCGATGAATGGCTGCGCTTCATACTTGCCGATTTCGTGGATCGTACAGATGTTGGGATGGTTTAGTGCAGAGGCTGCTCTCGCCTCGCGGCGGAATCGCTCGAGTGCCTGCGGATCGTTGGCAAACTGTTCAGGAAGGAATTTCAGCGCGACAAAACGGCCCAGGTCCGTGTCCTCAGCCTTGTAAACCACACCCATCCCGCCGCCGCCGAGCTTCTCGACAATTCGGTAGTGGGAGACGGTCTGGCCGATGAGTGACTGCGACTCCGGCATTTGGCGAGAATGTTAGGTTGCGACATGGGACAAGTCAACGAATGCGCGTGACAGTAATGGTGCAGCACTGCGCCCTAAGGTTTGAGATGTGGCATTCAGCAATCCGCTCTGGCCTCGCCCAACTCGATAAGGTTAGCGTTAACCAGAGTTCGAAGGGCTAGTCCCCATTTACAGGCCCAAAAGAGAAACATTCGTCTGAGCGTGGTGAGGACGGGAAGTGCGGACCGGAGTTTGAGCTAGTGATCGAGGTTGTCGAGGACCCAGATGTTACCGGAGCTTTGCGAGACAGTGACGACGAGACGGTTTTGGGTGATGGACAAGCCGAGCTTAGGCACCGATTTGGCCATCATTAGGCTTGGGTCGTGAAATTGAGTTATTTGAAAGATGTCGCCGACCGGTTTGCCGCCTGCGGGGTCGAAACGCACGCCAAAGACGTTAAAAAAGCCGCCGCGTTCAGAAATGAAGTAGATAGACTTGCCGTCTGGAGACCAGCGAGGTTTGTCGTCCCAGTGTGTTCCTGTAGTGATGCGAGTCCAGGATCCGCCATTCGCAGGTACAACATATATGGCCGACTCATCGCGGTCGAGTCTATGAGTGATGCCTTGAAAAACGACCCAGCTACCGTCCGGGGAGAAGCGGGCCTGCCATAGATTTTGATTCGTGTCGCACGGCACAATCTTCTTCCGAATTTCGGAGTTGCGGGATCCGGGCTTGGGGAGTTTCCAAATTTCGGCTTGCGCGGTCTGCTCTTTGTCCCAGGATGCGAGCAGCCACTCGCCATCCGGCGACCAGTCAGAGACATAGATGGACCTGTGAGAAAACGGCGTGACTTCTAATTCGCCTTTGGGTTCGGATTCCCAGATAACTGCCTGCATTTCACGGGTGGCGGATTTCCGCCGAACGTAGGCGAGGCGAGAGCCATCGGGCGACCATTGCGGTTCGTCGCGCACGAAGCCATCCTCAGGGGCGATGCGTGTTTCGCTACCATCGGCAAACGATTTTTGCCAAAGCTCCCATTTCCCCGCACGTTTGCTGGAGAATGCGAACTTTCGGTTGTCCTTGCTCAGGCTGCCCTCCCAGGCTTCCAGGCCCGGTGAGGTTGCGGCCGCCCCGGATCCTGTCACACGACCGTGGATGGAATCGAAGGGAAACATCCAAGCACGAACTTGCTCGGACTCGCTGGTAAATGCCAATTTAGTTCCATCTGGCGATAATGCCAACTCCGATTCAAGCCCTGTCCCGGTGGTCAGGCGTTCAATGCCGGTGGCGCGCAGGGATTTCGGATCTACGGTTAGGCGCCATATGTTCTTGGCGCCGCGAAGGCTTCGTTCGAAGTAGATGGCTCGCCCCGACGGCGCCCATGCGAACTTGTAATCGGTGTCCGCCCATGCGCTGGTGCCAGAACCCGCAGCGGATTCCGCCATCCGTACAATGTCTGGAGTCAATTCCGTTCGTACTGGAGTTTCAGCCGAATCCACGGGTCCAGTCCAGAAGTTGGGAATTGGACTGGGGTCGTGTGACCATGTTATGAGCGAGACGCGCTTTCCGTCGGGATGCCATGCCGTCTTCCCAACCGGCATTTGCAACGTGATTTGTGAGAGGATCTGGCGCGGCGGGCTACCGCCGTCGACATCCACAACGTAGACGCGGGAGTTTAGCCCAAAGCCAATGGTCTGAAAGAGAATTCTTCTTCCATCTGGTGACCAATGTGGGCGAACACCGAAAGACGTGATCTTGCGCTGCATGCCGGCACCGCCGAGGGCTGGCACGATAAAGAGTCCGCCGTCGCCATCTTCAGAGCGATAGGCAATGTACTTTCCGTCCGGCGACCAATCCGGCTGCCAGTTGTTGGCTGGACCGCGGGTGATTTGAACGGGATCACCACCGGCAACCTGTCGCACCCAGATTTCAGACTTGCCGGAACGAAAAGAAGAGAAAGCGATGTAACGACTGTCAGGCGACCACGTCGCTCCGATCTGCAGGCCGTCGTCAAAAGTGACGCGGGTGAGAGTGGGCTGCCTCAGCGATTCGGAAACTTTGCGGAACTTATAAAGGTAGAAACCTGTTCCGAGTAGCAACACGCATCCCCCAAAAAGAATTGCGACACGCAGAGTCCACGCGCGCTTGGGCGTATGCTTCGGCACGACTTCATTTAACGCTTCGACTGGTAGGTTTCCGATACCAGCGCTTTCGACTGGTGCAATAAATCGGTATCCCCGCCGTGGCAGGGTTTCAATGAAGTGGGGACTCTCGGCGTCGTCGTCCAACGCCGCCCGCAGCCTCTTCATGGCATTGTTCAGGCCTTGCTCGAAGTCCACAAACGTGTCGGCGGGCCAAAGGTTTTTTTGCAGTTCTTCCCTGGTGACAATTTCACCCGGACACTGCAGCAGCAGGACTAGGAGGTCGATCGGCTGGCCTTGCAGCCTGACCTTCATCCCCTTTTTGCGGAGTTCCCCGGCTTTCGGCTCGAGCACGAACACGCCAAAGCGAAGAGCCGAACGGGAATCCTTCATGAATCAATACCCCTACTCGCTGTCAAGCGGGCTTGATTGTAGCACTCCTGCTCGGGGCACCGCTTATAGGCAGGCGTAAGCCCCAACTCGCTCAACAGGTTATGGCGTTAGCCGTATCTCTCCTTGATGACAGCTCCATTCCATTGATCCCTTTTGTGGCCAGTGTGATGGTGCCACTCAACGGGGCAAGAATCGCCAGACCGGCGGATCTCAACTACGGCCCCGATTTTGAGGAGAAAATATGAAACGCTTTCTGTACCTTGCAGCAGCAACCATCGCAATTTGTTTAATCGCCCCGGCAACCTATGCCCAAGGCGACAGCCTAAGGCTCCGCTTCCACGTACCGTTTCCGTTCACCGCCCAGGGCTCCTCGTTTCCCGCAGGTGCATACGAGGTCACGAAGCCAACTAAAATGAACCTCGCGTTGCGCAATCTAAAGGGCCAGGCTACGTTGTTCGTGATTGCGCTGCCTGCCAGTTCGAAGGAAGCAGACGGAAGTGTAAAGGTTGTCTTTCACCGCTACGGCAGTGAGTACTTTCTGTCTCTCGTCTCCACCGGCTCGTGGCTGTCAACCTATCGCTTTCAAATGTCGAAGGAAGAGAGGCGTATTGCGGATGCAAGTCCGAGACCGCAGCTGGAAGTAGCCAGTGTTCTTGTCAATGGCACTGTTCAGACCGCCAACGCTGACCAGAAGTAGAGGATTCCGGCATCCACAGCCGGAGCAATCTCGATAGCATTTGCGATCATCAGGAAAAAAAGCGCGAACCATGGGGTTCGCCTTTTTTGTTGCTGCGCAATGGTTTCGTGACAAAGGCCGGGGCATTAATCCCCAGGCCGTCGGTCACGAACTGAATGCCCGCACCTCGTAATCCGATCACTATCTTTCCCAGGGTCGAAAAGCGCGCCCGATCTCCTGCAACGTCTGCCCCGACTTGCAACGACGCCACACATCGCTCTTCTGCTCCGCTGAAAGCCCAAACCGTTTCCCTTGTTTCATAAACACCACCTTTGAAAACAGCTTTATACCAGATGGTGTTGCATCGACCATTTGAACCGACACGCCTAATCGGACAAGTTCCGTACCAGGACTCAGACCTGTTTGACTCGCCTTGCCTTATACTTCTACCGAACCGCAAAAAAGCCATGACCGCGCTGATTGAGCTACTTGAGGGCTCTTCGAGAATCGTCGGAAGGCTGACATCTTCGTCGAAGCCGTGACACTTCTGTTCTTTGGTTCCAGTGCCTTATCCCCTTCTCAACGATTTGAAACTCTCTGGTTCTAGAGGGCTTGCCGTGATCGCAAATCGGGCCCGACTGTTCGGCACGGCGGATGCATACGGTCATATAGTCGTGATAACGGCTAACGTTAGAACAGGAGAATAGAATGAGCACCACATGCAATTGCGAAACGCCCGAACTCGAAAAGTCTGGGCCCGTCGTGGTTCAACCCAAAGCGAGCACCAGTACCTGGGCGATCGATCGCGTTCACTCCACGGCCCAATTCAAGGTCAAGCACATGATGATCTCGAATGTGTTGGGAGAATTCACTTCGATCACCGGCGTCCTGGAACGTGATGAAAATGACGCCACCAGGTCCAAAATTCGGGCCTCCATCGACGCGGATACCATCAACACCCGGGAGCCTCAACGAGATGCGCACCTGAAGAGCGCGGATTTCTTCCATGTAGAGAAGCATCCGGCCTTGACCTTCAACTCGACGGTCATATCAAAGAACGCAGATGGGGAGCTGAAGGTCAGCGGCGACCTGACGATCCGCGGAGTGACCCGAAACGTGGTTTTTGATGTGGAAGGACCGAGCCCAGCGCAAAAGGACCCGTGGGGAAATACGCGAATTGGGCTTTCTGCCACGACGCGGATCAGCCGGAAAGACTTTGGCCTCACCTGGAACGCAGCTCTGGAAGCCGGCGGCCTGCTCGTAGGCGACGCGGTGACAATCACCTTGGACGTTCAGTTTATTAAAGAGCGCTGACCGCACAGCTCATAATTGAGCGAAGTAGCACAATCATCCGAAGCTATACTTATACGTCTGTTTCTTGAAGGACTTCTGTGAGCGGTTTCATCACATCACCGTGTCACCGCCACGGTCGCATTACCAACCTTCGAAGCCAAGCATGCTTTTCGCCTTGGGAAGCTACGGTCGTGCCCGATTAACGCTGCCAGTTCAGACGGCAGAAACCAGACAAGTTCAAAAAGGGCACTTTCGCTCTAGCCTATCCCCTATCCCCGCAGCGCTGTGACAGGCGAAGGTTAGGCGGCAATACTGCCGAGAATCGGAATAGCGTTCTTGACGTGAGTTTGCATAGCGCGTGCGTAAACCTGACTCTTTCATGTTCGCCAGATTGGCTCATGAATCCGAGACTGAACTCAGGACAGGGCCGGGACGCCCTGACGGAAGGAGAGTGCCAAAAAAAAAATACAAAAATAAAAAAGGCCAGCAGCCCCTTAGGCTTGTCCCCGCCCCGGCACCACTCCAATACGGACAACTCCGCTGTGCCCAGTTTTGTGCCCACCACCAAACCCTACCGAGTGCTACCGAGAGTTGGCTGTGCCGTGCTAAGCGCCGGGAATGGTTATGGTTGTAGTGTTCAGTAGCAATTCGTTGCCTTCCGTGTAACTTATTGATTCTTCGTGCGACCAATCCTTGGGCGCAGGAGGCCCCCGGTTCAAATCCGGGCGCCCCGACCACTAACTCACTGAATTACTTGCGGCTCTTCGTGCCCGGTATTGCCACTACCATCCAACTTGGGAACATTTGGGAACAATTGGTTTGCGAGCATGTTCACAGTGTCTCTCTGGGCGCTCCGGCATCAACAACAGCGGGGTAATCGTTGGTTATTATTTAGATTCAGTTAATTTTACACCTCACGGGTACAACGTCACCCACGCTTTCCAGCTTTCTAACGGGATTTTCACCGCTGTCGAGGATAATTGCTCTTAATTGACAGCCGCGGGCACGACAGAAGATACTGCAATCGGCGCATGTAGGGTGCATCGGCGAGTCGCCGAAGGGCAATGCCCACCTACGATCTCATCGTGGAGGCCTTCATGCCCGACCTAGAAAACCTCAGAAAGCAAGCCAAGCTCATATTACGTTGGCATCGCAAACGGCACTATCCCGTCGCCGCACAAATCCGCGGGCTTATGCCTCGCTTCCTGAATATGCCCGACTCGGAAATTCTTTCGGCGAGCTTTAAGCTCAGCGATGCACAAGAAATGGTCGCAAGACAGCACGGCTTCGATAGTTGGCAAGCCCTGAAAACTGGACTCTCCACGAGGTCGCGCCAGGTGAAATCGTCGCCATCTAAAGCGACGATCGTCTGTGCAGAGCCGCAACTGTTCGTCGCCGATATCGAGAGATCATGCAAATTTTTCTGTGAGAAGTTAGGCTTTTTGCTTGTATTCAGCTACGGCGAACCTCCCTACTATGCTCAGGTGAGTCGCGACGCGGCGCGTCTCAATCTTAGGTATGTCAAGCAGCTCGTAATCGAATCGAAGGTCCGCGATCGTGAGGATCGGTTGTCGGTATCTATGACCGTCAATACCGCGGACGAGATCAAGCTATTATTTCTTGAGTTTCAGTCCGCTGGCGTTACCTTTCACCAGACACTCAAAAGGCAGCCATGGGGCGCTAAGAATTTTGTCGTCAAAGATCCGGATGGGAATCTGCTCCTGTTTGCCGGACCCGCAAACTAGCAGCCGATAAGCCGAAGATACCGATGAGCATGGATCGTGTTGTAGCAACCTACGTTGTCGTTACTGACGATCCGTTCGTGCACTAAGCAGCAGATACGATCGAGAAAGTCGGGGGTTTCCGCCTGGCGGTCGCGGATTCGCGTTGCCTGCCGGGCGAGGCGGCGGTCGTAGTCGGTGATGAATTTGCGCAGCACAGCGTTGGCGGAATCGATGTTTGCCGCTTGGGCCAAGCGCAGTTCGCTGGTGAGGCGATCGTGCGAGCCGCTGCAGAGGCGTTCACCACGGCCTTTTGCCTACGGACTATTGGCGGCGATGAAGGTGACGCCGAGTTGTTGCGAGGCGCGACCGAACTGCGTGGGTTGGCGTTTCCCAGCGAGCTGTTCATCGACGGTCCAGTCTTCATTGTTGCGGACGAAGATGCCGCTGTGATCCCCGTAGAAGGCGAGTGGCAACCCGTGGCGGCGCAACACCTGCCGTAGCAAGCAGAGATAGCCGAAGGTGGTGTCCGAGGGGAAGAACTGCGCGGCCAGGATCTTTCCGGTGGCATCGTCCTGCATGCGGTGACTGGCTCCAAGGCCGCGGCCAGCGCCTCACCGCTCGCGTTGATCACGCTCACTCGCTGCAGTTCTTCTGACCGAACGTGAATGCCTCCTGTCTCATAGGGTGACATTTTAACGTTGCTGTTAAGGGGTGACAGAATTATGGAGCTAAGACGCTGATGAGCATGGATCGTCGTCTACTCGCTAAGCCTGTGCTATCCCTGTTCGCTTCCCAGTCCCGGCATCAATCTTCCGGTGGTTACGGTTGAACCGCGCGGTGGAAGCCCGCAACCGAGGGGAAGACCGGTGCTGTTCGCCTTTTTCCGTATTAGCCCGACCATCCATAGTCCTCGGCCGCTCCTGATTTTGGATTGCTGCCGTGCGATTTCGTGGCGCCTCCATCCGAGGATCAGACGCTGGCATACAAACGGCGCCGTCGGCCCTGTCGTTCCGCGCTGTCAATGAATCGGCGCAAACTCTGGCGGAGCCCAAGGGAAGACGGTAAGACTTGCACTCCCGGGTCGGTGGCACCCTCCAAGTATATGAAAACAGCATGATATTTAATGAAATGGCGATATTTAATGATGATGTAAATATAGCCCGGACTATTGGTCTTTGCCGGCCGGGCGATCGGGCTGTGAAATTTCGTTGTAGCCGGCGCGCGGGATGGGCAAGATCACGCCGCCGGCCATCAACTCTCCAACGGTTTCATTATCGAGGCTGAGCAATTCCTGCAACACCGCAGGCGTGTCCTGACCCAATAGAGGGGCACCGGTGGATGGCCGACCCGGAGTCTCGGACATCTTGATTGGCGATCCGGTGACCCGGTGTGCGCCCGCCGTGGGGTGCTCCATCCAGGGAAACATTTCACGAAAGGCGGACTGCGGATGTTTTACCACTTCAGCGAAGTTCAGCACCAGCGAACTCGGAACGCCCGCTGAGCCCAGTACTCGAATCCACTCCGCCGCGGTCCGTGCTCTGAAAATTTCCTCCAGCTTCCGCTCCAGTTCGTGGCGATTCTGAATACGCGACGCATTGCTCGCGTAGTCCGGATGCGCCCGCAACTCCAGATGTCCGATCGCTTCGCAAAACGCCGTCCACAATTTTTCGCTGCCCACCGCAATGGAAAATACCCGATCGCTCGCATGAAAGACGCGGTACGGAACCACCGTCGGGAATGCGCTGCCCATGGGCTTCGGCGTAACACCTGAGCCCAGATGCGACATGTAATTCGAACTCATTGCCGAAATCATGCTGTCGAACATGGACACGTCAATATATTGGCCGAGGCCGGTACGATTGCGGTGCTGCAACGCCATCAATATCCCGATCACCGCAAAGAGCCCAGCATTGATGTCTGCTACCGCGTACCCGCTGCGTACCTGCTCGCCGTCTTCCGTGCCGGTGATGCTCATGAATCCACTCGAGCATTCCACGATCAAATCCATCGCCGCCTGGTCGCGCGCCGGGCCGGTCTGGCCATACCCGGAAATCGAGCAGAAAACCAGCTTCGAATTTTGCGCGTGAACCACCTTATACCCGAGGCCGATCCGATCCATGGTGCCCGGACGAAAATTTTCCACCAGCACGTCCATCCGATCGATCAGCCGCAAGCACAGCTCAATTCCCTTCGGCTGTTTCAGGTCGATCGAAATGCCACGCTTTCCCCGATTCAACCCGAGAAAAAACGATGCCTCTCCTCCCGCAAACGGCGGTCCCCATCCTCGGCTCAGCTCGCCGCCATACGGCGATTCCAGCTTATAAACCTCGGCCCCGCAATCCGCCATCAACAGCGTGCAATACGGTCCAGCCAGCGCGTGCGAGAAGTCCAGGACACGCAATCCCGCAAGTGCACTCTTTGGTTCGCGCGAAAGAGTCTCGCCTTTCTCGTATGATTGTTCGTCCATAAGCATCGGCATCGACGTCACGGCCGTCCGAATCTGCAACGTCCGGGGCAAGCTTCGCGCGTGCGATTATATGCAATACTGCTTCTCGGCCGGAAAATCATTCTCTTTCCGCGTCCATTCGACAATCATGCGTGATTTCCAGAATTGCCTCTTGTGTCTCGGCTGCTTTCGTAAAACTGTTTTTCAAACGGCGGCGGTTCTCGCGGTTCTGGCGCCCTCGGCCGTTTCGATGTGCGGCCAGCAATCCCCTCCGCAACCGCCTCGGCAAGCCAGCCAGCAACCGAGTCCTCCGGCCGGCCAGCAGAACGGCATGAGCACAGGCGTTGCCCGCGCACCCGTAAAGGACGCGGAAAACCGCCCGATCACCGCCGGCGGATTTGTGGACGGCGCCCCGGTTGTCTTCGTGGACGCCACACATTCCTCCGGCCTCGACAAGTTCCACCACCGAATGGGCTCACCTGAAAAAAACGTCATCCTAGAAACGCCCGGCTCCGGCGTCGCGCTCCTCGACTACGACAACGACGGCTGGCTGGACATTTATCTCGTTAACGGCTCGACCTTCGCAGCCCTCGCCGGCAAAGAGCCTTCACCGCGCGCCATGCTCCTCCACAACAATCACGATGGCACATTTACCGATGTCACCAACAAAGCCGGCGTCGCCAACGAACGGTGGGGATTCGGCGTCGCTGTCGGTGATTACGACAATGACGGCTGGCCTGACATTTACGTCAGCAATTACGGCAAAAACCGGCTTTATCACAACAATCACGACGGCACGTTCACCGACTTCGCGGAAAAAGCGGGTCTCACTATCGGCGGATGGTCGACCGGCGCCACTTGGGGCGACTATGACCACGACGGCCGTCTCGATCTTTTCGTCCCTGGCTATGTGAAGTTCGACGTGAACCATCAGCCCATCGCCGGAACCAACGGCGTGCCGCCGGGCTTTTGCAAATATCGCGGCGAAAATGTGATGTGCGGCCCGCGCGGCTTGCCCGGTGAACCGGATCATCTGTTTCACAACAACGGCGACGGCACGTTCACCGATGTCAGCGTCAAAGCGGGCGTCGCGGATCCCAAGGGCTACTACGGTTTCGCCTCGGCTTTTGTGGATGTTGACGATGACGGCTGGGTGGATCTCGCGGTCGCCAATGACTCAGTGCCGAAATATCTTTATCGCAACAAACATGACGGCACATTCGAAGACATCAGCTATCTTTCCGGATTTGCTCTGAACGACGATGGACGCGAACAAGCCGCCATGGGCATTGCGATCGGCGACTACAATCACAGCGGCCGCATCGGCTTTTACATCACCAATTTTTCCGACGATTACAACACACTCTACCGCAACGAAGGCGACGGCAACTTTTCCGATGTGACCATCCGCGCCGGGCTCGCCAATCCGAAATACCCCTTTCTAAGCTGGGGCACCGGTTTTTTCGATTACGACAACGACGGCTTGCTGGATATCTTTTCCGCCAACGGCCACGTCTATCCAGGCGTGGACCAGCGCGACTGGGGCACCACCTGGGCGCAGCGCCCGCTGCTTTTCCGCAATCTTGACGGCAACAAATTCGCCGAAGTTCCTCCGGCTACCGGAAGTGGTCTTGCACTCGTTCTGACCGCACGTGGCGCCGCGTTCGGCGACCTCTTCAACGAAGGCCACATTGACGTCGTCCTGAACAACGTCGACTCAATCCCAACGCTGCTCCGCAACGTCGTGACCAATTCGAATCACTGGCTAAGCTTTAAACTCATCGGCGGCCCCAAAAGCCCGCGCGACGCCAACGGCGCAAAACTGTTTGTCACCGCGGCCGGCGTCCGCCAGCGCGCCGACGTTTTCAGCGGCGGCAGCTACGCTTCCAGTTCCGACCAGCGTCTGCACTTTGGCCTGGGCTCTGCCGACAAAATCGACCGCGTCGAAATTTTCTGGCCCAGTGGCGCAAAAGAAACGCTTCAGGTCCCGGCCGTGGACAAAATGTACACCGTCGAAGAAGGCAAAGGGATAGTTCAACCTTAATCTGATGGATGCTCAGCGTTAAGTCTCGCCGCTAGCGCATTCCATTGTGAGACTTCGCTAAGAACTGATCTTTTCCTTTTTGCACCGCCTGGCCGCCAGGCCCCCGATTTTGGCGGCTTATTGCTGGCTTGCCTCATTCTTGATCTGGCGAACCGATTGCACTTTCGCACGCTGCACGTCGGTGTGTGGCCGTTCGACGATTGATTCCACGCCGTCTCGAGGAGGTGGATCATGCGTGAGTCCGCGGCCGTCCTTTTTTTCATATTTTCGGCGCTGCACCGTTCGCACAGGAAAGCCCTGATCCTCAACCGAGCCAGGACCCGGCAACTGCTGAGCCGCAAGCGGCGGTTCAAACTCCGCCCTCAGGCGAAGCAGTTCAATCCACCCGGCCTGGCGATCGCAAATCGGCCCTCTGCCTGGCGCAAAGCGGCAGGCAGAATAATAAAAATTGGAGGCGCCGGGCGGAATCGAACCGCCGATGAGAGTTTTGCAGACTCTTGCCTTACCACTTGGCGACGGCGCCTTCGTACAAAAACTAGAGCAATCACGATCTACAGCATTTCGAACGGATCCGCCGCGGTGAGGAATGAGGAATCTCTCCCGCACCACCATGACCAAGATCGCGGCTCCCCTCTTCAGTCTTTGTGGCGGCGGGTTTATCCGGTCCCCATCAGAAATTTCTCGTTAAAAAACAAAACCCACCAACCAGGCACTCTGGCGGCGGGTAGAAAAACTCACTCAGGGCCGAATCAGAAAATCAGACGATCAGCCTCCCCGCGCCAGATGACACGCCAGCGCAACAGGCGCAGCAGCCGCAGAAAACTGAGCTCATATGGGGGTAATTGTTCATCGCAAACAGACTACCGCCTCGGGGAAGTTCTCGCAAGAGTCTCCCCAACCATGGCAACCTTGCTTGACTGCAGAAGCGTAATTCTGCTACGCCCTACTTCGGTTGCGGAACGATGCGAATGTACGGCTTCGGAGCCTTCCACCCTTGCGGGTACTTCTTTTTGGCGTCTTCGTCCGACACGGAACCGGAAATGATCACGTCCTCACCGTTCTTCCAGTTTACTGGGGTAGAGACCTGGTGCTTGGCGGTCAATTGCAGCGAATCCATCACGCGCATCACTTCATCGAAGTTGCGGCCAGTACTCATCGGATAGCTGAGCATCAGCTTGATCTTCTTGTCCGGCCCGACGATGAACACGGTACGCACCGTTGCATTGTTCGCGGCTGTGCGGCCTTCGCAGCTTTCACCAGCTTCCGCTGGCAGCATGTCGTACAGTTTGGCGACCTTCAATTCCGGATCGCCGATCATCGGAAAAGTAACTTTGTGGCCTTGCGTTTCTTCGATGTCCGCCGCCCATTTGCTGTGGCTGGTGACCGGGTCCACGCTCAAACCGATAATCTTGGTGTTGCGTTTCGCGAAGTCTGGTTGCAGCCCGGCCATATAGCCGAGCTCCGTCGTACACACCGGAGTGAAATCCTTCGGATGGGAAAACAGGATGGCCCAGCCATCTCCGATCCATTCGTGAAAGTTGATGGTGCCCTGTGAAGTTTCCGCCGTGAAATTCGGCGCTTCGTCGTTAATACGCAACATTCTCGATCTCCTGCGATCGTCATCTATCCAGGTTGGATGACTGTGTGATTTAACCAGGACTGC